>CAYVJQ010000065.1:0-37500 GCA_964451725.1 uncultured Nannocystaceae bacterium | reverse complement strand
GGCATGGTTGGAGTCCTTCTTGGGGCTGGGGTCTGGCGCTGCGCTCGAGTTCACAGGGCAGAGGCCAGCGCCATCGCTGCTGACCGAGATGCGATGTGAACCCCAACTTGGTGCAGATCGTGATGGTCACGACCAACGACCTCGAACCGAAAACAAGGTTGGGACCGGCGAAACCGAGGCCCAATCCCAAAGGTCCCAGGGCCTACGTGAACCCCACCTCTTTGAACCCAAGCATCGGCAGCGCCGCGTTGGGGTGGTGCAGCTCGACGAGCTTGCCGGGATCGCGCGGGCCCTGCCCCGGGAACATGAACAGGCTCAACTGCGCTCCTTGCGGAATTGGCGAATATTGTAGGCCGAGGATTCCCCAAACCACGCCCCTGACCATATCCCACAGCGCGTGAACTGGGCTCGCCCCTTGCTCGAAGCATGAACGCCCACCAAAACCCCCAGCCCAGGTCCCAACCGAGCCAACCTGCGTGGAGGGGCTACTTCAGGGCTGGGTTGCCAGCGCGCCGTGTAGACGGCAGATCGCGGTGTTGTTGAGGGCTTTGCCCCACAGAGGTCGGCTCGAGCCCATCGCTCGGCCTTCTTCGTAGGCGGCGAGGTACTTGTCGATGGTGTGCTTGGGGCTACCGGAGATGGCGCTGATCTCCGTGGCCGACATGCCCTTGGCATGCAGGTCCATGACCAGGTTGACTCGGCCCTTCCCGAGCTTTCGGGGCGAGGTCAGGTAGCGGTAGGGGCGGAGCACGTAGTCGACCATGCTGGGGTGTTGGGCTGCGCGCTTGAGGGTCAGGCCGACCCGGGCGCTCTGCCACATCGCTCGGTCCAAGTCGGCGGGGGGCGCTGGTTCGAGGGCCATGAGGCCGTCGTTATCGTCGACCCTACGGGAGCCCAAGGCGGCGTCGAGGGAGGCGACGTCGGGCATCCCGGTGCAGGTCAACATGTGTTCGACACATAGAGAGCTGCCGTTGACGACCTCACCATCGGGACCGCAGAGCGACCGGATCAGGATTCCGCCGTGGGCGTCGTCCGGGCCGAAGCTGAGGTCGAGGCCCTTGTAGGTGCCGCCTCGGTAGCTCTCGCCGGCGCGGTGGAAGTACCAGCGTGCGCTGCTGCGCTGGAGGGCGGCGCCATGGGTGAAGGGATCTTCATGTCCCGGACCGTCGAGGTAAAACTCGATCTCGCACAGGCGGTGGACCTGGTCGCCGATCCGGAATCGTCGCCGCAAAAGGAGCTCGCTAGCGAGCTCGTCGAACCAGTTCAGCCAGATGTCGCTCGGCCGCGCGGGGCCGGGTGCGGGTTCGGGCTTCGGGGGCCCGGCCAGCCGCTCACTCAGCACCGACATCAGGATCCAAGCTGAAGAGCTTACGGAACTTCAGCAGCAGCGCGTGGTTGTGTTCTTCCTCGCTGAGCCGGTAGGTTTCGACCATCTCGCCAGCTTGCAGCTCCCTGCGCCACAGGATGATTCCATGCTCGCACGCTTCCTCGGAGAGGAGCGTGCCGTCCTTCTCGAACTCCCGCTGCATCCCGTGGGCGCCACCTTGGCGAAAGTTCCACTCTTCAGCGAGCTGTCCGGTCTTGTACCAATCCTTCGAGGGACCCCAGCGGTGGCCGTCTCGGTATTCGACCTCGCTGCGGGCCTCGCCCGTCGGGTAGACGGTGAAGGTCACTCCCGTGAACAGCTCCCGGTCGCGGTAGTAGAAGCCGTCCTCGGCATAGCTGACCTCGTTGGCAGGGACGCGGGCCACGCTTTGGTCCTACAGAAGGGTCCTCAGTCCGTCAAGGCGCGGGCGCCGTCGGTAATCTGGTTGCAGTTCCCACACCGGACCATGGGCGGAGCGGGGTTGGTGTCGATGTTTTCGGTCCGGACGTTGTAGATGGCGAGCTCCGAAAGTTGCGAGCCAGGCCGGGTGTTGAGGGCTTGGCTGGCGGCTTGGACCTCCGAGTGTGAGCCGGGGTAACCCATCGAGCGTGTCCATCCGGGTTGGTAGGGCGAAGGATGGTTGGCCTGGTGGTCGGCGATCACGCGGCTGGTGTTGGTGGCCAGGGGTTCGGCGAGGTTGGTCGCCGACTTGCCGGTGTTTTGGCCATAAAAGACGCCGCCGGTCTGGGTATCCATGACCACCGAGAGGCAGGGACCGCGACCCGAGTCGGTCACCCTCAAGACCGTGCCATCGGCCAGGGTCACGGTCCGGTCGCCGTTGGTGTGGGCCTGCTGCATGCGCGACCAGGCGTCTTGAGCGAGGCCGTCCATGTGTGTGGACAGCTCGGCGTCGGACATGTCCGCGGGCCGCCGGGGGGGACCCTCTGGCTGGTCCCCCGGATCGTTGCTGCGGTTGCTGTGGGCGAGCCCGAGGACGTCGACCTGGACCAGGGGATTGGGACAGTAGGCGTAGAGGTTGACCTCGCTGCCCTGATAGCCGATCGGGTCGGGGCTCAGGTACCGGCCCAGCTCGGGGTCGTAGTAGCGAAAACGGTTTTGGTGCAGACCGGTCTCGGGGTCGCGATAGTGCCCTGCCCAGCGCAGGTTGTATTCGATGCGGGCGCTGTCATGGATGTCGACCCGGCCCCAGGGTTCGACTTTCGAGGCCCACCAGACGATCTCGCAGCGAGCGTCTTCGATGTGCAGGGGCACGCCGGTGGGGTCGCTGAAGACCTGGTACTCCTGGCCCTGGGCAGGGTCGGCATCGACGTTTTCGTAGTCGATGAACGCCAACGGCACCATGGCGTCGTGGCCTGCGTAGAGGTAGACCCGCAGTTCGCCGTCGTGGCCGATCTCGGCGGCCAGGCGATCTCCATCCCAATAGAACTCGCGCCTGCGACCCTCGAACTCCGTCCATAGCCGGCGGGCCTCGGCATCGTAGCCGGCGGTCCAGATCTCGCTTGGGCCGCCTTCAGGCCTGTCGATCTCGATCCGAACCAGCATATCCACGCTGTCGTAGAAATAGCGCTGTCCGCCGCCGCCACGGCTCCGGCGGCTCGACATGCGCAGGCGGGCGTCGTGCTCGAAGATCTCTTCGGCGGTGCCTACGGCCAGGTTCCCCTGCCCGATCTCCAATCGCGAGAGCCCAGGCTTGGCGACCAGGTTGTCGGCGGCGTCGTGGGTGTAGGTGACCCGTTCGCCCCCGGGACCGCGCTCCGCGACCAGACGGTGGGCGACATCGACCTCGTAGAACGAGGTCCCCCGTACCGAGTCGGCGGTGCTGGTCAGGTCGCCCTCGCCCGTGTAGCGGTGCCGCACTCCCCAGCTCGTCCAGCCGCCGCCAGGCTCGGGGCGGGCGGCTAGGCGAGCCTCGAGGCGGCCCTCTTCATCGTATTGAAGCCACTCGCGGGTCCCGTTGCCACACTCGCGAGCGACGACACCATCATCGCCGAAGCTCAGGTGGGTGCGGGTACCCGTCGGCGAGCAGAGCGTGGCTTCGCCCGGGCGGGGGTGTTCGAGGCTCCACTCGAAGCGCCCCAGCACCAAGACGACCTCGCGCTCTGGCCGGACCCATCGCTCGAGCCCCCGGCCGTCACGGAGGTCCGCCAGGCGCAGGCTACCCGGGCCAAAGCGACGTTGGACCTCATGGTCGCGGGTCGAGGCCCCGGTGATCCGGCCGCGGGCGTCGTAGTCGAAACGATGCTCGTCGCCGCTGGCTAGGCGCCGGAGGCTGACCAACTGATTGGCGTGGAACTCGAGGTTTTCGAAGATCCGCGCACCCTCGCCGTCGCGGCGGGTGAGCAGGCGGTCTTGCTCGTCCCATTCGTACTGATCGCGGAGACGATCACAGCGCCAGATTTGGATCAGCCGGTGGCTGCGGTCGTAGACATAGCGGGTGGAGTTGTGGAGAGGATCGACGAGCTCGACGAGCTGCTCGACGTTGGAGTAGGTGTAGCGAGTCTCGTGGTCCAACGGACTGAGCCGGGCGCCCTCCAGGTTCCAGCGGGTGGTCGTCCATCGCTGGATCCGACCGTCTCGATCTTGGCGGGCGACCCGATTGCGGGCGGCGTCGTAGAAGATGCGACGGCGTCGCTGGCGAGCATCGACCTCGACGCAGGGGAGGCCCAACGCGTCCCGCCACACTCGCGGCACAGGGGTCTGCGGGGGGGCTCCCGCGGGCCGCAGACGAAACACATCGAGCGCGAGTCGCCGCAGCTCGGGGGGGAGCATGAGGTGGGCCCCAGTCGCCCCTGAGACCGCGTTTGCAGGGGCGGAGATCAGCCCATCGAAGAGCCGGGCGAGCGCGGTCTCGGGCCACTTGCGTGCGCGCGGATCTGCGAGCTGCACCCCCTTGGTCTCGGGTTGGTGGAAGTGGGCGAAGCGATCCAGGCGCCCGAGGTTGGCCCCGTCCTTGTCGTAGACGTAGAGAAGGTCTCGGCCGCCGGGGTCGATGTCACGGACGATCTTGCCTTCTCCGTCGCGCTCGCGGATGCGCGCGCCTCCGGCAGGGTTGACGATCTTGGTGATGAAGCCCTCCGGGTCGTAGTGGTACGCCCAGGTCGCCCGCGCCCCCTCATCGTCGATCTCCCGGTCGATCTCCCGGTAGAGGGTCAGGCCCTTCTCGGGCAGGTACTCGACCTCGGCCGCCCACATCCCATCGTCGCCGCGCGCCGAGATACAGCGGCCTTGGGCGTCGTAGGTGAAGTGATAGCTGTAGCCGCGCGGATCGGTCTGGCGGACCCAGCGGTGGGCCGGGTCGTAGTCGTGGGCCCACAGCCCGTCGCCCGCGTCGCGAACGTTGTCGAGCTCGCCCGCGGCGGTGTAGCTGTAGGCGAAGCGAGCGCCCCCCTCTGCCCCGAGCTCGCTCAAGCCCGAGATCCGACCACGAGCGTCGTGACTCAGTCGGTAGTGACGGGCCTCAGAGTCGTCCTGTGCCCGATCGACAAAGCCGACCAGCCAGCCTCGCGCGTCGTAGTCGAGCTCGAGCAGACCAGCCTCACCGCGGACCGCGACCAGGGGCAGGATCTCGCCGAAGCGATCGCCCTCGAAGACCAAGGTAGGCTCGCCGCGGGTGGCCAGCTCGTAGCGGTCGGCGCCGAGTTTGCGCAGCACATGGCCGTGCTCACGCAGCTCCTGTGTCCCGGGCGGGAATCCGGGGAACTCGAGCTCGACCCCATCCCAATCGATGAAGATGATCTGGTGTAGGCGGACGTCCAGGTGGCGTTGGTAGCTGTGGCGGAAGCCAAAGCCGAGAGGGCCGTCACAGGCGGCGAGGGCCGTGCTGTAGTACCGCTTCCAGCGCAGCAGGCCGGGTGATACGAAGTCCGTGAACTGGTCGTAGTTCTCCCCCGTGACCAGGTAGATCGGGTGTGAGCCGTCGCCACAGTTGGCGTTGGAGCGCCGCGAGGCCCGGAGCTTCTTGGCCGCCGCGACCAGGCGCTTGAGGCCCTTCATGAGCGAGCCGATCACCATGTCGCCGATCGGTGGGCAGGGGAAGCCACCGATCATCACCGTGGGGCAGGGCGGTCCGACGAGCGCGCCGATGCCTGGGGGCAGCCCCGGGTCCTTTCCCGCGAGCAACTTGAGGGCGAGCACAGCCGCGTCGGCGGCGGCCTGGGCAGCCTGGGCGGCCTGGCCCGTGGCGACTGCACCGGCCGCGCCGGCGGCCACCCCTGCGATGCCCATGGCGATCCCAAAGGGACCCATGGTCGTCGGGTCGCAGTGTTTGGTGATGTCGAGGATCCGGGCCGCGCGGGCGCCCCCGACAAAGACGTTGCTCGAGCCGGTGAAGACCTCGAAGGGCGGGGCCAGGGTCCCGCAGGTCAGCGAGATGCCGACGTCGCCGGCCCGCGCCAGGGGCAGGCCGCAGCCGAGCACCGCCATCGAGCCCGCCCCGACCAGCATGCCGATGCTGGGCAGGGGGATCGGCGGGGCAGGGGGGATCAGCGAGGGGGGATGCGTGTGGGTGTGCAGCATCCCGATGTGCATGCCCAGCAAGGTAATCGCCGGCATCGAGGGGAACAGGGCGGCGATCGGGGCGGTCAGACCGGCGAAGGCGTTGTCGATGAGCTGGGCGGGGGCACCGACCAGACCGAGGACCCCGCCCAGACCCTGGGCAACCCAGCCGGCCGCGCCCTGCTCGGCGGGAGGCGCGTTTTGAAACGGCGATACCGCCGAGTTGATGGCGTCGGCCATGCAGTCGAGGGTCGGGCTGCCAGTGGGCGCGATCAGGGGCGGCGCCGGTGGGGGCGTGCGGGTGTTGGGCTGTGAACTGCTGCGGCTCGCGGCGGGGCTGGGCGAGGACGGCGGGGAGACTGGCCCACGGTTGCTCACGCGGGGCTCCCCTGGGCCGGTTTGTGGCGCGGGCTCTCGCGTTGCATGGCTTGGACCTGGCCGCGCTCACGCTCGAGGGCGCGCTGTTCTTCAACCATATCGGCGGCTACATAGAGCTCGATTTCACGCTCGAGAACAGTCAGCCAGGTCTCGTGATAGGCGTTGGCCTTGCACTGCTCGCGGGCCTTGTCGTAGGAGGCGACCGCGTCGCCGTGTCTGCCCAAGGCGACCTGGGCGTGACCTCGATGGGCGAAGAAGTCGCAGTAGGCGAAGGGATTGACGGCCCCCGCAGCGACTTTGATGCCCGAGTCGGCGTAGCTCTCGGCATCATCGAAGTGCTCGAGGGTCGTGCACACACCGACGGCCGAGAGCAAGAGCGGGACCAGGGCCGCCAGGCTCTTGTGTTCCATGGCCACGGCGATGCCCTGCTGCAGGCGGAGCTTGGCCGCCGCCGGGTCGTCAGCGGCATGTAGGGTGTCGCCGGCTCCGAGCAGGCTCAGGGCTTGGAGCTCGGGTTGTTCGGTCTGGAAGTAGTGCTCGTGCAAGAGCGCGTACTTGTCGAGAGCGGCGCTGTGCCGCTTGTGAACCATGTCCAGAGCCGCGAGTTGGGTCAGGGCCCCCATGCGCTCGTCGAGGGCGAGGGCCGTGTCGGCGGCGTCCTGGCTCAGGGCGTCGCTCAGCGCTGGGGCCGAGAAATCGTCGCTGTAGTAGAGCACGTGCTCGGCGGGCCAGGCCCGGATACCCGCCGAGAGCAGCGCCCGGTCGCGGTCGTCCCAGACCACCAGGCGCAGTTGAGCCATCCACTCAGGGGGCTCGGGGTGGGGGACGACCGTCGCCATCAGCTGGGCGAAGGCCTCGAGGTCGTGGCACTCGAGGGGGGCCAGGCCGACGACGACTCGGTAGCCGTCGGGCCCAGGGAGGAGCCGGGGGAGGTACTCGAGCAGCGCGAGCAGGCGCTGTGCTGCGGGCACCCGCGGATCACCCAGCGCGCTCGGCAGTGGTGGGGCAGGAGGCTCGCCACGTTCAACTCGGGCGGGAGCGGCGTAGTCCAACTGCAGGCGCACGGCTTCGGCGATCTCGTCCATCCAGGGATCTGGCGCGCGGAAGGGCTGGGAGAACAGGGCGACGAGGTGATAGGGGAGAGATTGTTCGAGGGCCTGTAGAAAGTGGAGGGCGTAGGTCAGTCCGTCCGTCTGCAGGCCGACGAGGAGCATCGGGAACTCGTCCTGTTGCGCGAACTCTTCGAGGGTCGCGCGGAGGATCTCGAACTTTCGCTTCATGGGACTCCCTCGCTCAGTTGAGACGAATGACGTGGGCGCGGACGATCGTGTCTCCCTCGGTGCGCATGTCGATGCCGTCTCGAGCTCGGAGCTCGAGACGGTCGGCGCTCAATCGGAGCTTGCCGTGAACGTCGAGATCGAGGCCCGCGGGCAGGAGCTGGATTCGGGTGTCCCCCTCCGGTGTCGCGCTCAGTCGCAGCAGGGCCTCGCCCTTGGGTCCGACCACGGTCAGCCCCGAGCCGGGCTCGAGCTGTACATGAGGTCCGTCCGGGTCGAGAGGAGGGCTCGCCTTTGAGGATGACGATTTGGAGGCGGTCGTGAGAACCCCGAGGACCACCGGTTCGGGCCAGTTGCGGGGTTTGTCGAGGACCACACGATCGCCCGCTCGGATACGCAGGTCGCTCAGTGTCGACAGCCAGGCGGTCGCGGTGTCGCCGTCTTCACCGCGCGCGCGGACCAGCACACGCCCCGGTAGGTGGGGGTTGTGGGTGTCGAGACACTCTCCCACCAAGGGGCCCTCGCCGAGGGCTGTGGCGTGGATTCGGCTGGCGTCTTCGAGCAGCTCTTCGAGGGTCGTCGCGCTCGGCTGGGTCTCGTCCGCGTCCTCCAAGAGGAGTTTCGGCGGCGGGAGTGCCTTCGGGTCGTCCATATCCGACACGCAGCGAGCGTACCAGCCCTCCGTAGTCGTCGTAGCCTGAGCTGCGCGCGAGACTTCGGTCCGCTTCGGGACGGACCCTCGCTCGGGTGCGGCGGGTCAGTCGCGGCGCCGGCGGGTAGCAATGCCGGCCAAGAGCAGGAGCATGACACCCGAGAAGCCGAGGTCGGGCTCCCCGACGCTGCAGCCCTTCTTCTTGGCGGGGGTGTCGTCGATGGGAGGGGGCCCATCGAGCTCCGATCCCTCGTCGCCCTCGTCGCCCTCGTCGCCCTCGTCGCCCTCGTCCTCGTAGTCGTCGCCGACGAGCGTGTCGGCGATGTCTTGCTCGGAGGGACCCTCGGGGTCGGTGTCCTGGTCTTCGTCCTGGCCCTCGGCTTCCCGACCGGTGTCGATGAGCCGAACCTTGCCGGAGGCGAGCACGAGGTCGCGCTTGCCGTTGTTCTGGATGATCTTGACCCGGTAGTCCCGGTTCTTGTTGAAGCCGATGTTGGCCTCGAGCAACAGCACCAATGTGTAGAGGCGCTGGCCCTCGTAGGCGCTGTCTTCGTGGCGGTACACGATGTACTCCTCGCCCTGGACCGTCTGATAGAACTCGATGTAGACGGGCCCCGGCGCGGCGTACTTGCCCATGCGGGCGTGGAACTTGAGCTCCCAGTCTTCCTCCCCGGGGATCCTGTCGATCTCGTCGGAGTGGGTCTTGGCGCCCTCGGAGGTCAGCCTGCCCTTGTCGTCGGTCTCGAGCGAGGAGGGACCTTCGCCGAACCAAATCTCCTGGGTCTCGGGTCCAGCCCAAGCAATGTCGGGGGTGAGGCCGACCGCGGCAGCGATCGGGAGGGCGAGGGAGACGGAGATCAGAACGGCTCGAAGGGTGGGTCGCATGGTGGTGGGTCCTCAGCGGGATCGGGCGGACCATAACCCAGAACGAGCGTCCAAATCGAAGGATCGGTGGGCGGCTGAGGAGGGCTGCCGTCCACCGATCCTCGTCCAGCCTGTGGGCAGTCAGCCGTGCTCGGTGAGGATCTCGCTCAGGGCCTTGCGCTCGAGCTCGGGGACGCTGCAGTCGTCGCTGGGGTAGCCGACCGGGAGCAGCATGTAGGCCCGCTCGTTCTTTGGCCGGGAGAGGATCTTGGCGAGGAAGTTCATGGGGCTCGGGGTGTGGGTCAAGGTCGCCAGCCCGGCGTGGTGGAGGGCTGCGATGAGCATGCCCAGAGCGATGCCGCAGCTCTCTTGAACGTAGTAGTTCTTGCTTCGCTGACCGTCGTCGTCGAGGTCGTAGTCGACCCGGAACATGGCGATGAGGGCGGGCACGGTCTCGAGGTAGGCCTTGTCGGCGTCGGTGCCCAAGGGCGCGAGGGCGGCCCGCCACTCGTCGCTCATGCGGGTCTCGTAGGTCTCGCGCTCCTCGGCCTCCGCGGCCTCTCGGATCTGCCTTTTGACCGCCGGATCGGTGATCAGGGTGAAGCGCCATGGCTGTTTGTGGGCTCCGCTGGGAGCCTGACCTGCGCTGTGGATCGCCCGCCTGACGACCTCGAGGGGGATGGGGTCTGCACAGAACTGTCGGACGCTGCGCCGCGACTGCATGAGCTCGAAAAATTCCTCTGCGCGTGTATGCATCTGGGCCTCGTCTCGCCGCTCGAAGCCCAGGGGGATGGTCGGGTGCAGATCGCTCACCGGGTCACCATGACTCAGGGGGGGCCGCGGGGTCGAGTCGCATCCACATGGCTTTGCCTGCGGTCGCCAGCCACAGGCCGAGGCGACCGAGCTCTACGGGAGCCCCACGGTAGCGCCAGCGGCCGAGTGCGCGTCGGTAGAGGTCGAGCTGGGGTCCGTACTCCCAGGTCAACTCCTGCATCTGGGCGAGCGAGCGGACCTTGGCCGTGACTTTGTAGTCGAGCACGTTCCAGCGCCCGTCGATGCTGCGCCACAAGAGGTCGATGCGTCCCTGGATGCGGTGGTCGAGCGCCGATTCGTGGATGAGGGCGTCGATGTCGACCTCGTGAAAGAGCTCGCCCCGGGTTCGGGCGGCCCGGAGTTCTTCGCTGAGCGGGGCCCGGTGGAGGGCGTCGAGGCAGCGGCCGAGCCAGGTCGCGATGCTCCGGTGTGTGTGCGGGTCTCGAGCGGGGAACAAGCGCCGGACCAGGGCTCCGAGCTCGCTCGGGTCGCGCGGAGGGTCGCCGGCGAGGTCCCAGTGCTCCATGGCCGCGTGAAACAGCTCTCCGAGCAACCGCGGTGGGTGACCGTCGAGCAGGAAGGGGCGCCGGGCGGGCAGGGGCATGTCCCACTCGAACTCGCTGACCGGCCACGGGCTGCGGCCTGCGCTGGGTTGCCAGCTGCGCATCGGCGGGCCGGCGCGCCAGCGCAACAGGGTGGGGTCGGCCAGGGCAGCCAGGTCTCCGGAGCTCGAGTTCGGCTCGGGGAACTCGCCGGACGGTGGGTCGAACTCCGGCCTGCCCGGATCTGCGGGCGCCCCGAACAGGGCGCCGAAGCCGAGCTGGACGGGTCGCTTCGGGGGAGTCGTCAGTTCGGTCAGCCGAGCCGCGGTCGTGGTCGAAGCGGGTTCCGAAGTCGGTTTGAGATTCGAGGCCGAAGCGGCCCCTTCCTTGTCCTCGTCGAGTTGTCCAGCCCCGAGCACCGGGCGTGGGAGAGGCCGGGCCAGCCCGGCGAGCAACATGGGGTCATCGATGACCCGCAGGTGTGGGAGGCTCCAGGCGGCGGCTCGAGGTCGCAGGATCGTATCGCCCGAAGGTGGAGCGGGGAGGTCGAGACCGGCGACCAGCAGTTCGATGGGACGCAGGCAGAGGTAGGCGGGCTTGGGTTCGCCGACCAGGTCACGCATGTCGAAGCCCCACTCGAGGTTCAGCCAGGGCTTGTCGTCCCGGTGGACGAAGGCGCGTGGATCGGCCTCCCCCGAGAGCACGAGTCGATCCCGGGCCCGGGTGGTAGCGACGTAGAGGAGCCGTTTGGCCTCGGCGGCCTCGAGCGGGGTCATCATGTTGGCGCAGACCCGATGCAGGGGATCGGGAGCCGCGGAGAAGCCCTGGTGAGGCTGGCGGATCTGGGGCACGGGCAGGCGCTCGCCCCGGGCGCTGTCGAGGGTGGGGACCCGGGCCGCGCTCCAGCTGGTCCGCGAGCCGTGGCGGCGAAACTCGCCGAGCCCGGCGACCACGACGAGCGGCCACTCCTGGCCCTTGGCGCCGTGCCAGGTGGTGATCGTGACCGCGTCGGCGCCGGGGGAGAGCAGTCCCTCGGGGGCCGGCTGGGCGCCCGCGTCGAGCCAGGTAGCGAGCCTCGGGAGGTCGGGGCCGGAGGGCTCGAGGGTGCGGACGTGCTCGACGAAGCGCCAGGCGTTGGCGACGGCGCGCCGGTTTCGAGGACCGGCGAGCCAGTGGGCCTCGAGGGTGAACGCGGCGATCAGGTCGGCGAGCAGGTCGGCGCTGGGCCGGGCGCCGGCGTGACGGACGAGGGCCGCAAATCGATCTCGACCGAGCTCGAGGGCGGCTGCATCGGCCTCGAGGCGGGCGCGGACTTCAGCGACCTTCTCGGGTTCGAGCACACCGGCGCAGCACAGCGCCTCGACGGCGCGCCCGGGGTCGAGGCGGCCGTGACGGAGGACGGCGCGCATGCGTCGGGGCCTGGACCGAGGCCCGCCGAGTTTGGAATCCGAGTCGGGTTTGGAATCCGAGTCGGGTTTGGATTCCAAGTCGGGTTTGGAATCCGAGTCGGGTTTGGAATCCGAGTCGGGTTTGGAATCCGAGTCGGGTTTGGATTCCGGGTCGGGTTTGGATTCCGGGTCGGGCGAGTCGTCGAGTTCGTCCCAGGGCTCCCAGAGCTCGTCGAGGGTGGCGAAATCGGGGAGGTCGGGGTCGGCCTCGCGGGTGCGTTGGTCGACCCCCGGCCACCGCGCGAGCACGTAGAGGCCGAGGTCGGAGATCGCAAAACAGGGCCCCCGCAAGACGGCGACGGCCGCGAGCTCGTCTCGCTCGTCGGCCCACAGGCGCACGAGGTTGATGAGGTCCCGGACCTCGGGGAGGGCGAGCAGGCCCCGGCCACCGGCGAGGTCGGCCGCGATCCCCTGGACCTCGAGGGCGGCCCGGTAGGCCTCGGCGAGGTTCCAACGGGGGATCAAGATCGCTATGTCCCGGGGTCGCGGCGGCTCGTTCGAGGTGGGTTCGGCGGGTTGGCCCGGACCCGGCTGGCCGGGACCCAAGGTCGCGCCCGCGAGCAGCCCGCGGACGTGGGCTGCGACGCGCTGGGCCTCGGTCTCGAGCACCGCGCCCGTGGACGGGTCGAGATCGCGCGCACGGTCGTGGCCGGACCCGGTTGCGCGGGTGCGCAGGAGGACATCGACGGCGACCCCGGGCCAGCGTTCATCACTGCTGGACCGGAGCGCGACGATGTCGTGGTCCCAGGGCACGGTGGCGTGATCGAGGACGTCGCGGAGCCGGGCGAGCTCGAGGGGGCGCCCAAAATCGGTGGTCAGTTGCCAGGGTAGGCGACCGGCGAACAGGGGCGGAAAAAGCTGGGCGAAGAACCGGGCCAAGGTCGGTGCGCTGCGCCGGTTTTGGGCGAGCTCGATACGGACATGCCCGGCGTCGGCAGCTTGGGCCTCGGCGCGCTGAAAGACCTCGGGATCGGCCCCCCGGAACCCGTAGATGGACTGCTTGGGATCGCCGACCAGGAACAGGCGGGCCGGCTCGTCGCCCCCACAGTGCTGGGCGAGGGCGGCGATCAGCTCGGCTTGGAGCGGGTTGACGTCCTGGTACTCGTCGACCAGCAGATGTCGGTAGCGACCCCGGAGCTGGGCCTGGGCTCGGGGGTCGTCGAGGAGCTGCCGGGTGAGGCGCTCGAGGTCGTCGTAGCGCAGCAGGGCGCGGCGCTCGAGGCTGGCGCGCCAGTGTGCGCGGGCGAGGTGAGCGACGGCCAGCCACCGGGCGAGGTGGGCGGGGTGGCGCGGGTCGGAGGCGGCGCAGGGATCGGGGAGCACGGGGCGCTCGCGCCGAGTCGAGGCGACCTTGTGCATGTTGCGGACCTGTTGGAGCAGATCCTTGATGGTGCCCAGGCCCTTGCTCGGGCGAATGTCGACGACAGCGCGGAGGTCGGCGTCGACCGTGGGCAGGTCGACGTTGCCCCCGAAGTGTCGGGACAAAGTCGTGAGCTTGGTGGCGAGCGAGCGCTGCTTGGAGTTGGCGGCCTCACCGAGGCCCACACAGGCCTGAAACAGCCACGCGAGGGGCTGCTGCATCTGCTCGAAATACTCGCGCCACTGGGTCTCGACGAAGCGTCGACGGGCCCCGGCGATGGCGGTGGCCGACGGCGGAGGAGCTTCGGCACGGGGATCTGCCAGGGGATCTGCCAGGGGTTCGGGGCGCGGACCGGAGGGCAGAGCGTCGACGGTCTCCGGGTCGAGTGAACACAGGGTCGGCGCGTCGACCATGGTCCGGAGCTCGCGGAGCACGAAGCCGGCCGGGTGTGCACGCAGGAGCGCCGAACAGTCCGAGTGGGCGGGGTCGGTCGGGTCGTCGAGGGCCCGGTCGAGCCAGCCGCGGACAAAGGCGTCGAGTTCGAGGGACTGCTCCGCAGGGTCGAGGGGTCGGGCGTCGGGGGGCACACCCGAGAGCTCGGGGAACTCGCCCAGGAGCCGGGCGCACAAGCTGTGCAGGGTGCCGATGGGGGCGGCGGCGACCTGCTCGGCGAGCCGCAGGCGGGCGTCGAGGTCGTGGTGGGTGAGGATCTCGGCGAGCACCGGGTCGCCGTCGCGGAGCCCGGCGATCGCCTGCGCATCCACGTCCATGGTCAACGCTGCGAATGCGCGGGCCCGCATCTCGGCGGCGGCGGCCCGAGTGAAGGTGACGGCGACGACTTCGTCGGGGCGGGCCCAGCTTTTGTGGTCATCGCCCTTGTGGGTCGAGCGGGCCGGGTCCGAGACCGGGCCGGCGATGATCCGCAGGTAGCGTCGAACGAGGCGCCAGGTCTTTCCGGTCCCCGCGCTGGCGACGACGATCGCCGATCGCCGCGGATCGAAGATCGGACCAAAGGTGCCCCCGAGACCCGGGTCGAGCGGGTCGAGCGGGTCGAACTCGTCGGTGGTCATCGGACGACCTGGCGGGCGCGCCCCGGGTCGGGCAGCGGTGACAGGGGCGGGGGCAGATCGAGGGTCTCGCCCTGGGCTGGAGCGTCTGGGTGTGTGGCGACAGGCTCGAGCACGGCGCGCATGAGCTCGTGCATGCGCTCGCCGCCCCGGGCGAGACCCCGGACGGAGGTCCGGGCCGAGAGCGGGTAGGTGCCGGTCTCGATCGCTGCGGCAAAGCTGGCGGCAAACATACGCGCAGCCTCGCGGATACTCCACTCGCGGCCATCTCGGTCGACGCCGAGGGCGGCGTCCGGATCGAAGCCCAAGGTCACGGGGAGGGCCGGGCGATCACCGGCGAAGAAACGAGCGGGGCGCTTGAGAAACTCGAGCCGCAGGCCGCCGACTCGGGCCGGGCCGGGCATGCCCAGGCGCTCCGGGTGGACGCGGCAGACCTGCTCGACGGCGAGGGCGTAGAGGGGCAGCTGGAGGTGGGTGCCCGCGCGCAGCTCAGCCGCGAGGGCCGAGGGCCAAGGCGGGGCGCCGGTCTTGTAGTCGCAGATCAAGATCCGGTTGCGGGGGGGGTCGACCTCGATGCGGTCGATGGCGGCCACGAAGGGGAGGCGACGGGTTCCGAGATCGAGCTCGAAGTCGAGAAGGACACCCGACTGGGAGAGTTCGGGACCGACGGGATCTGCGGGCGACCACTCGACGGCGGCGAGGAACCTGCCGGGGGCGCTCTGCTCCGGGACGGGGCGAGATCGTCCGCGAGCCGGGGGACCGGAGAGGGATTCGGGGAACGGTGGGAGCTCGCCGGGCCAGCTGTCTACGAGGCGCCCGTGCCAGTGCCGCCACCACAGGTTCAGCTCGGCGGTCCATCGGTCTCGCTCGCTGGCCCACAGGACCTCGGCCTGGCTGTGTTGGGCTCGGCGACGGTAGCCCTCGGCGAGCGCCACGAGAGTCTCGGCGAGCAGGGCCGGGGACTGCGAGCTCAGGTCGAGCCAGTTGGTTTGGGACCAAGCGAGCGCCGATCCGAGCGCCCGCTCGAGGGCCTCGTGCACGACCTCGCCCTGCTCACGGGCGAGCAACGCAGCGGTCCCGTCACCCTGAACTCGGGGCTCGCGCAGCCCGAGTACACGCTCGATGAAGTAGCGGTAGGGGAGCTCTGCATAGCGCTGGAGGGCGCTGGCAGAGTAGGGGCGCCGCGGGGGCACGGACACGTCGAGCCGCCCGGAGTGAGGTCCAGCGGGGCCCCGCGACTCGTGACTGCGGACGGCCTCGACCCGGCGAGCGAGCGTGGCGTCGTCGGCCCAGCCGATGAGCGCGGCCTCGAGCGGGCAGGTTGGAACCGGGGGCGTGTCCTGTGGTGACGGGGGCAGGGCGAGGGCGTCCGCACCGACGACCCAGGCAGCCCCGCGTTCCCGCTGTCGCCCGGCGATCCAGGGTCCCGGGGGTCGGCGGGCGCCGGTCCCATCGCGGTCTCGCCAGCTCGCGACCACGCAGCGCCGACCGTCGACCAGGGCGTCGAGGCGGCGCAGCTCGGTCGAGAACCGGTCGACCTCCGAGACCAGGCCCAAGCGGACGCGCAGCGGTTCGGAGATCGGCCCGTGGCGCAGGGGCGCCGCCGGGTGGAGATCGAGGCCGGTCAAGAACAAGGTCGATGGGAGCGCACCCACGGTCCCGGCGCAGCGGTAGGGCAGCACCCAGACAGGGTCGGTTCCGGCGACGGCCCGGGTCTGGACCCAGCGGCCTGCGCTCGCCCCACTGAGGGCGTGGTCGAGGGTCTGGCGCAGGGTCTCGACGCTGGTGTCGCCACCGAGATGCCGGAGGCTGTCGACGGTGACCCGCGCGGCTCGGAGCGGGCCGGCGTCGCTCCCGAACACGGCTGCTCGACCGAGCAGATCCCAATCGTCGAGGAGCTCGCACAGGGCGGGACCGGGGGCGGGATCGTCGGCGATGGCCCGGAGCCGCTCGACGCCCGCGGTCAGCAGTCGACCGGCGCGGTCGAGCCGGCGCGCCCGGTCCTCGAGGGTGGCCGGTGACCACCCAAAGCGGCGGCCCCGAGCCTCGAGTTCCTCGCCGACCGTGTCGGCGTTGGCGGCGATCCTGCCGGCCAAAGTCGGGAGTGAAAATGAAGCGGCGCGCTGCTGGGTCCATACGGCGCGCAGGTCTCCAGGTCGGGGAGAGCGGGGGTAGTCGATGTCCTCGATGTCCTCGGAGAGCGAGGCCCAGACCCGCAAGCTCGGGCCGAAGAGCAGGAGCTCGACGTCGGCCCGGGTGACGGTGGAGGACGCGGCGGGATGGTCTGGAGAGCCGGCCGCGGGCGGCCCCGAGGACTGCGAGCTCCCCGCTCCCCCCGCTCCGACGACCCGCAACAGGGCCCGGACGCAGCTCGCCACGGCCGTGTCCGCAGGTCGACTCTCGACCCAGGCGCGCACGGGGATGTCTCGGTGACTCAGGCGCGCGACCCAGCGGGGGATGGCCTCGGCCGGGGCCAAGATCGCCGCGCCCGAGAGTCCGCTCGGGCTCTGGCCTGTGCCTGTGTCGCCCAGGCGCGCCCGCCAGCGGGGATCGCCGCGCAGGATCCGGGCGACGGCGGCGATCTCGGCCTCGGGACCCGCACAGGACAGGCGCGCATCGAGGGAGGGGCGGGGTTCGGTGACGGGGCGGGGTTCGGTGACGGGGCGGGGTTCGGTGTGTGTGTGGGGGTCGGTCGGGGCGCTCCCCCAGCGCGCGCAGCCCAGGGTCTCGAGCAGCCGTGCCTGCCAGCGGGTCGTGGTCTCGGCTGAGAACCCGATCGCGATTCGCTCGGCGCAGCGGCCGGCTCGCAGGAAGCCGACCTGTCCGTGATCTCGGAGCACCCGCCCCAAGTCCGCGCCTGCCCAGCCCCTCGAAGCGGTCGACGAAGTCGATGAGGTCGACGAAGTCGATGAGCCGTCCAAAGCTGCGCTCGAGACCAGGACGCGGAACCGGGCGAAGGCCTCGAGGGTGTGTCGATCTCGAGCGCAGAGACCGAGAGGATCTGCCCGGTCGAGCAGGTCCTCGAGCGCTCCCGCGACCACGTCCCGCGTGCTCGGTTGCCCGAGGGACGTGGTCGCTCGGGGGCCGGAGCCGGAGTCGGAGTCCGGCTCACAGCTCAGGGCCCGCTCGAGGGCGACGAAGCTGCGCAGGAGCTCGCGCTGGTAGCTCGGGTGGTCGAGGATCCGCTCGAAGTGGCCGTCGGGATCGGCGGCCAGCGCCGCCCTGACCTCCCCCAGCACGACGGCCGGCGGCAGGGGAGGGGGCCCGAGTTCAGCGGCGGCGGCCGTGATCAGGCTCTCCACATCGAGGATCCGCGCGCCGACCAGGGCCCCGCCCTCAGCCAGCAGGCTCGCCATCCAGCGAGCGCCGTGGGCATCTGGAACCACGACCAAGACCCGCTTGGGACTGTGCTCTTGGACGCGCGCGAGCAGTCGTGTGATGAGCTGCTCCACGGTGATCTCCTAACGCTGTGCTGGGCGGACTGCGAGTCGTCCGCGAACGGGGACAGCGTGGGTGCTGGGTTCAGGGAACGTGGACCTCGGTCAGGTACTCACGCGTGACTTCGAGGCTCTCCGAGTCGACCATGAACACCTTGGCCTTGCCGATCTGTCCGTCGAATTCGACGACCAGCCAGATCTCGACGGCCCAGGCCTTGGACTCGGCGAGGCAAGGGGGGACCCAGCCGACGACCACGGCCGAGCCCAGGGCGTCGTTTTGGCGCTCGCGGTAGGCGCTCTGGTAGCTCTCGAGGCCCTTGACGGCCGAGAGGGTCGCCCGGGCGACGGGCGGGCGAACTTCCTTGCGCCAGTCGCTGAAGAACCGGAACTCCTCGAACTCCTCGCTGCCCGGCCGGATCACGGCGATATAGGTCTCGCTGGCGTCGAGTTCACCGTAGTCGGGGAGATCGAATTCGGGGTAGACGTTGTCGGTGGCGATGGCTTGGTCGCGGGCCCGAAATTGGGTGTCGATCAGGCGGGTCTCGTGGCGGCTGTAGGCCGTGTAGATGCGCAGCAACATGTATTCGCTGGGCAGCTGGTGGTCCCAATCCAAGACCGCGCGCACCGACGCGTATTGGTTCGAGCCGTAGGCGCGCAGCTCGGGGACCGCGTCGAGGAGGCGAGCCCGCATGGCGTCGCTGGGCTCGAGGCCCTGGTCGCGCAGGCGCGGGTGCACACGCAGCTGCTCGAAGGCGTCGGCGACCAGCTCCTCGGGGGGGTCTCCAGGCGGGACCTTGCCCTTGTTCTTGTTGCGCCCGAACAAGCTCACCTGGACGCTGCTTTCGTCGTGTTCATGGATGCTTCAGCTCGCGCCCGGCGCTCGACGGCCCGACGCAGCGCGGTGATCGTCTCTGAGATCTGCGGCTGTTTCAGACGCAGGCTGGCCGGGTTGACGACCAGCCGACTGCTGACCTCGAAGATGGTCTCGATCTCCGCGAGCCGGTTTTGGCGCAGGGTCTCGCCGCTCTCGACGAGATCGACGATCTGATCGGCGAGCCCGGTGATCGGCGCCAGCTCGACCGATCCGAACAGGGGGATGATCTCGGGTTGGATGCCCTTGGCTCGGTAGTGGCGCAGGGCGCAGCGCGGGTATTTGGTGGCCACGCGCAGGGTCATGCCTCGGCGCAGATCGGCGGGGCGATCGACGGGGGCGGCCACCGACATGCGGCAGCGACCGATGCCGAGGTCGACGGGCTCGTAGAGATCCCGGCCTTGCTCGAGCAGGGTGTCGAGCCCCGCGATACCGACATCGGCGATCCCATGCTCGACGTAAGTCGGCACGTCGACGGGTTTGACCAGCAGGGCGCGGGCTCCACAGGGGAGCTCGAAGCGAAGTTTACGGCCGACGGCGGCGAGCGCCGCCGCGATGTCGAAACCGGCGGCCGCGAGCAGGGGTGTGGCTTGCTCGAGGATCCGTCCCTTGGGTAACGCGAAGATCAGCGGCTCAGACACCGGCGTCACTGTACCTCTTGATGTTCGCACCGAGGGGGCGCAGGCGCTCCTCGATGGATTCGTAGCCCCGGTCGATGTGATAGACGCGTCGGATCTCGGTGCGGCCCTCGGCCACGAGCCCGGCGAGCACCAGCGACGCGCTGGCCCGGAGATCCGTGGCCATCACCGTGGTGCCCGAGAACTGGGTCGGGCCGCGAACCACGGCTGTGTTGCCATTGACGACGATGTCGGCCCCTAAACGAGTGAGTTCGGGAACATGCATGAAGCGGTTTTCGAAGATGGTCTCCCGGATCACGCTGGCGCCGTCGGCCATCGCGGCGAGGACCATGATCTGGGCCTGCATATCGGTGGGGAAGCCGGGGTGGGGTCGGGTGACGACGTCGATGGGGCGAAGTCGCTCCGGGCCGATGACGCGCAGGCCGTCGGCCTCGACCCGGCACTCGACCCCGGCCTCGACGAGCTTGTCGATGACCGCGTGCATGTGGTCGACGGGGGCGTGTTCGAGCAGCACGTCACCACGGGTGATCGCGGCCGCGACCGCGAAAGTTCCGGCCTCGATGCGGTCGGGCAAGATCGCGTGGTCGATGCCCTGAAGGTTGTCGACGCCCTGGATCTCGATGGTGTCCGTGCCCGCGCCCGAGATCTGTGCGCCCATCTTGTTGAGGAAGCGGGCGAGCTCCTCGACCTCGGGCTCCCGGGCGACGTTCTCGAGCCGCGAGCTGCCCGCGGCCAAGACCGCGGCCATCATCACGTTCTGGGTGCCGCCGACCGTGACCATGTCGAAGTGGAAGCGGCCCCCCGCCAAGCGCCGGGTGGCGTTCTTGGCCGCGACCTCGACGTAGCCGTGTTCGAATACGACCTCGGCGCCGAGGGCCTCGAGGCCCTTGAGGTGTTGGTCGATCGGTCGAGCTCCGATCGCGCAGCCCCCGGGCAGAGACACGCGGGCTCGGCCGAAGCGGCCCAGCAGCGGGCCCATGACGGTGACCGAAGCGCGCATGGTCTTGACCAGCTCGTAGGGAGCCTCGAGGGTCCCCTCGACCACACCGGCCGGGGAGATCTCGACGGTGTGTGTGGCGGCGTTGGGGGTGACCTCGCAGCCGAGCTCGCGCAGCAGCCGGTTCATGGTCGAGACGTCGGTCAGCGCGGGGATGTGGCGCAGGCGCGTGGTGCCCTCACCGAGCAGGGCGGCGCACTGAATGGGCAAGGCGGCGTTCTTGGCTCCGCCGACGGCGATGCGGCCGCGCAGACCCGTGCCGGGAGCTCCAGGCCGCGTTCCGATGATCTCGATCCTGTCCATGTCGGTGCATGTACGCCGCCGCAGTCGACACTTGTTCCAGGTCGGCGCCCGAGTTCAGAGCGGGCGCGGATCCAGCGGCGGGCCAGCGCGGAGCCTCGCACGAATCGCCGCGATCTGCCCGCTCTGAACTCGGGCGCCACGCTGGACTGCAAACATGAAAAACGACCGACCTCCACACTCGTCTACGGCCTCGAGGCGCGTGTATCGGGTGACCCCCACCCAGCGCTGTTCGACCGTCTGTTCCGCCCAGCGGGGCCGGCCCGCGACCCACTCTACGGTCCTCGACGTGAGAATTCCGGTCTTCGCTCCGACCCGCCCGTCGGTCCACGAACCGGTGATCCGAGCGCGGACCTGGCCGTGGTCAGACTCGATCCAGGTGAGCTCCTCGAGCATGGGTTCGGCGACGCAGGGTCCCGGATCCGTAGGGGTATCGATAGGGGTGTGTGTGTGTGGCCCGCGAATGCCGCCGCTGGGGGGTCCATCGAGGTCGATACACACGGTCTCGTGACAGCGACCCTCGACGTCCGCGCCGATCCACCGATCCCCCCTGCGCACGGGGTGGGCGGGCAACACCGGCCAGGCCGTGGCCAGGATGTCTTCGTAGGTGTCCCAGCTGGCGGCCCTGCACGCGAGATCGGGGGCGGCCGGTCCGACTTCCCGGGCCGACCACCAGCCGGTCCGAAAGCGTGGCGCCGAGCTGGACGCTGAACTGGGCCAGGGCGTTGAACTGGACTCGGGCGTCTCGGGCTCCAACACGGCGCGCACGCCACCGGCGATCCGTGGGTCGCCGGCGAGGGCCAGCAGCCAGCGCTCGTGGGCCTCGGGCCGGCCGAGCTGCGCGGCGACCTCGGGACCTCGAAATTGCTCGTCGATCTCGACCCGGTAGACCTCGACGCAGGCCCCGGGCGCCCGCCAGCGAAGCGTGGAGGCAGGGCCTCCGAGGCCCCATCGCCAGGCCACAATCGAGATCAGGGCGAGCGCAGACAAGAGGCCGAGGGAGCGGCGGGCGAGCGGGCGCCACCCGTCGTTCGCGGTGGCCGGCAGCTGGGCAGGGTCGTCCACCACGAACGACTGTAGCGGACCGGCGCTCAAAATTTTCAGCCAACCGAGGTTCTTCAGGGACCCGGCGTGAAAATTAGGGTGGATGTGAAAAGTGTTGGATCTGATGAGCATGCGAGGCACAGCGCGCACCCGTCTCTGTCAGGCCGCCCTCACGGCGGCGACTCTCGTCGGCATCACCGCGGTCGCCACTCCGGCCGCGGCCACACCTGGCGACAGCTTCTCGGCGCCCATGTTCGGCGACCGCAGCGAGGCCCTGTGGCCGCTCGAGATCGGCGTCGAGATCGTCGCGGTCGAGCGTGGAGTCGCGGGCGCGGCGGCCGAGAACACAGTCGTCTCGACTTACGAACTGGTCGTCGCCGACGGTCAGCACACGACCTTCTCGGAGGTCGTCGCCACGCCTCACGGCCAGCGCGCCTTCGAGGTCGAGATCGTCGCCCGTCACCACGCGGGCGGCAAGATCGAGCTCGAGTATGATCTCTATGTTCGCCAGGCCCGCTTTGCCCAGCTGACCTGGAGCGACTACGTGCTGCATAGGTTGGCGCTCGCGCCTCGGCCCCGCTTGGGCCCAGACGCGCTGGCGGCCGCGCGCGCCGATATCGTGGAGACCGAAGGCGGCGTTCACAGCCAGCGCTTCACCGTTGACGGCGATCTTTACGAAGTGCGCCTCTACGCCCAGACCATGCGCGGTTGACACCGATTGGTCGTAGGGTTAATCCTTGTCCCGACTCGGCTGCCCCCCTGGGCTCGAGTCCCCGGAGTTCGTTCGATGTCAAATCGGTCCCTTTCCGCCCGCCTCTCCCGTCTGTCCTTCCTCGGCATGTTCGCCATGGGCCTCATGGCTCTGTCGACCACCTCCGGCTGCAAAAAACCGGAGTACCCGGCGTGCAAGAAAAACAAGCACTGCAACCAAGAGATGGGTGAGAAGTGCGTCGACGGCACTTGCCAAAACTGTGTCGAGAACAGCGAGTGCGCAGGCGCAGGCCCCAATGGTGAGGACTTCGTCTGCCACGAGCTGCGCTGCGTCGATCCCTCTGAGGCGATCGCCGACGGTGCCGGTCAGGGCTCACCCTGCACCAGCAGCCTGGACTGCACCGGCGGCCTGGTCTGCAAGGCTGGCGCCTGTGACTTCTGCGCAGAGGACATGGACTGCCCGACCGGCACCTGCGACCTCGGCACTGGCCTGTGCTCCGACGGCATCCCCGGCGCCGTCGGCTCGTGCACCATGGACGACGACTGCGCCATGGACGAGATCTGCGACGGCGGTATGTGCATCTTCTCCGGTGACTACTCCGGCGACGGTGAGGTCCTGTGTGAGCTCAGCGCCGTGTTCTTCGGCTTCGACAGCCCGAAGATCAGCCCCGAGACCCAAGAGACGCTCAAGTCCGCCGCGACCTGCATCGCCGACCAGGGCCGCCTCGTCTACCTCGAGTCCCACGCCGACCCGCGCGGCACCGAGGAGTACAACATCCTCCTGACCGACAAGCGCGGCCAGGGCATCAAGAAGTTCCTCCAAGATCTCGGCGTCCCGCCCGAGAACATGCAGGTCATCTCCAAGGGCAGCCTCGATGCGCGCGGCAACAGCGAGGCGACCTACGCCGACGACCGCCGCGTCGAGTTCATCTGGCAGTAGGCCGACAGAGGAATCTCCTCGCTCCGCAGGCCGTAGGTCCTGCGAGCTCAGGGGTGTAGAAACCCCCACGACGACCCGCTGCGAGGCGGGTCGATCGTTCGTGAACATCGTGACGACCATGAACATCTTCGTGACCCGAACCTTGGCCCTCCTGAGCGTGATGCCGCTCGTCGCGTGCATCACCATGAAGGCCGACCACGACGAGCTTCAGGCCGAGGTCGTCACGCTCAAGAAGCGAGTCGCCGAGCGCGACACTCAGCTCGAACAGACCCTCGAGCGGGCGCAAGAGCAGATGGCCCAGGTCGAGGCCCAGCTGGTCAAGGCCGAGGGCCTGCTCCGCAACAACCAGGCCAGCTTGGGTGTGCGTGTGGACGACCTCGAGGTCGACCTCTCGCAGGTCCGAGGGGTGGCCGAGGACAGCCGCAACGAGGTCGCGGCCCTGAGCCAGAACGTCGGTGAATCACGCACGGAGCTCGACGGTCGTCTGGCCGCACTCGAGACCACCCTCAAGGCGGAGACCGACATCCCGGAGGGTAAGAGCGACCTGTTGCGGGCGGCCGAGCGGGCGCTCGAGAAAAACCAGCACGCCCTCGCCCGACGCCTGTTTCGGACCTATCTCTCGCGCTATCCGGCCGACAGCAAGGAGGCCGAAGTTCGCTTCAAGATCGGTCAGACCTTGTTCGCCGAGCGAGACTATCGCAGCGCTCTGGGCGAATTTTATTGGCTCGTCGAGAACGCGCCCGAGGCAGAGGTTATCCACGACGCCGTCTACTACTCGGGCCTGGCCTTCGCCAAGCTCGGCCAATGTGACAAGTCCGAGGCCTACTTCCAAGCGATCGTCAAGAAGGGGTCCACGGCCCCGGACAACTATAAAAGGCAGGCCAAGAAGCAGCTCGAGACCCTGTCTAAGGACAAGGGGAAGATCTGTGCCGACCGCCGGCCGGATGACGACGCAGCCGCCAGCTGAGCGCTGCGTGTATTGGACCGGCCTTCTTTGGGCCGCAGCCTCCGTTGGATTCCACCCCGCTGGGTGAAGATCCGCAGAGTTGCGGGCTTTCACACGCCTCGTCTACTCGCGGATCATCCCTGACTGGGAGCTGGGTCCTCGAGCGGGCTTGCGGGAGTGACGGGGGCTGAGGCAGCATCTGGCACGGGGTTCCTGTTTGGGCCCGTTCATCGTCTCTCATTGTCATGGCTGACACGGGCAAACCCCCTGGGGTCGGGAGTCCCCCGAGCGCCGGGGCGTCAACGAGCGGGACCCGAGTGGTGCTCGACGCGGGTTGGGACGAGCTGTTTGCGCCGCCGCCGAACACGAAGCCGCCCGTGCAGGGGAAATCGTCTGTACAGGTGAAACCAGCTGTCCCCTTTGCACCGGTGTTTGGAGCAGGGAAGCGGCGCGCACCGCCGGTCTCCAGCCTGAGCAGCCCTGAAAAGTTGGTTACGGAAGACCCCGGGTCAGGCTCGGATGGAGGGTCGTCGGGAGACCCCGGGTCAGGCTCGGAGGGTCTGTCGGGAGACCCTGGGTCAGCGAATTCGGGAGACCCCGGGTCAGGCTCGGAGGGTCTGTCGGGAGACCCCGGGTCAGCGAATTCCGAGCCAGCGAGTCCGAGTAGCGAGAACAAGGGGGCGAAGGTCGTCCCCATGTTTGGCCGGAATGGGAGCGGCGGCTCCGAGCCCGAGCCCACCGTGGCTGAAGCCAAACCCACCGCGGAGACCGCGGCCATGCCACAGGCCATCGCGGCCACGCCGCAGGTCGTGGAGCTCGAGCCACAGCGAGGCTCGAAGACCGGTCTGCTGATCGTGCTCGCGGTCGCTATCGTGATCCCCCTGGTCGTCGTGTTTGTCGGCCGGAGCGAGCCGACGGTCGAGACGCCTCCCCAGCCGGTGTCTACACGGGCCCCTCCATCGACGGACGGACCTCAGGCCCGGCCGCCAGGATCGACACACACCGAACCGGGGGACCCGAAGCTCGCGGCCCTGCTCGAAGACGAGAAGGCCCGGGCCGAGGCGAAGGCGAAGGCCGCGAAGGTGAAGGCCGCGCTGCATCCTCGGGATCCCAAGGTGATCCCGCCAGGGACGCCCGAGGAGAGCGCCAAGGCGTTCTCGAAGCTGCCCGTGTCCATGCACGATCAGGCGCCGGTCGGCGCGATCGCCAAGTCGGGCCTTCACATCGACATGGTCGAGCTCGGCCGCGACTACGACAACGGCTGCGTCGGGACGACCGAGCAGTTCTCTGCGACCACCGATATGATCGCCAACGTGTGCTTTCGCGCGGTTCACGCCCGCGTCGACGAGCTCGTGTGGGTGATCTGGGAAAAAGACGGGGTCGTCACACGGCGCGGAAAAGTTCGGATTCGCGATATCCACGCGTACAAGACCCGGGCCTACCTCAAGCTTCGGCCCGAGTATCTGGGGTCGTGGACCGTCCGCATCAGCCCCGAGGGTGAGGACGGCACGGACCTCGCGGTCGTCGACTTCGAGATCGTGGAATAGGATCGGGTCCGTCTCGTCCCATGAGCGCCGCAATGCCTGGTTTTGGTTTGAACGTTTTGACTCCTCGCCCTGCAGACCGGTTCAGGACCCACGGTCGACGACTCCTCGCCGGTTGCGCCCTGGGCCTGCTGGCCGCGACCCTCGGTACCGCACCGGCCATGGTCATGGCCGGGCCCGGCCCCGACGACGATCCACCCGCGACCTGGCGGTTCAAGAAGCAGGACAGAGCGGTCAAGGTCATGATCCTGGCCGGCTCGGTGGGCGCCTGGAAGAAGGGCCCCTACGTCCAGCACTTCCAAAACTGGTGCAGCAACATCGAGGTCAAGAACCTGTCCAAGACGGGCTACGGCGCCTATCAGCTCCGCCAGCACTTCATGAAGCAGGTCGCGGAGAACCGCTACATCAACCTGCGAAACCCCGATCATGAGCACTGGCTCGTGTTTCAGGGTGGCCTCAACAGCATCGCCGCGCCCGAGCGCACCAACCGAGAGATCCGCCAGCTGTTCCTCTCGGCCCACAAGCGCGGGATGCAGGTGGTCGCGCTCTCGCCGACTCCCTGGGGCGCTGAGACCGACAAGCGCCGCTGGCGGGGGATCGCCGGGCTGGCCTACAAGCGCCACACGCAAATTGTGGTCGACTTCATCGCCGGTCGGGCGACGCCGCAGGCTGCGCTGGGGGTCTACCGAGATCGCCGCGACGACCCGGACGCGGCCTGGGATCCGAGCGAGCTCGCCGACGTCGGTATCGACCTCTACGACTCGGATATGCGCGACCGCAATGCCCCGCTGCGCGACATCACCAAAATGCGCGCCGCCCTCGACAGGGACAAGGACTGGAACGAGCGCAACGGGACGCTCGAGGGGGAGGCCCGCGAGGCCGCCCTGGATGCGGACGCCCAGCGAGCCGCGGAATTGCCCCAGTGGTTCATGCGCCCAGAGCTGCGGGCCTTCGATCACATCCACCCCAACGAGGATGGGCACCGGCTCATCGCGGAGCTGGCCTGCCCGGACCTACCCGCGAGCTGGGGTTGTGCCTGTCCCTGATTGGCGTGTTCGGCAGGAGCCATTCAAACACCCTGTTGTGGCCTGAATCGTGATCGAATTGGTGCTGGGCCGTCGGGCGTCTGTTCGGTCCCGACGCAAAAGGTAGAGTGCGCTGGTGCGCGAGGTCGGCGATTGGACGGTTCGAGGGATGTGGTTTGCGGTGCTCGGGCTGCTTTACCGACCCGAGCGGTGATGGTGGCGCGTGTCCGACGGGCACACAAGATTGTCCCTGCTTCACCAACGGCACTTGCGGGAATGGACTGACCTGCACGGATGGGATGTGCGAGGGCGCCGGTGGTACGGGCGACGAGACCGAGGTCGCGGGACCCGGCTCGGTGCGCATCGACTGTCAGTAGCAGATTCGCCGGATTCGCCCGCCGCGCCCTCGCCCCGAAGTCGCGTCTGTCCCCGAACTTGGGGCGGCAGGCGTGCCCACCGGCGGGTTCGGCAGACATGGCGCCAGGGCTGCTACAATTTTCCCGTGCAGCTCGAGCTCTTGGTGATCTTCGTCGTCGGTGCGGTGCTCTTGGGCTTGGCGGTGGGCAATATGGTCCGCGATCAGCTCGACGCCCGGGAACGGGCCCTCCGCGAGGAACAGGAGACGCTCCAGGGTCGGGTCAAGGCGACGCTCCGAGAGGGCCGCAAGCGGGTGACCCGGAGCGCGAGCGAGGCGACCCGCCGCGGCGCCTGGTGGATGCTGCGGCAACGTCTACAGCGCAACAAAAAGCCGGATGAGAGCGAGTAGGTCGAACAGAAAAAATCGGGCCCCGCGAATGCGGAGGCCCGATTTTCATGTCGGCGACGGGAGCCCTACTGGGGGGCGGGGTCCCGCTCGGGTCGACCGACCCGCTTGCCGTCGGTATCGAGGAAGGTGATACCGCCATCGCCGAACAGCTTGTCCTCGGCGATCTTCTCGACCTCCTCGAGGACCACAGAGGCGTCACCGACGACCAGGACGACGTAGTCGCTGGCCTGCAGGTGGGTCTCGGCGGCGGCCCGGACATCGGCGATCTCGATGGCCCGGAGTCGCTCTTGGTGACCTGTGTGCCAGTCCAGGGGCAGGCCGTAGTAGGCGAGGTTCTTGAACCTGAACAGGGTCCGGGTCGCGCTGGCGAACCCGGCGGGCAGACTCAAGAGGGCGCCGGTTCGCTCGCGGGAGAGCTCCTCGGAGGTCGGGTCCGTGGTTCGCATGCGGGTGATCTCCGCTGCGATCTCTCGCAGGGCGCCGGCGGTCGCGTCGCTGCGTACGGAGCTCCCGGCGCTGAAGTAGGAGCCACCGCGCCGGTAGTAGAACCCACCGCGGGCGCCGTAGGCCCAGCCCTTGTCCTCACGCAGGTTCATGTTGAGGCGGCTCGAGAACGAGCCACCCAAGATCGCGGCGACCATCTGCGTGGCCTCGTAGTCCTCGGCGTCGCGAGCGGGGCCGAGGTGGCCCACGGAGATCTGGGATTGCGCGGCGTCGGGCACGTCGACAAAGAAGATCGTGCCGGCTTTGGGTTTGGGCGTGGGTGTGACCCGAGCCTCGGGGGCCCTGCCGGTCCACTTCGAGAGCCGGGAACCGAGCTGCTCGCGCAGCTCGGCCTCGCTGATCTGGCCGACCACCCAGAGGTGGGCGCCCTTGGGACGCAGCTTGGAGACCCACCGCTTGCAGTCGCTCAGGCGCACCGCGTCGACGCTGGCCTCGGTCTCGATCTGACCGTAGGGGTGCTTGGATCCCCACATGAGTGAGGGCAGGACCCGCGAAGAGACCGAGCCCGGGGACCCCTTGCGCTGCGCGATCTGGTTCTTCCCTTGGCTCTTGATCCGCTCGAGGTCCGACTCGCGCAGGCCGGGCTCGAGGATCATCTCGGCGGCGAGGTCGAGGGCCGCGGGCAGCTCTCGGGTCAGGGCCCGCACACCGATGCTCGTGGAGTCGGCCCCCGGACGGGTCCAGACGTCGACGGCATGGTCGGCCTGGGCGGCCGCGAACGCGGCCTTGTCCTTGGTCTTGGTCGACTCGTCCATGAGGTCGCCACAGATCGAGGACAGGGCTTTGCCACGGGGGTCGCTGACCGAGCCATAGTCGAACTCGAACAGCATGTAGACCGTCGGCAGGTTCTTCTGCTGGACGAGGTGGACCTGCATGCCGTTGTCGAGGGTGAAGCCCGAGATCTCGGGGATGATCACCGACTGGATCTGCTTGGGGGTCGGCCGGGTCGAGCGGAAGGCCTCGTCGGGCCAATTCGGTGGACTTTGAGATTCGGTTTCGCCCGCGTCACCTTCGCAGGGCTCGACGAGGACCGGGTCGGTGTGACAGGCCGAGAGCGAGAGCGAGAGCGCGAGGGCGCCCAGGGACGCAGCGCTGACCCAGCTGCGGCTGCGGATGCTGGAGGGGTTCATCACTTGGCTCCCTTCTTGGCCCGCTTGGCCTTGGGTGGATCTTTTGGGTCGGTGTCCTCAGGGGCCGGGAGGGTGAGTATCTCGGCGTGGGGTCGGGCGAGGTAGGTTTGGGCAGCCGCGCGCACGCTCTGGGGCGTGATTGCCTGGAGGCGCGCGAGGTACTCGGCCGGGTAGCCCGGGTCGCCGGCGTAGTGATTGAAGAACTGGAGTTGGTTGGCCCGGGCGCCGAGCTCCTCGAGGCCCCAGACGAAGTTCGACTCGGTGCCGATGACGTGGCGGGCGACCTCCTCGGGGGTCGGGCCCTCGGCGATCAACTTGGCGAGCTCTTCCTCGATGGCGTGGGAGACGTTGGCCTGTTTCTCCTCGCTGTCGCCGGGGGTCAAGGTCACGACCACGTTGAAGATCCCGGAGAAGCCCGAGCCGCTCTGGTAGACCCACACACTCTGGGCAATCTGCTCGTCGTCGACGAGGCGCTTGGTCAGCCGGCCCCAGCCCGAAGACCCGAGCGCGGCCGCGACGACGTCGAGCTCGAGGTCACCCTCGGCGAGCATGGCCGGGCTGTGCCAGGCCCAGTGGACCCGCGGCATGCGGGCGAAGGAGTCGTCGAGGGTGCTGTAGACGTTCTTGTCCAGCACGGGCACGGGCACGGCCACATGATCGGGCTTGGGGAGCTCGGGGAAGGTCCCGAACCACTTGTCGACCATGGCCTTGGCCTCGTCGATCTCGAAGTCACCGGCGATCACCAAGGTCGCGTTGCTGGGCACGTACCACTTTTGGAAGAACGCGCGCACGTCCCCGACGCTGGCGTTCTCGAGGTCTTCGTGCTTGCCGATGGTGAGGTAGCGGTAGGGGTGCCCCTCCGGGTAGAGGGCCGCGGCGACGGCGAAGCGCTCGAGCCCATAGGGCACGTTGTCGTAGCGCTGGCGTCGCTCGTTGCGGACCACGTCGATCTGGTTCTCGAGGCTCTTTTCATTGAGCAGATCGAGCATGTAGCCCATGCGATCGCTCTCGAGCCACAGGGCGGTCTCGATCTCGTGGGCCGGCACCGTCTCGTAGTAGTTGGTGCGGTCCGAGTTCGTGGTCCCGTTGACCCCCGAGGCACCGATCTCCCGGAGAATGTCGAAGTGGACGTCCTCGCCGATGTGCTTGGCCCCCTGGAACATCATGTGTTCAAAGAGGTGGGCGAAGCCCGAGTGGCCCGGAACCTCGTCGCCGCTGCCGACGTGGTACCAAATGTTGGTCGAGACCAAGGGCGCCTTGGTGTCCCGATGGAGGATGACCTCAAGGCCGTTGTCGAGCGTGTAGCGCTCGTAGTCCAGTTTGATCTCAGTATCGGTCTCTGCTCTCGCAGGCTCGCCAGCCGTGACGGCGTGGGGGGCGATGAGCAGCAGCGGCAGTCCGATACCGAGGATGTGTAGGAGTCGTCCTCGAGCCATATTGCGTCCTTCCCGTTGTGGGCGAGCGATGTTCGCTCATGCGGGGCAACGGAGCAAGGACCGGTCCGGTTTGGCCAGCCGTTCGACAGGGATCGGGAGCACTCAGCCGGACACGCCGTCGAGGGTCAAAATCTCACCGGTCTCGAGCCAGGTCTTGAGCGCGCTCAGTGCCATGGGCCAGCCTTGGCGGACTCGGCCGAAGCCCTCGCTCTCGCCTTCGTCCTCGCTGAACTCGTGTTCGAGCTCGACCCGAACCACCCCCGCCTGGGCGCCTCCGACCGGGCCGATGGTCCAGCGCAGCTCGCTCTCGCCGTCGAGGTCCGCAAACCGAAAGCTGTGGACCAGACGTCGCTCATTCTCGATCTCCAGGATCTCGCCGCTGATCGCTAGTTTGCGCAGGGTTTCTGGTTCTGGTTCGGGCTCGGCGCCGGGTTCGGGCTCGAGGTTTGGATCGGGGTTGGGCTGCTCGCCGGGCTCGCTGGTCGCATAAAAATTGATCGCCGCCCCGACCTCGAAGTTCGAGTCGACACACGCGCCGAGGTACCAGTTGCGGGTCTGCGATTCGGTGGTGAGGGCGGCCCACAGCTCCTCCGAGCGGCAGGCGACGTACATGACGTGACTCAGGCGGGGCATCGCGGCCGCGAAGTTAGCATGGGGTGATCTCGAGTCAGGGTTCGCGGCGCAGCGGGTGGTCGAGGATCGGCAGCCGCCCGTTCTCTCCCCGCTCGATCGTCAGCTCGAGCCCGTCGATGAGCAAGGCCGGCGTGGTCACTTGAATGTCGACGGTCTGGGCGAGCAGGCCGTCGAGGCCGAGGTCGGCGGCGAAGCCCCCGGAGAACCCTGGGGCGACGCGCATGGGCGAGCTCCGAGCGACGTCGCCGACGGCTCGGATACGCCGGAGTGCGCGCATGGACATGGGCGCGAACATGGAACCCCGCACCTGGGTGCGGACCAGGGCGCCCCGCCTGCCCTCGGCCGCGATCCGAAACACGCGGCTCGGGAGCGGCAGTGTCACCTTGCGCCCAGAGGTGAAAACCATGGCCGAGTCGCGGGGGGGGGATCCCAAAACCGAGCCGTCGCGGAGACTCTCGACGATGTAGGCGAATTCATAGCCGTCCTCTCGAGCGCGGCGCAGGAGCTCACGCTCGAGCTTGGCCTGGCTCAGGCCGGGGTTTCGGCTGCTCAGGGTCAAGTTGGAGATGCAGGGGCCCATGAACCCGGCCGCGGTGGCGCGGGCGTGGCCGTTGCTCTCGCCGATGTGGGGGTTGGGCCGGCGGGTCATCAACAGGGTGTGGAGGACGCCGGCCCGGACCAGCTCGAGGCGCTCGGCCGGGTAGCCCTGGGCGTCGAGTTCGTAGTGGCCAAAGCCCGCGCTCAGGGGATCGTCGACCAGATCGAGGAACTCGGGCAGGACCGCGGCGCCGAGTTTCTCGTGCCAGTGGGGCTCGAGCTCGAGCAGGCGGCCGTAGTCGGACAGGGGCGCCGGCTCGCCACCCGCGTGCACGGGGATCGTGCTAGCGAGCAGCTGGGCGGCGGCCTCGGGGCCGAGCAAGACGGGGCCGTCGTAGTCCTCATCGAGCATGGGGGCGGCGGCGAGAGCCTCGAGCTCGCCCAAGACTCGATCGACCAGGGCCGTGCCGCGCTCGCGCAGCTCGGCCGCCGTGCTCAAGTTCGAGAGGTGGATGGCGAGACCGTGGTCGAGCTCCATGCCGTCGTCGGCCTGGGTCTGGGCGACCACCCCCAACACGGATCGGTCGACCTGCACGCCCATGGCCACACCCTCCGAGCTCAAGGTGTACTCGTGGCTGCGCATCTCCTGGATGACCACGTCGCCGTTGTCGATGCTGGGGTGGTCGGCGAAGCGCCCCGACAAGTCGGCGGCGAGCTGGCGCAGGCCCGGGCGATCGAAGCCGGGACCCGGGTCGGCGAGCGGCGGGTCCGTCAGGGCGCTCGGGGAGTCCCCGCCCGAGCCCGGGTCTGGGGACGCCCACGCCAGCGCGCTGAGGGGGGCTGGCGCGGGTCCCTGGTCGTCGGGCAGGTCCGTGTCCGCGAGTCGATCGATGGCGCTTTGCTTGGATTGGTAGGCGATCGAGGCCGCGCGGAAGCTGGCGTCCATGGCCAGCCACAGGCGCTTGCGGGCGGCCTGGGGGTCGGGCCGCCGACCGAGGCGGAAGCTGGGCTCGACGTTGCCGCCAAAGAAATTGGTGTTGTCGCGCTCGGGGGATCCGACCCGGACCCCGACCGAGGCCAGGGCGTCGCTCGAGCGCAGGTCGACGATCACACCGCCGTAGGAGCCGTCGAGGGTCAAGCTCTCGGCGCGCACGGCCCGGAGATGGGCGGCGTAGGGCAGGGGCGAGTCGGGCAGGCGCAGCTCGGCGACGCCACGGGCGAGCTCGAGGCGCAGGGCCTCGAACTCGGACTCGGACTCGGGGCCCAGGGCGAGCGCCCGGCCCGGGAGCAGCTCGGCGGCGAGGGCTCCGAGAGACACGGCCCCCAAGTTCAGAAACGTCCGGCGATCGAGACTCACGGTCGACCTCCCATCATGTCGATAGCAGGCCGTGAATGTGAGGGGGGGGCGAGCAGGGGTGGCTTGTCGCGCTCGTGCATGGCCCGCTCGATCTCGAGTTTGCTGAGCAGCAACGAGGGGCTGACCGCGCTCACCGGGACCCAGCCGCTCTCGGCTCCGCACTGTCCGTTGAACACACCCGGGACGTCGCCGGCGGCGATGATGGTCTCGAACGCGGCCAGCGGGGTGCCGACCATGTCGGCGCCCCGGACCAGCTCGTCGGGGCGCCCGTCCGTGTAGATCCGAAACACCATCAGCGGCATGACCTTGAAGGCCTGGGGCCCGGACCGATCGGTGATCGTGTAGCCACCCTGGATGTCCGAGAACCACAGTCCGTAGGGCTTGCCCTGGGCTCGGGCCTCGGCGATCAGCCGGTCGCGCAGCTCGGCCTCGGGCACGGTCTCCCGGGCCGAGACGATCAGGTTGCCCTGGCGCGGGACGACCCGGTATCCGCGCTCGCGCCGGCCGTGGCCGTTGCTGGCTTTGAAGGGGGCGACCACCGAGCGCGACTGGAGGAAGCCCTCGAGCACCCCGGCCGAGACCAGGGAGGCGCGCTGGGCCAGGGTCGCCTCGTCGTCGACGAAGTAGTGGCCGTTGAGGGGGACGCCGTCGATGCTGGCCAGGGTCGGGTCGTCGTAGACGTCGAGGAAGGTCGGCAAGATCGGCTGCCCGAGCATCTTGGTGAAGGTCTGGCCCTCGTAGTCGTCCTTTTGGCGGTGCCCCTCGAGGCGGTGGCCGAAGATCTCGTGAAAAAACACGCCCGCGGCCGGGCCCTCGAGCACGGCTGGGCCGGTGTAGGGCTCGGCGATGGGGGCCTCGCGCAGGCGCATGAGCTCGGCCCGGAGCGTCGCGGCCAGGACCCGAAGTTCGGCGGGCTCGGGGAGCTGCTCGGGGAGGTGGCGCTCGAAGCTGAAGAAGCGCTCGAGGTTCATGCCGTCCTCGGCCTGGGCACCGACCATCATGATCAGGCGGACCCGGACCCTGCCGCTCTGGACCCTCGCGCCCGCCGTGTCGACGTAGCTGCGGTTCTCGACCGTGGCGCTGAGGATCACCGAGGCCTGCTGGACGAGGTCGTCGTCGTTCAAGATCCCGGACAGCTCGGCGACCACGGGGGCCCAGCGCTCGCCGAGGGCCTCGAGGTCGAGGCTGCGCGGGGCCTCGATGTGGATCAGGGGCTCGGCGTCGAGGGTGAAGTCCGGGTGTCGAGGTTCGTCGTCCCGGGTCAGCATGGATTCGCTGCTGACGGCCTCGAGCCAGGCCTCGGCCGCGTCTCGATACTGCTGCTCACTGACCAGCCACAGAGCCTGGGCCAGGGACAGGGGATCGTCGCCGAGGCTGACCTGGACACCCGAGCCGAGCCCGTTGCCCCCGTACCAGCCGTTGGTGGGGTGACCGTTGTCGAGCGCCGGACTGCCCACGCGGACGTCGACGTCGATCGCTCGGTCGTCGTCGATGTGGTGCTTGTCGAGGGCGCCGTCGTTGGCCTCGAGCCACAGCGACCGGATGCCGACGAGGTCGTAGGCCATGAAGTAGGCCGGGTCGTCGACGGCCTCGGAGCGCAGGGTCGCAAAGTTCTTGCTCAGCTCCGACTCGAGGATCGCCAGCGCCTCGCTGGGCTGGCCGCGCTCGGGCTCGAGGGTGGTGCTCACAAACGAGAGCGGCGGACCCATGGGCGCGCGGCTGTGCTCGCGGGGTTCGCAGGCCGAGAGGGCGAGCGCGGCCATCACCACGCCCACGGCCGAGATCGAGTTGGATCGACGCACGGCCCACAGGGTAGACCCCAACGGCGGGCGGCGGGGCGGGGCGGGGCGGGGCGGGGAAACCAGGGCGGGCGGGGAAACCAGGGCGGGCGGGGAAACCAGGGCGGCGCTCAGCCCAGCTTGATGCGCGGCTTGCCCGGGAGGTCCCGATCGCGGGCCAGGTACAAGATGGCGACGCGCCCGAGCAGCTTGACCAAGGTCGCCCCGCCGCGCTCGGCGAGCTCGGAGGCGAGCTGGTGGCGGGCGTCGGCGCTCTCGGTCTTGGGCAGCTTGACCTTGATGAGCTCGTGGTGGGCGAGGGCCACGGCGAGGGCCTCGAGCACACCCTCGCTGATCCCGGCCGCGCCGACTTGGACGACGGGAGAGAGGCCGTGGGCGAGGCCGGCGAGGTGCTTGCGCTGTTTGGGGCTGAGTTCGGCCATGGCGGGATCAGGAGGGGGTGGTGGGGAGTACCTGGTACCTGATCAGGTGAGATCAGGTACCAGGTGAGATCAGGTGAAAATCAAAGACCCTGGCCACCAGGGCCAGGGTCTTTGAAGTGGAGCTGAGGGGGCTCGAACCCCTGACCTTCGCATTGCGAACGCGACGCTCTCCCAGCTGAGCTACAGCCCCGAGTAGGAAGGCGCGACAAGCTAGCCGAAGGCCGAGGGCAGCGCAAGTTGGGCCGCCTCAGAGGTCAGGCCGGGTCTGGGATCGGGCTCGCGTGCCTGCGAGTAGGCCCCACGCGGCCATGGCCACGGTCGCGGCCAGGATCACCCACAACACACGTTCCCCCTCGGGCCCGGTGGTCGTCGTCCAGTGCAGGTGCGCGACCCAGCGCTCGATCGTGCTGGGCGCGGCCCTCGGCGCGAGCACCGACGCCAGATGCGTGAGCTCAGACATGTGGGGGAGCATAGACGATGCTGGTGCCCAGACTCAGGTGTGAGAAAAGCCGAGCGTATGGGGAGCGAAGGGCCCAAGTCAAAATCGGTGCCCGCCGCGCGTGTTCCGGGCAAGCCGGGCAAACCCAAGAAGTGCAGGCTCGACAAGTTGGTCGTCGAGCGCGGCCTGTGCGAGACCCGGACCCGGGCCCAAGCCCGGATCTTGGCGGGCGAGGTGGTGGTCGGCGACCACGTGCTGAGCAAGCCGGGCACGGCGGTCCCGGTCGACGTACCCCTGCGCTTCAAGGTCGGGAGCGGGGCGAGTGAGCGCTTCGTATCCCGGGGCGGGCTCAAGCTTCGGGGCGCCCTCGATGTGTTCGAGATCGACGTCGAGGGCCGGGTCTGCATCGACGTCGGGGCGTCGACCGGCGGGTTCAGCGACTGTCTGCTCCAGGCCGGGGCCGCCCGTATCTACGCCGTCGATGTCGGCTATGGCCAGCTCGCCTGGAGGCTGGTCAACGATCCGCGAGTCGTGGTCATGGATCGGCAGAACATCCGCGCGCTGACTCCGGAACAGATCCCCGAGCCTCTGACCATGGCGGTCGCGGACTGCTCGTTCATCTCCCTGACCAAGGTGCTGCCCCACCTGCCGGCTTTGCTCGCCCCCCAGGCCGACTTGGTGGTCTTGGTGAAGCCCCAGTTCGAGGTCGGGCGCGCGCGTGTGGGCAAGGGCGGGATCGTCCGGGACGACGCGGCCCGGGCCGACGCGCTCGCCCAGGTCGAGGCCAGCGCCCGGAGCCTGGGCTTCGAGACCGTCGCCAGTGTGGCCTCGTCGATCGCGGGTCGGGAGGGCAACCGGGAGTGGCTGGCCTGGCTGCGCTGGGGCCCAGCGACGCCCGCGGGCTCGCGCTGAGCGTTTTTTTTGGCCTGCTCCGGCCCGGGCCGCTCACTGGTGGCACAATGCGGGGGGCGTCCCATGTACAAGCTCTTCAAGCGAACGCACCACCCCGGCACCTTCGAGGTTCAGATGGCCGGGGCCTGTGACCCGGGCCGAGCCCGAGACCACAACGAGGACGCGATCGCTATTCAAGAGGACGACGGTCGGGGCTACTACTTGGCGCTGGTCTGCGACGGCATGGGCGGGCACAACGCGGGCGAGGTCGCGTCGGCGGTCGCGGTCGAGACGATCTCCGGCTACCTCAGCGAGAACTTCGGCAAGGTCACCAACGAGCTCCTGCTCGAGGCCGCCTTCGCGATGGCCAGCGACGCCATCGATCGACAGGCCGAGCTCAACCCGGACGCCCGGGGCATGGGCTGCACCTGCGTCATGGTGCTCGGCGTCCGCGATCGCATTTGGGTAGCCTGGGCTGGAGACAGCCGCTGCTACCGGGTGGTGGAGGACGAGATCGCCCAGCTCTCGACCGACCACACGGTGGTTCAAGAGCTCGTCGATCAGAGCCTGATCACGCCCGAGCAGGCGGCGGTCCATCCCTACCGGGGCCGGATCAGCCGCTGTTTGGGCCACGGCAAGAACAAGGGCCAGCCCACGGTGCGCGAGTTCGATTTCAAGCTGGGTGCGAACGTGCTCGTGTGCAGCGACGGCCTGAGCGATGTGCTCAAAGACCCGGAGATCGCCGCACTCGTGGGCCAGCGCGACGTCAGGAGCTCGGCGCGGCGGCTGATCGAGGCCGCCAATGGAGCGGGTGGGCCCGACAACATCTCGGCCATCGTCATGCGCCGAGT
>CAYVJQ010000064.1:16216-40009 GCA_964451725.1 uncultured Nannocystaceae bacterium | reverse complement strand
GTTGTAGGCAGACCGTGAGCCAGACATGAAACCCGAGCACGCCGTCGATCCAGACGGCGCCCTCGACGGCACAGCGCAGTCCTGGCGAGGGCATCAGGGGGCTCGAGTACTCGTCGGGATGGCGGCCGATGGGGCCGAGGATATCGACCCGCATCAGTACACCCGGCTCCAGCTTCGGATTTGTTCGAGGTTGGCTTTACACAGGTCCTGGGCACGCATAAATGCCTGGCATTGGTTGCAGAACTCGAGGCCGTGGAGGTAAGCCGTGCGTTGGTGGAACATGATGCAGATCTGTCCGTTGTCTGGCGTGTAAACCTGATGACAGTTCAGGTTGTTCGGGTTATGGAAATCACCAGCCGCGTTGATGGTGTTGGCATGCAACGTAGCATTGCGGTGGCAGTGTGGACCTTTGCCGCCATGGTCGTCTGTGTAGTGGTTCCCGTGGGCCTGCTGGACGCCGTTCCAGGTCATATTCTGCGCGACCATGCCGATTGAATGGCTGATCTCGTGGGCAAATACGCGGCAGAGAGCAGCTGCTTTTCGCTGACGCGTGCCGTTGGGGTAGTACGGCGACATGTCTTGGGTCAGCGCGATATTGGCCCCTGATGAAAAACCTCCGAGTGGCCGAACGGGCACCAATCGGACTCCGACGTGGAGTTTGGCGGGGAAGTTGTTCGGCTGCCCAGAAAATAGTGTGCGGTCGAAGGGATCGTCTCGGACTTTGGCGGCGTAGCGCTGGGCAAGGTCGGTCAGTGTCTGATTGTCGTTTCCCGTGATCGTGATCTCTGCGGTCTGATCGTCGATACGCCGAAATGTGTGCGTGACATCCTTCGCATTTTTGGTAAATGCGTTGTTGCGTATGTTGTATTCGAGGCTCGTGTAGCAGCTGACCTTGACCGACGAGGCCGAGTCCGGCCGCAGGCGGTTTTGACGATGGGGGGGGACGTTCGGTTGCGGCGGCAAGTGGAGCGTCAGCTTCCACGTTCCATTTTGTTGGACCACCGTGTCGGCGTTGAGGACCTGCTGGCCATGACCATCGACGAGGGGGATCTCGACCTCCATGGGGGCTTCCATGCAGGCCGAGTTGATGAGCGCCAGGCGCATGATGAACCCAAGTTTGTCCTGGGGGATCGCTGGTCGGGTTTTAACGAGGGGCTCTAGATTCGAGACGAACTGATCGTTGGGGATCCTCTGCCTTGCGACCCGCACGAGTTCGATGCCGACGTCGTCGAATATGCGATGCAGATCATCGTGGAGGGACGCGTAGAGTTGCTTGCCCTCGTTGTTCATGTAGTTGAGGATGTAGTAGAGCTTCCGACGAATATCGAACTGTTTGTCGAGCGAGGCGTTTTGTTTGTCGCTACGCTCGGCCGTGACGGTATAGGACTCGAGGCCGTAGGGCGGCAGGGTCAACCGGTTGCTGAAATCGCGGGTATGGGCGACCTCGGAGGTCGACGACTGCTGGGTGCCCGGGTGGTCGCCGATGGTGAAGCTGGCTGCTGCGGCGACCGTATTGAGGTTATTGTGGTCTGGGTCGCAGGTCCAGGTGACCGTGCGGTCATCGTTGTAGAAGGTCACCCGGCTGCGTGTGACCTTCAGAGGAACCTCGGGACCCCAGTGTTCGCCGGGGGTCGTGGGCAGGTTGACGTACCAGGTCACCGGCATTTATCGGTCTCCAGCTCGTCGTCGATGGACAGGCTCTCGAGGTCCCACTCACCCATATCCTGACTGGTAGGGGGAGGATTGGTGGGCTCGATGGGCAGTTGTTTGGGGTCGTCGTCGATGACGAACTCGACCACGTCCCAGCCTGGGAGCTGGATCCGGTGGTGACGATCGACGGTCAGGCCCGTCAGGCGTTCGCCGATGACATAGTGGTGAAGCGGGTCGGGCACGGGTCGATGATAGCGAGCGGGACCTGCGTGAGGCCCACAATGATGGTTGGACCATTTTTGGAATGACCACACGACCACCGTTATCGGGTGAGTGGTCGGAAGGCCACAGCGCGGTGGGGGAGCGATGTCGAGGTGTTCCTGGCTGGAGACTGCCGAGTTGAGCTTGGCGCTAGGTGTCAACCAAATGAGAACCCGTTCTCGTCGCCTCCCTCTGTGCCAACAAGGGTGAGAGAGGTGGCGATGTTCGCCGAGCCGGAGTCCAACTCGAGAGACTCGCGCGAAGCTGGGTCGGCTCGACCCACGCGCTGCGCGACCTCAGCGGCAGCGGCTCCAACTTCCCCCCTCTTGTCGAGCCGTCCGGGCGCGCTCCGGCGCCTCGAGGGAGTCCCGACAGCGGATCGCGCCCCGCTCTGTCCTTGGACCGTGTGTTCCGCGGTCACGCCCGGGGGGTTGCGTGGGGGGTCGGGGGCCGCTATCTAGTTTTCGTCGTGGGTGCGCCACCTGGCGCCGAAAGAGGGAACCCGGTTCGATTCCGGGGCTGTCCCGCAGCGGTAATCGAGAACGAAGGTCGCGAGAAACCACTGAGCCCGAGGGCTTGGGAAGGTGCGACTGCTAGGCCCCCGAGATTGCTCGGATCGCTCGTAAGCCCGAACACCTGCCCCCGGTGACCGCGCAGACGCGGTGTTCCGTGATCAGGCCCCGAGGGGGGCTGCAGGGAGGCTCATGCGAATTTCAGTCGAGTGTCGGGCTTGTGCCCGACGAGTATGGATGGTCGGGGCGCTGGCTTGGGTCGCTTTGGCGTGTATCGAGGAGCCCGGGCGCAGCAGCGATCGCTTCGCCGATGTGGTGGTGCGCTTCGAGCCTGGGGAGGGGGCCAGCTTCGGGCATGAGGGGCTCCCGGGGGTCGTGTTGGGCGCTCCAGGCGGGACCTTGGATGTGGCGAGCCTCGGGTGCGAGGGCGAGATCGTGCTGGGCTTCGAGGGGGCGGGTGTGCCAGATGGGCCTGGTCCAGATCTCGTGGTGTTCGAGAACCCGTTCTCGGAGGCGTTTCCGGAGCCCGGGGAGGTGTCTGTGAGCGTGGATGGAGAAACGTGGTTTGTGTTTGCCTGCGATCCGGTGACACTTGAGGGCTGCGCGGGGGTCGGGCTCACCCTGGCCGATCCCGGCAGTGGCATCGACCCCGGCGATCCTGAGCTCGCTGGCGGGGACGCCTTCGACCTCTCGAGCTTGGCCGAGGCACCGGCGGAGGTGTTCTTCGTCCGGGTGGTGGACCGAAGCCGGGAATATTGGAGCGCTCGGGGCCAGGACTACTGTGACCCCGGCCAGGGCGGTTCGGGTGGCTTCGACCTGGACGCGGTGGTCGCTGTTCATGGCTAGCCGGGAGCCGAGAACTTCGACCCGCCGGGGTTCACAGACCTGTGAGCATCATGGGCGGGAGGCCGACGGCGAGGGGCGAGGCGGGGTGCTCCTCGACAGGGGAGACGCCGAGCTCGAATACGCGGACCCCCGAGGCGCCGATGCTGGTGTCGGAGAAGAAGGCGCGCTGGCCAGCGATCTCGAGGGCACCGGTGACGCTGTGTAGACCCCCGACCTCCAAGCTGAGGGTGGCGTCCTCCGGCCCCTCGCCGAGCTCGACGCGCCAGAGACCGAAGCTGGAGAAGTCCTCGGTGGCGACGCTGAGCCAGATCCGACCCTGGTGGTCGTAGTCGAAGCCCGAGAGCTGGAGCTTGCCCATGCCGTAGGAGGCGAACACGGTCTCGTCGACGACCCAGACGCTGGTGCCCGCGCGCAGGTCGATGCGCTCGAGTCCCGAGTTGAGCATGACCATGTTGTCGTCGTCGCCCATTCGCCAGGGGCCGACGCCGACGCCGAGCAGGGGGATGCCGTCGGCGCCTGGGTGGGCGTCGTCGAACTCGAACAAGGTGGCGGCCGCTGGCGGATCTGCGCGCAGGGGGATCAACAATGTGGTGCCGGTCGGGGTCCAGCTGCTCCGGTCGATGCGGAGGGCGCTGACGAAGCTCAGACCGTCTCCGCAGCCGACGGCCATGCTGAGTTCGGGGATGCCATCGGCGTCGGCGAACTCCCGCAAGTCGAGGGCCAGGTCGGCGTGGGGGAGCGCGGCCTCGAGGGTGGGGAAGCGGATACGCTGGAGCTCGCCCGCGCCGTGGAGGGTCAGCCAGGCCCGGTCGCCGTCTGGGCTGAGGACCAGGTCGTGGGGGTTGGCGGAGGTGTCTACGGTGACGGCTTTGATGGCGAGCTGGTGGACGAGGGCGAGGCGGTCGTCGGGATCGAGCTCGTCGAGCCAGTCGAAGCCGTAGCGGTTGACGATGAAGACGCGGCCGTCGGCGACCACGGGGACCGCGTCTTGAGAGGCGAGGGCGAGGTCGGGTTCGACGCTGAGCGTGTCGAGGTCGATGAGTCCGACGGCGCCGGTGTTGAAGTCGGTGCTGGTGACGACGAGGCGCTCGGGGGCCGAGACCGGCCCACGACAGCCGTGGACGTCGCTGGGGTAGCCGAGGGCGATCGTCGGGGCGCGCAGAGGGGGAGGGGGGGCGTCGACGGGCGCCGGATCTGAGAGGCAGCCCCCGAGCGCGAGGCCGAGCGCGAGAGCGGGACCGAGGGGGGAGGGGAGAGAGGAGCCGGTCCTGTCACGAATGGAGGCCGGGGCTACTCGATGGGGGGAGTCGCTCATGATCGAGGCCGGGCTCGAGACGGGGCCAAGTCCAGCCGCAGTGTCGCCCAAATACTGCGCCCGGGCAGGGGGTAGCCGATGAAGTCACTCAGGGCGCTCGGGTAGGTGACTTGGGGCCCGAACTCGGGGGTGATGCGTGTGCGTCGGAGGTCGCCGAGGTTGCGGACTTCGACCCCGATCTCGACTCGGTCGAGCGCGCGCACAGAGACACCGACGCCGTGCAGGATCCGGGGCGGGAGCTCGACCCGACCCGAGAGGTCCAGGACATTGCCGGCGATCCACTCGAGGTCGTAGTGGATCCGGGGCTCGAGCGAGCGAGCCCGGCCGACCAGGAAGCGATGCCCGCCCGAGGGCCGGATCAGGAGGCTGTGGCGAGGTCGCCCGGGCAGGGGCTTGCCGCGCTGTTCGACCTCGGGGCTGTCGTTGCGCGAGTCGAGCAGGGTGTAGGCGAGGTCCAGGGCCAGGTCGCGGCCGAAGGCCCGCAACCCCAAGCCGGCCTCGAGACCACGGATGCGGGCGCCGGCGATGTTGCGTGGCTGGACGACCGGGCCCGAGCGGACCCACTGGATGAGGTCCCTGCTCCAGGTCGCGAAACCCGCGAGCTGGGCGAAGACCGAGAGATTTTCGCGGGCCCCGAGGTGCTGGAGATCGAGGGTCAGGCCGCCGTCGACCTTGGTGCCTCGCTCCGGTGCGAGGCCCTCGTTGCCGATCATGTAGCCGCGGTCGCCGAACAGCTCACTGAGGGTCGGGAAGCGGAGGTAGCGACCGACGCTGGCACGGGCCTGGAGCCCTGGGGCCAGGGTGATCTTGGTAGCCAGGCGGGGGGAGAGGCCGAGCGTGAGTCGGTCTCGGCCCTGGTCGTCGACCTCGCCGGTGCTGTCGGGCACGGCGAAGCGGCTGTCGGCGAGGTCGAGGCGGAGGGCGGGAGACAGGGCCCAGCGGCGCTCGAACAGCCACTGCTCGAGCTCGATGCCCAGACCCGTGGACAGGCGGGTGCGGGTCGCGTCGCCCGAGGCCAGGGCCGTTGGATCGGGCTGGCCATCGTCGTCGTCGCCGTAGCGCTCATCGATGTCGATCCACTCTCCCCGCAGCTCGGCGCTGAGTTCGAGCCAAGCCATGGACCACAGGGGCACGCGCAGACGGGGGGACAGCCAGCCGTCGAAGCCCCGGGCGCGCTGGTCGTTGGCGGAGAGGCCGACCTGACCCAGGAGGTCGCGGAACACCCGGTCTTCGACGGCCACGCTGGCGATCCACTCGACGTGCCCACCGAGGCCGAGGCCCGCGGCGTAGCGGACACGGGTGATGCTGCGCAGGGCGAGGGTGCGCTGGTCGGCGTCGGTGACCGGCGCCGAGCCTGTGCCGAGACCGGGGATGCCCTGGAGCTTCCACCACGCGAGCAGCTGGGACGAGACTGTGAGGGCGCCGCGCTCGTGGTCGACCCGAAGCTGGGCGAGGGCTCGGTCGTAGTGATTGTTGCGGCGCTGGCTGTAGCCGTCGTCGGCGCTGAGCAGGGGCGTGCCGTTGTCGTCGAAGTGGGAGAAATTCCCGCGGGCGCCGGCATAGCCGAGGCGCAGGGCGAGGGAGGTCTCACCTGGGCGCCCGGGGGCATCGATGCGGGTGGCGTACCCGGCTCGAGCCTCGCGGGCGAGGAAGCTGCCGAAGCCCGCGCTGAACCACAGCGCGGGCGGACCTCGGTGGACCCGCCCGACCAGGTCGATGGCCCCGCCGATAGGGGCGGCGCCGTAGCGCGCAGGGACGTGGCCCCGGTAGATGTCGACGCGGGTCAGGGCGTCGAGGGGCGCGGCGCCGAGGTCGACGGTGCCCGACAAGCTGCCGGTCAGGGGCGCGCCGTCGAGGAACACGGGGACCTGCAGACTGGTGCTGCCACGAATCGACACGGCGCTGAATTGGCCGAGGCCGCCGATGGAGCGCACGGTGACCCCGGGGATGCGGCTGAGCACACGGGGGAGCCCATCGGCGGGTCCCCGGCCCGGCTCGGCGCCGAGGTCGATGGAGCTGACGAAGCCGAAATTGCGTCGGCTCAGGGCGCGCTGAGCCGCGAGCCCGTCCGGGTCGTCGCGGCCGGTGACGACCTCGGTTCGGAACGGGTTGGGCGCGAACTCGGGTTCGGGTTCGGGTTCGGAGTCTGGGTCGTCAGGGGCAGCTACGGGTTCGGGGGCAGGCTCGAACTCTGCGGTGGGGTCTTGGACAACGGTCGGGGCAGCCTCGCCCGCGGGCGCGAACACCAGACGAGAGAGCGCGTAGATCAGCGAGGTCGGGACCATGGCGCGAGCGAAACCTTGCTACCTCGCGCGCGCGACGGGGACAATGGGCGAGCGACCTCGACCTGCATGATCTGGTAGAGGCGTGGTTCGGGCTGGCGTGGGGCTTCGCGCACGGTCAGCGCGTGCAGGCACGGCTCACTCTGGAACGTCGCTGGGCTCGGGTGTGGGGGCGGTCTTCGGCCTGGGCTTCGCCGCGGCGACTTCGCCCTTGGTGTGCGAGACCTCGAAGGTCTCGCCGGTCCAGCGCAGCTCGATCCGCTCGTAGGCGACGGGCCGCGGCGGGATCGAGCCTTGGTGGCGGACCTCAAGCACGTCGAGGCCGGCGTGTTGAACCGCCCACAGCCCCGTGTCTCCAGCGATGAAGCTGCCGCGCGTGAGCATGGTGGCCGCCTCGGCAGCCTCGCGCTGGGCCTTGTCCGGGAGTCCCTCCGACCCCGCTGCGGCCGGGGGCCCCATGGTCAACGAGTGCCCGAGGTCGGTCCAGACGACGAAGGTCCAGGTCGTGGCTGTGTCGAAGAGCTGGAGGCGCTTGAGCTCGCGAGTGAGCTTGTCGCGGGGGAGCGAGCCGTCGTCGCTGGCCAACAGTCGGCCGAGCGAAACAGCGGCGTGCAGCCGCGCCCAACGACGGGGATCGTCGACCCCGGGTCGGCCCTCGCCGATCGCTACCTGACGCAGGATCCGGAGGCCCTCGTCGATCCGCCCGGCGCCGGCGGCCGCCCGGGCGAGGCGGATGCGATCGACCGCCAGGTCGCTGAGCGCGACCAGGTCGCCGTACTGGCGGTATGCCTCTTGATACCACTGGTGGCGCATGAAAATGTCGCCGAGCAAGCGGCGCGTATCCGGGCTGCTCGGGTCGTACTCGACGATCTCCGAGTAGACCCGCTTGGCTTCGTCGGGCTGACCGCTCTCGACCAACAGCTCGCCCAGGCGCTCGGCGAGGGCGGGCGTCATGAGCCCGAGCTCGCGCAGTTTTCGGCCTGCGCGGATCGCCTCTTCGATCCTCCCGAGGGTGAACAGAAGATCGAGGTGGATGAGGTCCAGGCGCAGGCGCTCGGCTGCGGGCATGGCTCGGTGTTGGATGAGGGCGTCCTCGACCAGGCGCAGGGCCTCGTCGTCGGTGGGAGCGGCGACCACAGCCCGCTCGAAGGCGTCGAGATCGATGCCCCCGAACAGGGCGCGCTCGAGCGCGGCGATCAGACCCTTGTCGACCAGGCGGCGCTGGAGGGCCCGGACCATGAACGCCCTGGCTTCGGCGTCGTCCCAAAAATGCGCGATGAGCAGCTCGAGCTCGGCCTCGGTCTGAACCGTGGCTTGGAGCATGTGCAGCAGGACCCGCTGCTGACGCCAGGTCTTGAGCTCGCAGCTGGCCGCGGCGAGCTCGTAAACCCGGAGTCGGCCGACCATGTCGGGGGCTCGCTCGAGCTGTTGGGCCCAGAGGATCTTGCGCTGGGCCAAGGGCCGGGAGGAGGCGTCGCTACAGGGTGCCTTTTGGTTGCGCGCGACCGGGGAGATCGTGGATGGGCGGCCCGCGCTGCGCCACTGAAAACGCTCATCTTTGGTCTTGGTGTCGTCGCCGCCAGCCCGCTTCCTATTGGCGTCGAGCGAAGGAGGGGCGGGGTCTTTCTCCGAGAGCGTGCCGATGTTGGAGATCGCTCCGATGCCCCGCGAACTACCCTTTTTACCGCCACCGCCCAGAACCTCCATCTCCACGCCAGACTCGGGCTCGGGTGCAGGATCGGCGGGCTGATCCTCGGCGATGTCATCGAAAAATTCGGGCGCTTCTTCTTCCCTTTTTTCGGTCCCGCCGGGGAGCCCTCCGCGACCAAAGCTGCTCGCGCGCCGAGATTTGCTTCGCATCCCGGTTTTGGCCGCGGGCGCCTCGCTGCCCTCCTTCTCTTCTTCGATTGCGCCGTCGAGCTGAGCGATCAGGTCCTCGTCCGGCTGGCTTTCGTCGTGCGGGGTCTGAGCCGAGGTCGGAGCGACCCCTTCGTTGGATTTTTCGTCCTGTTTTGATCGCGCGGAAGCGGAGCGGTCTTCGTTGTCGCTGCTCTGGTCGGTCGCGTCACAACCGATCGGAGCCGCGAGCGCGCCCAGCAACAGCTCGCCGACCCCTGGTCGCGGGTCCACATACCCGGGGGCGCGGCCGTGTTCGTCGAGGGTCCAGCTGTGGGGGAGCGCCCGACCCAGAAGCTGCCGGTCCCAGGGGCGATCGCGCCGTTCGATGCCTTTGCGGCTGTAGGCACGCTCGCTGTCGAGGGCCAGGAACGAAGTGAAGGGGGTCATCAATCCGTACTCGAGACCCAGCGCCAAGACCTTGCCACGGGCAGCGGCTGGACCGCGACCGTCGCCGAGCAGTCGCTCGATGCGGGCCCGGGACCACAGCTTGGGGATCGCAAAGTCGACCACGCTGCGCCCGCGTTTGGGGGTGTAGCTGCGGGTCTCGAGCACACCCCCAACGCGGAATCGGATGTCGATGGTCTCGGGGATCTCGCCGTGTGTGCGGGCCAAGATCACCAGCTCGCGGCCCCGGGCGAGCTTGCCGGTGGCGTTCGAGAAGCTGTCGTCGAGCAGCGTGTCCAGGGCCACGCCCCGGTCGTCGAGGACCGCGAGGTCGGTGAGGGTGGGGGTCTTGATCGCCCCGGAAAGCTCGAGGGCCCGGACCACCGCCTGCTCGGGACCGTCGACCCGCAGGCTCTCGCCGCCGCCGACTCGGGCGAGGCGGGCGAGCAGGCGCTGGTCCACGGCCGGACCCACACCCACGGTGAACAGGCGCGCGCGCGATCCCGTGAGTGCCCGGCGGAGGCGCTCGGCGAGCGCGTCGCTGCTTCGTTCACCGGAGGTCGCCAGGCCGTCACCGATGTAGACGATCGCGGGCTGGTCGGCGTCGTGGACCCGGCTCAGGGCGCGCTCGAAGATCCCCCCGAGGTCGGTGGCGCCACCGTGACGGTGGCTGTCGAGGGCCTCGAGGGCCGCGTCGATGGAGGCGGTGGTGGCCTGCTCGAGCCCCTCGGCGGGGTAGAGCACGTCGGCGTTGAGGTCGGCCGCGATCACGGCGAAGCGGTCCTCGCTCGAGAGGCTGCGCAGCAGGGCCTCGGCGACAGCCAGGCGACTTTGGTGCTCGGCGTCGTCACCGAAGGCCGAGGTGTCGACGACCACGACGACATCGGCGCGCGGGGTCGGCAGGGCCTCGAAGTCGATGTCGGGGAGCCAGCGCAGCATGATGAAGCGGGCCTGGTCGGCGCCGGCTTGGTACTCGCTCAGGCGCAGCGGCGCGTTGGGGCCCTTGGAGTCGTCGTCTTTGCGGCTCAGTTCGAGCTCGAAATCGGCGCGCGGTGTGAACCCGCTGCGACGCATGCTGATCAGCCGGTTGTCGGACGAGACGGTCGCCTCGCCGAGGGTCGAGATCGCGTAGTGCTCGTGCAGCTCACCGCGGAGCTCGACGGCGAGCGCGAATTCCTCGATGGTCGGGGCCTGGCCGGCGCCCGGGCCCGAGAGCGGGTAGCTGTAGTGGAGCTTGCCGTCGGTCTCGCTGAGCAGCTGTTGGTAGCGGACCACGATCCGGCGCTCCCCCATCGCGGGCACGGGGAAGATCTTGGCCCTCACCGTGCGGGCGTCGATCCACTCCAGCAGGGCCGGGTGGTCGTTGCTGACCTTGGCCGAGGCGTAGGTCGCCGCGGCCTGCCTGCGCTCGACGATCTCACCCTTGATGAGCTGGCCGTCGGTCTCGAGCTCGAAGCCCACCAACATGGCGCCCTCGGGGACGGTGAACCAGTACCAGCCTTCGACATCCCGGTCGGAGGGGTTGAAAAAACGCTGGTCGACCCGGGTCTCGGCGAGCCCATCCTCGATGGCCACATCGACGATCTGTTGGGCGATCGAGAGCGGGAGAGCGGGGGTTCCGGGTGGGGCCGCGTCGTCGACCGCGTAGAGGGAGCCCGAGCCGCCGCCGATGCGGGCTCCGGCGCGCCGGTCGGCCATGCCACCGGTCCAGTCGTCCCAAAAGGTCTCCGGCGCGACGACCGGAGCACCGCCGTCGGCGGGGACGCGGGCGCGCTCTCCCGAGTGGACCTCGCTGCGTCCACTCTCGCTGCTGACCGCGGCGATGCCCTCGGCGACGTACACGCTGGCCTCGCCCTCGCGCAGCCTCATGCTCGCGCCGCCGTCGGTGAGCACGATCTGAGCTGGGCCGACGGTGTGGACGAGGGGCTCGCGCTCCCGGTCCAGGGGCGGGGTCTCGAGCCAGAGCTCACCCGCGCGCAGGGTGATGCCCGCGTGGGGCTCGTCGAGCGCGAGCTGGATCTCGGTCTCATCCCGCATGAACACACGGCTCCCGTCGGAGAGGCGGATCAGGGCGCGGGCGCCCACAGCTGTGCGCAGCTTGGCGCCCGCCGGCAGGGGAGTGCCGGAGAGCAGACGTCGGGGGGCGGCGCCGTCTTCGGTCCCGAGCAGCTCGACCTCGCCCGCGGCGAGCTCGAGCTTCGCGCTGATGTGGGCCGTGGCCTGCGGCGGCGGCTCATCGCGCCAAGCCTGAAGGGCAAACACACCACCGACCCCGAACAGACCGACGACCACGAAGATCCCGAGGATCTTCAGCATGTCTTTGGGGCCCGTGCGCGGGCGCTCGGTCTCAGGTTGTCGGGTTTCGCTCGGGTTGGAAGCGGGGGCGTCGCTCATGTCCAGTCCTGGGCGCGTCTTCGGTGGCGAACGGTCGCGCGTTGGATACGCATGATACCGCAATCCCCGCTCGAGTCGGGGCACCGAGGTGCTGGGCGGCGAACGCCGGGCCCCCGCGCGAGCTTTCGCCGATCGGTCGACCAGTGTTCCTCCGCCGGGCGTCGCACAGCGCGGGCTGTGTCGGGGTAGTCACGGCCTGGGCTGCCCAGTACTACCCGAGAAGCAGCCCGTCGTGAGGGGCCCCGCAGCGAGGGGGTGTCAGGCCCGCTCGGAGATCTCGATCGGCACCGCCGGGACGTCCATCTCCAACGACTTCGACGTCAGCCCGAGTCGGGCTCCGAGTTCCGTGTGCAGGCGAAGAATCGCGGCACGCCAGTCCTCTCCGCATTTCACACCGTCGACGATCAACTTGTCGATCACCGGGTCCCGACCCCTGAGATCGGAGAGCTTCTCGACACAGTCGTCTCCCGAGTTGGAGTCGAGGAGCTCCAAGGCCTCGCCGAGCAGCTCATGGTCGTACTCCAACAGCTCGCCGCGCTGCTGAATGCCATTGAGGAGCTCTGTCGAGGCTGCAATATCGAGCCACAAGCGTCGGGCGCCGATCTCGTTGGCCTGGCCGTTGCGAACCCAAGTGAACACTTGGGTTTGCAATGTCCGCACGTGGCCTCGGTCCATCGCTCGCATGTGATCGAAGATGTCGTGGCCGAGGAGTTTGGCGAGGTTCGCCGCGCTGAAGCGCAGCGCCTCCGAGATCCGGATTTCGCCGGCGGCGAGGCGCGACTGCACCCTCCGCGTGGACAGGATGAACCCGCGATAGGCGCGACGGGTGGTGATCGCTATGGTACGCCTGTCGGTCTTGAGTTCGATCAGCCTCGAGCTCATTCCCCAAGTCCGGCACAGGGCACGCTCGACCTCGCTGAGGCACTTGAGCATGGTTCGCCGGACCCGGCAGCAGCACTCGATCAGCGCGATGGCCTGAGAGGTGGGCTTGAGGTCGGTCAGCGATGTGAACTTGTAACCCAGCTCCCAGTGGGCCATGAGCGCAGTGTCGGTGGCGGCAGCAGCGCCTTCGCGCTTACTTCCATCGATGGACTCGACGATCTTTGTGAGCAGAGCCAGCGACTCGTTCGCACACTTCACGACCTGTGGGGCGAGGCCATTGGCGATCTCTTCGCGCGTGCGACAATCCCACAACGACACATCAATAGCGTCCGCGGTTATAGCGCAAGCCTGAAGTTCGTCCTGAAGTGCCTGGATCTGAGTCACCATACTGAGGGCCCTCGTGTTCGTGTGTGCGTGAATACCACACTGCGTCGGCGAGGATCGAAGCGATTGACGCCGACTGTCCTAAAGAACAATCGGTCAGTAACTTGGTTCTCGGTCGATTTCAAGACGAGCATGGAATTATATGAAAGGAAGAACACTGTTTTATCAGTGTGTGTTGGGGTGGGAGCCCTCCCCGACAGTGAGCAGTGGCTATCGATGAATGTTCTGAGCTGCAGACTGTGGTCCACAGGAATCGCAATAGAGCTTGCCGGTGAGTAGGTGATGTCGCGCCGGCGTTCCGGCCGCGATCTCGGTGTAGCAGCCGTCGCACAGCGAATCGATACTGAGGACTTCTTTGCGGTAGCCCTGCTCGTTCCGCTCGACGCCGTCGATGACCGTGCCGCGCTGCTCGCTCTTCACGATGACTGCGCGAAATAGCTCATGGAACGCGAGCCAACGGCGGATGAGGTGCTCAGCCATGCCATAGCGCCGGACCGAGGCCTCAAAGCAAAGCTCACGATAATCGAAGAGTGCGTCAGAGATGATCATCCAGTGATGAGCGTTGAAGGGGCGCGCACCGAAGTAGTGTTTGGTACCCATGAACACGGAACTGAGAAACTCGTACTGTTTCTCGATTGCGCGCTGTTTTGTGATGTTGTGGAAGAAAGGGGCGAGACGAGCATCTTCATACGCAAAATCGTAGAAGTCTCGGAGGATCGTATTGAGGCCTGGGCCACCCTCGAGGGCCTCCCAGAGCTCAGGGTCGGGTGGCACACGCGAGAGCGTCCCGGCGTCGTCGGGCATGGTGGGGCGTGCGTCGTCAAAGGGGTCCGCGAACACGTCGGTGCGGGCGACTCCAGACAACACGGCGCGATATCGAGCGGCGTGGACCATGCCGGGCGGGCCGGCGAGGTAGAGTACGCACTCACTGCGGTCAACGCGAAATGCGGCGTCCACGACTCCACCCTGTTCGACTCCCTCTACCGATTCGGGACAGTCTTCCGTGACCCATGCCTCATATGTAAGGTTTGAATGCGCGGTTTCGAGGTCACGCAAGCGCTTATGTAGATAGAGGTCGGCTTGGGCGGCGACACCGTGGAGTAGGGTAATGTGGCCTTTATGTCCCTGATGTAGGGCATCTCGGGCGACACCGATCAACGGTGCGAGGCCGGTACCACCCGCGATCAAGAGGAGATCTCTGTCCGTGTGCTCAGGATTGTAGATGCACGCTCCCGCGGGACCGCGCATCAGGAGGACCTCGCCGATCTCGAGCTCGCTGCACAGCCAGTTGCTGACGAGCCCGCCCCGCACCTCTCGCACGTGCAGCTCGAGCACAAAGTCGAGCTCGTCGACGCTGGCGATCGAGTAGCTGCGCTGCTCGCCCGAGGGGTGCGTCAACACGATAAACTGTCCAGCCTTCCAGGGCAGCGCGGACTCGGGTTCGAACACCAGACGAACCACAGTGGGCGACAGGCGCTCGCGCTCGGTGAGATGGATGGGGACGGTCAGCTTGTTGAGATCGGGCTTGGCGACCGAGAGTTCCCCCTGTGGCCTGGCTTGGCAGGCGAGGAACAGCCCGGCCTCACGCTGATCTGCGCGCAGCCCAGCGCTGGCGTCGGGTCCCGGGTCGCCGCTGACGGTCTGCAACAGACAGACCTGGCAGCTCCCGCGCCGGCATGAAAAATCGACGTCCGCACCGCCGCGCAGGAACGCCTCGAGCAGGGTGTCCCCTGGCTTGAGCTCGTAGCTCGCGTCTTGAAAGACGACCCGCGACGGCAGGCATTTACTCGCGTCATCCATGTATCGGTCAATACGTGTGGAACTCAACTTTGTCGAGCTGGATGATACCAATAAATGGTCCCGCATCGACCGCACATCATCTCGATCACCATGTAGCGAATGGGGCGCCGGCGACAGGGTAAAAATGCCACACTGTTCCAATTGTGCACACTGCGCGACTGGCGTAGTTTTGCACCCTGTCGCGAACATCCAGCCCGAGAGCCTGTGCTCTCCCCGCCGACAGACAGGGTTCTGCTGCAATTGTGCGTGCTATGGGAGGTCGCTAATCAGGGTACGAATTGGCGCCTATTTTATATTTCTTATGGAAAATTATGTATTCTGTTGCACAAGTATCTTCGCCTTAGTACTGTGCGTGAGGGCGGCCAGACCCCTGATTAGCCTCTTCCCCGTCCGAGCAACAAGGTCGAGACAATGTGGACACCACGGATTTTTTGCCCTGACCTGAGGCTCGAAAGCGCGACCAAAATGATGGGAGTATCAAGTTCTAACGAGCGGCCCGGTTTGCTCGACTACCTGCTCGTACTCGAGCATGGGCGGCTCGATGTCGGGCTCAAGGTCTGGATCGGGGCCCTCGAGGTCGGATTCGTCGGCGTGGCCGAGGGTCGAGCCATCCACGCGGAGTTGCCCGGGGCCAGTGGGGACGCCGCGCTCTCCCTTTTGCTGCGTATGTCGGGAGCCCACGTCACGCTCGAGCCGTGGCAGCCGGTCCCGGGGGAGATGAGCTCCTGGCGCGATCTGATGGAGGCCGGGCAGGGAGAGGCGAGCGCCGGTCGGCCCCAGCGCTTGGCGCGGGCCAGGGCCGAACTCGCGGGTCAGGGAGGTCTGAGGCCCGGAGTGAGCGGGCGGGAGGTCGAGGCGGAGGCCCCGGCCCAGGTCGGCGAGGAGCACGAGCGCGCAAGCAGGGCTGTAGCGAGGATGTTCGAGTGGGCCGCGGTCGAGAGCTACCTGGTCGGCGAGCTCGATGAAGCCAGCGAGCTGCTGCGTCGAGCGAGCCGACTGGAGAGCACTGGATGGGTCTCCGTGGCGAATCTCGAGCGTCTGCGCCTGCGGCTCTTGGAAGCGGAGATCGAGGCCAGTGTTCAGGGAGTGGAAGGATGAAGCGGACTTTGGATGGAGCGCTGTCCGAGATCCTCGGTCCCATGCCCGAACTGCAAGCGGTGCTGTTGTCGGCCGCCCCCGACGGCTTGATCGCTTGGTACTGGTCACGGGATGAGGACCCCGACATCGCGCTCGGTTTCGCAGCTTTGGACCGGACGGCGACGGCCTGCCTGGAGGGCTTGGGGGCATCTCGGCGTGAGCGAAACTTATTGCTGACAGCTGAAAATGTGTTCATCGCGGCTTGGCCACTGGAGGAGTCGCCCCCCAAAACGGCCGAAGTGCAGGTCGAATCCTCGAGTGGTCTGGTTCTGACAGCTGTGTTTACTGGGGGCTTGCAGCGCGGAATGGTGCTCCTCCACGGTTCTCGGGTTCGTCTCCATATTCGCAGGGCACTCGAAGAGGCCAGAGCGCGGAACCCCGCGCTTCGGGCCGCGTTGTTGGGCTTGCTGTGTCAGGCAGAGCAGCCCGCCGAATTGCTCGTCAGCCTCGCTGAGGCCACGAATATTGGTCTGCGCCGGATCGAGCGCCCCGAGACGCTCAACCGTCATGAGCAGAGCACGCTCAGCACCGAGATCGCCCGTCGAGGCGCGCTCTCGTACCTCAATTAGCAGGAAGGACTGAATCGTGACCTTGGCAGCCAGTAATTCCCCAACCACTAAGGTTGGTGTCGCAGCGAGGCCCGGCGTCACCTCTCTCATTCGCACGAGCCGAGGGCTCATGACAGTGCAGACTGAGATTTTGGGTGACCCCGCTGAGTTGGTGACTATTGTCGACTTCCGTGGTAAGGTCCTCAAATCTTGGCGGACTCCGCTGCGGGTTGCTCCAGACGCACCTCAGGCTCAGAGCGTCGCCAGGACTTGGCACGACGACATTGAAGTCAAGGTCCGCGACAGCCTCTCTCGGGCGAGCCAGACCCGCTCGAAGTCTCGTGCAAAATCGCGCAGGCAATCAGGGGAAGCGGTCGCACGACTGTTCGCGGCTGGAATCCAAGCCTACTCCAATAGCGACTTTGTCACGGCCAAATCGGTGCTCCTCGTCTGCGACGAACTGATTGGTGGCGACCGCCGCATCGCGGCTGCGCTCAAGCGTATCGACGTCCTCAGTTCTCCGAATTCCAACACCCTCCTTCTAGACTCAGCACTCACACGAGAAAACAACACATGAGCGTTCAAAGCATTCTCACCAAATCCATGGGCGAAATCCCCAAAATCGTCGCAGTCGGCGTCGTAGACATGTCTACCGGCATGCTCTTGGGGGTCAAGACCGTAGACAGCCACCCTCAAGAGGTGCTCGACTTGGTCTCCGCGGCGACCAAGGACCTCTTCGAGGGTGACAACGTCACCGCGATCGAGAACACCTTCAAGCACCTCCGCGGTGTCGAAAACACCGAGCGCTATTTTAAAGAGATCATCGTCATGTCCACCAACTTGGTGCACATTTTCGCCCGGCTCAAATCCATGGAGTCGGCGATCATCGTCGCCGTCTGCCGCAAGGACATGAACTTGGGGCTCGGGCTCATGAAGATGCGCGCGATCACTGGTTCTGAGTCGGTCTGACCCACTCTCCCGTGGAGAGGTCGTGTCTCCGAAACTCCGGTTCATCTGGCATTGTATGATTTTGACATTCACATTCATATTCAATGCTGAGTTCCTCCATGGGCACCTAGGATAGAGTATCGATGCACGCGATCTCCGTCAGCGAACTCGACGTCTCTTGGGGCGCGCGTGTTGTGTTGCCGAAATTCTGTCTCCATGTCGATCCTGGAGAGGTGCTGTGCATCGTCGGTCCAGGGGGGAGTGGCAAGAGCACGATTGTACGTGTGTTCGAGCGACTCCTCGCTGGCGCTGCCGTAGAGGTGGGAACGGAGAATCTCCAGTGGCGCGGAGAGAGCACGGTGGGAGTGCGCAGTTGCGCCTGCCTCCGTCAGCAGGGGGTCTCTCCTGCGATCGGGCCGGTCCCCGGCGTTGGGGTCGGGCCGGTCCCCGGCGTTGGGGTCGGGCCGATCCCCGGTGTTGGGGTCGGGCCGGTCCCCGGCGTGGGGCCAGCTGCTGCGGTCCTCCCAGAGTCGAAGCTCGATCCGCGCCAGAGCGCCGAGCTCGAGCAACTCTACGCGACCGCGAACGCCTCGATGGCCGATACGCCCAAGGCGCTTCGGCACTTCAACAATTTCATGCGGGTCGCCAACGCGCCCGCCGAACTGCTGCTGTTCGACGAGCCTCTCTTCTCTCTGCCTCAACGGTGGGCGAAGGAGGTCACGTCACGGCTGCGCACCTTGGCCGAATCTGGTCGGACCATGGTCGTCGTGACCCACTACTTGCCGCTGGCGAGGGTGGTCGCAGATCGGGTCGCTCTGTTGGTCGACGGCGAGCTCATCGAGTCCGCCCCGACCGAGGATTTTTTCTCTCGCGCGCGTCACCTTCGGACTCGCCAATACCTGGAATGGGGTAGTTGAGCATGCTCTCTGGTTTCAAATGGATCCTACCGACGCTGGCCGGTTCGGCACAGCCTGGTCTACTCGCAGATCTGGAGGACGACCTCGAGTTCCTCCGAACTCAAGGTATCACCAGGATCGTGACCTTGACCATGGACCCTCTGCCTCAGGCCGTGGCTGACGCTGGCTTCGAGTGCACCCACTTCCCGATCGCCGACATGGGCATCCCGACTCCTCGGGAGTGCGCGCGCCTGTGCAGCGATCTGGCGGGACAGTTGGGGGAGCGGCGGGTGCTCTTGCACTGTCGCGGGGGGCTCGGTCGCACGGGCACGATCGCCGCCTGTTGTCTGGTCGAGATGGGTAGCTCACCGGAGCAAGCCCTGCTGCGGGTGAGGGAGGTGAACCCGAACTACGTGCAGAGCGGATCTCAGGTTCAGTTCATCACCCACTACGCCCAAGGCCGAGCCAAGGCCGAACCACCGGTGTAGCGCCGGCCACGGCTGGGGCCGGTTCGACTGCCGCGGTCGCCGATGACCGCGCTATTTCAAGACGAGCGACATATCTGGTGTTGCTCGTCTTGTTTTGGGGCGGGCCCTGTTCAGGCCTGTTCAGGCCTGATTCAGGGGGTCCGCCGCCGGACCTCGTCGCGGCCGAAGCTGCGTCGTGCCTCGCCGTTACGCAGGTGGGTCAGCGCGTCCACTCGGTCGATTGCGACACCCTCGGGCAATGGCGCGATGACCCATTGAGTCACGCCGTCGCTGGCCGTGCGCACGCTTGCGGGCCGCCGGATCCGTTCTCCGCCGACCTCGAAGTCCACGCCCTCGCCCGGGCTCAGCGTGTCGATATCGATGCCACCACTGAGCATGAACCACTCCTCGCTGCCGTCGCCGTAGAGGGCTCCGACCAGGCGCTGCTCTCCTATGAGCTCCGAACCGGCTTGGGTGGGCCCGCCGAAGTCCCAGGCCGTCAGGGTCTTGATTCGCTTGTAGGCTTTGTTGAAGGTCCAATCGGAGGCCCAGGTGTTGCCGCAATAGGTCATGTAGTCGTAGCCCGCGGTCGGGTTGTGGAGCCCGTAGCTGCGGATGCCGAACCCCCAGTTTCCGATCTTGCCGTCGGTGTAGGGGTAGGTCGGGTCGGGTCCGGCGGCGTCGGCGTTGGGACATTCGACGTGGGCGAAGCCTTGGTTGTGGCCGAGCTCGTGCACGAAGGTCTCGGCGCTGGACTCGAGGTCGTAGTAGATGGTTGCGGCCACGCGGCTGAGTGAGTCCGAGGGCTGATCGGTCGCACGAAAGGCGATGCCGGCGGTACCAGAGGAACCGCAGCCGGCGACCAGACAGTCGATGTCGATGAGCGCGTGGTAGTAGATGTTGGGATCGGCCCCTTCCTGGTCTCGGAGCGTGGCCATGATCGGGAGCAGGCTGCCCAGTTGGTTCATGACCTGCGTGTATTGGATCTCCGAGTGGACCTGGTACTGGACCTCTTGGACCGGGTTTTGCTCGTAGAGGGCATCGATGAAGGAGGCGAGTTTGTCCTCACTCATGTCCGGACGCCGGTCCTTGCCGTCGGCCACGTAGTGGATGGGGACGAACATGATCTTCATCTGCATGGGCGTGGTCTCGAATCCGAGCAGGCCCGGGCTGGCGGCGGGGGTCAGGTTGGCGAGCTGAGGGAGGGTCGCGTCTTGCTCGGTGTCCCGCTCGAAGAGCTCGACTTGGTAGGTGGTCCCGGGCTCGACCTCGCCGACATCGTCGACCAGACCAAAATAGAAGGTCCGCTTGAGGGCGGTCGGGGTGGACGGGCCGTCGACCATCACGATCTGCTCGTGCTCGAAGCTCTGGGTGGGGGTTTCGATGGTCAGCACGGCCCGGACCTCGTGGGGGTTCCACCCCGGGTCGAGCTCCCAGTGGACCCGGATCAGCGTGTCTCGTTCGCTGACCAGGAAGGTGTTGCGATCGCTGCCGCTGACCCAGGCTCCGTCCGGCCCGCCCACGGCTACACGCGTACCTTGGTTGGCCTCGACCTCGGTGATGGCGATGCCGCGGGCCGGAACCCACTCGGCCAAGCCTTGCTCTCCGCTCTCACTCGTGTCCTCGGTCGAGGTGCTGCTGTCGCCGGTCACTGGGTCGTCGTCGATGCACGCGGTGGCGGCCAGAGGCAGGGCGACGAGCATGGGGAGCAAGACAAAACGCGACATCAGAACTCACATATCTGCACACGCGGGTGATTTGCAAGCAATGTGGAGGATTTTTGAGTTTTTTGTCTAGAGCCGGGCTGAATGCAGCTCATGGATGGATAGATGGATGGATAGAGAGAACTCTCGCTGTGCAGAGAACAACGTGAGGACAGAAATATGTAGGCTGGATAGTAACCAGATCGACACATGATTCTCCCGCGCCCAACCCGGGCTGACCCCGGTGCTCGGTCTCGGCGCTCGAGCCCACATAAAAAAGCGGCGACCGCTCGACGGTCGCCGCTTTTGAGTGTGGGGCAGACGGGCTGGAGCTCAGCGCGAGATCTGCAGCCCCGCGGCGACGTGAAGCCCCTCGAGGGGGACCTCGTAGTCCCGCTCTCGCCAGTCGATGCGGGCGGCGCTCTCGAGTTGGTCGAGGGGCACGGTGAGTGGCGCGACCACGAGGGTCGTGAGCCCGTCGCTCAAGGTGCTGACCTGGGTGAGCACCTCGTTGGTGTCCCCCCCAGCGCCCATGTACACGAGGCGCTGCTCCGCGCTGAGGGAGTCCTGCTCGGGCTCCGGGCCCATCATCACCCACCAGTCCTCGCTGCCGTCGGCGAACAAGGTGCCGACCATGAGTGGGACATTGGGGGTCGCCTCGGCTGAGGGGCCCTCGTAGTCCCAGGAGGTCAGCTCCCGGATCCGCTTGTAGGTCTTGTTGAAGGTCCAGTCGGAGACCCACGAGTTGCCGCAGTAGGTCATGTAGTCGTGGGCGCCCTCGGGTGTGTAGAGCTTGAAGCTGCGGATACCGAATCCAAACACGCCGATGGTGCCGCCTTCGTGTGGGTAGTTTGGGTCCGGTCCGGCCGCCTCGGTCGCCGCGCCCGGGCAGAACACGTGGGGTAGCCCTTGGTTGTGGCCGACCTCGTGTACGAAGGTACCCGCACTGCCCGCGGGAGGGTTGCCGTTGTACTTGTCCCAGACGGTGGCTGCGACCCGGCTCATACCGCCGGACTTGCCGCTGCCGGCGAGCTGGGCGATGCCGGCGACCATGTTGACGGCCGGGCCGTTCACGTCCACGAGGGCGTGATAGTAGACGTTGGGATCGGCGTTCTCGTTGCCGCGCAGGGCCGCCATGGGTCCAAGCAGGGCGCCCAGGTTGGTGAGGTGGTTGTCGTAGACGTAGGGCTCGTGGAGCTCGAAGGTGACGGTTTGGAGCGGGTTTTGCTGCAACAGCTCGTCGTGTAGGAGCTGGAGGTCGGCCTCGTTCGGCTCGACCAGGGTCGGCGTGTCGAAGTAGGTGTACTCGATGGGGACGAGCATGACCTTGATCTCGAGGGCCGTGGTCTCGTAGCCCACGAGCTCGAAGTCGGAGGGCGTGGTGGTGAGGCCCTCGACGGCATCGCCGGCGAGCGTACCGTCGTCGACCTCGAGCAGCTCGACCCAGTAGGTCAACCCTGGTTGGGCCTCGTCGGCGAGGATGCTGAAGTAGAACGAGGAGCTGATGCTGAGCGGGTCGGAGTCCTCCTCGACCATGAACTGGCGGCGGCGGTTGGGCAGGTCCTCACCGTCGGCGGTGCGCAGGTGCAAGACCCCCTCGATCTCGCGTGGGACCCAGCCTGGGGTGACCTTATGCTGGAGCCGGATCAGCGTGTCCCGGTCGCGGATCATGAACGCGTTGCGGCCGTCACCGCCGACCCACTCTCCATCCTTGCCGATCAGGACGGCCGTGCCCTGGTTGGCCTCGACCTCGAGCAGCTCGATGCCGCGGGCAGGAATGCCGTCGGAGATCATGCCCTCGTCGCTGCCCTCGTCGGTGTCCTCGTCGCTAGTCTCTCCGGAGACCTCGTCGTCACCCGACACCGCATCGTCGGTACAGCCGAGGCCCGAACCGACCCACGCTGGCGAGAGGGAGAGGAGCACCGCCGCGCTCAGTCCGAGCGAGCGTATTGGGGGGATAGCATCACGCGCCACAAGTCCCACATTTCCACGACTGCCAGCTTTTCTCAAGATCTATGGGTGAGCAGAGTGTGAGCGGGCACCCAGTGAGGGGCTCGGCGTGGGGTGCAGTAAGCTCTGTGCATGTCTGCGACCTTCGAGGGCCGAGTTGTGGTTGTCACCGGTGGGACCGGTGCCCTGGGTACAGCCGTGGTCGGCGCGCTACTCGAGGCGGGCGCCGCCGTGCATATACCGGCGTTCGAGGCCGAGCCCGACCCGCGTTTTGTCCACCGCGAGCATGCGCGTGTGACGGTGACCGGCGGCGTGGCACTCGATGATGAGGCGCAGACCCAGGCGTACTACGCGGCTACGCCTTCGCCTTGGGCCTCGATCCATATCGCTGGCGGGTTTGCCATGGCGCCCTTCGCCGAGACCTCGCTGTCGAGCTTCGAGTCCATGTGGCGCACCAACGTGGGCACCTGCTTCTTGTCCTGTCGCGAGGCGGTGGTGCGGATGCGGGCAGGGGGACTGAGCGGGGGTGAGGGCGGCCGTTTGGTCAATGTCAGCGCTCGACCCGCGCTCGTGCCGACAGCGGGAATGATCGCCTACTCGACCGCCAAGTCTGCGGTCGCTGGCATGACCTTGGCGCTCTCGGAGGAGCTCGCGGGCGAGGGGATCTGGGTCAACGCGATCGCGCCTTCGATCATCGACACTCCCGCCAACCGCGGGGCCATGCCGGACGCGGACCACAGCGCGTGGCCGACCACAGAGGCGCTCGCCGAGACGATCGTGTTCCTCGCCAGCCCCCAGAACCTGTGCACACGAGGGGCGCTGGTCCCCGTCTACGGACGCAGCTGAGCGCTCTTCGGGCGCCGAAAACCGGGGATGAGCAAGAGGGCGGGGAGGGTGAGCAGGCCCCAGGGAGCGCTCGGTGAGTCCCCCACGCTGCAACCCTTGGGTGGATCTCCGTCGTCGGTGGACGCGGGCGGTGGCTCGGCGTCGACGTAGATGGTGATCGCCGTGCCGTCGCCATACTCGGGGTCCAGAGAGAGCGTGTGTTCGCCCTGCGGGACCTCGACGCCGGTGAACGTGCAGCCCTCGGCACAGGGCATCTCGCCGACCGACTCGAAGTCCAGCTCGAGTCGGATCGTGGTCACGTCCAACCCCGCCTGTGGGTCGACCTCGATGACGACGTCGATACTCGCCGGCGCGCCTGGGAATGTGGCATTGGGGAGCGGCGAGGCGATCCACGCGGCGTTGGCCGGTGTGGCGGTCTCGCCGCTTTCGACGCCGAGCTCGTCGTCTCCGGCGTGAGCCTGGACCTGGAGAGCAAAGAAGGTCGCTGCGAGGGTCGCCGTGACGGCGAGGTGGCGCTTGATTGATTTGGACATGATGGAATCCCTGGTTCGCGCTCGAGTGACGAGTCAGTGCAGAGTTTGAGCGTTGCGGCGCCGAAGGCCGGGGAGGAAGAAGAGAGCCGGGAGGGCGAACAGACCCCACGGGGGCCGCTTCGAGCTCGCCACACTGCATCCGCCGCTGCCGTCCCC
>CAYVJQ010000064.1:12105-16116 GCA_964451725.1 uncultured Nannocystaceae bacterium | reverse complement strand
GAATCCGATTCTGAACCCGTGTCCGTGTCCGAGGTGGGGTCCTCGTCGACGTAGATCGTGACTTGGTACCGGGATCCGAGATCGGAGATCACCTCGAGGGTGTGGGCGCCCTGTTCGACCTCGACCCCTGGGAAGCTGCAGGTCTCGGTGCAGGGCATCGAGCCGATGAGGGTCTGGTCGAGGTAGAGCTCGACGGAGGTCACTCCCGCATCATCGATGCCCTGGTAGACCGAGAGCTCGACGTCGATAGAGGCCGGTGCCTCGGGGTAGGTCGCGTTGGGCAGGGGCGCCTCGAACCATACAAATGAGGAGTCGGTTCCCGCGGCTGTCGCCTCGCTCTGAAAGGTGGCCAGGGCCAAGAGTGAACCGGCGAGAACGGTCGAGATGGCGATGGCGCGCCTGCGGGGCATGTCGATCATGTGCCCTGAGGGCGTCGTGTCGATCACCCGGCCCTCGCCTCGTCTGCCCGCAAGCTCGAGCGCTCCGAGAGTGAAGGTAGGCTGGTGGCGGGTCACTCGGGGGGCCGCGTGGGCCCGACTTGCAGGGCGATCTCCAGCTCGGCGGTCCGAGACTCGGGCTCCAGCATGGCCGCCAAGGGGCGAGTGCGGGCATCTCGGATCGCGGTTGCGACCGCGGCCTCGGCCCAGGCATCGAGGGTGGGGTCGCCGCTCGGGTGACGAAGGCGCGAGTCCACGAGGTCGCCGTTGGCGTCCAGTTGGACCGCGAACTCCAAGCTCGTGCCGAGGGCGACCTCGGATCGGCTCCAGGCGGTACGTTCACGCTTGCGCTGGGCCTGGGCGCTGCCCAGAGCCTGTCGCCAGCGTCGCTCGAGCGCGGCCTCGAGTGGGCCGAGGTGGGCACGGAGCGCGTCCCCGTCGAGCTGCGGAGCCGCGCCGGGTCTCCGGGTTTGGAACAGGCCCACGCCCTCGATGCCGACACTGGCGAGCTGCGGTGCATCGATCTCTCCACGGGTGTCGGGGATCGGCTGGGCTCCCGCCGCAGCGAGGGGTTTTGGGGGGAGGTCGCGGGTTCCGGGTTCGGTGCCCGCGATGAACAGCTCGTCGACCCAGCGCTGCGGCGAGACACAGCGCTCGAAGCCCTCGACCTCGCGCCAGTGGGCCGGCGCGCAAGACTCGAATATCCACTCGGTGGTGCAGCGCTCGGGGGTGTACCAGTGCCGGGCCGGGCGGCAGGCTGGACCGCCGCTGCGGCCGTCGACGGTGGCGTGGACCAAAGACGCGGGTTGGTCGAAGTCGCGGATGGGGAGACCGGCGCTGGCGTGGCGCATGGCCGAGATCCAGATCGGGAGGGCGACATGGCTGCCGCTCTCCCGGGCACCGAGGCTGCGGGGACTGTCGAAGCCGACCCAGGCCACGGCGACGTGGTCTGCGGTGTAGCCGGCGAACCATGCGTCGCGGGCGTCGTCCGTTGTCCCGGTCTTGCCGACCGTGGGCCGGCCCAGGGAGCGGGCCGACTTGGCGGTGCCCACTTCGACCACGCTCGCCAGCATGCTCGTGAGCACCGCCGCGACCTCGGCGTCGACCCCGAAGGTACGGTGGACCCGAGGGTGGGCGATGGCCGTGGGCCGCTCGCCCCGTAAGTCTGGAGGGACGTCGATCTCGATGATGGCGCGCGGGTCCATGCCGACCCCGCCCCGGGCCAGGGTCAGGTAGGCCGTGAGCAGCTCCATGGGCGTCAGCTCGCTGGTACCCAGGGCCAGCGAGAGGTGGGGGCCCAGCGGTGCTGTGATCCCCAGGTCGCGGGCGAAGGCGTGGACGGCCTCGGGTCCGAGCGCGGCCATGAGCGCGAGGGCGACCGCGTTGTCCGAGTGGGCGAGGGCGTCTCGCAGGCGCATGGGTTCCCCGGCGATCCCTCCTTGACCCCCACCGATCGCCGTCGAGGCGGGGGTGAACTCGCGGCTGTCGAGGGCCGCGCCATAGACCACGGGTTTGAAGGCGCTGCCCGGCTGACGTCGGGCCTCCCGGGCACGGTCGAAATCCCCACGGCGAAAGTGGACCCCGCCGACGACGGCCCGCAGCTCCCCACTGCGGACGTCGGCGAGCACGAGGGCCAGCTCAGGTCCAGGTCCGAGCTCCGCCAGGAGGGGCAGCGCTCCACCAGGGACCGCGGTGATCCGGACCTCGAGGGCGCCACCTCGGGGGAAGCGGCGGTCGAGCTCCACAGGGGGCAACTCGAACAGCGCCGGCGGCAGCTTCACCTGGACCTGGAAGGCGCCGAGTCGGGCCTGCAGGAGGTGCTCTTCCCGGCCGTCGGACCTGGCCTCGAACATGCCCTCGAGCAGCACGGTGTGGCGCTCGCCCGCGGCGACCTCGGTGGGCGCGCGGGCCTCGAGTCGACGCCGGGCTCGGTCGGAGATCGGGCGGCCGTGTCGGCCGTAGCCGTGTCGGGCCTCGAGTTCGGCGAGCTCGCGCCTGCCGGCGGCTCGGGCCTCCCGCTGGAGATCGAGGTCGACGCTCGTGCGCACGGTCGCGCCCAGGGTGGGGAGGGCAGCCTCACCGTAGCGACGCGTGAGCTCGGCGAGGGCGAGAGCCACGAACTCGTCCGCGTCACCGATGGCCATCGTCGTGGGCCCGCCCGCGCCCGGGGTGTGCCCGCCTGCGCCCGGGGTGTGCCCGCCCGCGCCCGGGCTGTGGTCGACGGCCACGATCGGGATCTCGAGATAGGGGGCGATGTCCTCGGCGCGGGCGAAGCCGTGTTCACGCATCTGCCGGAGCACGTAATCGCGGCGGCGCTCGAGGGCTTCGGGGCGGCGGTAGGGAGTGACCACGCCCGGGGCCTGAGGGAGGGCCGCGAGCACGGCCGCCTCGCCCAGGTCGACCTCGCCCACGGACTTGCCGAAGTACCAGCGCGCGGCCTCTTCGACCCCGTAGCGCCCCTCGCCGAAGTAGACTTGGTTGACATAGATCTCCAGGATTTGGCGCTTGCTGAGCACCGCCTCCACCCGACCTGCGAGGACCAGCTCCTGGCTCTTGCGCTCGAGGGTCCGGGCGTGGCTCAAGAGCGTATTTTTGATCACCTGCTGGGTGATCGTGGATGCGCCCTGGTGAACGTGACGCTGGGTGAGATTAGCGAAGACCGCCCGCGCGATTCCGGGCCAGTCGAGACCGTCATGGTCGAAAAAATCGGCGTCTTCGGCGGCCAGGAACGCGGACACGAGGTGCTCGGGGAGCGCGTCGTAGCCGACCACGGTGCGCCGCTCCTCGAATACGAGCTCACCGATCACCGTGCCGTCGCGAGCCAGCACGCGGGTGACCTGCGGAGGGTGATAATCGAGCAGGCGCTCCGGATCGACGGTGTCCGCCTTGCGCCCGTACCACCACACCGTCGCCACGACAGCGCTTAGACTCAGGATCGAGGCCACGCCACCCAGGGCCACGGTCCACGCCAAAATTCGTTTCCACAGCGGGTGGCCGGGCGGGCGTCGAGGTGGGGGCGCGAGGTTCGACTTCGCGCTCGTTGTGGCCTTTCGATCCATCGCTGGCGCCCGCGGCTGCCCAACGCGTGTAGCAGGTCATCCTATTCCCACATACACGTACCAGTCAGAGAGCCCGGGCGTAAAATACGCTTGTTCGCCGGGTGTCTCCCAACCATTCGCGTATACTGCGGCGAGTTGGCCGAGGGCTTCGTGAAGGACGGAAGAAAAGAAGTGTTGGTCGTCGATGACGACCTCGATGTACTGCGGTCTTTCATGCGCCTCCTGGAGGACTATGCCGACGTCAAAGTCGCGCTCGGAGCCGAGGCTGCCGTGGAGGCCCTGGCGGCGAACAGCTTCGATATCGTGGTCGTCGACTTCAGCATGAACGGTCCCAACGGGGCCTGGCTGCTCCGCCAAGTCCGGGATCACTACCCGGACATCGAGCGCATCTTGCTCTCGGGCAGCGCCTACTCCGAGCTCACCCATCACCTCGATCCGGGGCTCGTCGATCGCTTTCTCGAGAAACCCCTCGAGGTCGAAGAGCTGATCGAGGCCGTCAGCAGCGGGACCTGATC
>CAYVJQ010000064.1:0-12005 GCA_964451725.1 uncultured Nannocystaceae bacterium | reverse complement strand
AGAAACCCCTCGAGGTCGAAGAGCTGATCGAGGCCGTCAGCAGCGGGACCTGATCGAGCTGGTATCGAGCTGGTATCAGGCTGGTACTCACCAGCTGTCGATCTGATCGCGGAGCTCGGGGTTGGGGAGCAGGCGCTCTCCCACGGCTTCAAAGGGCGCGAGGCTGCTGTCGGGTGAGGGGCCGCTGTCGGGCGCGGGCAACATACAGCCCCCGGCGTCGAGGTAGCCCAACGCGGCGGCGAGCATGTCTTCTTCGGGGTCGCCCAGCTGGTGCAGGACGTCGTCTTGGGCCAGGCAGTCGGCGCTCAGACCATCGAAGTAGTCGCTCGCCCCCGCGGCGTTCACCAGGCGGAAGGTGATGGGGTAGAGCTTCTTCTCGCAAAACTCGAAGCCCCGCGAGCCGACCGGCTTGCCGCCCGTGTCGCTGCCGATGAGCGTGACCTCGGCGTAGGGGAACAGCGCGTTGATCACCAGCTCGCTGGCGGACAGGGTTCGGCCGCTGACCAGGACCACGATCGTGTCGAAGTCCATCGAGGACTCGAGGTCGCTGATCGTCGCCGAGCGGTTCTCGTCCGCGAGGTTGTCGTTGAACTCGAAGCGGTAGGCCTCCTCGCCGGCGTGGCCGGCCCCCAGGGCCAAGTCCACGGTCCGCTCGGCCACGCTGATGAGCCCGCCGCCGTTGTAGCGCAGGTCGATGATCAGCTGGGTGGCGCCGGCGGCCTTGAACTCGGCGAAGGCGGTGTCGAGCTCGGCCTTGGTGGTGGCGACGAACTTGTCCATGACGAAGTACCCCACGACCTCGCCGTCGGCCTCGAAGACCTCGACGGTCGGCAGGCTGACGATGTCGATCCAGTCCTTGGTGACGGTGTGGACCACGGTCTCGCCCGAGAGCAGGTGTTCGATCTCGAGGTCGACGGTGACACCCGGATCGTTGTCGCCGTAGACCTCTCCCCAGAGCCCCTGCTCGTCGAGTTCGGCGACCGTGTAGCCGCCCGCGCCGACGATCTCGTCGCCGCGCAGGATCCCGGCCATCGAGGCGGGGGAGTTGTCGGACACGAAGGAGATACGGATGCTGTCGTCCTCCATGCGCTGGGTCTTGTAGCCGAGACCGACGAACTTGCCCTGCATGAACAGGGCGTCGGAGGTCGCCAGATCGGAGATTCGGGTCCAGCGATCGTTCTCGGCCCGCAGCACCTTCACCAGGTCGCTGGGATCGTCGTACTCACCGATGTCGACACCCTCGGGCACGTCCTCGTGCCAAAGGTAAAACTCGCTCATGATGTCGACCACAAACTGATTCTGCGCCTCGATGCTGCAGTCGTCGGGGGGATCGACTTGGAAGGGGTCCTCGGTATCGGGCTGGCAGGCGCCGAGCGAGAGAGGGACCAAACACAGGGCGAGACCGGCGAGCTGTCGTAGGTGCATCATTCTCCGCGCCTGCATTGAAACACGCGGCCCCCCCCTGGGTCGACGGCGGAAGCTCCGCCTGGACAAACCCTCCCTAGCGACGGCTCAGCAGCAAGTGGGGCGGGGTCGCGCCCTCCGATCTTCGACGGCGCGGGGTGCCGCGGGGTCCGAAGCGGGACGCAGGCCAGCGTCGACGCGAGCGGGCCGGCGCGATGGGCATCGCCGGATCGGGAGTGATGCCCATCGCCGGGAGGTGCAGGGGAGGCGCCGGCAGGGCGACCTTGCCACCGGGGAACTCGCGCTCGCCCGGTTGGGGAACCCTCGACTTCGGGGGGCGCGAAATCGATTGTTCTGCCGGGAGAGGGATCTGAATCTCAACTGGAAACTGTACATAGTATTTTGAAGTGTATTGATAATTATCTTCCGATTTCGAGTCGGAGTGTTATATCTCGAACGCGAGTTTGCGGCGGCTTCATGGAGGAGCCACGGCGACGGACTCGATCAGGAGATTTTGAATGGAACCATTCATCGGTTTAGTCGTGGCTTTTGCAGGTAATTTCGCGCCCCGCGGTTGGGCTTTATGCAACGGTCAGCTGTTGGCAATTTCGTCCAACTCGGCCCTGTTTTCGATCCTCGGCACGACCTACGGAGGCGACGGCGTGAGCACCTTCGGCCTGCCGGAACTCCGTGGTCGCGTGGTGATGCACGAGGGCAGTGGTCCGGGGCTGAAACCGAGGAAACTCGGTGAAAAGAGCGGCTCGGAGAACCAGACCCTGACCGTCAATCAGCTCCCCAGCCACAACCACGCAGTCAACGTCCTCGACAGCTCGGCGCTCATGACCAGCCCCAAGGACGCCTACCTCGCTATCCCGGGGACCGATCGCATCTACAACACGACGGCGGATGCGACCATGAACGCGGGGATGATCTCCCGAACGGGTGGAGGGCAGCCGGTCTCGATGGTGCAGCCCTACCTGTGCTTGAACTACATCATCGCGCTCGAGGGGCTGTACCCCTCCCGCAGCTGACCATATTCGCGGGTGGAGGGTCGGCCGGTGCTCGGCTGGCCGGCCCCAGCCTCAACTCGAGAGATCGAGGCCCGAGGGGCAGGACACGCCCGTTCCCCCGAGCCCACAGTAGCCGCCGGGGTTCTTGGCGAGGTACTGCTGATGGTAGTCCTCGGCGTAGTAGTAGATCGGGGCCGGACACATCTCGGTGGTGATCGAAGGGTGGCCCTCGGCCTCGAGGGCCGCTCGATACCGGAGCATGGAGGCGGCGGCCTGGTCGGCCTGCTCAGGTCCGTGGGTGTAGAGGGCCGAGCGGTATTGGGTCCCGATGTCGTTGCCCTGGCGCATGCCTTGGGTGGGGTTGTGGCTCTCCCAAAACAGGCGCAGCAGCGTCTCATAGGGGACGTCGCGGGGGTCGAATACGACCTGCACCGCCTCGGTGTGCCCGGTCTGACCACCGCACACTTCGCGGTAGGTGGGATTTGGAGTGAAGCCCCCCGCGTAGCCGACGGAGGTCGAGTAGACCCCGGCGAGCTCCCAAAATTTGCGCTCTGCACCCCAAAAACAGCCCATCCCAAAGGTCGCCAGGGCCGTCCCCTCCGGGAAGGGAGCGAGCATGCGGTTGCCGCTGACGAAGTGGTGCTCGGGAACGGGCAGGGCCAGGGCACGCCCGGGGAGGGCCTGCGCGGCCCCGATCAGCTTCAGGTTGCGGGCGTGGACGGGCATGACCTCAGAACCTGTAGAGGAGCAGGACGCGCAGGTCGGAGCGCCGGTCGACGCCATCGGGGATCTGCGCGCTGGGGGCACGCTCCACCCAGCGGTCCCGCCACACGACCTGGGCCAGGAATACGTTGCGCCACAGGTAGATGTGGGCGGCGACCCGGTACTGGAGCTCCTGAAGCTGGCGGCGCAGGTCCGAGCCGAGGTCGGAGGGCGGGGCTTCGAAGGCGGTCGCCTGGTACTGACCGAAGTCGGCCGAGAACAGGAGCCGGTGCTTGATGGCGAGTACGCCGACTTGGACGTTGTAGGCGACTTGCCAGTTCTTGAAGTTGAGCTCGCGCTTTGTGTAGACCTCGGCCATGGCGATGACGCGCTTGTAGCGAAACACAGCCTGGAGGTTGACGGCCGGGTAGCGCTCTTGGGAGCGCTGGTCGTACTTGGCGCCGATAGCCAAGCTGAAGGTCGTGGGCGCCGGCGCGTAGAGCATCGGCGAGTCGAAGCGGTTGTAATAGCCGACCAGGTTCATGCGCACCTGGGCGCCCGCCGAGTAGGTGAAGTTGCGGTTGTCGTCGGGGAAGAAGGTCCCGCCGACGTTGCCTGCGAAGCGACCGCTGCCGCCGGCGACGAAGGTGCGGTAGAGAAAACGGCCGCGTTTGTCGAGCGGTCCGCCGAACTCGAGGGCGGCGCCGTTGCCCTGCTCGAAGGCGTTGTAGACGTAGTAGGCCGGGTCGACCATCAGGCGCTTGTGCACCGAGCGGATCAACTCCAGGCTCAGGCCGCCGCCGCCGCTGTTGACGTTGACGTAGTGGCCGTTCTTGATCGGGATCTGGAAGGTGGCGAAGGTCAGGCGGGGGGTCTTTTCGGCCCGCATGGAGAGCAGAAAGAAGCTGTTTTGGATGAAGGGGATCTGGCCCAACACCCGCATCTGGAGGCTCTCGAACTCGGTGTTGAAGGGGCTGCGGTTCTCGGTCGAGCGCGGGTCGATGGTGTCCGAGCCGTCGCTGTTGGGAGGTTGGTCGATCAGCGCCTTGTTGCCGAACTCGGGGCCGGCGACGTTGAAGGTCTGAGCGATGCGCGCGACCACCGAGAAGCGGATGTCGCCAGCGGCCTGACAGACTGTTACCTCTGTGCCGAGCCTGCAGCCCAGGTCGTCACAGTCGGTAAATCCGTCGTCGTCGTTGTCGAAGCCGTCGGAGCAGCTGTAGTTGGTGCGCTCGCCGTTGCTGTCGGAGCCCCGGCCCTGGAGGTCTTCCTCGACCTCGCCCACGCCCAACTCCAAGCTGGCGCCCGGTCCCGGGAGAACCAAATTGTCGCCGTCGTCACCCTTGTGGTCGACGGTCTGTCCGGCCAACTCCCGGTCCCACGAGCCCATGCACACGGACATGCCGCGGCAGTCGTGGTCCCCGCAGTCGGTGAACCCGTCTTCGTCGTTGTCGACCCAATCGCTGCATCGAGCATCGCTCGACTCGGCCTGGCCGTCGGGTCGGCACAGGGGGTCGTCGTGACAGTCGTCGTCGCCACAGTCGTAGACCATGTCGCCATCGTTGTCCTTGCCGTCCCCGCAGTTTTGCTCGGTGGCTGTGATGCCCTCGAGCTTCGGAGCCGCGGTCGGCTCGGGGGCGTCCGCGGGTGGGGCGGCGAGCACCGGAAGAGAGATGAGGGAGAGCGCGCCCAAGGCCAGTGCGGCGAGCAGACGGCGGGCGAGGGCGGAAGAGGGGGAGGATCCCATTGCGTGGGTCATCGGTCGAAGCTCGTTTGCGTGGTCGGTGGCCATTTCAAAGCTCACACATGCCGGGGCCGTCGCAGGCGATGAACTCGGGCGCCGCGGGGTTGTTGAGCAGGGGGGCGTAGCTGCAGTCCCAGTCTTCACAGTCGGTGAAGCCGTCCTCGTCGTTGTCGATCCCATCGGTGCAGCGCGCGTAGGCCTCGGCGATGGTCAGCCCAAGGCTCTCTTGGCAAACCTGGAGGGTGGCGAAGTCGTCGGACTGGCTGCAGGAGAAGTCGGCGCAGTCGACAAAGCCGTTGCCGTCGTCGTCGATGCCGTTGCTGCACTTCTCGGGGGTGTTCTCGAGCGCGTCGGCGCAGTAGTCGAGGATCTCTTGGTCGTCGGACTGGCTGCAGGAGAAGTCGGCGCAGTCGACAAAGCCATTGCCGTCGTCGTCGACGCCGTTGGAGCAGGCCTCGAGTGTGTCTTCGCTGGGCAGGCTCGCGCAGTAGTCGAGGACCTCCTGGTCGTCGGACTGGCTGCAGGAGAAGTCCTCGCAGTCGGTGAACCCGTTGTCGTCGTCGTCGACGCCGTTGGAGCAGGCCTCGAGGCTCTCCTCTGTGGGGATGTTCGCGCAGTACTCGGCGATGTCGGGGTCGTCGCTGCTCGAGCAGTCGAAGTCGGCGCAGTCGACGAAGCTGTCGCCGTCGTCGTCGACGCCGTTGGAGCAGGCCTCGAGCGTGTCCTCGGGTCCGGTCCCGCCGCTTTGACAGGCGTTGGTGCCGGCGCAGTCGCTGTCGTCACAGTCGATGTCGCCGTCGCCGTCGTTGTCCTTGTCGTCGTCGCAGGTGGCGTTGGTCTCCTCGGCGCAGACATCGACGAACACGCCGCCCCGACAGCCGAAGTCCGAGCAGTCGGCGAAGCCGTTGCCGTCGTTGTCGATCCCGTCGGAACACTTGGCGTTGGTGTTCTCGAGCACGCAGCAGGTCTCGGGGATGTCCCGGCACTCGGGATCGCCGCAGTCGAACTGGCCGTCGTTGTCGTTGTCGATACGGTCGGTGCAGGCCGCGAGCGTGTTCTCAGGCTCGTCGACCGGGTTCAGGGGGACGTCTTCGCCGCACAAGTTCGAGAGCAACAGACAGTCCGGATCGGCGCAGTCGACCAGGCCGTCGAAGTCGTTGTCGACGTAGTCCCGGCAGCTGACGTCGTCTTTTTCGTAGCCGAAGGTGGGGTGCTCGGGAACTTCGTAACAGGCGCCCGCCGACAGGCCGAGTCCGAGTGCGAGTGTCAGAGTGGTCGGCGCCCACCGACCGCCGGAGCCCGCCGGGCTCACTTGAGGCACTCCGCCCGCCCGCCGCCGAAGCGCCGCTTGAAGGGCACGTGGATCATACACGAGGCCTCACTCCGGGCCTGAGCGCCGAAGCGGTCGGCCTCGGCCCAGGCCTCGAGCAGGGCCTGGAGCGAATCACGCTGCTCGGGCGGGACCTTGCGATTGATGTGCCTGAACCGGGCGAAGTCGTAGAGCACGCTGCGGACGTCGCTGTCGGACAGGGTCCCGAGGAACTCGGCGATCTTCGGGTCGGCCTTCGCGGGCGCGACCAGGGCGTCGATGGTCGGCCCATCGACTCCATAGACGTACTGGCAGACCTTGTCGCACTCGTTGTGGCGGGTGTTGTGCCGCCATTTCACCGAGTGACCGTCGATCGAGGAGACCAGCCGGTTGTAGGTCCCATGGCCGTCCACGTCCTCCTCTTTGGAGTGCAGCGAGGTCAACACGAAGTCGGGGACGCCGTGGGCCCAGATCCCCCGTCGGGCCGCGACCGCCTCTTTCTGAGCGGCGACCAGAGCCGGCTTGGCCGGGTCGTCGTCGATGGACATGGCGTGGGCGTAGCCCTCGCGGACCTGCTCCTCCGCGAGCTCCGGGCACCACACCAGCAAGCGTCCGTAGGTGTCGAGTTTGCCGTCGCTCTCGCACTCCCAGACCCCGTCGCGGGCGTTGTAGGTCCCCATCTTGGCGATCACGTAGAGCTCTTTGGCGGTCCAGTCTCCCCACTGGTGGACCGCGCCGTAGGACTCGAGGGTGTTGTAGCCAGCCAGCCGCGCCTTCGCGTCTTTGAAGCCCCCCCCGAGTACGCGAAACGAATCGCCGTCGTTGAAGTACACGGGCACCGTCTCACCGTTGAGGATGATCTTGGTCTGGGCCTCGGCGGCGGCGCTGTCCCGGCTGGTGCCGAGCCAGGTCGAGGCCCCAGCGGCGACCGCGATGGCGAGACCGAGGGCGCCGGCGAGGGTGAGCGTGGCGCGACCACGACCGCGGGAGGGCTTGCGCTTGGTGTTGGTTGGCATGGCTGCGTTCCTGAGCTGTCCACCCGGCCAGGGGGTTGGGCTGCGCGCATCATGGACGCTGGATCGTCGCTTGGGCAACGCGTTTTCTCGGCGCCCCGGATCCCCCTTCGCAGCGCCCCTGTCGTGGGCCTCGCTTGCGAGCTCAGTGGGCGCGGGGTATCTCGCGGACAGGCGCCCGGGCTCGAAGCGCGGCCGCGAAGCGCAGATCACCGTGAAAATTGCCTTCAAGCTCGCCAGGTCCGCCACTTTGGGGTTCACGGCCCTCGTCGCGCTGGCCTGTGTGGTCCAGCAGCGGCCGGCCGAGAACCTCATCGATCCACGGCTTCGGGCCCAGGGGATCGCCCTGGAGAACAATGGATCCTGGCCTCGCCGGGGAGATCTCGAGCTTGGTGGCTATCGGATCAGTGAGGTCGAGGTCCACGACGAGGTCTTTGATGGAACCGGCCCGCTCGCCTCGAACCCCGACCGAGCCGGGGGCCACACCCGTCCGACCCAGCAGCTTCGGTTGACCTTCGAACTTCATCCGCCGGCGGAGACCGACGTCGGGGTCTGGACCGCCGAGTGTGTGGGTCAACACCGTCAGCCCCCGGACCACGACCTCGCCGCTGCGGCCGACGAGGCCCGCGAAGAGATCGCCCTGCGCTGTGTCCTGGTCAGCGGCGACGCGCGATGGGGGCTGAATATGGAGGGCGATCTGGCCAACAACTTGCTCGGTCGGCTCGAGCCGCTCGCGGGCGCCCGCGAGGGTGAGGTCGCCCGGGTCGTCGAGCTGATCTTGTGGCATCAGCTCCTCAATTTTACGCGGCGGCGCATGCCGACCTCGCTGGCACTGATCCGCGGCCAGATCCGCGGCCAGGGGAGCACCGACGCGGCGATGATCCTCGACTCCCCCGAGCGGGCCTGGCTGGCGGTCGAGCTCGACCCGGTCACGCGTGCGCGCCTGTTGACCACGATGGTCGCCCTGCGTCTGTTGCCCCTGGGTTTTGAGAGCTGAGTTCGTCGAGGGGGCCCCGCGTCGCTCAGGCCGGGGCCGACTGGCGACCGCGGACCAGCTTGCCGGGCCGGGCGCGGGTCGGCTCGCCGTTTTCACGAATGACCTCACCCGAGACGATGGTGTGGGTGAAACCGTCGGCGCGCTGGACAAAGCGCCGACCCTGGGCGGGGAGGTCGTAGACCATCTCGGGCCCGTGCAGGGTGAGGCGGTCGAAGTCGAACACGTTGACGTCGGCCTTGTAGCCGACCTCCAGGCGGCCACGGTCGTCGAGGCCATAGAAGCTCGCCGAGTCCCAGGTGATGGTCTTGACCACCTCCTCGAGCTGGAGTTTGGGTCCGCGGGTACGGTCGCGACACCAGTGGGTGAGCATGAAGGTCTGGATGCTCGCGTCGCAGATCGCTCCGCAGTGGGCCCCTCCATCGCCCAGTCCCAGGCGCGTGCGCGGGTGCTGGAGCAGGGTGTGGAGCGCGTCGAGGTTGCACTCCGCGTAGTTGAAGATCGGGAAGTAGACCACGCCCTTGCCCTCGTCCTCCATGAGCCAGTCCCAGACCACACCCGGCGCCGTGCCCCCGAGCCGGGCGGCCATGGCCTCGGCATTTTGGTCGGGCTCGGGCTCGTAGTTGGGCTGCGCCCCCAGGCGGTACATCTTGTGGAAGCTCTGGATGATGTAGTCCTCGAACTCCCCAAACGAAAACGGTTTCTCTGCGATCACCTTCTCGCGCAGCCCGGCCTCGCGCAGCTTGGGGAGGCGCTGATCCACCGGCAAGTGGTGCAGCGGCATGTAGCTCGGGTAGGGGAGGAAGGGCACGGCACTGCCCGCCCAGGTCATCAGGATTCCGTTGGGGCGACCCGCGACCTGGGCGTACATGGGTAGATCGTCGCGCTCGGCCCCGTCGAGGAGGTCGAGCATGTGTTTCCACAGATCGGGTTTCTGGTCGGTCTGGAGCAGGTTGAAGCTGACCGTGCAGCCCGTCTTCTCGACCAGCCGGCGCATCCAGGGGAACTCGTCGCCCATGTCGACGTGGTTGCCCGTCATCTGAAACATGACCCCACCACCGTCGACCACGGCCTGGCCCAGGGCCATCAGCTCGGGCTCGGCGGCGAAGGTCCCGGGCACAAACTCTCCGTCCATGCCCTTGTGGATCGGTGTGCGCGAGGTGGAGAAGCCCATCGCGCCCGCCTCGACTCCCTCGCGGACGATCCGCGCCATCGCATCGAGGTCGTCTTGGGTGGCGACCTCGTGCTTCGCCCCTCGACGTCCCATCACATAGGCACGAAGCGCCCCGTGGGGGACCTGTGTGCAGATGTCGATGGCCCGGGGCTTGCGGTCGATCGCGTCGAGATACTCGGGGAAGCTCTCCCACTCCCAGACCATGCCCTCGGTCATGGCTGAGCCGGGGATGTCCTCCACGCCCTCCATGAGGCTGATCAGCCACTTGCGTTTGTCCGGGTGAGCCGGGGCGAAGCCGACCCCACAGTTGCCCATGACGACCGTTGTCACGCCATGCCAGCTCGAGGGGGTGACCTCTGGATCCCAGGTCACCTGGGCGTCGTAGTGGGTGTGCACATCGACGAAGCCCGGGGTGACCAGCTTGCCCGTCGCGTCGATCTCTCGCGCGCCCTTGGGCAGGCCTTCACCGACCGCTGCGATCTTGCCGTCACGGATGCCCACATCGGCGCGACGTCGGGGCGCGCCCGTGCCGTCGATGACCGTGCCGTTGCGAATCACGAGATCGAATTGTGGGTCCATCGGAGCCAGGTTAACACGCTCGCTTCGGCCCAGCGGGGTGATCACCTCGCACGAGGAGGGGGAGCACCCAGGGCAGGGGCGAGTTTCCTCGCGCATATTGCGAGCCCCGAACCCAGGGTTGCCCGGATGTCGACCGGCTCGGGTTCTGGGACGCTCTGTCGATCATGAAGATGAAGCGGGCGAGAGGACGAGGCGCAGTGTTGGTGTGGACGGCAGCCCTGTGTGGCGCGCTGGTCTGTGGTCGCTCTGAACCGGTTGGGCTGGACTACGAGCGCGTCGAGGCCCGCCAGATCGACACGCTCCAGCAGGGCGCAGCGCGAAGATCGAAGACCGAAGATCGATCTGCTCGCAGGGACCGGTCGATATTGGTCACCATCGCAGCGAGAGTGTCATCCCGCCTTTGTCGTAGCGGTTGCCGGCATCGTCGAGGTCCCAGCCGACCCCAAAGCTGAATCGAAGGTAGGGCTCGAACGCAAACGCGAAGCGGGTGCTGAGTCGGTGGTGGGTCGCGGTCAAATACGGCGCCAGCTCGCCCTCTCCCTCGGCCTTACGATCGACCATCAGGTACGCCAGCTCCAGGCCGAACACCCGCGTCGGCATCCACGTGGCGCGCAGCTGCGCCAGCCAGCTGCGGTCTTTGGGCACCGAGCCGAACTCCGAGCTGTGCGTAGGCAGCTCGGTGCGGCGGAAATTCAGGGCCGCCTCGAGCAGCGTGTGCGCTCGCGTCCCTTGGCCCAACTGGGCCAGCGCATACACGCGGGCTTTGAGTTCGAGCTCGGGCGTGCGCGAGAGCAGGGCGCCCTGGCTGTTCGAGTGGGTGTCGCTGGTCTGCACCCACAGGGCGCTCGCCCCGACCTGCACCGGCGCCATCGGCAGCGCGTACTCCAAGGCTGCGCCCGTGAGCAGCGCGGCCTGGCGACGTTCATAGGGGAAGCGGGACTCGTCGGCGAACGACAGGCTTTGGCGCGAAGGAAAGATCCCGCCCACCGACAGCTGGACCCGCAGGTTGGGTACCCGATCGACCTCCAGCTCCGCCGACGCGCCCATCACGGGTCCCTGCTGGCGGACCCGGATCTCTTGAGGCTTGTCGCGGTGCTGGGCCAGAGCGTCGCTGGCGTTGTTCGCCGGGTCGAAGAAAAACACGCGGGCGGCCACGGTCACCAGGTTCGGGCGGGTCCAACCGGCCAGCGCCTCGGCGTCGAGATCGGGCTTCTCGAGCCGCGCGACCGGTCGGATTTCGACAAAGGCCCCGGTCCCGCGGATGTCGGGCCAGGCCACCGCCAGGCGGACGATCGTGCTGTCGATCTCCGCGAGTTGGCGCCGGTCCAAGCGGATCCCGAACTGGGCCCCGGGTGAGATCTGGACCCGTTCTTTGAGCCGAACTTCATTGAAGAAGCGAAACTCGTCGTCCGAGTTGATGAACACCCGCGCGCCACGGGCCTGGCTGGCCCAGTCGCGCTCGAGCGCGTAGGGTTGGCGAGCCACGCCCAGGCTCAGTTCGTACTCCGGGCCCTGGAGCTCCGGCGCCGGCTGGAGCAGGGTGCCCTGTGGGTCGGGCCGACCCGTGCGGTCTTGAAAGCGCCGCCATGTGTCGTCCCAGTCCTCGCGTAGGTCCCATCCATGGATGATGGGGGGCGGGTGCCAGCGGGCCTCCGTGTCGGGTGCGCCGCCCAACAAGCTCGCCACGAGGGCCAGGGACGCGAGGGGCACGGAGCGAGTTTATCAAGCTCCCTCGGGTGCCTGGGGGTTGGGGTCTGTGGTTTGGGCTGGTTCAGCCTGCGCGTACCCCGGGGTCGTCGGAGCAGCGTTCGAACCGGTCGCCGCGAATCCTTCGATGGCCTCGACGGAAAATCCTGCGCGAGGCGACGCGATGGGTTTCACCACGGGGTGTTGGGGTATTCGTGTGGACACTCGGGATCGAGCGGAGGACGAGGGCTTGACCTCGGGGGGAGCCCGCGATACACACCCGCTCCCAGCCGACGCCAGCGTCGGTCGGGAATCCCGGGGGCATAGCTCAGTTGGGAGAGCATCGCACTGGCAGTGCGAAGGTCAAGGGTTCGAGTCCCTTTGCCTCCA
>CAYVJQ010000063.1:35449-40294 GCA_964451725.1 uncultured Nannocystaceae bacterium | reverse complement strand
CTAGCAGCCCGTGGCAAAACCCCTCACGACGCCTCGCTTGGCCCTCTCGCCGATGGCCGCGTTGCCGAAACTTGCAGTACGCCCGGTACAGCGGCGTTTCAGCGCCTCGCCCTCGACGAAAAATCCTGCGCGAGGCGACGCGATGGATTTCACCACGGACTGCTAGCGATCGCGCCTCGCCCACAGTTCGTCGAGGGCGAGGCGCTGAAACGCTGCCGGACCGGGCGGCTACGAGTTTTGCCATCGGCGAGAGGGCCGAGGTCGGCGATCCTGCGCCGGGAGGTCTTCAGACCTCGAGCGCGTCACCCACAGACGCCATCTTGTGGCGCGCCAGCGCCAGGTTTCCCGCCTTGCGGTCGATCGCTACGTAGAGGAACAAGGTGTTTCCGACTGGGCGAATGATGTGAAATTGGGAGGAGAGGGTGATGAGAATGTCCTCGATTCCACCGTCGATCCCGAGCGAGTCCATCACGCGCATCTTGGCACGAACGACCTCCATGTTGCCGGCAGCGGCAATCTCGAGGTCGATACCGGTCCCGACGGTGCCCAGCGCCATTCCACTCTCGTGGTCGACGAGCGCAGCTCCGAGGATACCCGCGATGTCTGAATTCAGCGTGTTGAGTGTCTGTTCTACGTTTGCCATATCGATATTCTCCGTGAGTTTTTGAAACTGTGTTGGTTCAGCGGCTGGGAGCGCCGGTCGTAGAGAGGGGCCAGGTGGAGGGACGAAATGCTCCCACACGACCTCTTTGGAGCCGGCACCCGGCTCGTCGAGTTTCCCGTCTCTGAGCCTTCGGAACATCGCCTTGTGGGAGTTCTTCAGCAACGCCGCGAGCTTTGAGGACTCTTTCGGCATATCAAGACCTTCCGGGTAGCCAGTCTTCTCGACATGGATCACCGCACCGCCAATGAATAGTTGTGTGCAGATACACCGTTTCCTGGCCCCGTAGTCCTCGGTCTGAATATGGTAGTCGACACCCCTATAGGTAATATTATGATTGAATCCAGGGAGGACCCTGAGTGGCGTAATCAACTGTCCCATAGTTACAAACTCCCATTCAATCGAGGTGTGTTAGGAATTCCATCGCCAGGTCAGGGCCGCGAGCGCAGATTCCACAGACATCAACGACTCCGTGCGATCTCGGTGGCTCTCCCACGCTGACCCCTCTCGCGCAAAATGCGCGACAATGCTCGGCTCTCCGGGGCCCAAGACCACGCTCCTGTTCACTCCCGCCCCACCACGACGGCGGATGGCTATCGAAAGATTATGTTGAGACTGGATTTTGGAGAACACGGTAGGAGGACCTCAGGTTGGAAATGGCGCGAGGCGGCGTTTCTTTGCCCAAAAGACCATCTGTCCAAATTACAGAAAAATCAAGCTGCGTTGTTGTCGCATGACTCAAACTGGCGGTTCAGTGGCCTTGAAGCGGGTCGTTCCACACTCTGTACCAATCTAAACGACGCAACTTCGCCGCTGGTGATGTTTTCAATAGATCGTCGTCAAAATTACAGTCAAACAAGAAATCATGCCCACAACGGCTGACGCGCCTTCACCTGCGTGCGGCACGCCGCGTGCGGCACGCGGCACGCTCATGAACGCACCAAGATGTGCACCAGTGATCCGGCGGCGAACACCGAGGTCGTTCACAGCCTTGGACTCCCCACTTCGGTCGCCGAGATCTCGGACCCACTCGGGAGACCTCGATGAGCGGCCCCAGGCGAGACTGGTCTGGCCTGGGGCCTCTTCAGACCGCGTCGCCCCGCCAGAGAAACGGAATTTGAAAGGCCGGCCTTCAACATGAAGGGCCGGCCTCGTCTATCCAGTTTGTCGACTTGGGGAGTGGGGTGGGGTGGGGTGGGTCGACCAGCTGGATCAACCGAGGAATTATTCTGGAAACAAATCGCCTCAGATCTCGAGCGCGTCACCCACGGACGCCATCTTGTGGCGCGCCATCGCCAGGTTTCCCATCTTCCGATCAATCGCTACGTAGAGGAACAACGTGCTGCTGACAGGGCGGATAATGTGAAACTGGGAAGAGAGGGTGATGAGGATGTCCTCGATCCCGCCCCCAATTCCGAGCGACTCCATCACCCTCATTTTCGCGCGGACAACCTCCATGTTCCCCGCAGCGGCCACTTCCAGATTGATACCGGTCCCAACGGTCCCGAGTGCCATGCCACTCTCATGGTCGACCAGCGCAGCGCCAAGGATGCCCGCAATGCCAGAATTCAGGGTGTTGAGTGATTGCTCTACATTTGCCATATCGATTCGTTCCTTGAGTTCTTGGAGTCGTGTTTGGGGAGCAGCCGGGAGAGGCGGAGAGGCGGTAGCGAGGGGCGGAGGAAGAAAGGGGCGCCACGACGTATCGGCGCCTCGATCACTGGCGCTCTCGAGTTTTCCGTCCCTCAGCCGGCGGAACATCGCCTTGTGGGACCTTTTCAAGAGCGCCGCGAGTTTGGATGACTCCTTCGGCATGTCGAGGTCGTCCGGGTAGCCAGTCTTTTCGACGCAAATCAGTGTACCACCAATGTATACCTGCGTGCAGATGTACCTCCGACGTATACCATAGTCCTCAGTTTGGATATGGTACGCAACACCCCTATAGGTAATGTTGTGGTTGAATCCTGGCAGAACTCTGCACGGTGTAATCAGTTGTCCCACGTCACGCGCCCCCAGTCGTCTCAGGGTGTACCCATCGCCAGGCACCCCGTCGAGGCATCACAATACCTGAACTCACTCTTCGCTGCTCCAGAACTTCACCATGTTGATTCTAAAGTCGAGTTCGGGTGATCAGCCTGACCTGAATTCCAGCATCCAACATTTCAAACGCCGAATGTGAAATGCGGTCACTGAATCTCCACTCGTGGTTCCATCACCGGTGGCGACGTGGGCCCGGTGTCTGCGCAAGACCCGGCTCCGAACCAGCCCGCGTGAATCACGCGTACCCTTGCCGGCCAATCAGTATAGAACATCGTTCTTACTCACTAGCGCCCCACTACACGCGCGCATCCCCTCGCTCGGATTATGGTGGAACTGGATTTTTGTGGCCATGGGGGCAACCGTTCGAGTCAGAAAGTTCACTGTAGGCCCGTTGTTTGGTCGAAATACCACCGATCAAAATTGCAAACAAATCAGTATGCGTGCATGTCGCATGGCCTGAGTCGAGAGATTGCTACCAATTCAAATAGTATTTTATCAAACTGAACCAACCTAAACGTCGTTCTATCAGAATGACCCGCTCAAAACAGTAATCCAGCTTTCAGTTACAGTCTAACAAGAAATCATGCCGACACGCAGATCGCGCGCCCGACACGCCATTGCTTCTCCGAACCTCATCGATCTCAGGTCGATATCGCGCCCCGCCTTCGACAGGCCAGCCCTTCGAGGGGCGCGGAGCCACGATCAACCGAGCTCGATCGTGGGGATCTCGCCGTCGACCAAAATCTCGCAGCCACTCTTCGCGCGGACTTCATCCACCGTCACGCCCGGCGCGAGCTCGAGCAAGCGCGCGCCTTCAGGTCCGAGTCGAAAGTAGCCCAAGTCGGTCGCCAGTTCGTGGACGACGGCCTTTCCGGTCAGGGGCAGACGGCACTGATCGAGCAGCTTGGGCGCGCCCTTTTTGTTGCAGTGATCCATTGTCACGATCACCCGCTTGGCGCCGGCGACCAGGTCCATGGCCCCCCCCATGCCCTTGACCTTCTTGCCGGGGATCATCCAGTTGGCCAGGTCTCCGTGGCCGCTGACCTCCATAGCCCCGAGCACACACAGATCCAGATGCCCGCCCCGGATCATGGCGAAGCTGTCGTGGCTGCCGAAGAAGCTGGCCCCGTCGATCGCCGTGACGGTCTGCTTGCCGGCGTTGATGAGGTCGGCGTCGACCTCCGCCTCCACCGGGAAGGGACCCATGCCCAGCAGGCCATTCTCGCTGTGCAAGATCACCTGCATACCCGGGGGGACGAAATTGGCGACCAGGGTCGGCATGCCGATCCCGAGGTTGACGTAATAGCCGTCGCGCAGCTCTTGAGCCACACGGCGGACGACTTGTTCGCGGGTCATGGCCATGGTCAGGACTCCCTCGTGGTGCGGAATTCGATGGTCTTCTCGTAGTGCTCCCCATGGATGATCCGGTTCACGAAGATCCCTGGGGTGTGAATGCAATTGGGGTCGAGCTCCCCCGGCTCGACCAGCTCCTCGACCTCGGCGATGGTCACCGTCGCCGCGGTCGCCATCGCCTGGTTGAAGTTGTTGGCGGTATAGCGATACACGAGGTTGCCGTGGCGATCGCCCTTCCAGGCCTTGATCAGCGCGAAGTCGGCCGCGAGGGGCCGCTCGAACACGTACCAACGCCCGTCGAGTTCGCGGACCTCCTTGCCTTCGGCGACCGGCGTCCCGTAGCCCGTGGGTGTATAGAATCCGCCGATCCCCGCGCCCGCAGCCCGGATCCGCTCGGCCAGCGTGCCCTGGGGAACCAGGGTCACCTCGAGCTCCCCCGAGAGGAACAGGCGCTCGAAGGTCTTGTTCTCACCGACGTAGGAGCCGGTCATGCTCGCCACACGTCCCGCGTCGAGGAGGATCCCGAGGCCCTTCCCGTCGATGCCGCAGTTGTTGGAGATGATGTCGATGTCGCGGTAGCCGGCCTCGTGGACCGCCCGGATCAGGTTCTCCGGGTTTCCACACAGCCCGAACCCTCCCGACATGAGGGTCATGCCGTCGTGCATGCCTTCGATGGCGGCACTCGCCGAAGGATAGGTCTTGTCCATGTACCGAGCAGTGTCGCGCGCGGGCGGCTCGCGGCGCAAGCTCGCCCGGCGGCAGCCGAGCCCGCCTGCCCCTGGCCCTGCCCC
>CAYVJQ010000063.1:14446-35349 GCA_964451725.1 uncultured Nannocystaceae bacterium | reverse complement strand
CGCGGCGCAAGCTCGCCCGGCGGCAGCCGAGCCCGCCTGCCCCTGGCCCTGCCCCACCCTGCGAGCTGAGCTCAGCTCAGCTCAGCTCAGCTGAGCTCAGCTCAGCTCAGCTCAGCTCGCGTTGGCCCGCAGGCCCGCGATCGCCCGGGCGTAGTCGCCCGGGTGAACCTTGCTCTTGAACACGGCCGAGCCCGCCACAAACACGTCTGCGCCGTCGTCCGCGAGCGCGCCGATGTTGTCCGCGGTCACCCCGCCGTCGAGCTGGATCCGCGTGTTGAGCCCACGGGCGTCGATCTCTGCACGCAGGGCCCGGATCTTGGGTCGCACGGCTGGAATGAAGGCCTGGCCCCCAAAGCCGGGATTGACCGACATGAGCAGCACCAGGTCACAGAGCCCCAGCACGTGGGAGAGACAGTCGATCGGGGTGTGTGGATTGAGGCTGACCCCCGCGAGTACCCGCTCGCCGCCGTGGTGGGGCAGGGCACGGATCTGCTGGAGGTTGCGGTGTAGGTGTGGGCAGGCTTCGGCGTGGATCGTGATCCCGTCGGCTCCGGCCTTGGCGAACTCCTCGACGTAGCGCTCGGGCTCGACGATCATGAGGTGGCAGTCCATGAACTTCGCCGTCACCGGGCGCAGGGCACGGACGACCAGGGGGCCGATGGTCAAGTTGGGCACGAAGCGCCCGTCCATGACATCGACGTGGATCCAGTCGGCGCCGCCCTCGTCGATGGCGCGGACCTCCTCCCCCAAGCGGGCGAAATCTGCACTGAGGATAGACGGAGCGATCGCGGGGGCGCGCGCGGACATGCGGCGTACTAACACGGGGTGTCGACGGGAGGGAGACCCGGCGCACCCGCCGAAGTCCCCGCCGACCTCCGCCGACCTCCGCCGACAGGGGTCCGACCCTACGCCTTCGGACACTGACGAGGATCGTCGAGTGAGCGCCCCTCCCTGGCCAGCACACTCGCCAGCACACCTCCTCCCCTCCCCGCCACCACACATCCTCCCCCGCCCACCCCCGATGTCCCCCAAACCCGGCCCGAGCCGCCCTCTGTTCTCCCCGCGGCTCCCTACCTCCTTCGAGCGGCCCAGTTGCCCCCATGGGTAGACCGCCCGCCCAGGCGCGACACCGAGATCAGGGCGGGTGCGTCGGCATCTACACAGCATCGATCTGCGCGCTCGAGAGCCCCACACTTTCGCCGTAGATTCGTGCGCGGGCTCGCGTCGGTGGTATTTTTAGATGCATGGTGGCGATCCGGGGAGGGAGGCGTGAGACGGGGGGCCCCACCGCTCGCCGCCGCTCCCCCACCGGCCTGCGCTGGCACCTCTCGGGTGTCTTGCTCATGGCGATCATGATCGTGCTGAGCTGCACCAGCGGGGTCCGCTTCGACCACAGCCCGGTCGTTCCCACCGACGGGATCGAGCTCTCCGCCAGCGACCGGGCGATCGAGCAGCGGGCCAGCTTGGGCTACCTCTTCTATCGCAACAACGAGCTCCCCCCCACGCCCGACGCCCGCGAGCTGCATCGTCTGGATCGGGATCTGGCCGAGGCCCCCGCGGTCGAGGTCGGGGAGCTCCGGCACCTGTTCGGCAGCGACCTCGAGCTGCTCGCCTACGCCACCCGCGACAGCGACGGCGACGGCGTCCTCGACTTTCGGATCAGCGAATACCGGGGCAAGTTCTTCGAGGGCGACATCGACCTCGACGGTGACGGCATCCGCAACGTGTTCGACGCCGGTCCCTACGACCCGACCCGCGGTGGGCGAGACACGGACGGCGACGGCATCCCCGACGACCCCGGCAGCTTCGCCGACCGGGATGGCGACGGCATCCCCGATCACCTCGACTGGTCGCGACGCAAGGCCGATCCCCTGCCCTCGCTCCAGGCCGGTCTGTTCCACGACTTCGGGTTGATCCTGGTCGAGCGCAGCGCTCGTTTCTCCCCGGAGCTGGTCCACAGCGTCGACGACGTCATGCGCCTCGTGTTCCGGGAGCCCATCCCCACGCTGCGCACCCTGGCTGTCGAGGATCAGCTCCTGATCAGCCCGGACCTCGGCGACAACGGCTACATGGTCGGCCAGACCCAAACATTGACCGTCTACGACTCCAGCCTGGAGGGCGCAGACCCGCTGGTGCTGTTCGGCCTGGTCATCCACGAGGTCGCCCACGCGTGGCAGCTGGCCCAGGACTTCGACGAGGCTCAGCTCCTCGCCGAGAACCGCAAGATGCACTTCCCGCCGGGGGCCTTCACCTCCAGCCTCGAGCGCTACGGCTGGCGCGTCGAGCGTCACAGCACCGGCGAGGGCTACGTCCACGCCCTCTACTGGCCCCACTTCTACGCAACCAGCCCGCGCTTCTCCTACCGCGGCAGCTCGTCCGCCGAGTGGACCGAGTGGTTCGGCGAGCTCGAGCGCGACGACCGGGATTTTCTACGTTCGAGCTCCGTGGTCAGCCGCGGGATGGTCGGCCCCTACGCCCTGACCTCGCCCTGGGAATGGCACGCGGACCACCTCATGGCTGCGGTCTACAACCGCATGGACCAGCGCCTGGCGACCTACGCAGACGGACCCATGGCGACCTCGGCAGCCCTGCTCCGCGCTCGCATGCTCGGCTCGGTCCAGCGCCAGTGGTCCCGCTACGACTACCGCAACGCCCTGGGCACGCCCGTCGACCGGGAGTTCGCCGGCACCTTCCCACTCACCGACGACGAACTCGACGAGCTCGTGGGGCGCTACGTCGTGCCCTTGGCCGACTTCCTCCTGCTCTCCGACCTGACCCTCGACGAGGTCGAGGAGATCGGCCTCGACCGAGTCGCGCGGGCCTGGGAGGGTTTTGGGCACCAGGCGGAGGTCCTCTACGAGACCGACCTCGCGCCCATGGTCACGGGCCTGATCCACGCGGGGCTCGCCCGCCGCCCCTTTCAAGGCCAAGGCCAAGGCACCGGAGCCGATGGTGCGGCCGCCGACGACAGCGGTGACGACAGCGGGATTGGGCCCGACGAAAACGGGGCCGCCGGTCCAGAGGACGAGGGCGGCCTGAGCCCAGCCCAGGCTGCGCTGGAAGACCTCGGCCAGCAGCTCGACCTGCTCTTGGGCCAGCGCTTCGAAACCCGCAAAGCCGAGCATGGGGCCCGGCACCGGAGCGCGGGGCGTGTCGGGGGACTTCCAGAGACCCGGCCCCCGACCGAGGCAGCCGACCTCGATGATGAGGTGGAGGGGGAGAGGGAGAGTGAGCCCGAGGGTGACCCCAGCCTCGAGCCCGAGAGCCCTGAACTCAGCGCGAGCGGCGAGTCCGGCCCCGAGCTCACCAGCGTGGACGACCCGAGTTCGGCGCAACCCGACACGAGCGACGATCCGGCGCGACCGGTGGTCGCTCGCTTTGAAGCCCTGCGCCACGCCGGCGCCGAGACGGACCCCAGCATCGACGACTCAGGGGCCGTCTGCGAAACCGACGACTCAGGGGCCGTCTGCGAAACCGACGAGCCCTGACCGGTCAGGGCTCGGCGCGAGCCCCCCTGAGTTCAAAGTTCGATAATCATCCGGGTGTTGGCCTCGACGACCAACCCGACATCTTTGCCGTCGATGACGAGCATCACCAGGCCGATGTTGGGGACCGGGATCTCGGCCGAGTTCCCGGGTGAGGCGATGGCCGTGCCCTTGAGCCAGCGCGGCCCGCTGAAGTCGACGGACTTCTGCCCGCCCTCGGCGACGATCTCGATCATGCCGCCCTTGCCGGCCCACCAGCCGACCTTGTAGGGGAAAAACGCGAGCTTGGTGGTCAGCGCCGCCAACCGACGGTCGAAGCCGGCTCCGCGCCAGGCGTGCAGGGGACCCTGTTTGTCGATCAACTCGGTGGCGCGGGCGAGGTGGGCCAGGGCGCTCGGGTATTGATTGATCCGCCCCCCCGGGTACTCGAAGCCGCTGAGCTTGCGCGCGTCTTGGAGCTCGCTGCGCTTGAGGTCTTCGTTGCGAAGCGAGGCCAACATGTAGGCCTTCGCCAGGGCCAACTCCGGCAGCAGAGGCGCGCTGAGCTCGGCCTTCTCGATGGCGTCCGCGGCCTTGGCCAGCTTCCCGTTTTCGACCTCCTGGATCGCCTGGAGCGACCACAAGATACCCGTGACCTGATCCCGGTCCTTGCCGGCCCTGGCCTTCTCGACCTGAGTGAAGGCCAGCGGCAGGCGGTTGGCGGCGATCGCCAGGACCTGCTGGAGCTTGAGCCGGTTGTTGTTCGGGTCGAGCTTGAGGCCCGCACCGATGTCGCGGGCTGCACCCACTGGGTCATCGGTGCGCAGGTACGCAGCTGCACGCGCCGAGTACATGACCTCCAGGGCCCCGCCCATCACCTCGCGCTGGGTCGGCTCGAGGTACTGGCCCGACTTCTCGATCAGCGCGGACAGACGCTGGATGGCCGGATCCGAGTCGCCGTTGCGAAACTGCTCTTGGGAGAGGCGAAAGCGGAGGTCGAACTCGGGCTCGTCCTCGAGCTCGGTCGTACGCAGGTCGAGCGCAGACTCGACGATCTCTCGGTGGCCGGTGGAGGCCGCCGCGATGAGCAGCTCGACACGCAGCCCTCGAAAGATCTGCTCGGCCTGAGCCTGGCCGTGAACGATGAGCGGGGCCGCGGTCCCGAGCCAGGTCTGGGCCTCCTCCAGCTCCGCCGGCTCGACGCCGAGGTGGGTCTGAGCCATGCCCAGAGCGTCGAGGGGATCCCCGCCGACCTCGAAGGCCGCCTCGAAGGAGGCCCGCGCGGTCACCATCTCGCCCGCGCCGAAGCTCCTGACGGCCTCCTCGTGCATGATGGTCGCGGCCAGGCGACCGCAGCCGCGGCAGCCCTCGGCCTCGAGCAGCTCCCGAGCGTCGGCCATGAACCCACGCTTCATGAGCAGGCGGGCCAGACCCAGACGGGCATCCTCATTGTAGTTGTCGAGCTCGAGGGCCTCACGGAAGTGATCTTCGGCGGCCTCGGAGTCCGAGGCCGCCATCGTGTTGCCCTGCTCGGCGAGCAAAATCGAGAGCAGGCGCGAGGCCTCGGCGCGGCTCGAACTGCTGCTGATCGCCCTGCGAAGCTGAACCTCGGCCTCGGCCTCATCACCGACAGTGAGGGCCTCCTGAGCCCGATCGAGGCTGCCCGCGCACCCCCCTGCGAGTGCAGCGACAATCACCAGAGGGACAATGACGAATTGGGGCTTGTGCTTCAGCATGAGGCCGCGGCGAGATATAGCGCTGAACCTGCGCGATTCCAAGCCGCGGCCGGGGCTGCGCCCCCCTCCCGCCTATGCTCGCGTGGCACCTCGCGCCTGCTACCTTGGCTCGACCATGCCCTTTGATATCGACGCGAACACCGTGTTCATCGGTCTGACCGGGTCTCACGCGCATGGGACCGCGCGCCCGAGTTCAGACGTCGATCTGCGTGGGTGCTGCGTCGCGCCGCTCGCACAGCGGCTCTCCTTTCGAGCTCAGTTCGAACAGCGCACCTGGGTGGGCGAGGGAGAACCACCCGCGCAGGACCTGGGGCCAAACTTCGCCCGTGCGCTGGCTCGCGTAGGTCTGCACCCGAGCGCAGGCCCGGCTCTGGCCGACGATCCCGCCCCCGATCTCGTGATCTTCGACCTCGCCAAGGTCCTCTCGCTGTGCGCCCTGAGCAACCCAAACATGTTCGAGATGCTGTTTCTCGACGAGCGCGAGATCGTGTTCACCACGCCCTTGTGGGAGCAGCTCAGAGGCCAGCGGCATCTGTTCCTATCCCAGCAGGTTCGGCACACCTACGCCGGATATGCCAAGGGTCAGCTCCGCCGTATTCGGGGTCACCGCGAGTGGCTCTTGAATCCCCCCTCACACCCGCCGACCCGGGCCGAGTTTGGGCTCCCGGAGCAATCCGTCCTGTCCGCCGACGATCGCAACCGCATCGAGGAGGCGATCACCAAACAGTTGCGTGCGTGGAGTGTCGATGAGGGCATCGAGCTGCCCTCGGCCGAGCGCGACGTCCTGCGCGCGCGCATGGAGGAGTTTTGGACGGCGACCCTCGAGGCCGCGAACGCCCCCCACTCAGCTCCCCTCTCGCCCCCCACCTCAGCTCCCCCGGACCAGTCCCTCGAGCAGGGCATGGCCGCGGTCGCCGGCGCCCGCTTGGGCCTCAGCCGGGAGGTCCTCGAGATCCTCGGCAACGAGCGCCGCTACCGGAGCGCGCGCCGCCACTGGGATCAGTTCTGTCGTTGGCAGCGCGAGCGCAACTCCAAGCGCGCGGCCCTCGAGGCCGCCCACGGCTACGACACCAAACACGGCGCCCACTTGATCCGACTGCTGCGCATGGGAGTGGAGATCCTCCGAGACGGGCAGGTGAAGGTCCGCCGAGAGGACGCGGAGGAGCTCAGGGCGATCCGCGACGGGGCCCTGACCTACGCGGCGCTCATCGAGCAGGCCGAGGCCCTCGAGCTCGACATGCGTCGGGCGGTCTCGGCCACATCGCTGCCACCCAAGGTCGACGAGGCCCGCCTCGACGCCCTGCTCTTCGAGCTCCTCCAGCGCCACGGCAAAGACTAGAGGCGTGGCGCGACGCCCCCCTCAGCGCCTGCCCGCGACCGGGTAGCGGCTCTGCTAAACTCGCGCCCGGTGACCTCCCCGCGCCCCAAGATCTTCGTGGTCTACACCGGCGGCACGATCGGCATGCGCAAGACCGGGCGCGGCTATCGACCCGAGTCGGGCTACCTCCAGCAGCTGCTCGACAAGCTGCCCCAATTCAAGGCCCCCGAGGTCCCCGACTTCGATATCGAGGAGTTCGATCCGCTCCTGGACAGCTCGGACATGGCCCCCGCCCACTGGCTCAAGATCGCCGATCTGATCCGCCGCCACTACGCCGACTACGACGGCTTCCTGGTCATCCATGGGACCGACACCATGGCGTTCACGGCCTCGGCCCTGAGCTTCATGCTCGAGGGCCTGACCAAACCCGTGATCCTGACGGGCTCGCAGATCCCCATGGAGGAGACGCGCAACGACGCCCTCGACAACCTCCTGACCTCGCTGATGATCCTCGGCCGGGACCACAGACGCCTCGCCGAGGTCGCGATCTATTTCGACACCCTGCTCCTGCGCGGCAACCGAGCGTCGAAGCTCTCCAGCGGCAGCTTCGACGCCTTCGGCTCCCCCAACTTCGCGCCTCTGGGCCGGGTCGGCATCGACATCGACATCGACTGGGGCCGGGTCCGGGGCCCCCACCTCGACGGGAGGCCCGCACACGGGGGCCTCGACGTGGTCGAGATCGGCGACGCCACAGTGGGCGCCTTCCGCCTGTTCCCGGGCATCAAGCCCGAGCTGCTCCGGGCCGTGCTCGCGCCCCCGATGCAGGGCGTGGTGCTCGAGTGTTACGGGGCCGGGAACGCCCCGAGCTCCAACGCCGCCTTCCTCGAGACCATCGCGGCCGCGACCCGTGCCGGGGTCGTGATCGTCGCGGTCACCCAGGCCACACGCGGCTCGGCGAACCTCAGCCTCTACGCGACCGGCCGCGCCCTGCTCGACGCCGGTGTGGTCAGCGGCTTCGACATGACCACCGAGGCCGCCCTGACCAAGCTCTACTACCTGTTTGGAAAGGGCTACTCACCCGAGGCGGTCAAACAGGGCATGCGCACCTCGCTGGTCGGCGAGCTGACCCTGCCCGGGGCCGTGGCCCCGGTGCTCGAGCCCTGGGCCGAGGAAGATCGCCACGGCCCAGGGCCAGAGTCAGGCCCAGAGTCTGGGCCTGACTCTGGGCCTGAGCTCAGTCGAAGCGACTCATGATCTCCAGGCCCCACCCGAGCATCGTGCCGGCCTCGCCGTCGTTGGTGATCGTCAAGATCCAGTCTCCATTGACAGTCTCGTCGCCCGAGAAACCCACCGGCGCCCGCCGGAGGGTGAAGGGGCCCTCGAACTCGGCCCAAGGGTAGATCGCCGGGCCCGGCTCCTGATCCCAGACCATGACCTCGTTGGTGTCCGGGTTGGTCAAGGTGATCGTCAGGGCGCTGGGATCGGGGTGGTCGAGATCGAGGGAGATGACCACATCCATGTCGACCGTGGCCAGGCCCTCCATCTCGAGCTCGAAGACGCTGACCTGGCCGGCGGGGATCGGCTGATCGACATCTTGACTGAGGGTCGTCACTTTTTGGTCGACGGGCATACACAGGCCGCCGCTCGAGCGAGTCAGACCAGCGCAGATCAACCCGGGCCCGCAGGGCTGCTCGATGCCGCAGTCGTTGAACTCCCCGACCCCGTCGGCCCCGCAGTCGACGACCACCTCGCTGACCTCGCCCACGCTGAGCTCACCGACCATGTCGAAGGCCGCGAAGGAAGCCTCGACGGCGACCATGCTCGCGCTCGGCCGCAGCCAGTCGAAGCTCTCACAGCTCTCTCCTGGGACCCGGCGCTCGAGATCGACGACCAGGGCGCAGTCCGGCGTCGCGCTGACCCCGGTGACCTCGATTTTGTGATGCGGGAACGCGCGCAGGCCATCGCTGTACAGCAGCCCCCACTGATCCGAGAGCGAGAGTACGGGCGGGGCCATGGCCACAAAGTAGGTCGAGAAGCCGTCGGCATCCGGGAACAGCTCGCTGTGGTCCTCGAGGTCCATAAACTCGGGCACCGCAAAGTCGAAGGTCGCAATCGGAGGTAAGTCGATCAATGGCGCCTCGCAGGCCGGACCAGTCTCGGTGCCCGACTCGGTCTCCATGCCCGACTCGGTCTCCATGCCCGACTCGGTCTCCATGCCCGACTCGGTCTCCATGCCCGACTCGGTCTCGGTCTGCGTGCCCGACTCGGTCTCGGTACCCGACCCCGTCTCTGTGCTCGACTCCGTCTCTGTCCCGGCCTCCGCGGTCGACTCGGTATCTGCTGAGCCGTCGTCACCACAGCCGGTGAGCAGCGCAGCCAGGGCCACACAAGGAGCGAGGGGGCCGCGCGAAATCAAGCAAGGAAGGTTCATGCCCGGGACCCTACGCGGCCCGAGCCCGCGGATCCACGGCCGCCGGACCACGCCCAGCGCTCGGTCTGGCGAAGCGCTCCCCCTCTCCCGGAGGCCGGTACCTCGCGCCGAGAGTTCACCTCTCGGTCTCGAGCTTGGATCGTTCGCGTCACCACAGCACCCGACGAGCAGCTGCGCTCACTCGGACTGTGGACGCTGTGGACACAAGGCCCGCGCCGCAGCCCGAAGTTCGTCGGCCTGGGCATCCTCAGCGAGGACCCCATAGACCTCGGCCCCGACCTCGAACAGTTTGGCCGAACGCCAGGTCGTGGCCAGGGCCTCGTCGATGACCTCGCGGGCACCAGCCGCGTCCCCGACCTCCAGGCGAGCCTCGGCCAGGCTGATCTTGGCCAGCACTCCCGGGCGCAGGGCGTGGTTCGCGGTCGCCAACTCCAGCGCCCGGTCGGGCGGACCGAAATGCTGAAAGTGGCCCAGAGCGTGGCCGTAGCTGGCCTCGGGGAAACGCTCGAGCTCGAGCGCGTAGATCCCCGTCGCGCGCTCGATCAAGGCCGCGGCGGTGCGCTGCTCGGTTCTCGACGGCCCCGGCCTGTCCCCTTCGCCCGCTTCCAGCAGCAGCGCCGCTCTTGCGTCCATGAACTCGGCCTTGCCGGTCGCAGTGATGATCGCAGCGTAGAGCGCGAGGGCCTCCCCCCGGTGCCCGAGCTGGGCCCCGACCTCGGCGATGTGCTCTTCGAGCAACCACCAGCCGCCCAGGATCATCGCCCCGTCCCGGTAGTGGTCGAGCGCCTCGGCGTAGCGACCCCGCTCGAGATCCAAGATCCCGATCTGGAGCGCAGTCCAAGCTCGGGCCTCGAGAGCCCCGTCTGGCTGCGCCGCCCCGGCCTCGACATAGAGGGCCTCCGCAGTCTCGAAGTCACCTCGACGCCAGTGCCAGCGCGCCAGCTGAGAGAGGACCCCCGGGCTCTCGTGGAGCGCCCGGCTCGCGTCCCAGTGTCGCTTGGCTCCGGGGTAGTCCCCGCGCTCGAAGGCCAGCGCGCCGCGCAGACCCTCGATGCGCGCCCGGGTCGGATCGTTGAGGACCAGCCGACCCTCGACCCGGTCGAGGTCGGCCTCGACCCGGTCGAGACGGTGCAGGGTGAAGTTCAGCGCCGCGCGGGTGAGCAGCGGCCCCGAGCCCTCCGGCGCCCGGGCAAAGGCCCGATCGAGGCGGGCCTGCGCGGCCGCATAGTCGTCGAAGCTGCCGCTGAGTCGGGCCCGCGCCATGTACAAGGTCGCGGCTTTCTCGAGCACCAGCCACGAGCCGACCTGGACCTCGGCCCGGGCCTCGACCCGCTCGAGTTCGAGGTCGATGCGCGCGAGCTCGGCGTTGAAGGGTCGGGTATCCCGGTTGAAGCTCAGGGCCTCGGGCTCGGCCTTCGCGATGCCGGCCTTCTCGACCCCGGCCTTCTTGGCGCTCTCCCTGGTTTCCCTGCTCGCGGACTTCGAGCACGCCGAGATCGACACAGCGATCGCCAATACGAACACGACCCTCAACCCGGCGACGGCCGAAGTGAGGGTCGTGTTCCCTCGGTCGGCGATCGGCCGACCGAGCTCGCGTTCCTCGCTCAGTGTGGCTCCCCCAGGTAGGGAAACTCATCGAGGAAGGGCACATCGTTGGCCACCGGGTTGAGCATGCCGACAAAAAAGTCGAGCGGGTGCTCGTCCTGATCGAGGAGCATCAAGGATAAGAGCCGGTCCATCACCGGATCGCTGAGTTTGCGGCCGTTGGGGAATCCCGGTGGAGACGCGACCGTCACCAACACGCTGTCCGGGAACAGCCCCATGTTGACGACGCACGCACCCAAGAGGCAAGCGGTCAGATCCAAGTCGGCGAGATCGTCGAGCAAGGCCATGAGGATATTGGTCTCGGTCTCCAAATACTGGAGACTGAAGGAGGAGACCGGGTCGGTCACCGGATCGCCCTGGTTGAAGTCATCCTTTGCGGCGATGAAGATCATGTTGACCCCCACCCACCCCATTCGATCGACCCGCACGTAGTCGGCAACATCCGCATCCGGGTAGATGATCGGCGCCGGGCCGGTCTCGGTGGTCTCGGTCTCGGTCTCGGTGGTCTCGGTCTCGGTGCTCTCGGTCTCCGTGGTCTCCGTGGTCGTCTCGGTGTCGGTGCTCTCGGTCTCGGTCTCGGTCTCGGTGCTCTCACCGACCTCGTCGTCGGCGGGGCCGTCGTCGGTGGGACAGGCCGTGAGCGCCAGCGGGAGGCTGAGCAGCAGAGCGCAGTACAGGGCCCCCAGGCTCAGACCTGCGGTTCCAGCGGTTGTGGTCAGGGGGAATTTTTGGGTTGAAATCGACATGTCGTCTCCTCCAGTCAGGGCAGGCGAGCCGTGGTCACCCAGGCGCGGAAGCTCGCGTTTTCACCGATGGCCTCGACCAGGTCGAACTCGAGCACGATCGCGGTCACGTTGGTCCCGGCGAAGCTGTCGTTGCTGGGATCGAACATGAGGTCGCCCACTTGCACCGTGTCCAGAAAGCCGTCGAGATCGAAGAAGAAGGGATCGTCGCGCGGGCCGGCGTAGGCCATGGAGGAGCCGGTGTTGATGACCGTCTCGACAGGGCCCTCGACGAGCCCATCGACACCCGGCATGCCCGTGACCTGGAGGCCGAAATCGCCCTCGCCGTTGGTCCCGAAGCGAGCGTAGATCTGGGCGTCCGATTCGAAGCCGTCGTTGATGTCGAAGTGGATCGTGTACAGGACCTCCGTGTCGTAGACCGGCTCGCTGCCGGCCTCGGCCAACCCGGCGAAGGTCAGGACGGTGACGATGGTGTCGTCCTCGGTCGTCCAGATGAAGAAGTCGGCGATGTCCGCCGCGTCGTCACCAGCGAGGGCGGGGGCCTCGGCGTGATCGGCCGCGAACACGCCCGAGGTCGTCAGCAGGCCACCGGCCGCGAGGCCGAACGCCGCGACCAACCCCACGGTCAAATAACTTTTTGGTCTGTTCATGTGTCTCCAGGTGGCCCGCAGCTGATGCGGCGCCGACGCAGAGGCTACCTCGAACACCGAAATTGAGACAGGCCGGAGCGTGCAACTCCGACCTGTCTCGACGGTCAAACCACCCGAGCGGGCGGGCGAACTACTTCGTTCGCTTGGCCAGGCGCCTGAGCGACCCCATCCGATCTTGGAGAGCATCCAACTGCTGCTGGAGCGCATCCAGCTCCCCCTCGAAGGTCGGGGCGTGCTCGGACTTCTCCAGCCGCATCAGCTCGTTGGCCTCGGCCTGGGCCTCATCCATGCCGCTCATGATGACACCGATGAACAGGTTGAGGATGACCATCGTACCGGTGAGTACAAAGGATACAAAGAACATCGCGCCGACGAGGGGCTGCGCCATCGGTTTGGTGCACAGGACCACCGAGTCTGGAGTGTACCCGTAGCGGTCGCAGCCATACATGTTGATGTACATGACGTCGGTCCAGTCCTCGAGCGTCACCACCCGGAACAGGGACAGCATGGCGATCTGAAGGTCCTGAAAGTGGAGCGGGTCGTTCTCCCCGAACAGGAACACGGCCGCGACCGCGTACACGTAGAAGAGCATGAGCAGCAGCACGCTGACGTAGACCATCGAGGGGATGGACTTGAGCAGCGCGCCGACCAGGATCTGCAGCTTGGGCAGGGCCTTGACCAGCTTGAGCACCCGGAGCAGGCGCAGGAGCCGGAGCACGGTGACCGCGTTGCCCTCGAAGGGCAGGAAGCAGGCGGCCACGATGATGAAGTCGAAGATGTTCCAAGGATCGAGGAAGAAGCGCCACGGCTTCTTGCCCTCGGCGAGCATCTTGACCAGGATCTCGACCACGAAGATCCACAAGATGATCTGGTCGCCGATGTGGAGCGGACCGTGGAAGCGCTCGACGAGGCCGGGATAGGTCTCGAAGCCCACCAGCACGCCGGCAAGAAGAATCACGACGGTGATCGTGTTTTGAAACCACGCCGCGTCCGCGATCTGTTTGAAAAAATCTTGAACTTTATCCATGACCCGAGATCGGCGCGCAGCGTAGTCAGCCGCCGGGCGGGGATCAATCCAATCTCGGAGCGGGGTGGCTCGAATGCGCACCGCGCAATAAACGCGAGTATTGAATATATCGTCCCCGACTCAAATCGACTTGGGACGGGCACAAGATGCCCAACGGAAGGCCCTATTCAGACCGACCGGGAGACCCGCTCGATCGCCTCATCCAGGAAGTAATTGAGCTCCCCGGATTCGTCCGCGTGCAGGATCTCGTAGGCATGGCCAGCGCTGCGGGCCCGGTAGAGCTGCTCACGGAGGTTTTTGTCCTTGGTCAGGGCCGAGGCGAAGGCCGCCAAGATCTGCAGGTGCCGCTGGCGGTCGCTCTCGGGCGCAGCCAGCAAGACCACAGCATGGACCGGGCGCCCGTCGTAGGCGTCGAGATCGAGGCCCTCTGTACTGATACCCAGCACGCCGCAGACCTCCTCTCCGTCGGGAATGATCGCGTGGGGGATCATCAGACCTCGGCCCAGGCAGGTCGAGGCCTCGTCTTCACGCTCGAGCACCGAACGGACGAACTCGGCCTTGGGGACCAACATGGGTGTGGTCGCGTAGAGCCGGTCGGCGAGGGTCTCGATCAGCTCCTTCTTGCTGCCCTTGATGCCCAGGACGATGCGCTGCTCCTCCAAAAAGTCGAGCAGGCGGGGCCGATCTTGCCCGACTTCGCCGGCCCGAGCGAGGGAGAAGCGGGTCACGCTGGGGCCGAGCAGCTGATTGACGGCCAGCGCCGCGAGCCCGATGTTGGTGACGTCGTCGGCGTACTCGGCCAGCTCCGGCGAGGCCTGGACGAAGAAGATCAGCCCCACCGCGACTCCCCCATGCGGGAGCAGGGCGGGCCCGAGGTAGTTGCGCACGTTCTTGGTCACCCCCGCGAGGCTCATGGAGGTGAAGGCGCTGAGTGTCTTGCCGCCGAGGCGCGCGGCGAAATACAGGAGCACAAAACCGGCCACGGAGATCACCGCGACGAAGTCCAGACGCATGCCCACAAAAGTGTAGAAGCCCGCGAACAACACACCGCCGAAGGGCTGGAGGTAGGCCTCACCCGCGCGCGCGGTCTCGTGCCGGATATTGGACAACGCGATGCCCGCGAAGGTGCAGGCGAGGATGCTCGATACCCCGGCGACCTGGCCCAGACCCCAGGCGCCCAAGATCACGGCGACCATGGTCGGACCGATGAAGGTCGGGCCAACGAGCCGCCATGTGAGCGCGACGGCGACCAGCGAGCAGCCCAGACCGATGGCCATCGCCAGCCCGAACTCGGTGCCGAGGGCCAACAGCGCGCCGTCCAGGTTGCTGCTCTGGTCTTGAAGGAGTGAGGTCACGAGCGCGAAGGCTCCCACCGCGACCATGTCGATGAGCCCCACCCCAGCGATCAAAGTGCCCGAGAGCAGGCCCCGGGCCCGCGCCTCTCGCACGACGATCACCGTGGTCCCCGGCGCCCCGGCGATGGCGATGACCGCGAGCAGAGCAGCGACCTCGACCGAGAGGCCTCCGATGAACACGAGGGCGGAGAACACGATCGCCGGCGTGATCAGCGCTTCCCCCAATACGAGCAGGGACAGGCGCTTTTCGGCGTTGCGCAGGCTCTGAAAGTGGAGCGTCGCGCCGACGGTGAACGCGATGAACCCGAGCACAAAGTTGGTGAAGGGCGAGAACTTGCTCAGCCCTTCAGGCTCGAGGCCAGGGACCGAGAGGGCGCGAAGCAAGATCCCTGTGCCGATCCACCCGGTCACTTTGGGGAGCTTGATCCGTGCGACCAGCTCACCGCCGATGATCCCCGCCATCAGGACGGTCGCCAAGTTCAGCAGTGGATCGTTGAAGGCAACCACAGAGATTGGCGAAGTTTAGCCTATCTCCGCTCTCATCCGACGCCCCGCAGCTGGCCCGGCTCAGGAGATCTTGTCGCCTGGGCGCGAGCGAGGGTCGAGCTCGAGCACGGTCACCGCATCGTCGCTCTCCCCCGAGGCCATGATCATCCCCTCACTCACCCCAAAACGCATCTTGCGGGCTTTGAGGTTGGCGAACACGACTACATGTTTTCCGAGCAGCTGCTCGGGCGTGTAGCTCTGAGAGATGCCCGAGAACACCTGGCGTTGACCCAGTGGTCCAAGATCCACTGTCAGGGCGAGCAACTTCTTGGCCTTGGGCACGGCCTCGCAGCGCACGATCTTGCCGACCCGAAGGTCGACCGCGGCCAGAGCGTCGATGCTGGTCTCCGGAGCCAGAGCCTCGACCTCATAGTCGGCCTGCTCGTCCTCTTCCCCGTCTGCGTCCCCATCTTCTGCGTCTTCCGCATCTGTTCCGAGGACCCGATCGGCCTCGACGTCCTCGACGCTCGCGGCGATCAGGGCGTCGAGGATCTTCGGGTCGAGGCGCTCGGCCAGGACCTCGTAGGGACCGAGCTCGAGGCCCACAGGCAGGGGCTCGCTCGCGTTGGCCCAGGTCAGGGGCTGCTCGATGCGCAGCATGGTCTCGATCTGCGCTCCCCACTTGGGCAGCACGGGCTTGAGACCCGCGCCGACCAGCTTGCTCAGCTGCACGCCGACACTGAGGATCCCCCGGGCCCGCTCCGGGTCGGTCTTGACCAGCTTCCAGGGCTCGTGGTCCGAGATGTATTGATTGCCGGCCTCGGCGATCTCCAAGATCAAGCGTAGGGCGCGGCTGCTCTCGAAGTCGGCGTAGAGGGCTGGAACCCGGGCAAAGCGGGCCCGGGCCTCGGCGAGCACGACTTCGCCATCTTCAGGGGTCGCCCCGAGCTTGCCGTCGAGCTTGCTGTTGAGGAACTTGATGCTCCGGCTGGCCAAGTTCGCGGCCTTGTTGACCAGGTCGGCGTTGACCCGGCTGCGGAAGTCCTCCATCGACAAGTCGAAGTCGTCTTGGTTGCCGGACAGGCGCGCGGCCAAGTAGTAGCGCAGGTAGCTCGGGTCGAGGTGCTCGAGGTAGGTCTTGGCGAGGATGAAGGTGCCCCTACTCTTGGACATCTTCGCGCCGTTGACCTTGAGCCAGCCGTGAACCTGGACCCTGGAGGGCACGGTGTAGCCCGCGGCGTGGAGCATGGCCGGCCAAAACAGGCAGTGGAAATAGATGATGTCCTTGCCGATGACGTGGACGAGCTCGACCTCGTCCTCGCCCCGGCCGGCCGGCGCCTTCCAGTAGTCGTCGACCGAGCCGCCGTGGGTCTCGCACCACTTCTCCGTGGCCGCGATATAGCCGATGGGCGCCTCGAACCACACGTAGAAGTACTTGCCCGGGAAGCCCGGGATCTCGATCCCGAAGTAAGGGGCCTCGCGCGAGATGTCCCAGTCGCGCAGGCCCTTGTCGACCCAGTCGAGCACGAAGCTGCGGACCCCGTCTTGAAGCTGCGTATTGCCACCCTCGGAGATCGGCCGCAGCCACTCCCGCAAAAACGCCTCGTGTTTGGCGAGCGGCACAAACACATGCTCGGAGCTGCGCAACACGGGCACGTCGCCCGAGACCACCGAGCGAGCGTCGATGAGCTCCGTGGGCCGGTAGGTCGCCCCGCACTCCTCGCAGGAGTCACCGTATTGATCGGCCGTCTTGCACGAGGGACAGGTCCCCCGGACCATGCGATCGGGGAGGAACATGGAGTCGACCTCGCTGTAGAGCTGCTCGACGACCCTGACCTCCGTCCCCCCGCTGGCCTGCATGGCCTCGAAGATGGCGCCGGCGTGGCGCCGGTTCTCCGGGCTGTGGGTGGTGTGAAAGATGTCGAAATCGATGCCGAAGCCCTCGTAGGCGGCACGGTGCTCGGTGTAGGCCCGGGCGATCAGCGCTTCGGGCTCGATCCCCTCTTTGCGGGCCCGCAGCTGGACCGGCGTCCCGTGGGTATCGCTCGCCCACATGAACTTGACGTCCTCCCCACCCATCTTTCGGGCCCGCACGTAGACATCGGTCTGTACCGCCTCGAGCATGTGCCCAAGGTGGATAGAGCCGTTGGCATAAGGCAGCGCGGCGGTAACGAGGACCTTTTTGGCCATGGGGTCGGGGTTGTAGCAGCTCGGGCCTGCCCGGGCCATCCCGACTACACTGCGCCGGTGGCCAAACCTCGCCATCAATGGGAGACCCGCCTGCACCGCGCGACCCGGCGGGCGACGGGTGAATCGGCGGCCCCGGGCAGCGCTGACCAGCGCTTCGACCTCGCGTTCAGCGACGGTCACCAAGGCTGGGCGCACTGCTCCCTCGCAACCCAGCGCGTCGACGCCCGCAGCGCTGAAGACCCAGATTTGGCGCATGCCGTCAGCGCGTGGTTGATCGCTCGGGGTGGACGCGAGATCGATCTGCGCAGCGACGCGGGCGAGCAACTCGCCCGTGGAGCCATCACGCCCGCGGGGCTCGGCGACCAGCCTGATTCGGGCTCGGGTTCGGGCTCGGGACTGATCTCGATCTGCCCCTCGAACATGGAGATGCTCTGGGCCCTGGGCTGCGTCGACCGGGTGCTCGCCTGTGAGGACAGCTCCGACTTCCCGCCGGAGGTCGAGACCCTCGAGCGCCTCGGCCCGGACCTCGGGCCGGACCTCGACCGGATCGCCGAGCTGAGCCCGGGCCTGGTGGTCTCGTCCCTGACCGTGCCGGGCATGGAGCGCAACGTCACCGGCCTGCGCGCCCGCGGCATCCCCCAGTTCGTCTCGGCCCCGCGCCGGATCGCCGAGGTCATGGACGAGCTCCTCCGTCTGGGCGCCGCCTTGGGTGTGGAGGCCCGAGCCCGGGAGATCACGGCTCGAATGCGCCGCGAGATGCTCGAGCTCGAGGCCGAGGCCGCGATCCTCGATCGACCCTTGCGTGTGTATCTCGAGTGGTGGCCCCGACCCATGTTCACCCCCGGCGCCGCCTGCTACAGCAACGAGCTCGTCCGCCTCGCCGGGGGCGTGAACGTGTTCGGCGAGCGCCCGGGTTCGAGCCTCGAGATCTCCACCGAGGACCTGCTGGCGGCCGATCCGGAGCTCTGCTTCGTGTCCTGGTGCGGGGTCAGCCACGACAAGCTCGACCCTCGCCGGCTGATCGATCGGGCGGGCCTCGAGCAACTCCGAGCCGGGCGAGCGGGCGCCGTCCACCGCCTGGATGAACGCTTCTCGGGTCGCCCGGGGCCGCGCATGCTCGAGGCCGCGCGGATCATGGGCCGAGCCATCCGAGCCCAGGCCCGAGGCGAAGCTGCCAGCGACCCGCTCGACCCCAGCGACGATCCACGCTGGGCGGCGCTCGCTGCCGCCGTCGACGAGCGAACCTACGCCGAGGCCGAAGCGCTGATCGCTGCGCTGGCGGTTGTGGTCGGCCCCGACGATCCCGACCTGCGCTACGAGAGCGCGGCCTTGACCTGGGCCCGTGACGGCTCTGCCCCCGCCGCCCTCGCCCTCGATGCCCTGCTCGCCGACGCCCCCGACCACGCCCAGGCTCACTACGCCCGGGCTCGCCTCTGCGAGGACGCAGACGACTTTCAGGGTATGTGCGCCCACTTCCTGGCAGTCCTGCGTCTCGACACCAAAGACGATGAACATGCCGATGAACATGCCGATGAACATGCCGGGGCCCTCGAGGCCACGCTCGACTTCATCGAAGTCAGCGCCGACGCGGCCCTGCGCCGACTCCCGGAGGATCTCAGGGCTCACCTGAAGAACATCCCGATCGTGCTCGAGCCCCGCCCCCACGAGGCCCTGGTCCGGGAGGGCTTCGACCCGCGCGCCCTGGGCCTATTCGAAGGTCTCGAGCAGGCCCGCCAAGACTCGGAGCTGCACCTCGCACCGACCCGCATCGTGCTCTTTCACCGCAACCTGCTCGCCGACTTCCCGGACCGGGGAGACCTCGCGCACGAGGTCGAGCTCACCCTCTTCCACGAGATCGGTCACTACTTTGGCCTCGACGAAGACGAGGTCGACGCCCTGGGGTTGGCGTGACCCCAGACTCCAGGCAGGCCTCCAGGCAGGCCTCCAGGCAGGCCTCTCGTGGCCTTCTGGCGCTCTGTGCTTGTCTGGCGCTCTGCGCCTGCCCCAGCCCGCCGACGCCCGCCCCCATGGTTCAGCCCGAGGAGGCGGACGACACCGACTCGCGCGTCTCCAATCCTGACGCCGAAGCCGACAGCACCGAAAATGGAGACTCGGCGAGCGCCGACCCACCGGTCGACGGCAGCCTCCCGAGCGACGCCGGGAGCCCCTGCGAAGGCCTGTGTGGGCAGGTCTACGCCTGCCTCCAGACCACAGACGCCGACAGTGCGGACGCCGCCTCGATCGAGCTGGGCTGTCTCGATGCCTGCGTCCAGACCGCGGACGTCGAGCCTACGGGCGCGTTTGTGGGCTGCCCTCCCCCCACCGACTCGAACACGGACACCTGTCCCCCGTTCTTGACCTGTGTACGCGCGGCCTGGCCCGAGCTCGGCGAAGTCCAGACCCCGGAGATCGAGCTGGTCCGAGATGGCTGTGAGGCCGCCTGCAACCGGTTCGCGGACTGTGAGAGCGCGGGCCAGGAGGCCGCTGAGGCCTGTAGCGAGCTGTGTCGCGGGGCCCTGCCCCCCGATCTCCAGGTCGAGATCGGACGCTGCGCTCGATTCCAGAGCTGTGCAGAAGTCATCGACTGTATCGAGAGCTTCCCGGGCGCCTGAGCCCACGATTCCCCCACCTGCTAACATCCCCGCATGCGCTGGCCGCTCCTCTCCAGGGCCCCCATCTTCGCGCTCGCGGTCTCGAGTCTCGCCTGCGCCAACGATGGAGATCGTGGCCACGGTCACGAACGCGGCCACGAGCCCGGGGACGACAGCCCTGCCCGACCCCGCACCGGCTCGAGCAGCGGCGCCCCGATCCTGAGCCAGGGGGCCGACCCCGGGGCTCGCGCTCCGATCGCCGTGGTCCGCATCGACCCGGCCCAGACCCGCCCCTGCGAGCGCCTGTGTGGAGGCCTCGGCGACTGTCTGTTGGAGGAGGGCCAGTACGAGGATCTCTACGGCAAGGGCGCGGCCACCCACCTCGAGTTCGAGTGTCTCGACCTGTGTGTGCACGCCCCGGCCGACGCCCCGGCACACAGCGATTTCTTGGCCTGCGGACAGCAGGACGCCTGCCCCGAGCTGACCCACTGCGTAGCCGAGAGCTGGGAGCCGCTGCGTGCCAGCCACCAGCGGCCCGCGACCGTCGAGGTCGAGATCGTCCAAAACGGCTGTCGCAGCGGCTGCGAGTGGCTCTACTACTGCCTGTTCACCCAGGCTCCGCCCGGCGAGGAGACCCTCTCCCCGGAGCTGATCGAGAACATGGAGTCGTGCTTCGAGCAGTGCGAGTACGCCGACCCCGAGGCCAGCGAGCACCTGATCACCATGGCCGAGTGCCTGTACCAGCACTGCAGCACCGACGCCAACGAGTGCCTGCGCTGAGTTCTTGCTCGCTGAGTTCTTGCTCGCTGATTTTTTGCTCGCTGCTGGGGCCCGTGCCACGTTCCGGGCATGGAGCTCGCTGCCTTGGAGGCCCGCATCGATGAACTGGTCAACGACCTGGCCCACTACAGCGGCCACCGAACCCTGTGGCTCGACGCCCGGGGCGAGGTGATCCACAGCGAGCCCGAGGACATGCTCGAGGTCCACGGCTACCGCTACATCTCGACCCTGTTTCACCCCGATCGTGAAGAGCTGACCGCCGCGGTGTTGCGCGTGGTCCCGGTCGAGCTCGGCGCTCCCCTGCGTCTGACCACCAACCCCTGGACCGACGCCCCGGCCACGGTCACCCCGGCCTTCGCTCTGTGAGCGCCCGAACCCGAACCTGAACTCGAACCCCGAATTGAACCCCGAATTGAACCCGGGCGCCGCACAGCCTCGGCTGTAGCAGCGCCCGTTCTCGTTGGGCTCGTGGTTGTCGGGGGCTCAGCCCTGAAGCTCGGCCACGGCCGCCTTGACGGCGGCGTAGT
>CAYVJQ010000063.1:12843-14346 GCA_964451725.1 uncultured Nannocystaceae bacterium | reverse complement strand
TTGTCGGGGGCTCAGCCCTGAAGCTCGGCCACGGCCGCCTTGACGGCGGCGTAGTCGGGCTCTTGTCCGGGGTTGTCGGCGACCCAGCTGAAGCGGAGCACGCCGGCCTTGTCGACCACAAACACGGAGCGCTTGGCTGCCGTGTAGCCGGTCATGCCCGCGAAGTCGTCGTGGGCGATGTCGTAAGCGGTGACCGCCGCGCGGGCGTAGTCGGAGAGGATCGGAAAGTTGAGACCGTTTTTCTCGGCGAAGGCGGCGTTCGAGAACGGCGCGTCGACGCAGATTCCGAACACGGCGGCGTCGAGGTCATTGAAGGACGCGATCGCGTCGCGGAAGGTGCACAGTTCCTTCTCACACACACCCGTGAAGGCGGCGGGGAAGAAGGCGAGGACCACGTTCTTGCCCTGCTGCTCGGAGAGCGTGACGGCATTGCGGGCGTGGTCGGGAAGCGTGAAGTCGGGGGCGGCGGAACCGATTGTGGGCATGCAGAACTCCAGCGCCACGTCTAACGCCACGGCCACGACCCTGTAAACCGTGCACCATCGGTTTTTGAACCCGCGCCTCCCCTGCCAAGGCGCGAAGCGCTATGCACGCGAGACTAGTCACATTTTTGTGCTCCGAGCCAAGAGTCTCCAAAGCTCGGGCCATGCTACAGCACCAGCAAGATGGCAGACCTCAAGGGCAGCAAGACCCACGACAACCTCAAGGCCGCCTTCGCTGGCGAGTCCCAGGCCAACCGCCGCTACCTCTACTTCGCCAAGACCGCGGATGTCGAGGGCTACCCGGAGGTCGCGGGCAACTTCCGCGACACCGCCGAGGGTGAGACCGGCCACGCGCACGGCCACCTCGACTACATCCGCCGAGTCGGCGATCCGGCCACCGGCCTGCCGATCGGCGACACGGAGAGCAACCTCAAGGCCGGCATCGCGGGCGAGACCCACGAGTACACCGACATGTACCCCGGCATGGCGAAGACCGCTCGCGACGAGGGTTTCGAGGAGATCTCGGACTGGTTCGAGACCCTCGCCAAGGCCGAGAAGTCCCACGCCGGACGGTTCGAGAAGCTGCTCGCCGAGCACTTCTGAGCCCGACCCACTGTCCACGAAACGGCCGCCCGCTCCCGCTGGCGGCCGTCTCTAATTCAGGGTCTCCAACTCGGGGTCTCCAGTTCAGGGCCTCCAGTTCAGCCGGGGTCTATACTGGCGCCATGAAGCACGTCTGGATGAGCACCGTAGCGATGCTCTGGCTGGGCAGCCTGGCCTGCTCCGAGCGACCGGCGGGCGACGACGATGGGGTCTCGACCACCGATCCGAGCGGCGACTCGAACGAGGAGGGACCGAGCCAGACGGGGTCCACGGACGGCGAGGCTGGGTCTACGGACGGCGAGGCCGGGTCCACGGACGGCGAGGCTGGGTCTACGGACGGCGAGGCTGGGTCCAGCGAATCCACCGAGGACGAGGGACCCGGCTGCGACCCCGAGCCCAAGCTGGACCTGCCGCCCGA
>CAYVJQ010000063.1:0-12743 GCA_964451725.1 uncultured Nannocystaceae bacterium | reverse complement strand
CGACTCGCCCGTCGACTGGTGTGGGCACTATGAGGTCGATGCCCAGTGCTGCACGCTCGGCAAGTTCATTTGGGTCTGCGGCGAGTAGGCCCTCTCGCCCACCTGCCCCCTACTGCTGGAAACAATAGATAGGCAGCTCCGCGTCGCAGGCCACCTCGCAGTCCAGATGGGTCCACTCCTCGTTGGCCTTGTCGAAGCGGCCCACCTGCGCGCTATGATCGAAGTAGGTGTTGGTCCAGAACTCGCAGTCGTTCACCGCGGCGGAACCGCTGGCATCGGCTGCGGTCCATACGGCCCATCCATATCCGCAATCTTCCATATCCATCATTTCCATATTCGGTTCGGCCTCATTGGTATACTCATCACGGTCGATCGCATGCTCCAGCCCAGTCACGAGACTGGCCCAATCACTCGCTACCAGTTTGTACTCGTCGTCGCTGATATAGACGACAAAGCTACCCGGTTTGGAGAAGGTGTCCTCGGGCCCCACGCCATCGGACCCGATCCAGGCCTTGTAGTCACCCACGATTTCGGCCTCCAGCGCCGCCTCTTGACACCGTGCATCGGCCCCCCCGTCTACCAAAAAATCGGTCAGAAACGGGGAGGAGGTCACAAATACACGCCGCATGAACTCCTCCGGCTCGCACTGACCGAGCTCACAGAACTCATTGTTGTTACAGGGCTGGTCACACCCACCACAGTTCATGAAATCGATCTGCGTATTGATACAAGCGCCGAAACAGTAGCTCTCCTCCGGATCACACATCTCCCCACTCTCGGAGCCCCCCGTATCGAGACCCTCCTCGTCCTCGCTCGAATCGAGCCCCTCCTCGCTCGAGCCGGTCTCCTCTTCTGAGCTGCCCGGTTCTTCGGTCTTGCTCTCGTCGCTCGATTCGGATCGGGTGTCCTCGGCGAGCTCCTCGTCGACGGCCTCGTACTGGTCATTGTGTGTCCAGCACCCCCCGAGCGAAGCGACACTCAACACCGAAGCGACTCGAACCCAACTCATGCTCGCAGTGTACCTCGCGCAGCTCGGTCGAACTTGACCTCCAAATTCGACTGCGGAATTCGGGTCCTGAAACCGGTCCTCTGACCCCGGTCACCGAGCTTGATCCTCATGGTTGGTGGGATACGGTGTGCGCTCGCCCGGGGCTGGCGCCACCTCATGGCCAACACCAACATCTCCTACAAGCCCAGCGACGGCTTGAGCTACGACCCGAACGAGCCCCTGTACTGGGACCCGGTCGCCCTCGATAAAGAGGTCACCCGCGTGTTCGAGGTCTGCCACGGCTGCCGCATGTGCTTCAAGTACTGCGACTCCTTCCCCGACCTCTTCAAGCTGATCGACGACCGCTATGACGGCGACGTCACCAAGCTCAGCGGCGAGGACAAGGACAAGGTCATGGACGGCTGCTTCCAGTGCAAGCTGTGCGAGGTCCAGTGCCCCTACACACCCCGGGACAAACACGAGTTCCTGCTCGACTTCCCCAAGCTGGTCCACCGCTACCAGGCCCAGCGCGCCCGCCACCGTGGAAAGAGCCTGCGCGACCTGGCCCTGGGTGACCCCGACCGCACGGGCAAGCTGGCCCGCGCGAGCTTGGGCCTGGTCAACGTCGCCAACCGGGTCGGCCTGCACCGCTGGTTCATGGAGAAGGTGCTCGGCGTCCACCGGGACAAGCAGCTGCCCGAGTTCGCCATGCAGACCTTCGATCGCTGGGCGAGCGCGACCGGGCGCGCCGGCGACCTTCCCGGGGGCGAGGCGCTCCTGTTCCAGACCTGCTACGTCCAACACAACGAGCCCCAGATCGGCCGGGACACGGTCGAGGTCTTCGAGCGCAACGCGGTCGACCTGCGCTGCACCCGGGGGCTCCAGTGTTGCGGCATGCCGGCGTGGGAGCAGGGCGACCTCGAGGGTCTGCGCCGCAAGGCCAGCCACAACCTCGACCTGCTCGAGCCCTGGGTCGACGCCGGGGCCAAGGTCATCGCCATCAACCCGACCTGCGGCATGATGTTGCGCCGGGAGTACCCGGAGCTGGTCGCCTCGAAAGACCGGGCCCGGGCGCAGAAGGTCGCCGAGGCGGTCCGCGATCCGGGCGAGTTCATCTGGGCCCTGCGCAAAGAGGCGCGCTTCAACACCGAGGTCGCCAGCACCCCCGAGGGAGGCTTCGCCTACCACGCCCCCTGTCACCTCCGGGCTCAGGCCGTGGGTTTCAAGGGCCGCGACCTGCTGCGCAAGGTCCTCGACGTCAAGCCGAGCACGGTCATGGAGTGCTGTGGCCACGACGGCACCGCGGCCATGAAGGTCGAGGGTTTCGAGCCCTCCAAGCGAGTCGGCAAACGGGCCTTCGAGGAGATGCAGGAGGCGCAGACCCAGCTCTGGTCCACCGACTGCCCGCTGGCCGCGATCCAGTTCGAACAGCACGCCGGCGTCCGGCCCATGCACCCCATGTCGATCCTCGCCCGGGCCTACCGGGGAGACAGCTTCGACCCGGCGGTCCCGCCCTCCCCCAGCACCGACAAGCGTCGCCTGCCCCTGTTCCCAGGAACCGAGTCATGAAGCCCGTCCAGCGTACACAGATCCTCGACTACGTCACCTACGGCGAGCGGCGCGGCGAGATCAGGGCCTCGGCCCTGGCCGCCAAGAAGCCCCGGAGGATCTCCATCGGCGAGACCTTCATCCTCTTGTTCGAGAACCGCGAGACGGTCCGCTACCAGATCTTGGAGATGGTTCGGACCGAAAAGATCGTCAAAGACACGGACATCCAGCACGAGGTCGACACCTACAACGAGCTCATCGGGGGCCCCGGGTCGCTGTGCGCGACCTTGCTGATCGGCATCGACGACGAGGCCGAGCGCGACCTCAAGTTGGTCGCCTGGGTGGGCCTGCTCGAGCGCCTCTACGCCACCGGTGAAGACGGGGCGCGGATCACCCCGACTTGGGATTCGCGCCAGGTCGGGCAGGGCCGGCTCAGCGCCGTCCAGTACCTGAGCTTCGCCTTCGAGGGCCGCGCGCCATTGGCCCTCGGCATCGACTGGCCCGAGCAGGATCTGGCCGTCGAGGCCACCCTGAGCGCAGATCAACGCAGCGCGCTCCAGGCCGACCTCGACGATTGAAGCTCAGCGCTCGGCCTGCCCCAGCCAAGTGTCGACCCTGCGCGCAGCCCCCTCGTAGCCGACCCCGAGCGCCTCGTAGCGGACCCGCGCGTCCTCGGCCAGGCCTCGCGCCCGCTCCGGATCGTCGACGACCCGCGCGAGTGTGAACCGGACCTCCGCCTGCCAGCGCTCGGCCCCGGACACGGCGTCGAAGATCGCCATCGCCCGGGTCGCCCGCTCGCGCGCGGCCTCTCGCCGGCCCAAGACCCGGAGCGTATTGGCCCCCAGCTGGAGGCTGTAGCCGATGCGCACGTCGCCTGGGTCATGGGCGAGCTCGCGAATTTCGAGGGCCCGGTCGTGGGCAGCCAGGGCCGCCTCGGGCTCCCCCTTTTTAAGCAGGGCCTCGCCGAGCATCGAGGCCGCGATCGCGCGCTTGGGGTGGTTCTCCCGCGTGCTCGACTCGGCGACCTCGACCAGGCGCTGGGCCTCGGCGGCCAGAGCCTCGGTGTCCCCGCGGCGCTTGTACACATTGCACAGCAACAGGCGGGGCGCGGTGAGGTTCATGTGTAGGGCCCCCTGGGTCGCCGTGTAGATCGCTATCGACTCGAGCGCGAGGCGCTCGGCCGCCCCCGTCCGACCCTGGTCGTACTCGAGCTGGCCGAGGTGGACGAGCTGCTTGGCCCGCAGAGGTGTGTCCTCGGACGCGAGCGACAAGGCTCGCTCGAGGTGACGGCGCTCGCAGTCCCGATCTCCCTCTTGCCGACACAGGAGGCCGAGATTTCCGTAGGCCCCGATCACCCGCGGATGGTGCTCGCCGAACAAACTCGAGGCGAGCTCCCCCGAGGCCGTGAACAACTCCCGAGCCCGCTCGACATCCCCGCTGCTGGCCACCGCGGCCCCGAGCCGGCTGAGATAGCCGAACTCCACGCTCGAGGGAATGCGCCCCGACTCCCGGCGCTCGAGCGCCGCCGTGAACCACTCTTGGGCCTCGGAGTTCCGCCCCAGGCGCAGGGCGATGATCCCTCTGAGCGAGTCGAGGTTGCTCTGGAGTTCGGGGTCCTCGGGCACCGCAGCCGTCGCCAGCTCCACCGCCTCGACCAGGGCCTCGCCCAGCTCGTGTTCCCCCTCCCGGACTACGAGCGCGTCGACACGAGCGATCCACATCCGCGCGGTCAGCTGTGGGTCGCCGCTGTGGCTCGCCTCTCGAAGCGCCTCGCGTGTATGTGCGCCCCCCTCCTCGAGGCGGCCCTGCTCGTACGCGACCCCGCCGAGCAAGGCGTGGAGCTCGGCGCGTGTGGCTGGGGCGTCGACCTGCTCGAGCGAAGCGAGGACCTCGAGGGCGATCGTCGAGGCGCCCTCACCGTCGCCGGCGTCGCTGCGACCGCGGGCACGCATGAGCGCGAGCCGGGCCGCCGCGATCTGGTCATACTCGGCCCGCCCGAAGTCCCCCGCCCCCACGCTCGTGTCCACACAGGTCTCGGGCCGGGGCAGCTCCGCGCTGACCGCCGCGAGCTCGCGCAGATCCGCAGGCGCGGCGCTCGGGAGCTGCGCAAACAAGCTCGCTACGTAGACTTGTTGCTCGCCGAGGCAGGCCGTGCGGCGTTGGAAGACATCGGCCTCCAGACTCCGAACCACAAAGCGCTCGGAGCAGGCCGCGTCGTAGGCCCCACCCCAGCGCGATGCGAAGTTCTGGACGTCACCCTCGATCCTCGGCCACAAGCTGGGCCCGTCGTCGGGGAGCCCGGTTTTGAACACCCCTTCGGCCTCCGCCGCCCAGGCCCGCGTCCAGTCCTCCGACAGGGCCTGGGCCGCCTCCCGACAGCGCAGCTCCTCTGGATTTTTCTGATTCGCGCCCACCAGCCACAGCGCCCCTGCGCCGATCAGCGCGGTGCCCACGACCCCCAGAATCAAGCGTCTCCGGCGTCGCTGCAGGCCCCGATCGAGCGCCTGGGCCAGCTCCCGCATGGACCCGTGGCGATCCTCGGGCCGCAGGGACAGACCCCGGAGCACGAGCCGCCGCAGCCAAGACGGAACCCCGCGCAGGGGCGAGGGCTGGGCGAACTGGCCCTTGGTCACGGCCATGGCGAGGGCCGGGAGGTTGGCCCCGAGAAAGGGGCGCTCCCCCTCCAGCGCCTCGTAGAGCGCGACACAAAAGCTGAACTGATCCGCGCGCGGGCCGACCTTCGTGTTGTTGAACTGCTCTGGAGACATATACGCCGGGGTCCCCGGAGCCCACAGGCTGCCCGAGTTCTCCGACCCGCTCTCAGACTCGAGGGCGAGCCCGAAGTCCATGACCAGGACCCGGTGATCGGCGCTGATCATCACGTTGTCGGGCTTGAAGTCCCGGTGCACGAGCCCGGCCTCGTGGGCCGCGGCGAGCCCCAGGGCCGCGCTCTGGAACACGGACACGATCGCGGGCAGGGACGGCTCGAGGGCCTCGCGCCACTCGCCGATCGACTGCCCGACCACGAACTCCATGGCCATGAACACGCGCCCGTCGTCGATGCCCGCGTCGTAGACCTTGACCACGTTGGGGTGGTTGAGCTTGGCCAGCGCCTGAGCCTCACGCAGGCTCTGGTCCCCGCGCGGGCTCTCGATCCGCTTGACCGCCACCCGCCGATCGAGCTTGGGATCGTAGGCCGCATAGATGACCCCGACCGCGCCGCGGCCGACCTCCTCCAACAGCAAGTAGCGACCGACCCGGGCCCCAGCCTCGCTGAAGCGACGCTGATCCTCGCCGGCCGAGTCGCGGTCGGAGGCCAGGCGTGTGTCCTCGAGGCTCTCTCCCGATGCCAAGGTCGCGGTCCCCGAGGGAGCCGCCGCTTCAGCGGGCCGGGACCCGCGTCGGTCCAGCGCGACCTCCCGGGCAGGCAGAGGCCGCGCCGGGTCGGGGGATTCATCCTGCGGACTGTGCACTTTCGCGCCGATGGTACCCAACACACCGCGGTCTCGACAGGGCCCGACTCGGTTCAGGCCCGACTCGGTTCAGGCCCGACTCGGATTCAGGCCGGATTCAGTTCAGGCCCGACTCGGCTCAGGCCCGGCGGATCAGGGGCATGGTCAGACAGCGACCGCCGCCCCGGGCCCGCGAGAGCTCGCCCGCGGGGAAGCTGAAGATCGTCCGCGGCCTGGCCATGCCCTCGGCGATCAAGGCCGCCCGCCGGGCCGGCTCCTGAACCCAGTGCAGGGCGGTCTCCTCGTACCCCTGGTCGGCCAGCGCCGCGATCGTCAAGGTGTTGCGGGCGTACAAGACGATCTTCCCGGGGCCCACACAAAACGCGTTCGCGCCGTCGGTCCACTGCTCGCGCTGCTGCTGCATGGGATCGGCGCCTCCACAGGGGACCACGCTGGTCAGGCGCCCGAGTTCATCACGCAGGACGTCCTGGACCGCGGTCTTTTCGGTCAGAACCAGCGCCCCCTTGCGGTCGAGCATAGCCACCCGCAGGGCCTCGGGCCCCGGGCAGATCTGTGGCGAGAAGGCCAGGAAGGAGTCACGGTCGATCTGCGTGCAGATCGTGTCCAGGTGCATGACCGTCCGGGCCTCGGGCATGAGCACCACGTAGACCCTCTCGAGGTCGGAGAAGGCCGGGAACAGCTGCTCCCGGGCCAACCTCTCGATGGTCTGGGCCGAGGTCCGCTGGGAGCAGCCGATCATCAGGGCCTCGCGGGAGAGCACCAGGACATCGCCGCCCTCGAGCGCCCGGTAGCGCCGATTGCGATCGAGGTCGTAGCCAGCAAAGAGCAGGGTCTGGGGCCGAAAGCGACCCCCGTGCTCGATCGCAAACGCGACCAGCCACGACTCGGTGATCCGGGCCGGCGTCGACATCCGGCCCACGACCACCCGATCGCGCACGGCGATGCAGGGATCGCGCATGAACATGAGGTTGGGGCAAGGTGGGAGCGCGCTCGCGGACGGGGCCAGGACCCGATCGCGCAGCTGGGCCAAGGTCAGAGGACAGGGGAGCTGGCCCCAGCGCAGCCCACAGATCAGGATCTCGGCGAGGGCCTCGGCCTCGAGCTCGAGCAGGGGATCGAGCAGCTCGAGCACGCCGCGCTGCTCACAGATCGCGGCGACCAAGGCCCGCCGCGGCTCGCCGCTGGCCCGAGCCAGGCCCGCGCTCAGCTCGGTCCGGACCTCGAGGACCTCGGCCCCCGCGACCTCGAAGACCTCGGTCATGAGGTCGTGCTCGCGAACCGCCGCGGGCGGCGACAAGATGTCGTCGAAGAGCAGATCTTCGAGCTGGTGCTGGTTCATACGCAGCAGCTCATCCCCAGGCCGGTGGACCATCACCGCGCGCAGGGTCTCGATCTCACTTTGGATGTCGACGGTCAGGGTCGCGGGCATGACCACATCCTACCCAGCAGTGCGCCGCTCAGGCCACAGACTGGGCGGGCCCAGCCACGAGCTCGGACAACTCCGAGCCCAGGCCCGAATTCGCGTCCGACTTCGCGTCCGAATTCAGGTTCGGCTTCGCGTCCGAATTCGCGTCCGGGTCGACCCAGCGCCGCATCGACGTGTCGCCCACGATCACGGCGACCGTCTTGCCCAGCCGCTTCCACACCGAATCCTGCACATAGGGCACACCGTGCCGGGCGCAGATCGCCTTCACCTCGGGCTGGGCCCGGCGATACTGGAGCATCGTCATGTCGGGCCAGAGGTGGTGCTCGATCTGGTAGTTGAGCCAGCCGTGCATGGCGTCGTTGAGGTCGCCGCCACAGCGGAAGTTGGCCGAACCCAAGATCTGCCGCAGGTAGAAGTCGGGGCGACCCCGGGTCCGGCCCTCGAAGCGGTAGATGTCGTCGCCCACGTGGTTGGGGACGATGGTCAAAAATGCGTGCGCGTTGGTCAGGGCCTCAGCCAGGATCGTGTTGATGAGCACGGAGCTCACGGCCCACAGACCCAGGGGCGCGTAGAGGGCCGGCACCAGGGCGAAGTAGACCAACATGTAGGGGGCCAGGCAGCGCAGCCACAGGCGCTTGGACCAGTTGGGCAGGAAGCTCATGAGCCGGCGCTTGGACCAGCGCGCGGCCAGGGCCTCCTCGGCCGACTCGCCCCTGTGGCCCTCGCGTCGGGCCTCGGCACGAGCGAGGGCGTCGAGGCTGCTCGAGGCGTAATAGACGAACTTCCAGCTCATCGCGAACAGGGGCACGAGCCCCACTTTGAGCCAGCGCGGGAGCCTCGAGTCGCGCACCCAGGCCAGGTTGCGCTCGACCAGGTCCGGGTCGGCCTCCTCGTTGAGGCGGTAGTGGTGCTGGATGTTGTGCTCCTCGCACCAAGCCTCGGGGTCGAGCCAGTCCAGCCAGTCCGTGGCTCGCCGCCAACCCCGTGCGAACACGGCGGCGGTGCGCGCCTCGGGTACACCCTCGATCTTCTCGTAGCCCTTGTGGCAGACCGGGTGGGCGATGCCCGTCCAGCGGATGAAGCGGCCGAAGGAGAGGGCGAAGATGGTCACCGGATTCGGTGCGATCCAGGCCGTCGCGTAGCCCAACACCGAGGCGAAGCGCCCCCAATTCTCGATTTTCCGGAGGTGGCGCAGGTCCTCTGGCCCGGCACTCTCACGCAGGCGGGTCTGGAGCGCGTCGAGATCTCGGGCCAGCGCGTGTCGGTCGATCTCCGGCTGATCGGCCTTCGGCGAGGTTCCCGGTCCAGCTGTGGTCTCCAGAGTCGGCGAGCCCATGGCGCGCTTTATCGCAGATTTTGGTGCCTGCCGCGGTGGGCGCACCGCGCATCTTCGTCTCGGCTCGGTCACGGCCGATCGCGGGTCCCCAGTCTGCGGTCCACGTCACCGGTCCACGCCGCCAGTTCAAATTGTGAGGTGCGTTTCACCGCGTGGCCGAGCGCCCCCGCCGATTGTCGCCGCGGCCCCCCGTGAGTAGGGTGCGCCTCGGAATCGCATGCAATTCGACCAGGTATCGATCTGCAGCGTCACACACGTGGACGCACCCCTGCGCGTGACCTCGGCCGCGATCGAGGACCGGCTCGCGGCGACCATGCAGCGCCTGTCCCTGCCCAAGAACCTCGTCTACGCGCTCACCGGGATCACCGCCAGGCGGATGTGGAGTGAGGACATCCAGCCCTCCGACGCCGCCACCGCGGCGGCCGAGCGCGCCCTCGCCGAGGCCCGCATCGACCGGCGCCGGGTCGGTGTGCTCGTGAGCACCTCTGTGTGCCGCGACTACGTGGAGCCGTCGACCGCGTGCATGGTCCACGGCAAGCTCGGCCTCGACCGAGGCTGCATGAACTTCGACATCGGCAACGCCTGCCTCGGGTTCTTCAACGGCATGGAGATCGTGGGCAACATGATCGAGCGCGGCCAGGTCGACTACGGCCTGGTCGTCGACGGGGAGAACAGCCGCTTTGTCGTCGATCGGACCATCGAGCGCCTCAGCGGCCCCGACATCGACCAGCCCACCTTCTGGGCCCACTTCGCGACCTTGACCCTGGGCTCGGGGGGCGCGGCCATGCTCATGTGCCGCAGCGACCTGGCCCCCGACGCGCACCGTTTCCGAGGCGGCGTGACCGTGGCCGCGACCGAGAATCGAGACCTCTGCCGGGGGCAGGTCGATCACATGATCACCCAGTCCACGGACCTGCTCAGCTCGGGCATCGAGCTCGCAGGCAAGACCTGGGTCGAGGCCGAGCGCGAGCTGGGTTGGCGCCGAGATGCGCTCGACGAATATGTGGTCCACCAGGTCAGCAAGGCCCACACCGACAAGCTGGTCGCCAGCTTGGGCCTGGCCCCCCACAAGATCCTGGCGACCTACGTCGAATACGGCAACGTCGGCCCGGCGGGCGTGCCCCTGGCCCTGTCCAAAGCCGCCGAGCTCGGGCGCCTGCGCAAGGGCAGCCGGATCGGGCTCATGGGCATCGGCTCGGGCCTCAACTGCGCCATGGCGGAAGTGATTTGGTAGCGACCATGCAGGTTTCCAGCGAGCTGTACCCCTTCGCCCCCCACGAATTCGAGGTCGCGCCGGGTGTGCGCATGCACTACGTCGACGAGGGCCCGGACGACCCGGAGGCGCCGGTCGTGGTCATGCTCCACGGAAACCCGACCTGGTCGTTCTACTGGCGGCGGCTGATCAAGGCCCTGCGCCCCACCCACCGGGTCATCGCCCCCGACCACATCGGCTGCGGCAAGTCCGACAAACCCGATGACGCCCACTACAGCTACCACTTCCGCCAGCGCATCGACGACGTCGAGGCGCTCATCGAGCACCTGGGCCTGGGCAAGCTGACCTTGATGCTCCACGACTGGGGCGGGATGATCGGCATGGGCTGGGCCCACCGCCACGGCGACCAGGTCGCGCGCCTGGTGCTGCTCAACACCGCCGCCTTCGGCCTGCCCGCCACCAAGCGGCTCCCACTCAGCTTGTGGCTGGGCCGCAACACGGCCCTGGGCGCCGTGCTGATCCGGGGCTTCAACGCCTTCGCTCGCGGGGCCACGCGCATGGCCGTGACCCGCAGGCGCCTGCCCAGGGAGGTCGCCGAGGGCCTGTGCGCCCCCTACGACAGCTGGGAGAACCGCAGGGCCGTGCTCCGCTTCGTGCAGGACATCCCCCTGCGCCCCAGCGACCCGGGCTACGCGCTGCTCGCCGAGGTCGGGGACCAGCTCGGCCAGTTCGACGACCGCCCGGTGATGATCTGCTGGGGCGACCGGGACTTCGTCTTCGACCACCACTTCCTGGCGGTCTGGCAGCAGCGGCTCCCGAGCGCCGTGGTCCATCGATTCCCCGATTGTGGCCACTATGTGCTCGAGGATGCGGGCGACGAGATCGAGGCTCTGGTCCGCGAGTTCATGGGGGTCTCTTGAACCCCGGTCCCAAGCCCACCCCCAACACGGTCGCCGATGTGCTCCCGCAGATGGCCGCGTCCATGCCGGAGGCGACCGCGATCTACTTTCCGACCTCGCGCCGGGACGCCGACGGACAGGTCGAGTACGAGCAGCTGAGCTACCGGGATCTCGACCGACGCAGCAGCCGCATCGCCGCGGGTCTGCACGCCGTGGGTATCGCTAGAGGCCAGCGCGCGGCCTTGATGGTCCAGCCCAGCCCCGATCTCTTCGCGCTCACCTTCGGCATGTTCAAGGCCGGGGTCGTGCCCGTGATGATCGACCCCGGCCTGGGCTTGAGTGGGCTCAAAAGCGGCATGGCTCGGGCCCAGCCCGACGCCTTCATCGGCATCCCCAAGGCCCACCTCGCCCGCGTCGCGCTCGGCTGGGGTCGGGAGACCATCACCACCACGGTCAGCGTGGGCGGTTGGGGTCTGGGTGGGCACACCCTCGCGGCCCTCGAGGCCCAGGGCACCGAGCGGCTCGCCGCCGGGGTCGAGATCGGCGAGACCGACCCGGACGAGATCGCCGCCATCTTGTTCACGAGCGGGAGCACCGGGCCCGCCAAGGGCGTGGTCTATCGCCACCGCACCTTTCTGGCTCAGGTCGAGGCCCTGCGCGACATGTTCGGGATCGAGCCGGGCGACATCGATCTCCCGACCTTCCCCCTGTTCGCGCTCTTCGATCCGGCCTTGGGCATGACCACCGTCATCCCCGACATGGACTCGCGCAAGCCGGCCCAGGTCGATCCACGCGCCATCTTGGAGCCCATCGCCCGATTTGGGATCACCACCATGTTCGGGTCGCCGGCCCTGCTCGACACGGTCGGCCGCTACGGCGAGGCCCACGGCGTCGAGCTCCCCTCCCTGCGCCGGGTGATGGCCGCCGGCGCGCCCCTGCCCGCCGACACCATGCGCCGCTGGCACGGCATGCTCAGCCCCGACGCCGACGTCTACCCGCCCTACGGCGCGACCGAATCCCTGCCCGTCGCCTGCATGCCCTGCCGGGAGATCTTGGCTCAGACCTGGACCCAGACCCAGGCCGGCGCCGGGGTCTGCGTGGGCCGACCGGTGGCCTCGATCCGGGTCCAGATCATCGAGATCAGCGACGAGCCCATCGACCGCTGGGACCCGAGCTTGGTCCTGCCCGACGGCGAGATCGGCGAGATCACCGTCCGCGGTCCCATGGTCACCGAGGCCTACTACAACGACCCGGACAAGACCGCCGCCGCCAAGATCCCCGACGGCGACGGGCTCTGGCACCGCATGGGCGACGTGGGTTGGCGCGACGAGCACGGCCGGATCTGGTTTTGCGGTCGCAAGGCTCACCGGGTGATCCCCCCCGCCGACGCCAAGCCCATGTTCAGCGTCGCCTGCGAGAAGATCATCGACACCCACCCCGCCGTCTACCGCAGCGCTCTGGTCGGCCCGAGCGGGCACGGCCCGACCTTGTGTGTGGAGCTCGAGTCCACCGCCGACACACGTTGGGCCAGCGTCGAGGCCGACCTGCGAGCGATGATCGCGGCCGAACCCAAGCTCGCCGCGATCGAACACGTCCTGCCCTACACCAAGCGCGGCGGGTTCCCGGTCGACATCCGTCACAACGCGAAGATCGGCCGAGAGCGCCTGCGAGTGTGGGCTGAGGGGAAACTTCGGTGAGCGCTGCAGATCAACCCGAGCCCAAGGGGCAGGTCGACGAGGCTCCGGGCCCGATCATGATCACCGGCGTGGGCGGCTTCCTGGGCCGGTCCATCGCCCGCGCCCTGCTCGACCGTGGGCTCGAGGTCCGGGGCCTGTGCCGGGGCGACTACCCCGACCTGCG
>CAYVJQ010000062.1:31595-41202 GCA_964451725.1 uncultured Nannocystaceae bacterium | reverse complement strand
GCGCCGGCTCCATCGAGTGCGCCGGCTCCATCGAGTGCGCCGGCTGGGCGGAGCGGTCCTCCACCCGCTCCGCCGAGTGAGTCTGCGGCGACCCGGACTTTCGCCGCCCTGCCCAAACCTCGCCGCAAGGGTGAACTAGGGATCGCTCTGGACAAGATCCAGCGCCGGAGTCCGCCCGACTACCTCGCTCGGGCGGGCGTGCTCTTGGACATGCTCTCCGATCTGGGAGTCGTCGAGGGCCAGGTGCCCGAGGACAGCGAGAAGCGACGCAAGGCCGCCCGGGTGGGGGCCAAGCGTCGGCTCGCGGTGCTCGACAAGGAGCACCCCGAGCACGACTTCGACGATATCGAGTCCGAGGCTGCGGCCCTGTTGCTCGAGCTCTTTGCCTACGGTCCCCTGACCGAGGCCATGGACGATCCGGCGGTCACCGAGATGCTGATCCGTGGCCCGCACCAGGTCTGGGTCGATCGCGGTCACGGCCGAGAGCGACTGCCCGCGGGATTCTCGGGACCAGAGGCTGTGGCGATGGCCCTGCGTCGCCTGGCTGGGCCCTCGTTTCGCTGGAACCGGGGCAAGCCGTGGCTCGATCTACATCTCGCCGACGGCACGCATATTCGGGGAGCCCACGCCAGCGTGGCGCCCGGGGGCCCGGTGGTCGTGATCCAGCGACCGACCCGGGCCGGGGTCGGTGGCCTCGTCGATGTCGTCGCCGAGGCCATGCTCCCGCCAGCCCTGGCCGAGCTGCTCATCGCGGTCGCTCGCGCCCGCGGGAGTGTGCTCGTGTGCCTCGGCGAGGGCTGCGACGGCGCCCCTCTGATGTCGGCCATAGGCCATGAGCTGGGCAACATCGATGCTTCGCGTTTGGCCGTGATCCGCACCGGAGGCAGGATCGCGCCTCCAAACGGGGCCATGGTCTTCGACGTCGAGCCGGGTATGGGCGCGGCCTCGGTGCGCCTGGCGATCGATGCCGGGGCCGGTCGCTTGTTGGTCCACAGGGGCCGGGGCGCAGGCATGGCCAGCCTCTGGTCGGGCTTTCAGGATGGGCTGAGCCAGCTGGTGCTCAGCGTCCAAGCCTCCGATGCTGCGGCCGCTCGCGCTGTCTGTGTGGAGGGTCTGGCGCTCGGGGGCTTCGGCAGTCACCGCGATGGGCTGGCCCGCTTGGTCGCCTCGGCTTTCGACCTGGTCCTGACCCTCTCGCCCCGCCCGGGTGGGGGCGAGGCGGTCATCTCGGTGGCTGAATTCGATAACCACGGCACGCCTCGCTTGCTCCTCTCTCGACCCAACACCGAGTCGGTGTGGCGTCACCACGCCGACCCTGCTTGCGTGGCCGAGATGGGGCGTCGGGGTGTAACCTTCGACCCGGCGCGCCTGACCGCGCTGGCCAAAGCATGAGGCGGGGCGCACGAGCGCCTGCCTCTCGCTCATTCCTACGCTCACCTTTCCTCTGGCTCCGGTTCTCACCCTCGCATCGCACCAATGTCCCTCATCAACGCCGTCCCCGGTTTTCGTCGTGCCCTCCCGCTGGGCCTGATCTTGGGCTTGTGTGCCTCCCTCACCCTGGGCGCCTGTAAAAAGAAGAACGAAAGGGAGAGCTGCGACCCCGAAGACTTCAGCTTCGAAGAGGTCACTGTTCTGGTCCAGGCCTCCGAGGACCTCAACCTCGATGAGGAGGGCAACCCCCTGTCGACGGTCATCCGCGTCTATCAACTCACGGGGGATCTGGCCACGCGCAGCCTCGATGTGGGGGAGCTGTGGAACAACGCCGAGGAGGTGCTCGGTGACGAGTACATCTCGGAGAAGGAGTTCACGGTCTTCCCCGAGGGCAGCGAGATCATCCCCATGACTCTGGAGGCGGACGCCCGCTACTTCCTCGCTGTGGGTGGCTTTCAGCAGCCCGTGGGCAACACCTGGTTCCGGGTCTACAAGGTCCCGGACACCTACGGAAAGCAGGCCTGCGAAAACAAGCGGGCGGGCAAAGATCCGAACGACCTCGGCCAGCCCTGCATGTACCTCATGCTCGAGCGCAACCAGATCGACGGGGGGAAGTCCGTGCCCCCGGGTTTCGACAAGGGCAAGATCGAGGGGACCTGTACCCCCCTCTACACGGCCAAAACGAGCTCTTCGTCCGACAAAGACGACAAAGACGACAAAAAGGACGAGGGCAAGTAGGCCCTCGGCGAACGCGAGAACACCATGACCCGCAAGCAGCACCATGACCGCGTGATCTGGCGTGAGGGGATGTTGATCACCCCTCAGCACCTCCAGCAGCAGGAACTCTATGAGTCTCAGGTCCTCCATGAGCGCCTGGCCGCCTCGACGCCCCTGACTTGGGGTGTGCAGAACATCGAGTTCGACGCCGGCGCGCTCAAGAGCGGCCGCCTCCAGCTGACTCGCTTCGAGGGGGTGATGCCGGACGGCCTCGATATTCGTGGCGACCTCGATGTCGGGTCGCGGACGATCGGCGATCACTTTCCGGCGACCTCGAAGAAGCTGGAGGTCGCGATCGGGATCCCCAAGCTGCGCCCGGGCGTCGCCAACTTCCATGAGCTCGACAGCGAGTGGCGTGGCCGCTACCTGACCGTGAGCAAGTCGGTGGGCGATCTGTCCATGAGCAAGAACGTGCGCGACATCGACTTCGGTCAGCCGGCGCCCGTGCTGCTCTTCGGCGACGAGAAGGACGAGGACCACATCAAGCTCAAGATCGCGGAGCTGGTCCGGGACGAGGACGGCTCCTTCACCCTCTCCGACAGCTACATCCCGCCGGTGCTCAACATCGGGGCCTCACCCGTGATCATGGCCGGCCTGCGCGAGCTGCTGAGCCTCTCGGTGGTCAAGCAGCGCGGGCTCACGGCCGGCCGTCGCCAGCGCGATGCCTCGAGCATCGAGTTCGCGGCCGCCGACGTGACCCGCTATCTGCTGCTCAACGCCATCAACACGGGCATCCCCCTGCTCAAGCACACCAGCGAAGAGGCCAAGACCTCGTCGTTGGCGGCCTACTTGATGCTGCTCAACTACGCAGGCGGGCTGTCGAGTTTCACGGGCGAGGTCGATCCGACGACCTTCCCCCGCTTTCAGTACCTCGACATGCGGGGCTGCTTCACCGTCATGTTCCAGCACATCAAGACCATGCTGGGCGCCGCGGTCAAGGACATGAGCATCAAGATCCCGCTCGAGGCCCGGGAAGACGGGATGTGGATCGGTCGGCTCTCGGAGCAGCGCATGGTCGACTGTCGCGACTGGGTGTTGGCGGTCGAGTCCGACTCGCCCGAGCAGCAGGTCGCCAACAAGCTCCCCCAGCTGTCCAAGATGTCGTCTTGGAAGCAGATCAGCAGCATCGTGAAGGCGGCGACGCCCGGTGTGCCGCTGGTGCCCACCCACCGCCCGCCCACAGAGATCTCCATCAAGCCGGGGCAGGTCTACTTCATGATCAAAAAGGACGATCGCTATTGGCGGGACGTCCTCGCCGAGCGGACGATCTCGATCTATGTGCCGCCGCCCTTCGATCCCAAGCGGGCGACCTTGACTCTGCTGGGTATCCCGAGGACCGAGGGCTGACTGGATCGCGCCCTCGGTCGTGACCGAGGGCGCGATCCGAGCGAAGTAATTCGATATGGAACGCATCAACGAGGTCACCAAGGACTGTTTCAACGCGTTGGTTCAGTTCCGAGCGCTCGACGCATCGTCGGCCGTCTCGCCCCAGCTGCCCTACCAACGCCTGTGTGGCTTCATCGACCAGATGCTCTCGCTGGCGCGGGAGAGCGGCTATGACGAGGTCGATGTCGTCGATATGGCCTACGCCATCGTCGCGCTCGCCGATGAGGTCGCCCTGCACAAGGGCGGCTCGATCCGCGATTTTTGGATGCAGCGGCCGCTCCAGCTCCACTACTTCAACGAGAACCTCGCTGGTGAGGGCTTCTTCCACCGCCTCAACGCGGTCATGAGCGACCCGGGGCGGGTCGATATCCTCCGAATCTACTATTTGTGCCTGCTGCTGGGCTTCCAGGGCAAGTTCGCGATTCGTGGCGGCGAGCTCGAACTCGACGCGATCTTGCGCCGGGTCAAAGAGGCGCTGCGCAACAACCTCAAAGAGCAGGCGCTGTCTGTGCAGCCCCTGCGACCCAAGGAAGACATGGGCCGAGCTGGGCGGATCCCCGCGATCTGGATCGCCCTGTTCTTCCTCTTGTTCTCGCTGGGCCTGTTGATCGTGCTGAGGATCGGCCTCGACAACCAAAGTGAGAACGTCGTCGAGCGGATGGGCCCGCTCATGAAGGCGGACACACCATGAGCTTCCTGAAGTACATCTTCGCCGCGCTCCTGATCGTCGTCGTTTGGGGGCTGTGGTGGTTCCTCAAGCTGCCCATGTGGATCGCGGTGGTAGCGACGATCCTCATCGTCCTGATCCTGGTTGCGATTATCTTGTGGGGGATCTTCAAGGCCCGGCGTGCGGCAGACAAGATCGAGAAGGCGCTGGCCAAGCAGGGGGCGGCCCAAGCCGCGGGCGCCCGCCCGGACATGGCCGCCGACATCAACGCGATGTCGAGCGAGTTCAACAAGGCCGTCGGTGCGCTCAAGACCTCGAAATTGGGCAAGGAGGCGCTCTACGCCCTGCCTTGGTACATGATCATCGGCCCTCCGGGGGTCGGTAAGAGCACGGCGCTGCGCAACTCGGGGCTCCAGTTCCCCTACCTCTCCGAGCGGGGCGGTGGCGCGGTCAAGGGCATCGGTGGCACGCGAAACTGTGACTGGTGGATGACCAACCAGGCCGTCATCGTCGACACGGCGGGGCGCTACACCACCGAGGACACAGACCGAGACGAGTGGATGGCGTTCCTCGATCTGCTCAAGGAGACCCGGCCCAAGCGACCCATCAACGGCATTCTCTTGGCCGTGGCGGTCTCGGACCTGGCGCTCGCCAGCGAGGACGAGATCAACACCATGTCGATCAAGATCCGGGCGCGCATCGACGAGGTCACCAAGCACCTCGAGATGTCGGTGCCGGTCTACGTTCTGTTCACGAAGTGCGACCTCCTGCCCGGCTTCATCGAGATGTACTCGGAGATGGGCAAGAGCGAGCGCAAGCAGATCTTCGGCTTCACCTTGCCGGTCACGGGTGCCTACGCGGGCGTCGACCCAGTGGGGACCTTCTGCGACCAGTTCGACCGGCTCGCCGATCGCACCGAACAACGCTCCTTGCGTCGAATGGGGGAGGAGCGCCGGATCGAGGCCCGGGGCAAGATCTACGAGTTCCCCCAGCACTTCGAGGTCCTGCGCGAGAACCTGGCGAGCTTCATCGGGCTCCTGTTCACGACCAACGTCTACGCCGACACGCCCATGTTGCGGGGCTGCTACTTCACCAGCGGCACCCAGGAGGGCCGGCCCATCGACAGGCTCATGGGCTCCATGGCCCAGGCCTTCGGCATGCAGTCCAGCGCGCTCGTCGGCAGCCCTCAAGTGGAAGCGCGCAGCTACTTCTTGGGCAATCTGTTCAACAAGGTGATCTTCGCCGATCGAGAGCTCGCCCGGCGCAGCGCCAAACACGTCCGCAAGTCCCAGATCATCAAGTGGGCCGGGGCAGGCGTGATCTTCTCGGCCGCGGTCGGTACGGCCGTGCTCCCGGTTCGCTCCATGCGGGCCAACCGAGAGGTCATCGGCGAGATGGGTGATGCCGTCGACAAGATCGAGGAGGAGGCCAAGGACGAGTCGGCGACGATCGCCAACATCGCGGGCCTGTGGCCGATGTACAAGGCCCAGGACAAGGTCTACGACTTCGAGCACGACAGCACGCCGGTCAAGCTCCGGTGGGGGATGTATCAGGGCGAGGTCCTGCTCGACCCGGCGCGTAGTCTGTTCGGTCGGGCCGTCCGCGAGTCGCTGATCGTCCCGCTGATGGACGAGCGCAAGCTCGACCTGACGAACTTCGCCAACCGCTATCCCACCGACGAGGACGAGCCTCCGGTGGACGAGTCGAGCCAGGCCTTCGAGTCTCTGCGGGCCTACCTGCTGCTCTCGGGCGAGCTCTCCGACTACAAGAGCACCAGCGAGAAGCTCGACGCCGAGCGGGCCACCCAAGACGTATGGCTGTCCTCTCGAGTCGCTTCGTGGTGGGGGGGGGCCCTGCTCATCGACAAGGAGACCGACTCCTACAAGAAAATGGCGACGATGACCTCCGAGTTCGTCCGGATCTTGCGCGAGGATCCCTCGCTCCAGATCGAGCAGGACGAGGTTCTGGTCAAGCGGGTCCAAGAGATCCTCAAGCGCAGCGATCGCACCGAGGCTCTGCTCGCGGAGCTCATTCGTGCGGCGGGCGAGGTCGATGGGGTCAAGAGCGTGACCCTGGCATCGATGAAGCTCGGGACCTCGGTCTACAAAAATGGCGGGATGCGGATCCGTGGCGCGTTTACGCGGCAGGGCTGGGAGAAGTACACCCGCTCCGAACTGGACAAGCCGCAGGGTGAGTTCAAGGGCGACGAGTGGGTGCTCGGCCTGACCGAGAGGGAGGCCCGCGAGCGGGGCATGGAGGAGCGCTACCGCCTGCGCTCGCGCTACTTCGATCAGTACATCAAGGAGTGGGACCAGTTCGTCGCCAAGATCTACGTGGAGCCGGCGGAGGACCTGGTCGGCTCGCTGACCATGTTCCAAGACCTGGCCCGGGCCGGCACGCCGCTGCGGGTGATCCTGACCCAAGTCGGGTGGCACACGGAGCTCAAGGACGAGGAGCGCGCGCCGGGTGACAAGCCCTGGTTCGACCAGATCCCTGCCGACGTCCGCGAAAAGATCGAGGCCGAGGGCGGAGAGGGCGGGGCTCGATCTCTGTTCGAGCGCCGGGACGTCCAAAAGCACTTCCTGCCCTTCGTGGGCTTTGGAATCGACGTCGACACTGGGGGCGGAGGCGACGGTGATGGGCCGCCCGCGGCCGCCGGTGCTCTCCAGATCGATATCTATGCGGAACAGCTCGCGGCGGTCCGCGACTCCCTGCAGGCGGCCGTCGACGACAGCGCCGAGCTCAACGGCCTGGGCAAGAAGCTCAAGGTCACGACCAACGTGGTCAAGGGCCAGATCGCCGAACAGCGCGAACCGTGGCGCAGTCGTTTCGACAACATCTTGCGTCCCCCCTTCGACGCTGTTCGCGGTGTGGTCGAGGGTGGTCAGGCCGCGGGCTTGGGCGGCTCGTGGTGCAGCTCGGTCTACGACCCCTGGATGGAGTCGGTGGCGACCAAGTACCCCTTCAACCCCAAGGGCTACGACTTGCCTCTGGGCGATCTCAGCGTCTGGTTCGCCAAGGACCAGGGCCCCGTCTGGGAGTTCTACACCGCGTCGCTGGCCAACCAGATCCAGCAAAACGGGAAGTCCTTCAAGATCGTCAAACGTGGGGCGGCGACGACCGTGTCCTACAACCCGCGCTTGCCCGACTACCTGACCCAGGTCTCGGATATAGGCGTGGTCATGTTCCCGCCGGGGGCCACCGATCCCAAGTTCGAGTTCGAGGTCCAGATCGACGGCACGCCGGGGGTCTCCGAGATCACCCTGAGCGTGGACGGCTCGAAGGTCAGCTACCGAAACGGGCCCCAGACCTGGAAGCCCATGGTCTGGCCCGGGACCGAGGGCGATCCGGGGGCGAGCATCAAGGCCAAGGGCGTGGGTCGCAACGGTGACGTCGTACGCAAGGGAGACTGGGGCTTTTGGCGCCTGCTCTCCGAGGCCACAGTCAGCGGTTCGGCGGGCCAGCAGGTCTACTCGATCAAGTGGGATCTCAGTGATCAGCAGGTCGGGGTGATCACCATCCGGCTGCGACCCAAGCGGGCCGAGACGCCCCTGTTCGGTGTGCCCTCACGCGGGAGCGCGAAGTACCTGGGCCTGTTCTCCAAGCTGCGTGTGCCCAAGTCGGTGGTCACGGGCTACTCCTGTAAATCTGAGGAGCCGGCGGAGTGAGCACGGTCGGCCTGTTCGGCAAGACGCCCTCTCAGCGCGATTTTGTCCGCGTCAATATCGGGGCTCCTGTGGTCGGGGCCCTCGACGAGTGGCTGCGCCAGAGCGTGATGACCCTGCCCTCGATGCGGGCTCATCTGCCGCCCGAGTCGCTGCCCTTCCTGTTCCGAGATCCCACGGGGACCGGGTTTCTGGTCGGGGTCATGCGGGGCAGCGAAGACGGGGTCGGGCGCGAGTTCCCCCTCGCCGTGTTTCATCAGATCGACGGGCCGAGCTGCGTCCGTAACTTCGTCGGCTTGCCGAGGGCCTACGCGACCTTTTTTCAAGCCGCGAACGAGCTGCTCGACGGCATCGACGAGAGCGATCCGAGCGAGCTGGGGGGGCTGCTCGAGCGGCTTCCCGTGCCGAGCCAAGCTGACATCCAGGCCGCGCACGAGCACGGCTGGCAGGCCCTGGCCAACGTCTCCTCGGACGAGCTCCTCGATCGCCTCTTTTGTCGACCGACGGGCAACCCCGAGGGCGACCGGTGGCAGGGCGACCATTTCTACGGCATCGGGATGCTGCTCAACGGCTGCTATCGCGTTGCTGGGCACCCCCCCCGCGACGGGCAGAGCGTGACCCTCGACTGCCCCGTGACCTCGGACGCCGAGCTCGTGTTTTGGCTCGAGCTCGCGGGTCGGATCTTGAGGTGGAGGGCGCCACCTTCGTTCATGTGGTCACAGCGGCAATTTCGCATGCTCCTGAGCCTGGGCACGCCCTCGCCCAAGCTCTTGGGCGTGCTCGGGACACCGGGGACCTTCGACGAGAAGATCTGGCCCTTGGTCGCGGACGACGAAGTCCAGGTCGCTCAGGGGGAGCGGCTGCTCACGCCTCAACAACGCACCGTCATCGAGCGACCCGGCCAAAGCGGTGCGATGCTCATCGACGGCCTCGCGCCGACCTATTGAGATTCCGATGGCCAAGCAGAGCTCGCCCGTTCGTGACCGCGTCAACCTGATCTATCGCGACAACGAGACCTCGAAGGAGAAGGAGCTCCCGCTCAAGATCTTGGTTATCGGCGACTATACGGGGACCGAGGACGACCGGCCTTTGGAGGAGCGGATCCCAGTCAAGATCGAGCGCAGTAACCTCGGGGCGGTCATGGCGGAGATGGGGCTGAAGCTCGACTTCAACTGTCCTACCGCCTTCAGTGAGGACCCCGAGGATTCGCTGGCGGTGAGCCTCGTGTTCAAGTCCTTCGCCGACTTCGGTCCCGAGTGGGTCGCCCAACAGCTGCCGGAGTTGCGTGTGCTCTTGGATTCGCGGCGTTCGCTGACGGACTTCAAGGGGTGGCTCGGCGTGTCCACGCTGGCCTTCCGCTTTCAAAAGGCCCTGTCGGCGCCCGAGACCCGGGCCCAGCTTCGCCGCGAGCTGGGGATCACGGGGGGTGGTGGAGACAGCCAACTTCTCGATTGGATCGTCGAGGGCGCAGAGGTCGGGGGCGGACACCCCGACTACACCGAGCTGCGTCAGGCCAGCGCGGCCTACCTCCACACTCGTCTGCCCGAGTTCGCAGATCCAGACCCGGAGGCGCTGGCCGCTGAAGCGCGCGAGCGTGAGGCTCGGGAGAAGGCCGCCGCGGCGACCCCCGAGGACCTCGATGCGCCCAAGCGCATTGGAGAGGGGGAGGCGAAGGGAGAGG
>CAYVJQ010000062.1:12265-31495 GCA_964451725.1 uncultured Nannocystaceae bacterium | reverse complement strand
GAGGCCGCCCCATCGCCGAGCTTGTCCTCGCCCGCACCGGAACCCGGGAGCGAGGCCGCGTCGAGCATGCTCGACGACATGCTCGAGAATGCAGAGGTCGTGCCCGACACACGCCTGCGCCAAGGTCCGCGCCTCAAGCCCGAGGAGGTCCTCGTCGACAAGGCCGGGGTCGATGTGGCCATCGCCGAGCTCGATTCCCTGCTCGCGCGCCAAGTCGACTATGTCCTGCATCACCCGAGTTTTCAGGGCCTCGAGCGGGCCTGGCGGTCACTTCGCTATTTGGTAGCGAACGTCAACTTCCGCGAGAACATTCAGATCCACCTGCTCAACTGCAGCAAGCAGGACCTGATCGACGATTTCGAAGATGCGCCCGAGATCGCCAAGTCTGGGCTCTACCGCCTGGTCTATTCGACCGAGTACGGCACCTTCGGCGGTGAGCCCTACGGGGAGATCGTCGCCGACTACGAGTTCGACCCCGGGCCCGTCGACATGAACCTGCTGGCCAACTGCGCGGCCGTGGCTGCGATGGCGCACGTCCCGTTCTTGGGCAACGCCTCACCCCGGTTCTTCGGGGAGTCGAGCTTCGACCAACTGGCGACCTACAGCGACGTGCGGGCGATCTTCCAGACTCCTCAGTACACGCGCTGGAACAGCTTTCGCGACAGCGAGGACTCGCGCTATGTGGCGCTGTGTCTGCCCCGCTTTTTGCTGCGACACCCCTACGAGCGCCACCACGTCCACGCTTTCACCTACATCGAGCGATCTTCGATCAAAGCCCACTACCTGTGGGGGCGGGCGTCTTTCGCCTTGGCCACCCGGGTCGCGGACAGCTTCGCCCGTTACCGCTGGAGTCCCAACATCGTCGGGCCCACGGCCGGGGGGGCGGTGGAGGGTCTGCCCATGCTCGGCTACCGCTCCATGCGGGGGTTCGAGAAGCGCATGCCTACCGAGATCCAGCTGACCGAGCGCCACGAGTACGAGCTCTCGGAGGAGGGCTTCATCGGTCTCGTTCACCTCAAAGGTGACGACAAGGGGTGCTTCTTTTCGGCCAACTCCTGCCAGCGACCCAAGACCTACCCCAAGACCGATGAGGGACGAGCGGCCTCGCTCGGGGCTCGCCTGGGCGCCCAGCTGCCCTATATCTTCATCGTCTGTCGTATCGCCCACTATCTCAAGGTGCTTCAGCGCGAGGAGATCGGCCGTCACCTCGAGCGTGGTGATCTCGAGCGCGAGCTCAACCTTTGGTTGCGCCAGTATGTCTCGGACATGGACAACCCCGCGCCGGCTGTCCGTGGGAAGCGACCGCTGCGACAGGCCCAGATCAAGGTCGAAGAGGTCCCCGGACAACCGGGTTGGTACCGGGCGAAGCTCGAGCTGCGTCCACACCTCAAATACATGGGCGCCTCGTTTACGCTCTCGCTGGTCGGCAAGCTCGAGCGCGAGGGCTGAGAGCTCCTCCGTGTCGGCACGAGGGCGGAGCGGGCCCACATCCCGGGCTCCGACCCCGGAGAGGGGTCGCCCCGCCGACTCCGCGTGAAATGCGCGGACGGTTCCCGGATAGGGTCCAGATCGGGCTCCTACGGCGCCTAGGCAAACGCACAGTATCGCGGGAAGTGTAGTCAAGACGCGTACTTCCACGCGTGTGCTGGTGTCCGCAAAACATCGCGACCGGTCTCTCCCCCGCCTGTGTCGATCGGGTACTCTCGCCCCCAGGAGCGCAGGTGTCGGACCCGACAGAACTCAATAGCGGTGGCCCGCCACCATCCCAGGTACCCGGTTGGAAACCGCCGCCAGACCTCGTCGGAACGGTGCTCGCGGATCGCTACAAGGTCATCTCTGTGCTCGGAGACGGGGGTATGGGCCGGGTGTACCTCGGCGAGCATGTGACCCTGCGAAAAAAGGTCGCGATCAAGGTCCTCAAGCAGGAATTTTGCCACGACCGCACCAACGTCGAGCGCTTCCTCCAAGAGGCGCGCGCGGCCTCCATGATCCGCCACGAGAACATCGTGGACATCATGGATTTCGGCCAGGTCCCAGGCGGATCGGTGTTCTTCGTGATGGAGCTGCTCGAGGGCGCCGATATCTCGGAGATGCTCAAGTCGGTCGGACGTCTGCCCTGGCTCCGGACCCGCAACATTTTGCTTCAGGTCGTGCGTGCGCTCCGGGCTGCACACGAGTCGGGGATCATCCACCGCGACGTGAAGCCGGCGAACGTCTATGTGATCGAGCGCGCGGGTGCCACGGACTACGTCAAGGTGCTCGACTTCGGGATCGCCAAGGTCGACGACTCGACCTCGGGCTTGACCCGCACGGGCGCGGTGTTCGGGACCGCGGGCTACATGGCGCCGGAACAGGCCTGTGGTGACCCGGTCGACTCGCGCACCGATGTCTACGCCGTCGGCTGCATGATGTTCGAAATGCTGACTGGGCAGACGCCCTTCCCGGGCACGAACTTCATGCGGGTGCTGACCCAGCACATGAACGATCCGGCGCCCCTGCCCCGGGAGGTCGCCCCAGACGCGGACATCTCGGATGAGGTCGAGACCATCATCCTGACCGCCCTGGCGAAGAAGCAAGAAGATCGCTTCCGAGATATGGCGGCCTTCGAGAAGGCGATCGCCCAGGCCAACGGCGAGGTCGCCACCGTCCCTCCACAGAACCGACAGCGCACCGACAAGGGGACGATGATCCTCCTCGACGACGATGCGCCGAATCCCTTCGCCAACATGGTGCCGGGCCAGCCCCCGCCGGGTTACGACGGGAGCTCGGTCGTGCCGGGTGGCCCCCAAGCGGGCGACGGCGCGACCATGATGCTCGACGGCATGGGTGGCTTTTCGCTGGGCAACGACGCCGAACCCGGCGACGGCGCGACCATGATGCTCGACATGAACGAGTCGGCCGCGTTCGCGGCCTCGCTCAAGGCAGCCGGAGCTGCCGCCGCGGGGAGCTCGGCGACGATGGGCAGCCAGGCGGACTACGCCGCCGTCGACGAGGGCAAGGACAACAAGAAGCTTTTCATGATGATCGGCGGGGGCGTCATGGCGCTGCTCGTGATCGTGGTGCTGCTGGTCGTGTTCCTCGGCGGGGGAGACGACGACGAGAAGCTCGCCGACAAGGATGACACTGCCGAGACCGCCAAAGCCGGTGCGGAGGCGGGCGAGGCCGAGGAGGCCGGAGTGCTCGAAGCGGGAGTGCTCGAAGCCGGCGACAGCGAGACTGGTGGGGCCGAGGAGGCCGGCGCCGATGACCAGGATGACCAGGATGACCAGGCGGGCGAGACAGGGGTACCAGTGGTCGCCGACACGGGGGCGAGCACAGACGACGGTATGGTGATCGACGACCCGGACACCGGTGGCGACGACGGCGTCGTGATCGACGACCCGGATACGGGCGAGGAGCCGGTCGAGGACGTGGTCAAGAAGCCCAACGGACCGGCGAAGGTCAAAGAGCAGCTGTCGACTGCCGACGTCAATCGTGGCCTCAAGCGGATGAACCGGAAGGTCAAGGCCTGCAAGAGCAAGGGCGGCCTCCCAGGCATGAAGATCAAGGTCAGCCTCTTAATCTCCGGGGGCAAGGTCAAATCGGCCTCGGCTCGCCCCCCACACACTTCAACACCGGTCGGGAAGTGCGTCGCCGGGGTCGTCAAGAAGGCTCGCTTCACCAAGGCGAAGCAGTCGAAGATCGTCGAGCACACCTATACGCTCTGAAGTCAGGGCAGATCGCCACCCACCACACGCCATGTCGGGTTCGACGATCACGATCACCGCATCGGACGGCAGCCAGCGCTCGGTGCCCTTCGAGGGTCTACAGCTGCGGATCGGACGGACCCCAGACAACGATCTGGTACTCGACCAGGGTGGGGTCTCGTCTAGGCACTGCGTGTTGGGTCGCGACCCGACGGGGGCCTACTACGTTCAGGATCAGGGTTCGACCAACGGGACCTGGATCGGTGACCAGCGGGTTCAAGGCACGACCGTTTTGCAGCCGGGGACCAAGTTGGTCGTCGGCAGCTATGTTCTGAGTGTGGTCGTGGGCCGTCCTGTAGCCGTCCCTCGGCCGATGGGCATGGGCATGGGCATGGGCGTCCGTGGACCCCTGCTGCGCAAGTCGGAGGACGAACATCGGGATCGACGCTTCCTCGATCGGGTGGCTCGCTATGCCCAAGAGTGGGACGAGTCGGATCGACCTCGGCGTCTGCTCTTGCGTGGACGAAACCTGCGCCTGGCGCTCGAGCGCATCGAAGGCCGGGATCCCGACGATTGTTTTGGGGAGGTCGAGGAGACCTTTATTCGGGTCAGCGCGGAGGGCCGGGAGCGAGCCAAGGTCGTGCGCATCGCGGCGGTGATCGGGGGCGTGGTGGCCCTGCTCGCCCTGGTGGCCGTTCTCGCCACGCGCGACTGGGGAGGCGAGGAGCTCGCGGCCGCCGAGGGAAGCGGTGAACAGGTGGGCGAGAGGGGGGGGAGCGAGACCGGCGCAGACCGTGACGTCGAGTTGGTCGGGACGATCGAGGACAGCGACCTCGAAGACCACTCGACTCAAAAACAGTGGATCGAGCACAAGGTGATCCCCGCCGAGACCCTCGAGGAGATCGCGCTTCGCTACGACGTGACCCTCAAGGCCGTCAGCCAGTGGAACGGGGTCGGGGAGAGTGAGGAGCTCGCGCCGGGTCGGACCATCAAGGTCAAGGCCGATCCCAACGCGGCCCCCCTTCCGCACCAAAACATCAGCTATCGCACGGTCTCGCGCGAGTCGTGGTCGAGCCTGGCCAAGCGCTTCGACGTCCCCGTGGACAAGCTTCGAGCGTACAACCCAGGCGTGGAGGGGGAGCTGAGCGGGAAGACGGAGCTCTCGATCTGGATCGACCCCAAGCCCCTCAAGCGCAAGGCCGACGTCCAGATCCCCGAGTTCACGGTCCGCCAAGACGCGATCTCGGTGGGCGCTCCCAAGGGTGGAAAACTGACCAACGGGATCCAGTTTCCGCGCAACGACGCGCTCTACAAGCGCCGCAAGCCCTACATCATGTGGTGTGGGAGCTTCATGGCGGCCCAGCTTCAGTACGCGATCGCCAAGTTCCGCTACTCCTACGAGTTCGAGGGTGAGGTCGTGGTCGCGGACATGAGCCAGAAGCACGGCGGGCTGTTCAACCCCCACAAGTCACACCAGTCCGGGCGCGACGTCGACATCTGGCTGCCCACGCTCAAGGGCGTCTACAAGAAAGACCAGCTGACCAGCAAGACCTACCGGCCCATGTCGGAGGAGGCCGACTGGTTCGCGCTCTATGGCTTTCTCAAGGCCCTCCACGAGACCGAGGCCGTGCACGTGGTGTTCCTCGACTACACACTCCACGACCGGGTCTACAAGGCCGCCAAGCTCATGGGCGCCAACGACGAGGAGCTCAGCGAGATGATCGCCTACCCGCGGGGGGCCCACCACCGGCAGAGCCTGCTTCAGCACTCGCCGGGCCATGTGCACCACATTCATGTCCGCTTCAAGTGTGGTCCCAACGACGAGGACTGCTCGAACCGAGCCGACCCGGATCCGGGGGACTGAGTTCGGAGACTGAGTTCGGGCTCGGGTCTGAACTCGGGGCGGCGGCGGCTCAGCGCTCGAGGTGCGTGTCGAGCCACAGCGCGCGCAGCCGAGCGTGTGGGCCAGTGTCGGTGTCGGGGTTCGAGAACTGCCAGCTTCGGTGTGGGTTGGGGATGGTCCGAACTTCGACGAGTTCCAGCCGCCCGCGCCGAAACAGGCTCAGGGAGGTCGGGGCCCCGAGTTTGCGTTCGGAGAGGCGGGCCTTGGCCTCGCCGACGCTGCGCACCCGTAGCCCGTCCACGGCGATCGGCTCGTCGCCGAGCATGACCCCCGCGGCTGCGGCCGGTGAGCTCGGGTCGATGAAGGTGACCGCTGTGCCCCCAGACATGCCGGTCCAGGCGGCGGCGCGTGGATCTTCGATGGGATCGACGGTCTCGCCCTCGACCTCGAAGCCAGCCTCGCGCAGGAGCGCTTCGAGGGGCAGCTCTCGGGTCCCGAGTACGTAGGCGTCGAAGAACCAGCGCATGTCCTCGCCGGCCTCGGCTGAGGCCGCGTCGACGATGTGATCGAGGGTGATCGAGGCGCGGCCGAGATCGGGATCACGGGCGGCCCAGAGCCTGCGGAAGAGGCCGTCGAGGGAGCCCGTGCGGGCGTGGTCTCGGGCCCGCAGGCGCAGGCTCAGGTCGAGGCAGACGCCGATGAGGTTGCCCTTCTCGTAGTAGCTGATCGTGGTCTCGGCGTGGTTGGGGGCGGGTTTGTAGGACTTGATCCAAGCCTCACGCGAGAGCGCGGCGATGGGGTCGTAGTTGCGGCCGGGTTTGCGCAAGTAGGCGGTCCAGGCCTTGCCTAGACCCTCGAGGTAGGCCTCGGGGTCGACCAGGCCGGCGCGCAGCAGGGCCCGGGTCTCCATGGTCTCGGTGAAGCCCTCGTGGAACCACAGCAGCTCGCTGTAGTTCTCGCGGCTGTAGTCGAAGGGGCCGAGGACCTGATCGTGGATGCGCTTGACGTTCCAGAGGTGGAAAAACTCGTGGGCGATCAAGCGTTGGACGCGACGGTAGCCGGCCTCGGTGTCGAAGATCCATGGTCGGACGATGAGGGCGGTGCTGTCGAAGTGTTCGAGTCCGCCACCCCCGGCCTGGTCGGCGAGCATCAGGAATACGTAGCGCTCGAAGGGCAGCCCGTTGAAGGTCCGGGCGTAGGCGCGGACGATCTTCTCGGTGTCGGCGACGATGCGGGGGAGCGCGGCGTTGGAGCCGGCGGGGGCCAAAAATACGAATTCGATCTCGGCCCCGGCGACCACGAAGCGCGCGACTCGAGGCTTGCCCAGGAGCAGGGGACTGTCGACGAGGGTGTCGTAGTCGGGGGCCACGAAGGTGGGAGCGCCGGGGCTCGGGGCGCCGGTGCTCGCTGGGGAGGTCGCCAAGCTGGTGTGTACGGTCCACTCCCGGGGGGCCTCGACAGCGACCGTGATGGCTCCCGCGCGGGGGTGGCCACCGCGGCCGTCGACGTACATGAACACGCTGGTGCCGTTGAGGAGGGCGAAGTGATCGTCGACGTAGGAGGTCCGCACGCTCAGCTCGTCGGCGAACACGCGGTAGTCGACGCTGAATCCCTCGCCGTCGTTGTCGACTTGCCAGCGCTGCTTGTCGACGCGGGTGACCTTCAGGGCCGCGCCGGGGTGTCCACTCTCGGCATGGGCCCCGGCGTGGGCGTGGGCTTCAAAGTCGTAGACGTGGCGTCCGAAGTCGCGGATGAGGTAGGAGCCGGGGGCCCAGGCGGGCATGGCCAGGGTCGTCTGGGGGCTGGGGCTGGCCGGGACCTCCAGGTGGACTTCGACGTAGCGCGTGTGTGGGGCGGGGATCGAGAGCCGGTAGCTCAGGGGGATATCCCGGCCTGGGTTCGGGGACCTCTTCCGGCGCTGTGCGAGCTTCGCGGGGCGTTTCGGGGACCTCGCCGCGGGTCGATCACCGGGCGGGGCAGCGTGGGCTGGAGGGCTCCACACAAACGCAAACCCAAACCCAAATCCGATGCCGAGGACCAGACGGGCGAGCTGTGCGAGCAGGTCCGCGCGAGCTGCTGGGGGGGCGGACAGCGTGCGCGGGGCGGGGGCGAGCATGGGCGCAGTCTATGCGATATGCGATCCCAATCGCCGCGTGTGGCCCGGCGTGCGGCCCGGCGTGTGGCCCGGACGTGTGGCCCGGACGCCGGGTCGACCCCGGCGCCGGCTGTCTGGACTCACCAGTTGGCGAGCGGGAGGGTCTCGCGGGTGACGCTGCCCTCGGGGCTGCCGTCTTCGTCGTCGGGGAACTCCGCCCAAACCTCGAGCACCCCCCCGATGCTCGCGTCGACCTGGGTCATGCGCATGTCCAGGGTGAAGCCGTGTGCGAGGGCGGGAGCCTCGGCGTCGAGGCTCACGCTGAACTGTCCACTGAACTCGTCCGCGGCGAGCTCGTGATGGATAGTGCCCGGAGCGAAGCCCTCGCCCTGCTCGAGGATCTCGAGCTTGGCGTCGAAGCTCTGGACCCAGACCTCGTCGTCGGTGGCGAGCTTGACCGTCAGGTCGATCTCGAAGCGAGAGCGGCACTCGAAGTCGAGCTCTTCTCCCGCTTCGATCCGATCGAGGGCGACCTGGTTGTAGGCGGCCTCGATCCAGCGCAGCTCGGCGCTCTCCTCGACCAAGGCCACCTGCAGCCCCGTGCTGGTGTCGAGGGCCGGGCTGAGCTGGATCGGGGCCTCGACCTTCGACCAGTGAAGATCGCCCTGCCACTCGAGGGGCAGCAGGTCCTCGGCGGCGACCCCCTCGGGGTTCTGGGCCTCGAAGCCAGCGAGCTCGCTGATCTCTTCGACACAGGCGGCCTCGAACTCTTCCCCCTCTTCCCCCTCTTCCCCCTCTTCCCCCTCTTCCCCCTCTTCCCCCGTCTCGCCGATGCTGTCCCCCTCGATAGGGGTGTCGTCTTCGGTGCAGGCGCTGAGCGTGGAGAGGGCGGGGAGCAAGGCGAGGGTCAGGCAGACTCGAAAGCAGCGATGAGCAGACATGTCTCAAGCATGAGCACAGCTTTCAGGGCCGGCCACGCTGACGTCTGTGTCAGGATCGACGATCGGAACTGGGGGCTCGCTACGGGGTCCTGGAGCCGTGCTCGGCCACGCCTGTCACAGCGCCATGGCAGCGCTGTCGCGCACGCAGTGACCCGCCCCAGCTCATCGCCTCCCCGAGTGTGTGGCTTCGAACGCATGTGAACGCGCTCGCCCGATGACGCGCCCGAGTTCGCAGGTCGAGGGCTCGGAAACGCCGTGTCGTGAGGGGTTTGGCCACGGGCAGCTGGTCGGAGGGCCTCTGACTTGGAACCACCGCGCGTATGGGCCAACTGTGTCAAGCTCTCGGGGATGACGCCCCGCCGCGCCAAGATCCTCGCCACCTTGGGTCCCGCCAGCAACACTGAAGAGATGATCGGCGCGCTCTTCGACGCGGGCGTGGACGCAGTCCGCTTGAACTTCTCGCACGGCTCCCACGAGGACCACGCTCGTATCTATCGCCGGGTTCGCGAGCAGTCTGCGATCCGCCGCAGGCCGATCACCGTGCTCGGCGATCTCCAGGGCCCCAAGATCCGCGTGGGCCAGATCCCCGATTCAGGCATGCCCCTGAGCGCAGGCCAGATCCTGACCTTGGTCGCCGAGCCCGAGACCGAGGTCGATCTCGAGGGGGCGCGCGTGGGCATCGACTGTGAAGGGATCGAGAGGGAGGCCAAGGTCGGAGAGCGGGTGCTCATGGACGACGGCGAGCTCGAGGCCAAGATCGTGGAGATCGTGGGCAAAGAGCTGCGCGTAAAGATGGTGACCGATGGCCTGCTCAAGGCCCGCAAAGGGGTCAACCTGCCCGACTCGAGCTTGACCTTGCCCGCGCTCACAGAGAAGGACGAGGTCGATCTTCGCTTCGCCCTCGAGCTCGGCGTCGACATGGTCGCGCTCTCGTTCGTGCGCAGCCCGGAGGATCTGGAGCGCTGCCGCGAGATCATGCGCGACGCGGGCCGAGTGGTCCCGCTGGTCGCCAAGATCGAGAAGCCCGAGGCGGTCCGACCCGAGGTGTTGCCGGGGATCGTCGACGCGGCCAACGGCATCATGATCGCCCGGGGAGACCTCGGTGTGGAGATGGGACCGGAGGAGGTCCCCCTGATTCAAAAGCAGCTCATCAAGCTCAGCAACGAGCGCGGCAAGCTGGTGATCACGGCCACGCAGATGCTCGACTCCATGATCCGAAACCCCCGCCCGACCCGGGCCGAAGCCTCGGACGTCGCCAATGCGATCTTGGACGGGACCGACGCGGTCATGCTCTCGGGTGAGACCGCGGCGGGCAAATACCCGATCGAGTCGGTGGAGACCATGGACCGGATCATCCGGCGCATCGAGCAGACCGAGACCTACTGGCTCGAACCGCCCAAAGACATGGAGCTGGGGCACACCACCAATGCCGTCGCTCGGGCGGCGGTGACCAGCTCGCGCAGCCTCCCCGACTGCAAGGCGATCATCTGCTACACGGGCAGCGGCGGCATCGCTCGGCTGGTCAGCGACTATCGACCCAAGGTCCCGGTCTACGCTTTCACCCCCGAGTCGAGCACCTTTCAGGCCCTGTCTCTGTACTGGGGGGTGATCCCGATCCGCTTCTCACCGACGAGCCCGAGCGGGGAATCGATCTTCATCGACCTCGATCACGCCGTGCTCGAGCGGGGCATGTTCGAGCGCGGCGACCGCGTAGTCATCGCTCTCGGCTGGCCGATCAAGGCTCACACCTCGGTGAACATGCTCAAGTTGCACAAGGTCGGAGAGACCTTGCGCGGCGGCTGAGAGGAGTTTATATACCGCGTCCCGACCCGCAACGCCGCGAGTGGGGAGCCTACTCGGCTGAACCTGCGAAGGTGGCGGAATTGGTAGACGCGCTAGACTAAGGATCTAGTGTCTCACGACGTGAGGGTTCAAGTCCCTCTCTTCGCACAAGAGGGCCTCTCACTCGAGAGGCCCTCTGCTTTTGTGGGGTGGATGGGCAGGCCCTCTCCGGCCGTCGAGAGTAAGAACTTTCTCAGGCCCCTCACAAGGTCGGTTCGCGCGCTCGTGGCATGAACGGGCTGTGTCCCCGCTCTCGCTGGTCTCGCCGGTCTCGCCGGTCTCGCGATCCCTGCCTTCGCTGCTGCTCTTGCTGACGATCTCGGCGGTCTCTGTCGAAGTGCAGGCGGCTCCTCCGTCCAGCGCACACCACGATTCGGCGGCGACCCAGGGTCGGGCGTTGAGCTTCGACGAGGCGGTCGGGGCCGCTGTCACGGCCCCCGGTGTGAGGGGCCTCGAGGCGGCCGCGGAGGCCAAGCGCAGCGCCGATGGGGAGCTGCCGACCCTGACCGAGGGTCTCCAGGTGCAGGTGATGCCCGGGGCCCGGCTGCCGCCCGCGGGCGAGGCCGGCTTCGAGCTCCAGGCCACGGTGACCCAGGGCTGGAGGACGGGGGGCTATGGGCACAAGCGTCGCACAGCGGCGATCGCCGAGACCGAGGCTCTGGCCGCGGAGGCCCGGGCTCTGGCGCTCGAGCAGGAGCTGGGGGCGGCGCGGGCCTGGATCCTCCTGCACGAAGCGGAGGCGCGCCTGGAGTTGGCGCGGACCGAGTCGAGCATGGCGCTCGAGCTGGTCGCGGTCCTCGAGGTCGGACGCGAGGCCGGGGTGGTCACGCGGGTCGAGGTCGCGGAGGCGAGGGCCAGGGCGGCCGGGGCCCAGGCGGTGCTGACCGAGGTCGCGGGAGATGTCCATGACCTCGGCCTGGCCCTGGCGCGAGAAACAGGCACAAAGGCCACGGCGCCGCTGCGGACGAGGGGGGCCTATCCGACCCCCGAGCTGCCCGGCGAAGGGGTGCTGCGTGAGCGTTTTGCGGCCCTGGATCAGCTGCCGGCGGTGGTGCTGCGCCGGCTCGAGTCGAGGGCCGCCGCGGCCCGGGCGGAGGCTGCCAAGGCCGCAGGGAGCACAAAGATGAGCGCGGGGATCTCCGGGCAGCTCGAGTCCAGCGGGGAGCTGGTCCTGTTTGGGGTCCTCAACGCGACGATCCCGGTTCGTGATCACAACCAGAGGTTGGAGGCGAGCCACCGGGCGCAGGCCAGCCGGGCAGAGGCCGAGGCTGTCCAGATCGAGATCGAGCTGTCGGCGTCACTGGCGGTCGCCGTTCACGATCTGCACCACACCCGCGAGCGCCTGGAGATCCTCCGCGACCAGATCTTGCCGGCCCTCGACGAGCTGGTCGCCGCTCGCGAGACGGCGCTGGCCGAGGGGGAGGGGACGCGCCCCGAGCTGCTGCGGGCCCAGGGTCGGCGCAGCGCCGCGGCCCGAGAGTCGGCGAGCGCGGAGGCGCTGTGGGTCTGGTCTCGGGTCGAGGTTTGGCTCTACCTGCAGGCGATCGATTCAGCGGTCGGGTCGGCGGTCGTCGGGGAGGACAAGCAATGAGGGGCCCCTGGGTGCTGGTCTGGACGCTGGTGGCGGGTTCGCTGGTCGCCTGTCTGGTCGCCTGTGACGACGCCGAGACCGGTGGGGAGGGGGAGCGGGCGATCGGGGCGGAGACCGACGAGGCGCCCTCGGCCCGCTCGGCCTGGGTGTCGGTCCGCCGACCCACGGACGCGACCTTGGTCGAGCTTCCGGCCCGGGTGGTCGCGGCGGCCTCGAGCCGCTCGCGCCTGGACGCGACCTTTCGCTCGACCGTGGTCGGTGCGCGGGTTCAGGTCGGCGATGTGGTCGAGGCGGGCGATCCGATCGTGGAGCTGCGTGTGCCGGCCCTGCTCGAGGCGGCCGCCGTGCTCTCGGGGACCGGCGCACAGATCGGCTCTCACCAGGTCAGGCGCGCGCGCTTGGAGGGCCTGCGGGAGCAGGGGTTGGTCGGGGCCGGGGATATCTTCGATGTCGAGACGGGGATCGGGAAGCTCTCGGCGAAGCGGCGCCTGGCGTTGGCGACCCTGCAGGCGGCGGGGGTGGATCCCGGCTCGCGCCGAGAGCTGTTGCGTCGGGGTACGATCGAGCTCCGGGCGCCCATCGGCGGTGTGGTCGCGGATCTCGACGTCGTGCCGGGGGAGGTGCTCGAGGCCGGCGACAACCTGGCGCAGATCTTGGGTGTGGGCCCAGCCCGGATCGAGGTCGCCCACAGTGGGGCCACGCCGACGGCCGTGGCGCTCGAGTTCGTGGGTCTCGACGGGAGCCGCTTCGCGCTCGACCCGGAGCCGGTGGCCACGGCGATCGAGCCGGGCCTGGGTCGAACCTTGGCCTGGTACGAGCCGGCCGACGGCCGGGCCCTGCCCGACGGTCTGCGCGGGCGGGTGCGTATCGAAGGGGAGGGCGACACGCTGCTCGAGGTGCCCCGCCGAGCGCTGCGTCTGGACGGGGGTAAGGCCTTCGTGGCCCGGCGCGGTGCGGGGGCGCAGCCCGAGGCGGTGGAGGTCGAGGTCCTGCGCAGCGCGGGGAGCTCGGCCCTGGTCCGCAGCGAGGTCCTGCGTGTCGACGACCTCGTGGCGGCAGACGCTGCGACCGTGCTGACGATCGGCCGGAACCCCGGGGCGCTCGGGGGCGAGGAATGAACGACGAAAGGGAGGCGGCGGGTGAGGGTCGGCCCGGGCGAGGGCCGGAGCAAGAACAAGACCAAGAGCGAGAGCGAGATGCCCCCTCGGGTCTGATCGCGGATCTGGTCGGCTGGGCCGCGCGGCGGCGGGCCTGGGTTCTGGGCTTGGTGGTTCTGTTCGTGATCGGGGGTCTGTTCGGGGTCCGGGCGCTCGAGCTCGACGCGCTGCCCGACGTGACCGGGAACCAAGTCGTGGTCTTGACCCGGGCGCCCGGTCTGACTCCCAGCGAGATCGAGCGCGCCGTCACGCGGCCGATCGAGGTCGCTCTCGGGGGGCTCCCGGGCCTGGCCGAGCAGCGCAGCTTGTCGCGCTACGGCATCTCCTCGGTCACCGCCGAGTTTGAAGACGAGGTCGATCCCTGGCTCGCGCGGCAGCAGGTGGCGGAGCGGCTGGCGACCCTCGCAGCGCTTCCCGCTGGGGTCGACACGCCGGAGCTCGGGCCGTTCACCGGTGGCCTGGGGGAGGTCCTCCAGCTCTCGGTGAGCTCTGCCGAGCGCACGCCGGCGGAGCTCTACGAGCTGGTTCGCCTCGAGATCGCGCCCTCGCTGCGGGCGACTCCGGGGGTCGTCGAGGTCAACATTTGGGGTGGGCAGCGCAGGACCTTGGACGTGGTCGCCGATCCGCTCAGCCTCGCCCAACACGGCATCACCCTCAGCGCGCTGGCGATGACCCTGCGCGCGAGCACGGGCGCGGTCGCGGGCTCGACGCTGCCGGCCGGCCCGGGCCAGGTCCTGCTCCGGGGCGTGTTCTGGCCGACCCGCGCCAGCGAACTCGGGGCCGTGGCCGTCGTGCCCCAGCGCCGCGCCGTGTTGGGGGCCGGGCACGGGAGTGAGGAGGACTCGGATATGTACAGGGCCCCGGTGCGGGTGGCCGAACTGGCCGAGGTCGTGGAGGGGGCGGTCCCGCGGATCGGAGCCGCGACCGCCGACGGCAAAGGGGAGACGGTCTATGTGATGGTCCAGATGCTGCGGGGGGCCAACGCGCTCGCGCTCACGCAGCGCCTCCACGAGCTCATGCCCGAGATCGAGGCGACCCTGCCCGCAGACGTCCGCGTCGATGTGATCTACGACCGCAGCGAGCTCGTGACCGCGACCTTGAAGACGGTCGCCAAGAACCTGCTCGAGGGCGCGGCCTTGGTTGTGGTGGTGCTCCTGTTGATGCTGGGGAGCGTGCGCGCCGGGTTCTTGGTCGCGGCCGTGATCCCCCTGTCGATGCTGGGCGCGGTCTTGGGGATGGTCTCCCTCGATGTGCCCGGGAACCTCATGAGCCTCGGGGCGATCGATTTTGGCCTCTTGGTGGACGGCGCCGTGGTCATGGTCGAGCGGGTCTTTCACGAGCTCGGGACCAAGCCGGACCAGGTCGACTCCGAGCGGACTGCGGTCCGGGCGATGCAGCGCGTGGCCCGTCCGATGAGCGTCTCGGTGCTCGTGATCGTGCTGGTGTATGTGCCGATCCTGACCCTCGAGGGCGTCGACGGGAAGATGTTCCGGCCCATGGCGCTGACGGTGGTGTTCGCCCTGCTCAGCTCTCTGGTGTTGGCGCTGGTGTTTACGCCTGCGCTCGCCAGCTGGCTCCGGCCCGAGCACGTGCCCGAGCGACCTCCGATCTTGGTGCGCGCGATCGAGCGGGTCTACACCCCCCTGCTCTCGGCGGCCATGGGCCGTCCCGCGCTCGTCGCCCTGCTGAGCCTGGCCATGCTCGTCGGTGGGGGCTTCGCGTTTGCCGACAGCGGGACCAGCTTCGTGCCCCAGCTCGACGAGGGCGACCTCGTGATCCAGACCAACCGGGCCCCCGACATCTCGCTGGCCACGGGGATCGAAGAGGCGATGGCGCTCGAGCGCAGCGTGCGTGGGGCGGCCCCCGAGGTCGTCACGGTGGTCAGCCGCATCGGCAGCCCAGAGGTGGCCACCGACATCATGGGCCTCGAGCAGGCCGACGTGTTTGTGCGTCTGCTGCCCCGGGAGCAGTGGCGCCCGGGCCTGACTCGGGAGGCCTTGATCGCCGAGATCGACGCGGCGATCAACAGCGAGGCCCCCGGGGCCGAGATCGCCTACACACAGCCGATCCAGATGCGCTTCAACGAGCTCCTGGACGGGGCGGTGACGGACGTCGCCGTCAATATTTATGGTGAAGATCAGGCCCGAATCCGGGCCTCGGCCGAGGCCATCGAGGCGGTCTTGCTCGAGGTCCCGGGGGCCAGCGACGTGCGGATCTTGGCTCCACCCGACGTCTCCCTGATCGAGGTCCGGCCGCGCTTGCTCGAGGCGACCCGGCTCGGTTTCCAGACCGCGGAGGTGCTCGAGATCGTCGAGGCCCTGCGTATGGGCATCGAGGTCGGCGAGACCTGGGACGGCCCTGTGCGTGTGCCCATTCGCCTGCGCCTGGCCCACGAGGCCGACGCGTTCACGCTCGATCAGGTCCAGATAGCGACCCCTTCGGGGGAGGTCGTCACGCTCGCCAGCGTGGCTGAGCTTCACCACCTCGAGACCCCGGCGCTGGTCAACCGGCACGAGGGGCAGCGCCGGATCGTGGTCGGCTTCAACGTCCGTGGAGGCGACCTGGGCGAGGTGGTCGCCGAGGCCCAGCGCAGGGTCGAGGACACCGTCGAGCGTGGGGACGGGGTGCGCCTGGTCTGGGGCGGCCAGTACGCTCAACTCGAGGCGGCGCGGGGGCGATTGGCCGTGGTTCTCCCCGTGGTCTTGGTGGGCATCATGTTCCTCTTGGTGCTCGTGTTCCGGCGCCTGCGGCCCGCGGCGATCATCTTTCTCAACGTGCCCTTCGCCGGGGTCGGGGGGATCGTGGCTCTGTGGGCGCGGGACATGCCCCTGTCGATCTCCGCTGCGGTCGGATTCGTCGCCCTCTCGGGGATCGCCGTGCTCAACGGGGTCGTGCTCATGTCGACGGTGCTCGCCAAGCAGGACGCGGGCGTAGCTGCGCACGCGGCCGCCTCGGCAGCCGCGTGCGAGCGCCTCCGGCCCGTGATGATGACGGCCCTGGTCGCGGCGCTGGGCTTCTTGCCCATGGCCTTGGCGACCGGGGTGGGGGCGGAGGTCCAGCGTCCTCTGGCCACGGTCGTGGTCGGCGGTCTGCTGACCTCCACCTTTCTGACCTTGGTGATCCTCCCGGCCCTGTATCCTTGGTTGGCCGGGCGGAGGCGGCGGCTCGAGGGAGCAGGATCGTCGCCGGACCCGGAGCCCAAGCCGTGAATCGAAGCTCGAGCCCATGAAGCTGCTGTTGGTCGAAGACGAAGATCGCCTGGCCAAGGTCCTGGTTCAGGGCCTGCGCGAGGAGGGGCACCCGGTCGACCTGTGCACGAACGGCGAGCAGGCCTTCGTCCAGGGCCGGGACATCGACTACGACACGATCATCTTGGATTGGATGTTGCCCGACGTCGACGGCGTGACCGTGCTCCGGCGCTGGCGTGGCGCCGGGCTGCGCACACCCGTGCTCATGTTGACCGCGCGCGGGAGCATCGGAGAGAGGGTGACGGGGCTCAAGGCGGGCGCCGACGACTACCTCGTCAAGCCCTTCGCCTTCGCTGAGCTGCTCGCCCGCCTCGAGGCCCTGCACCGGCGAGGTTCGGGGCAGCTCGAGCTTCACCGCATTGGTCCAGTCAGCATCGACGGGCGCCGCCGGGTGCTCGTGGGCCCAGATGGAGAGCTCGGTCTGACCCCGCGGGAGTACGCCCTGGCCTGCGAGCTCGCCAGCCACCCGGGCGAGGTGATCGCGCGCAGTCACCTGCTGGGGGCGGTCTGGGGCTCGAATTTCGAGGGTGACCCCAATGTGCTCGACGTCTATATCGGCTACCTCCGGGGCAAGCTCGGCCGGGTCGCGGGCGAGGCCGTCGAGATCAAGGCCGTGCGGGGTGTGGGCTTTCGCCTGCTCTCTGGGCCCGGGTCGGGGTGAGCGCATGCGGCTGCGCACTCGACTGCTGGTGTTTGGGGCGCTGGTGCCCCTGCTCCTGCTGATCGCCGCGGTCGGCGTGGCGGGGCTGGTCTTTGATCGGGTGCTGCTGGCGGAGCACGACCGGGCCTTGCTCGGGCAGGCGGGTGTCGAGTCGGTCAGTCTCTTCGACCGGGCCGCGACCCCGCACCTGCACCTCATCGACTCACCCCTGGCGAGTGGGTTTCGAGACTTCACGCCCCGGGGCGCCCTCTACCAGCCCGACGGTGAGGCCGTCGTCCGCTACCCCATCGACGCGCGGGTGCCTGTCTACATCGATCCCGCGGGCTTGGACTACGAGCCTCAGCTGCGCACGGTCGAGGGCCCCGACGGCCAAGACCGAGAGCTGCGCGTGCGTGTAGATGGGCCGGGGGGGCGACCCTACGGCCTGTGGTTGGCCGCCTCCCTCGAGCGTCACAACCGAGAGATAGCGAGCTACTGGCAGATCGCCGCCTCGGTGGTCGCCGCGGTCGCCCTGATCTTGCTGCTGATTCAGCTCGCGCACGCGCGGCGGCTGAGCGGTCGGGTACTCAACCTGCGCGATCACATGACGCGGCTGCGGGCCGGGGACCTCGACCGGCCGCCGCCGGAGGACGACTCGGAGGACGAACTCGGGGAGCTGCGCCAGGCGATCGCCGAGACTACGGAGCGCCTCGCCGCCGCCCGCTTGAGCCAAGATCGCTTGATCGCCGACGCGGCCCACGAGCTGCGGACTCCGCTGGCGGCCCTGCGCGCGGGCATCGAGGTCGCCCTCAGGCGAGAGCGCTCGGTCGCGGAGCTGCGCGAGAGCCTCGAGCGGGCGAGGCTCGAGGTCGGTCGCCTCACCCTGTTGTCGAGCGAGCTGCTCGACCTCGCGTCTCTGCGTTCGAGCCCACTGGATCGGCGCCGCGCAGACCTCGTGGCCGTGCTCGTCGAGGCCGTCGACGCCGCCCGGGCGCTGGCTGAAGAGCGGGGCTGTGTCGTCAGTTTGGACGCCCCCGATCGGGCCGAGGCCGAGTTCGCCCCGGCTGCGCTGCGCCAGGCCCTGGACAACCTGCTCAGCAACGCGATCAAGTTCTCGCCGGAGGGCGGCGAGGTCAGCGTCACGTTGGAGGCGGTCGGGGAGGGGGAGGGCTGGCGCTTCGCCGTGTGCGACCGGGGCCCCGGGGTCCCGGTCGACGCCCGCGAGGCGATCTTCGAGCCCTTTCATCGCCTGGATCGGGCGAAGGGCGGAGCGGGGCTCGGCCTGGCGATCGTCCGTGACGTGGCCGAGCGGCAGCGTGGCCGGGTGTGGGTGGAGACGGGAGCAGATGGGGGCGGCGCTCGTTTCGTGCTCGAGCTGCCTGGGGGCTGAGCCGGACTGGGCTCGCCCAGAAAAACCAAAACCGTGGCTCATTGGCCGATCCACACGGGGCGCTCGGCCGCGGTTGTGGCAGGCGGGTTCGAGAACCCCCAGGTCACGATTGAGCCGGGGGGCGCTCCCTCGCCACCGACCGCGAAGCTCGAGCGAGAGCCGAAGGTAGGGGGGATGTCGGACGCACTCGAGCAGCTGGGAGCGTGTCGACACTGCGGACTAGGGGGAGAGCCCTCCGCCCGGTTTTGTGTCGTCTGTGGTCGGGAACTCGGTGTTCAGCGCCAGCGCCAGCGCCAGCCCCAGCGAGGGAGCAGGAGAGCCTTCTTCGGGCTCGCCCTCGGAGCGGGGGTCGTCGGCGCTGGAGGGTTGGCGAGTTGGCGACTGGGCTGGCTGGGAGCCCCGCGTAGCTTCATGGCGCGCACTGGAGCGACCCTCAGCGGGAGGGTGCTCGACGGTCGTTCAGCTCGGGCTCGGGCTCGGGCCACAGCTGCCCAGCCATCGCTCGGCGTTGCCGACGAGCACGGCTTCGAGGACCTGGCCGTCGAGGGCCAAGCCCCGGTAGGTCCCCCAGGTCTTGGGACCCGCGGGGGTTCGGGGATCGCTGGTTTTGATCCGCCAATATTCGAACTGTGCCGCCTCGACGAGGCCGAGGTTCGCGTCGAGCTGCCTGGCCCACTTGCCGCGCCAGCTGGAGTCGCGCGCACCGGGGTAGGTGGTCACGAGGTCGGAGCCGAACAGGAAGCGCTCGGGCTCGGCGACGATCAGGGCTCGCAGGCGCTCGAGTTCGCGATCGATGT
>CAYVJQ010000062.1:0-12165 GCA_964451725.1 uncultured Nannocystaceae bacterium | reverse complement strand
TGTCGACGAGCAAGCTGGGGTGTGTGCGCAGGATCCTCTCGAGGCGGTCGATGTCCGTGCGGGAGCCGCAAAAGTGAGGGCAGACCATGTTGAGGTCCGGGTGCGCGGTCAACAGGGCGTCGAGCTCGGCCTCGAAGCGGAAGGTGTTCACATGCAGGAGCACGGGCACGCGGCGCTCCTCGAGCATGGTGAACATGGGTTCGTGCGCGGGGTCGTCCAGGGGGCGCTCGTGAAACACGTGGTGCCCCATGTAGAGCTTCACGCCGCAGGCTCCGGCGTCGAGCCAGGTCTGGAGCTCGGCGGGGGTGACCTCGGCCGGGTCGGCCGTGATGAAGGGGAGCAGGCGGTCGCGGTGGGGGGCGGTGGCGGCCAGCAGGCGATCGTTGGCCGCGCGCCAGCCCGAGAAGGGGGGGGCTCCCATCGGGGGCTGGCGGGAAAAATCGAGGTGCGGAGAGGACTGAAGCACGGCGCGCTGGATCCCGGCCTCGTCGAGGGCACGCAGGAGCGGATCGATGGCGTCGTCGACGAGGTGTGTGTGGATGTCGAAGCGCGCTCGGGCGGGGTACTGGACCCGATCTGGGTAGGCCTCGACGGCGGTGTCGTCGGTCGGGGTCTCGGCCCCCGCCGGCTCGACTGGTGAGCTTGGGCTGGCGGGTTTCGACGCCTCGGGCGGGCGCTCGGGCGAGCCGCAGGCCACCGCAGTCGAGACTGCACACAGGACTGCACACAGGGCCGGGACGAGCAGCCCGCGGTGAAACCCCTCACGACACCTCGCTCGGCCCCTCTTCCGGTACAGCGGCGCTTCAGCGCCTCGCCCTGGACGAAAAGTCCTGCGCGAGGCGACGCCATCGGTTTCACCACGGGCTGCTGAGGTCGAGCACTTCGGCATGGGCACACGCTTTTGGATCACGTCGGCGGGAGGTCGACCGACGCGTCATCCTCCCACAGGCGGGGGGCTGGTATCGGTCCTTGGTCCACGGTCCTCGGCCGAGTGTCGCCCCCCGTCGCGGCTGGGGGGCGGTGGGCTACTGGACAAGAGGACCATTCTTGTGCGCGCAACGGCTATCATGTGGCGAGACTGACCGATGACGATTGAGCTCAAGATCCGCAGGATAAAGTCTGGAGAGACCTTGGTCGCCGAGTTCGAGTCGCTGGCCGACGCCGAGACCTGGCTGCGCGACCGCCCGGCCTTTGTCGATGTGCTCGGGACGGTGGGGAACTTGGGGGCGGAGAAGGACGCTCGTCTGCGCGTGGCCATGCGGGCCCTCGACGCCGAAGAGTCGGCCGAGATCGCATCCCAGGACGCGGCCGCGATGGCGGCGGCGAAGCTCGCTATCAAGGAAGAGCAGGCAGCGGCCACGGCGGCCACGGCTGCGCGTTCGGAGGAGATGGTGAACGCCGACCCGGGTCGACCCATGCATGTGGCGTGGGTGCGCGGGCAGGCGCTGAGCAACGGCGACGAGTCGGATTCGCGCGAGGTCCCCGAGATCGCTGTGAAGGCCGTCGCCGCGTGGGTCAGCGAGCGCGATACCTGGGTTCACCCGCGCGACCAGTATGTGGCGACGGCGAACCTGATGGTCTGGCCAGGAGCGATCCCCGGGGGCGATGAAGCCGACCGTGTGCAGCCTGGGGGCCAGTTCACGACCTTGTCCGGGCTCGTGCCCGAGCTGAACTGACTCGAGCAGGGCGCGGGGCGGCGGCGGTTTCGAACCCGATCCGAGCCCTGTGGCGCCAGGGACTGCGGCGGCCGAGGCCCTGCCGAGCGCCTGTAGGATCTGCGATCTGCGGTGTTAGGCTCCAGCGATGGCGAGCTCGCCTCAGCCCTCGTCGGCGCGCAGCCTGCAAGTGTTGCCGACGCCCGCGCGAGTGGCCGAGGCCCTGCGCGAGCGAGTTCGGGACCAAGGGGTCGGGCTGGCTCTGGGCCTGATCGATCTGCGGTCCTTTGAAGACCGGCTGTTGCGTGCTTGTGGGCTCCAGCCGATCGGCACCACCGAGGCCCGCCTGGCCCTGGCTGCGGTCGCTCCGGAAGCGGCGCGCGGGACCAGTCTCGCTCGGCTGGCCGCCGATCCGGTGTTCGCCGACTCGTTCTCGACGCTCTGGGACACGCTGCGCCGGGCGGGTATCGACGCGGCGGGTTTCGATCGCCTGGCGAGGCGCAGCGCGAGCTGGCCAGAGGCCGGGCTGACGGCGCGCCGGTTCTCGGCGCTGGCCAAGGTCGCCGTCGCCTACACGGCGCAGCTCGACCGGCGTCGGGCGGTCGACGGCGTGGGCGCCCGGGCCCGCCTGCCCGCGCTCGTGGGCGACCCCGCCGTGCTCAGCGACGCGCGCCTGAGGGCGCTGATCGACGGTGCCGACACGCTCGAGATCGAGGGCAGTGGCGAGCTGCCGGTGATCCGCGCCCGGCTCTGGGAGGCCCTCGCGCGGCGTGGGGTCCGGGTTCGGGTGAGCGTGCCCGAGCTGCCGGCGGGACTCGGCGGCGACCTGGGGTTGGGCGAGCTCCAGACCTCGGTCGAGCAGCTGCGTCGCAACCTCGTCGAGGAGGCGCCGAGCGTGGAGTTGGTCCCGCGGGTGTGGGTCACCGCCGGGCGGCCTGTGGCCCGGGCAGGGTTGATCCCCTTTGTGGCCGAGAGCGAGGCGCGGGGGCTGGTCGACGCGGGCCTGCGCGCGGGCTTGCGCGTGATCGAGGCGGGAGACGAGCGCGCCGAGCTGCGCAGTGTGTGTGCGGAGATCCGCACGCTGCTCCAGAGTGGGGTCGCGCCACAGCGGATCACCTTGGCGGTGCCGCGGCTGGGCCTGGTTCGGCATCGGGTGTTGGCGGCCCTGGACGCGGCCGAGCTGCCCGTGGAGGAGCAGCGTGGTCAGCCCGTGTTGGATGCGGCTCCGCTGCGCCTGACCTTCGCCCTGATCGAGGCGGCCGAGCGAGACCTGCCCCGGGAGGCCCTGGCGGCGGTGCTCGAGTCGGCCTACGTCGCACGCCGTGACGCCCCGGCTCTGCTCGCGGCGCTGCGCGAGGCCGGCTCGCGAGACGACCGGGGTATCGGACATCTGGGTCGGCTGCGGGCCTACGCGGCCAAGCTCGCCCGGCCGCCCCTGGACACCCCCACGCTCACCGAGGCCGAGCGCCGGCGGGCCCGCTCGGCCCGCTACCTGAGTTTGGCCGAACGCTGGGAGCGCCTGTTCGCCTGCCTTCGCCTGCCGAGCTCGGCGAGCTTGCGGGTCCACCTCGACGCCGTGTTTCGGGCCCTGCGGGCGCTGGGGGTGCCGCGGCGCTGTCTGGCCTTGCCGACCTTGGGCGCGGGCTCGAGCGAGCGCCGGATCGAGCGCGGCGCCGTGGCTGCGCTGGCCCGGGATCGCCAGGCCCTGGAGGCCCTGGAGGTCGCCGGACACAGCCTCGACGAGGCCGCCCAGGTCGTGGGTGTGGCCGACGATCGTGTGACGCTGACCGAGTTTCGGGGCCACCTCGAGGCGGCGCTCACGGGCGTGCGCGAGCGGCCGCCCGGGGTCCGTGGGGCGGGCCTGGCGATCCGGGATCTCGGCGAGCTCGCCGGGGCCAGCAGCGACTACCTGTTCGTGATCCACGCGGTCGAGGGGGCGCTGCCCGGGCGCGGGCGGCCGCTCCCATTTTTGGACGACGAGGATCGGCGGGCCCTGTCGCGGGCCGCGGGCCGAGCCGTGCTCGATGCACCTGGGGGCGCGGACGCAGCCGGCTTCGCCCTGGCCTGCGCCAGCGTGCGCACGCGCCTGGTGATCAGCTGTCACCACCAGGATCACGAGGGCCGAGAGGTCGGGCGCTCGCGCTATCTCTCCAGCCTGATCGCGGCGCTCGGGGAGGGCGGGGCGCTGGTCCGCCGGGAGGTCGAGGTCGGTGTGATCCCCAGCTTGTCGGAGTGCAGCACGCGGGGCCAGGTGCTGACTCGGCTGGTGGGCGGACGTCGGGGCGGCTGGAGCGTGGGCGGGTCGCTCGACCCCGCGCTCGACCCCGCGCTCCGCGATGCCCTCGCCTGGTCGCGGGCCCGGGCGAGCGACCCGACGCGCGCCGAGGTCCTGCTCTCGGGCTCGAGCCTCGCGGCTGCGCACGCGCGCCTCGACTTCGAGTGGACCGGGCGGCGGGAGGGCGAGGGCGAGGTTCGAGCCCGAGAGCAGGGGCTGGTGTGGCGCAGCTCGGCGACGGCCCTCGAGGACTACGCCGCGTGTCCGTACCGCTTCTTCGCGGCCCGGGTGCTGCGCCTGCGACCCCGGCCCTCGACCCGAGATTCGCTGACCGCGGCCGAGCAGGGCAGCGTGCGCCACCTGGTGATCGCCGAGGTCATGCAGGCGCTGCAGAGCGAGGGGCTGACACCGCTGCAGGGCGGCGATCAGACCGGGCGCGAGAACCAACGTGCGCGCGAGGTCTGCACTCGGGTGCTCGACGACTGGGAGACCTTCGAGCGCACGGGCCCCGAGCCCCTGTGGCTGCTGCACCGGGACCTGGTCGCCCGAGACCTGAGCCGCCTGCTCGAGGGGGAGCGCCGGGTAGCGATCGAAGCGTGGGAGCCGGGCGAGTTCGAGGTCGGGTTCGGGTTGCCGGATCCGGCGAAGCCCGAGTCGCTCGAAGGGGTGCCGCTGGCGATCCCGGCGGGCTTGGATTCGGCCTACGCTCAGCTTGGGCCCCGGCGTCTCGAGCTCGTGGGTCGGGTCGACCGGGTCGACTACCGGGGCGAGGGGGGCGAGCGCGAGGGCCTGGTCATCGACTACAAGTCGGGGCGGGTCGGGGATCGCCTGCGCTACGACCAACTCGGGCGGACCCAGCTTCAGCTCGCTCTGTACGCGACTTGGCTGGCGACGCGCCAGCCGGGCCTCAACTACGCCGACGCCGCCTACGTCTCGCTCCGGGACGGCGAGCGCTCGAAGGCCGGCCTGCTCGACCTCAGCTTCTCGAGCATGGAACTCGATGGTCTGCTCGAGACTGACCCCGCTCGGCGCGAGGTCCTGCGGGCCCGGGCGACGGGGGACGCGGTCCTGGGCGAGAGTGAGAACGCGGGGGAGAGTGAGAGCGCCAGGGACAGCAAGAGTGAATCCGGGGAGACCCGGCTCGCGGCGCCGGCTCGGCCTCGCCGAGGGGGGGCTCCCGAGGTCGCCGTCGGGGCCCTCGACCTGCCCGCGACCGGCCCGCGCAACCTCGCGGACAACCTCTGGGCCCTGCTCGGCGGGGTCGCCCAAGGGCGCTTTCAGGTCCGCCCCTACGACCCGGGGCGGGCCTGTACCTTTTGTCCCTACGGGCCCGTGTGTCGGGTCGAGCGTGGTGACGAGCTCGAGCAGGGGGCGCCGTGAGCGAGGAGATTCGGGACCCGGATGCCCAGGGGCCTCGCCTCGAGCTCGACGCCAACTTGGTGCTCGCCGCGGGCGCGGGATCGGGCAAGACCCACGCCCTGGTCAGCGTCGCTCTGGGTCTGTACGTGGGCGCGGGGACCAGCGGGCGGGCGCCGCTCGAGGCCACCCAGGTCTGGGCTGTGACCTTCACCGAGAAGGCCGCCCGGGAGCTGCGTCAGCGGATCTTCGCCCGGGCCTCGGCCCTGGCCGCCGACCCGGCCGGCGGGCTCACCCAGGAGCTCGAGCTCGCCGCGTTGTTGGACGGACGGGTCCCGAGCGCCGCGCGCTGGCTGGCGCTGGTCGAGCAGCTCCCGCAGGCGCCGATCGGGACCTTTCACTCCCTGTGTGGGCAGATCCTCCGCGGCTATTCGCTGGAGGCCGGGGTCGATCCGAGCTTCAGTGTCCTCGACGAGAGCGCGGCCGCGGAGCTGTTTGAAGAGGTCCTCGACGACGTCCTGCTGCGCGATCTGGAGCTCGGCGAGGCGTCCCACACCCGGGCAGCCGCGCGAGACCTGGGGGGACCCCTGCCCCTGCGTCAGGCCCTGCTGCGCCTGCACGGGAAGCTCGGCGAAGAGGGGCGGGACCCGGAGTCTCTGCTCGTGGACGCCCGGGGTCGGGCCCAGCCGGGCTTCGATCGAGCTCACGCCGTCGCCGAACTGGGCACGGCCTGCGCTGCGCTGCACGACTCGCTGGCTGTGCTCGAGGCCGCGACGGAAGACCGGCTGCGCCCGACCACCCGGGCCCTGGCCATCGAGCGCCGGCGGATCGGGAGGTGTGAGCCCGAGGCCATCTCGCGCTGGTATCCGGCCCTGGTCCGGGTCGCCGGTCAGCGCCGGGGCAAGGGGACCCTGCCCAAGCGTGCGCGACGGATATGGACCCCCTTCGCCGAGGCTTGGGAGGCGGTCCAGGCCGGACAGGCGGCGCTCGTCGAGATCGATCTGGCGGTTCGTGTGGTCGCCCTGCTGGGGATCGTGTCGTCCGCCTACGCCGAAGAGAAGCGGCGGCAAGGGGTGCTCGACTTCGTCGACTTGGTTCGTGGTGCCCACGATCTGCTGCGCGACGATCGGGCGGTGCGCCGCCAGGTCAAGGCCGACATCGGGGCGCTCTTGGTCGATGAGTTTCAAGACACCAACGGCCTCCAGCTCGACCTCGTACACCTGCTCGCGGAGGCCCGCGATCAGGACCGGGCGGTTCCCCGAGGCCAGCGGGCCAGCGACTGCCTGCCCCTGGGTGAGCGCCTGCTCGCGGCGGTCGGCGACCGCAAGCAGTCGATCTATGAATTTCGAGGCGCGGACGTGTCTCTGTTCCAGCGCCTGGCCGCGGACGCCCGCGCGGGCGAGGGGGGGCTTCGCCTGGAGGCCCTGCGTCGCTCGTGGCGATCTCGCCCCCAGCTGGTCGCGTTTGCCAACACCTTGTTCTCGGGCCTGTTGATCAGCGAGGACCCGGCCGGCTTCGCTGTCGACTGGCTCGACGAGGTCGATCATCTCGAGCCGGTGCGGACGGACCACCCCCTCCAGGCCGGCCTGCCTGCGGTCCAGCTCCTGTGCAGCGACCCGACCCTCGATGCCCGGGTCCGCCGGGGTCACGAGGCCGAGATGCTCGCCGAGCACCTCGGGCTGCTGCTCGAGGCTGCGCCGCCCCTGGGTCGACCCGAGCCCGGGGCAGGGGGGGACGGTGCTGGGGAAGAGGGCGCCCCGGCGGCCCTGCGCGGGGCCGACGTGGCGATCTTGATGCGTACCCACAGCCACGTCGCCCGCTACCGACGGGCGCTGAGCGATCGGGGGATCGCCTCGATCGTCGTCGGGGGCCGGGGCTTCTACGCGGCGCGGGAGGTTCGGGCTCTGGCTGCGCTCATGCTGGCGATCGCCGATCCAGGCGACAAGCTGGCCTCGGCGGCGGTCTGGCGCTCACCGATCTGGGGGATCGACGACGCCAGCATGGTCGCGCTCGCGGACGCCGGGGCTCTGAGCCTCGCGGCCCACGTCGAGGGCTGCGCGGTCGAGGGCCTGCCCGCCCGCGATGCCGCGGCGATCACCCACATGGGTCGGCTCGTCGATCGCCTGCACCCCGAGCTCGACCGGTTGGGGCCCGCCCAGGTCCTGCGCTTTGCGATCGCCCGGCTGGGCCTGCGCCAAGTCCTGGCCTGGGACGACGCCGGGGAGCAGCGCATAGCGAATGTCGACAAGCTGCTCGATATCCTGGGCTCGCGGGTGTTCGCCGGGCTCGGAGCCCAGGCCGCGGCCCGACGCTTGCTCGAGCGCGGTGAGGACCTGCTCGACCGTGAGGCACCCGCCGAGGTCGCGGCCGCTGCCGATCCGGACGCCGTAAGGATCATGACCGTGCACGCCGCCAAGGGCCTCGAGTTCCCGGTCGTGGTCGTGCCTGAGCTGGGTTCGGAACCCCGTGGCCAAGAGGGGCCCGTGGTCTTCGAGCGCGAGCTCGGCCTCGCGGTGGTCAGCCCAGACATGGTGGGCCGGCGTCGACCCAGCGCCCACGCCGAGGCGATCAACGAGCGCCTCAGCGCGCGCCGGGACGCGGAGAGCCGGCGCCTGCTCTACGTCGCCGCGACCCGAGCCCGGGATCTCTTGATCTTGCTCGGGGAGGCGCCCGAGGGGCGCGGCGGTGAGGGCAACTGGAGGCGTCTGCTCGACGCCGCGCTGCCCGAGCTCGAGGGCCTCGTGGAGATCGTCGACGCGGGTCCCGTGTACGACGAGGGATCAGGTGAATCAGGTGAATCAGACGGGCGCGCGGGCGAAGCGGGAGCCATGCGCTGGCTGCTCGACCGGGTCGCGGCCGTCCGGCGTGCGGCCAGCTCGACCGACGACGACGAACTCGGAGAGACCGAGACTGGGACCGAGACTGGGACCGGGGGCGAATCGGGGGTTCAAGCATCGACGTCGTCGGTCGCGGGGCAGCCCCGCGCTCACCCGCGCCGTCGCGCCCCGGTCGAGACCGTCGTCGACCTCGATGCGGCCCTCGAGCGAAGCGAAGCCCTGCGGCTGCGCGACTGCGAACTCGAGGTCTCGCTCTCGGGGCTCGCCGAGTTCGACCAGTGTCCGCGCCGCTATCTGTTGACCCATGTCGTCGGTATCGACACCCCCGCGGCCGAGTCTCGGGAGGCCATGCGCGGCCTCCAGCTCCTGCCCTTCGTGCCCCGCCGCCACGCCGCCGAGGACGAGCCGGGGGACCGACCGCCGCCGAGTTTGGCCGAGGCGCGGGCTCGGGGTCGGCTGGTGCACTACATGCTCGGTCGGGTCGACCTCGACCGTCTGGGCCGAGACCCCCGGCGCACCCTGGATGCCTTCGCGCGCCAAGATCACGTGCCCGAGGGTCTGTGGGAGGAGCTGCGTGACGATCTCTTGCGCCTCAGTGAGCGCGACTGGGTGCGCGAACTGAGCGCGCTCGCGCGTCGAGATCCTCGCCGGGTCATGCGTTCGCTGCCCTTCATGCTCGAGATCGAGGGGCGGGCGAGGCCTGAACCGGGGGGGGCAGGAGGGGGAGGAGGGGCGGCAGGGACTGTGCGGCCGCAGCTCGACCTGTTTGCGCCGCCGGTCACCACCACGGCGCTCGCCCCCCCGGAGGGCCGGGTCTTCGTTCGTGGACGCATGGACTTGGTGTGGATCGATGATGGTGGATGCCTCAACCTCGTCGATTGGCAGTACAGCCGAGCACCGCGCTCGCTCGTCGACCTCGGCGGGCGGACCGATTCGAGTGGCTTCGAGGCGGACCCCGACGGCTCCGATGGCCCCGATCCCCTCGATCCAGATTCGGTGCCCGGCTTCCGTCGACTCACCCAGGCTGCCGCCCTGCGTCGACTGTGGGGTCCGGAGGTCCCGATCCGGGCGGGGGCCGTGTTCCTGCGTGAGGCCGAGGCCGACCCGGGGTTGCGGATCCTGGAAGCGGGCGAGCTCGCGGGGTTTCAGCGTCGCCTCGGGCACAGCGCGGCCGGGCTCCTGAGCCTGGAACTCGGCGGCGAACTCGGGGGCGAGAGCGATGTCGACGGTGGCCAGTGGCCCAAGCTCGCCCACCGTGATCAATGTGGGGGCTGCGTCCATATCGGCCGGTGCTGGCGCGACGAGACCGGCGCACAGGCCCGAGGCGACGCTGAACAGATCCGGGTGGAGGCCCAGCAAGAGCGCCAGCTCCACGTCGAGGCGAAGCGGGCGGGAACGGTTCCCACCCGGCGCGAAGACGAGCCTGAACCTGAACTCGAGTCAGGCGGTCCCGAGTCAGGCGGTCCAGGGGAGCCCGTCCCCGCGTGGCTGGGCGAGGGGCCTGCGTTCGAGTCCCTGCCTGAGCCCGGCTTCGAAGCTGGCTCCGAGGTCGGCTTCGAAACCGGCTTCGAGGGGGAACTCGAGCCCGACTTCGAGGGACGACCGGAGTGGGGCGAGCCCGCGCTGCCCTTCGACACCCGGGGCAGGGGCGAGGGAGAGGGCGAGGGAGAGGGAGAGGGCGAGGGAGAGGGCGAGGGAGAGGGCGAGGGCGAGGGCGAGTTCGAGGTTGGGGAGTCTCCCGATTGGAGCTGAGCGCCTTGACAACCTGGCAGCCCGTGGCAGAACGCATCGCGTCGCGTCGTCTCGCGCAGGTTTTTTCGTCGCGGGTGAGGGGCTGAAACGCCAAGCGAGACGTCGTGAGGATTTTGGCGCGGGCTGCTGGGGTCCGCGGACAGAGTTCGCGCGTATTGGATAGAGTTGGTGCTCTCACGACCCGCCGATGTCGGCGTGAGACCGGGAATTCGCCTGATCGAAACTAGATTGGGCGTAGTTGGAGGGTTGCAGAGATGATCAAGTTCAGCCACATCGGTCAGCTTCACAACGTCGTTCAGACCATGCTCGCCCGCCGCAGCTTCGGCGTGGAGACGGGAGTCGTCGCCTTCCGGGGGACCGTCAAGCTCCATGGCAGCAACGCCTCGGTGGTGTGCCTACCCGAGGGCCTCCAGCCTCAGTCGCGCAACCGTACACTCGAGCTCGGCACCGACAACCTCGGGTTCGCGGGTTTCGTCCTCGACCCGTCGCGGGCAGCTGCGATCCGGACGCTCGAGGGAGAGCTGCGGGCGGCGATCGGGATCACCGAGCTGGGCGCGGACCGGCCCCTGGTGTTGTTCGGCGAGTGGATCGGGCCGGGTGTGCAAAAGCGGGTCGGGATCTGTGATCTGCCCGCGCGCCAGTGGGTGCTGTTCGCCGTGGCGACCCTCGACGAGGGGGCCGAGCACAAGCGCTGGTTTCCCCTCCCCGAGTTCGGGGAGCGCTACGCTGAGCAGGGCATCTACTCGGTCGCTGACGCGCCGAGCTGGACGGTCAGCCTGGACTTTGGTGATCGCGCAGCCCTCGAGCTCGGGGCCGACGCGATCGAGGAGCTGACGAACAGGGTCGATGGTCGTTGCCCCTGGGCCGCGCGCTTCGGAATCGAAGGTGTGGGTGAGGGCATCGTGTGGACGCCTCAGGGAGCCCACTTCGGCGACAGCGACCTGTTGTTCAAATCGAAGGGGAAACAGCACCAGATCACCCGCCGCGACCCGGGCTCCAAGCGCAAGGCTGCGGCCCTCGATCCGGAGCAGCTTGCGAACGTCGAGGTTTTCGTGATCTTCGCCGTCACCGAGGCGCGTCTCGAGCAGGGTTTCGAGGTCCTCGCCGAGGCCGGCCTGAGCGTGGAGATGCGCAACTTGGGGGCCTACCTCAAGTGGTTGGGCAACGATGTCCGCCGCGAGTGCGCGGCCGAGCTCGAGGTCAATGGACTCGAGTGGGGACAGGTCTCGCGTGCGGTCACCAACGCGGGCAAGTCCTGCTTTCGCAAGCGCCTCGAGCAGTTCGCCTTTTGACCACCCTCAGGGCATCTCAGCTGCTGCCCTGAGGGGTTTTGGGCCTGCTACGCTGGCCGGGTCATGAAGCTGCGCAGCGAGTCGTTCCCCAATCACGCGTCGATCCCCGGTGAGTTCGCATTTTGTGTGCCCGCCGATCCCGAGGACGGGCACGTGGCCATGGCCCCGAACCGGAATCCACATCTGGCCTGGAGCGACGCACCCGAGGGCAGCGCGTCGTTCGTGCTCCTGTGTCACGATCCGGACGTCCCCTCGGAGGGGAAGGACGTAAACCAAGACGGGCGGAGCGTGCCCGCCGATCTCCCTCGGGTCGATTTTTTCCACTGGGTCGTGGTCGACCTCCCTCCGGGTGTCCAGAAAATCGGTGCTGGGGAGCACAGCGGGGAGGTCACCGCGCGAGGGAAGGCCCCGGGAGTAACGCCCCAAGGTGGGGTACAAGGCATCAATGACTATACAAATTGGTTTGCGGGTGATCCGGAAATGAGGGGAGACTACGGGGGGTACGACGGCCCGTGCCCGCCCTGGAACGATACTTTGCTCCATCACTATCACTTCACGGTGCACGCGCTAGATATACCTACTTTGGGTTTGAGTGGCAGCTTTACAGGTGCAGATGTTCGCAGGGCAATGCATGGACATGTGCTCGCACAGGCCACCTGGGTGGGGACCTACTCGCTCAACCCCGAGGTGCGCGGCGGCCTCCCCCTAGTCTGAGCCCGGGTGTGCGCTTGACCTCCCACGCAACTACCGCCATTGTCGACGTCATGCCGCGTGCAAAGGCCTTTGACCCCTCGGTGGCGCTGGACTGTGCGGTCGATCTGTTTTGGCAGCGCGGCTATGAGGGCAGCTCGATGGCACGCCTGCTCGAGTCGATGCAGATCAGCCGCCAGAGCCTCTACGACACCTACGGCGATAAGCACACTTTGTTCCTCTCGGCGGTCGACTGGCCTTCCCCCAGTTTGGTGGACACCTCAGTTACGCTGCCTCCGCAGCAGACC
>CAYVJQ010000061.1:31349-41306 GCA_964451725.1 uncultured Nannocystaceae bacterium | reverse complement strand
CCGGTGTCCGAACCACCCTCATCGAGGGCGCAGCAGCGGATCCCGTTGGAGGCGGCCCTGGATTCACGCGGGCGCAGGCTGTTGCTCGCGCAGGTCAAGAACTCGGGGGTCGTGAAGTGAGAGCCACCGCGTCGTCGACAGCGTTGCTGGTTGTCGGGGATGTCGTCGCTCTCGCAGGCGTTGGTCCACTCCCAGACGTTGCCGCTCATGTCGAAGAGGCCCGGGTAGCCACCCTCGCAGCCCAGGAGCGTGCCGACTTCGGTCACCGCGTCGTTGCCATAGTCGGCGCCGTTGCAGCCGGCGGGGTCGTAGTCGTTTCCGTAGGGGTAGCTCAAGGTGGCGCCGTCCCCCGTGCAGGCCCGAAACCACTCGTTGGAGGCGAAGTCGACGGCGTCGGCGATCGTGGCCGGCTGGCCGCCGACCTCACCACAGAGGTGCCTGCCCGCCCACTCGCAGTAGGCCCAGGCGTCGCACCAGTCGACCCGGCGCACGGGCATCTCGCGGAAGTCGTAGTCGCCGCTCTGCTGCAGTTGATCGATCCACTTGCCGGGGAGGTGGCCGTCCTTCCAGGCGCACTCTGGAGGGAGCGCCGGAGACGCTCCGCCATCGGCCAAGAACGCGACGTAGTCCCGGACCCGGACCTCGGTCGTGTCGATCAGAAAGTCCCCACTTCCGACCATGGGGGTGCCGCTCTCGCCCTCGTCCCCAGAATCAGAATCAGAATCAGAACCCGAGCCCGAACCAGAATCCGAACTCGAACCAGAGTCCGAGTCGCTGGTATCGTCGACAGTGCCGGTCGTGCCGGTGCTGGTCCCCGTACTCTCACCGGATTCGGTATCGCCCGTGGGAGGCGTGACGGGACAGGCCGTCAGCGCGAGGGTGAGGCTGGGCAGGACGAAGAGGCGGTAGATGTCCATATTACGGCGCGGAGGACAGCTCGAACACCAGGTCGGTCTGATCTTCTTCGTTGTTCACGTTTGCGTGTTTGTGAACCTTGGCGTAGACGCCCGGTTTGTCGGCGATCATCCACACGGTGTAGTGGGTGCCCATGAACCCGGTGATCTCGGCCTGGACGGTGTCGAAGGTCCCGGCGGGAACGCTCAAGTCGGCACGCTCGACCAACTTCAGCTCGGGGCGCTCGGCGGAGAAAAACGGGCTGAAGCGGGACCAGTCGGCGGTTGCGACCTCTCGGGCGCCCGGGTCTTCGCTCGGGTGCTCGACCCCATTGCAGACCGTGCCGACGTCGGCACGGCTCGCCGCTTTGACGATGCACTGGTAGTCGTCGTCGACGTCCTTGCCCGCGCCGTCCTTGCCGCTTTGTTTGTAGGTCAAGGTCGTGCCCGCTGGCATGGCCCCGCTGACGTCGCTGGTCTTCCAGGTCCACTCGAGCTTGTTGCTCTTGTCTACCTTTTGGGCCGGCTCCGGGTCCCGCTCGGCCTGCTTGGCGTCGTCCTTTTTGGTGTCGGCCGGTTTGGCGTCGCCGCCGCTGTCGCAGGCGAGCGACCCCAGGGATACTGCGAGTGGCACAGAGAGCGCGAACAGGGAGGCGAGCAGCGAGCGCGACATGGGGCCAGCCTACCACCCACAGGTCCCGCTGTGCCGCTGAGGGAGGGGCGAGGCCCCGACCTAGTTGTCGACGATCTTGATCTCGTAGTTGCCGTCGCCATCGACGAAGTGGAGGGTTGCGACGTAGGAGCGGTCTTCATCGATGTCCCGGAGATCGCAGGTCCAGTCGGAGTCTGGGATGGAGATCCAGACTGGATCGTGACAGTCGATCTCGATTTGGTGGTCTGCGAACCGGGGGCGCTTCGAGACCTTGGCCTCGACGCCGGCCCGGGTCAAGGCCATGTACTTGGGCTTCCACTCGACCGTGCCCGTGGCCGCATCGGTGACCTCGACGGAGACGGGGAGCTCGTTGCCGTGGACCTCGCAGGTGCACTCGAAGCGGTTGCCCTTGGTCAGGGCCTGGTTGTCGGGACAGTGGACCTCATTGGCCTCGATGTCGTTGTCGGCCAGCCAGTCGGTCAGCGCCTCCTCGAGCTTCTCGTGGGAGACCTTGGGCTCGAGCAGGTCTCCCACGAAGCCGCAGCCACTCAGGAGAGCTGGGGTGCACAGGGCGATGGCAACAAAGACGCGGCGGGTGAGGGGAGTGGAGAACGGGCGACGCACGCCGGCGACCTTACTCGTTCCCAGGTAGGGGCCCCAGAGGTACCTGAGGATCTGCCCTCAAAGGGATCGCCGCTCGAGGGGGCGGTCGGAGCGGCTAGCCTGGTTCCGGCTCCGGTTTTGGGTCCTCCGCCGGCTGTGGCGCGGCATTTGGATCGTCGACGTTTTCGCCGATGGTCACGCGCACGGTCTCGCCTTTGGGGCCCTTGATCTCCACGATGTGGATGAGCAGAGAGGAGAATCCTCCGACCTCCGCCCGGCCGTCCTCCGACTCTTCGATGATGGTTCGGAACACACGCACACGCACGTGCATGGGCGGGGTGACCCGAACCTCGGAGCGCTCCCAGAAATAGAAGGGGCTCCCCCAGTAGGAGTCGACCTGCTCCCACTTGTGGTCCGACTTGAAGGTGTGGCGTTTGATCTGCTGGAGCATGGTCGAGGGTGGAGCGCGGTTGGAGGGGCGGGGCAGGTCGATGGGCTGGGGTCAGCGCAGGCCGAGTCGTCGACGCAGCACCCACTCGGCCCCAAACGCGGTGAGCACAGTGAGCAGGGCGATCCAGCCGTCCCAGAGGGGGAGGTCCCGACGCCCGTCGGCCGGGCGGTCGAGGGTGTCGAGGTCGAGCAGGGGGAGGTCCTCGGGGAGCGTGTCGCCGTCGATGAGGGAGACGAACTCGCCCCCGCTGCGCTGCGCGAGCTCGCGCAAGGTGGCGGCACCGGGTCGAGCGTCGACGTAGGCGAGTTCGCGGCCGCCGGATCCGATAAGGAACACGCGCCTCGAGGCCCGGCCGAGCCCCGGTTCGTCGTCGGCTTCGTCGTCGGCTTCGGCTAGGTTGTCTCGGGGTTCGTCGCCGTGGTCCTGGTCGACGCGCCAGGCTTCGGCTTCGTAGGCTCCGGCGGGGAGGCCATCGAGCTCGGTGGACGCGCGCCCGAGGCCGTCGGTGGTCAAACTGCCCTCAATGAGGGGCCTGGGTTTCGATTCGGATTCGGCCGCTGTGTCCGCAGCCCCGGCGTCGAGGCGAGCGACGCTGTAGTGGACCTCGACCTGGGGCTCGGGGGCGTAGCTGGCCGACATGGTGCGGACCGAGAGGGCGACGGGTTCACCCACACCGTACTCGCGCTCGCCGATCTCCAGGATCAGGCGCTCGGCGGAGGCGTCGCGCAGCAGCCAGCGGATCGCGCCGCGCCAGAGCAGGTCGTAGGGGCGCGCACCCTCGATGAGGGGAAGGTCGGGGGCGAAACCCAGGCGCCACGTGGCCCCGGTGGCGAGGGTCATGACGCGGCCTCGCTCGGGCTCGGCCACCGCCAACAGGGGAACCGGTCGGCCCTGGGCGTCGAGGCGGTCGGGGTGGACGAGCAGGGGCGTGGCCCCGATCTTCGCGCCCTCGGCCGCGGACGCAGCCGGGTTGAAGCTGTCGAGTTTGGGCAGCTCGCGCCAGTCGCTGCGCCCGCTCTCGGCCAGCCAGGCGGTGATCGGGTGTCGGCGTCCGGCGTCCGAGATGATGGGCGCGAAGGGCTCACGATCGAGGCCTGTGGGCCGCCGCAGGTCGACGGGCATCAAGGCGGCGAGGGCGGGCTCGCGGAAGTCGCCCCCGGCCATGCCGAGGTCGCCACCGATGATCACGAGCGCGCCCCCCTCTCGAACATACTTGGCGATGTTTCCCAGGTGGGTGTCGTGGGCCTCGGCGTCGTAGTTGTGCAGCAAGATCAGGTCGAAGCTGCCGAGTTGCTCCCGGAACAGCTCGTCCATGGGGAAGGCGATCAGGCTCATGGGCGCGCTGCCGTCGTCGCGCACCGTGTCCTCCCAGTCCCGGAGGATGTAGTAGCTGAGCAGCTCGACGTTGGGGTCGCGCTTGAGCAGTGTTCGGAGCGCGCGGACATCCCAGTCGGGGCGACCGGCCACGTGCAAGACCCGAACCTTGTCGCGGAGGATCTTGATGACGAAGGCCCGGGTGTTGTTCTCGGTGCTGGCCTCGCTCAGGCTGCCGTCGGCGAGCCGGACCCGGAAGGCGTAGACGAACTGGCCGGTGCGCGCCGGCGCGACCTCGAAGCGCGCCGTGTCGGCGCGCCCGTCCGTACCCAGGCGCACATCCAGGCTGTCGACGACCTGGCCATCGCGCAGGAGCTCGATCTGGGCGCGCTCCCCCTCGAGTCCGTGAGCGATGAACTCGGCGGTGAACTCGGTCATGTTCTCGACGAAGGCGAACTCGCCGACGCGGAGGCGGGTGATGGCGACGTCGCGGATCGTCGGCCCGCCCGCGGACACGGTGGTCACTGGAACCCCGAGCTGGTCGACGACCGAGAGGAGGTGGGTGTGCTCGGCAGAGGCGGCGTCACCCTCCACGCCCCCCAAGCCCCCCACCCCCCCGCGGGTGACGAGGCCGTCGGAGACGACCACGATCCCGGCCAAGGGAGCGCCCTCGCCCGTGTTCGACTCGGCGAGTTCGACGAGAGCTCGGGTCAGGGCCGAGCCACGACCGGTGGGCTCGAGGGCGAGCGCCTCGGCGTCGCTTCGGGTCAGGGGCGTGGGCTCGGCGGAGAAGCCCCGAACCTCGATGTCGACGGCGCCCCGGCCAGCGCTGCGCCAGGCTTCGCGGGTCTCGGCGCTCGAGGACCACAGGGTTTGAACCCGGGCCCAGCGGGTGCGCAGGGACTGTCCCGGCTCAGCCGAGGCCGGCGAGTCGGCGAGTCCCATGCTCGCGGAGTGGTCGATGAACACGACGACCCGGCGGGCGCTCCCCGTCCAGGTTTGGACCCGCACGCCGAGCTCGAGGACCACGGCGACGAGCGCGAGCAGGGCCAGGGCTCGCAGCGCGACGAGGGCGAGGGCGGCGAACCTGATCCGGATCCTGGACGAGGGCGAGCTGAGTGAAGTGGGCGAGCTGAGTGAAGTGGGAGAGCTGGAAGAAGCGCCGCGGCGGACCAGTCGTCGAGCCGTCGAGGCGACCTCGAACACGGCCGCGCCCACACACACGAGCAGCAGCACCCAGCCGAGGGGTCCGGGGGGGTGCCCCATGATCAGCGACCAGTCGCTCTGCATACCTACCTCCAGCGTCGGTTGCGGAGCAGAGTCTCGACGTGCGCGCGGTCCGACTTGTAGTCGGTGCAGGTCGCGTAGAGCAGGATGTTCACGCCCAGGCGCAGGGCCCACTCACGCTGGACGGCGCCGCCGGGGGTGCAGCTCCAGCGGTATCGGCCGTCCACGCCCCGAGCCATGGCGCCGCCGAGGTCGTTGGGGATGAACAGGACCTTGATCCTGCCCTCGTCTTGGATCCCGAGCAGGTGGTCTTTGGCTCGGGTCCGGCCCGCGGGCGCGTCGATGATGTAGAAGCTGCGAAACAAGACGTGGTCGGGGGAGATGCGCCCAAGCTCGCTCCCGGGGGAGATCCGGTGGATGAGCGCGTCGACGTCACGACGAAATCCGAGGTCCATGCCCCCGTCGGCGTCGTCGAAGACGATCATGCCGCCGAGATCGATGAAGCGCCGCAGCCGATTTTCGGCTTGGTCGCTCGATTGGCTGCTGCCGTCGGCGGAGATCGTCGTCAGGGGCGGGAGGCCGCCCAGACCACTGATGTAGAGAAAGGGGGTCGCAAACAGTGCGTCGTCTGAGAGGCCGACGGTGCTCGGCTCGCGCAGGGGCGCCAAGCGGGTGCGAAGGCGGAGCTCTTGGCCGAGCTCTCGCATGGCCCCTGGGCGTGGGTTCCAGTCGCCGGCGTACTCGAGCTGCGGAAGATCGATCTGCAGTTCGGGGCCGCTGCCGGGGCCGAAGAGCTGGGCCGCGTCGGGGTCGAAGCCATCGGGGAGGGGATCCTGGGGCGGGGCCGCGGACAGGCGACCCGAGCCCAGGGTCGGGCCGAGGCCGAGGCCCACAATCGCGCCCAACAACCTCCGACGTGTGCAGGAGGGGGCAGGCGGGCCCGGAGCTCGCCCGTGATCGGATCGTGGTCGCTGCCCTCGCATGGCGGGTCGGCTTCACTGTATCCTGCCCCCCGCGCGAAGCCAGCATCAAGATGACCGCCGTCCTGCAAGTCGACAAGTTGCGCAAGGAGTTCGTTCAGGGCTTCCTGCGCAAGCGCACCGTGGCCGTTCGAGGGATCAGCTTTGAGGTCGAGCGGGGCGAGGTGTTCGGGTTCTTGGGTCCCAACGGGGCGGGGAAGACCACGACCATGAAGATGCTCATGGGCCTGATCTACCCCAGCGGTGGCTCGGCGCAGATCATGGGCGCCCCCGTGGGCAACCTCGAGGCCAAGCGGCGGATCGGCTATCTGCCCGAGAACCCCTATTTTTACGACTACCTGTCGGCGACCGAATTTCTCCTCATGGTCGGCCAGATCTACGGCCTCGATCGCCGGACTCGAAAAAAACGAGCCGGGGATCTGCTCGAGCGTGTGGGCCTGAGCATGGCCAAGGGTCGAGCGATGCGCAGCTACTCCAAGGGCATGCTTCAGCGTGTGGGGCTGGCCCAGGCGCTCATGGGAGACCCGGAGCTCGTGGTCCTCGACGAACCGATGAGCGGCCTCGATCCGATCGGCCGGCGGGAGGTTCGAGAGCTCATGCTCGAGCTGCGCGAGGCCGGGAAGACGGTGTTTTTCTCGACTCACATCCTGGCTGACGCCAACCTTTTGTGTGAGCGGGTGGGCATCATCGTCAAGGGTGAGCTGCGCGATGTCGGACCCCTCGGCGAGCTGCTGAGCCCGAAGATCTTGCATATCGAGGTGCTGTGGTCGGGCTCCGAGGCCCTGCGCGAGACGCTGCGGAGCGAGTTCAGCGGGGTCGACGAGCGTGCCGAGGGCGAGACGGGCGAGGGAGAGAGCTCCCACTCGACCAGCTCCGAGGGCGAGCTGTTCGTGAGTCCGACCCAGGCCCAGGTCGACCGTTTCCTCGCGGCGGTCGTGGGGGGCGGGGGCGCGGTGCTCCAGGTGACCCCCCACCGCGAGACCCTCGAAGAGCTCTTCGTCCGCGACGCGGGCGAGCGGGCAGAAGATCAGAGGAGCTGAGCCATGTCCGCCGTCGTCTCCAGTTTCTCGCGCATGTGGGCGATCGCCCTCAACACCTTCCGCGAGGCCGTGCGCAACAAGGTCCTGGCGATCTTGGTGCTGTTCGCGGTCGCCTTGATGGGGTTCTCGCTGGTCTTGGGCCAGCTCTCTCTGCACGAGGAGGTCCGGATCATCAAGGACCTCGGGCTCGCGGGGATCAGCATCTTCGGGGTGATCATCGCCCTGTTCTTGGGGGTGAACCTCTTGAGCAAGGAGCTCGATCGCAAGACCGTGTACGCGATCATCCCCAAACCCCTGCACCGCTGGGAATTTTTGCTCGGCAAGTACATGGGCCTGGTCGTGACCATCACCGCGTTGGTGGTGCTCATGAGCGCAGTGCTGGCGGGGTTCCTGGCGATCCAGGGCGGCCACCACGGGGTCAGCCTGGTCCGCGCCGAGGTCTTGATCTGGCTGGAGCTCTCGCTGCTGATGGCCGTGGCCATGCTGTTCTCGAGCTTCAGCTCGCCCTGGCTCTCGGCCATGTTCGCGGCGTCCCTGTGGGTGATCGGCCGCAACACGGGGGAGCTCGAGGCCTTCGCCGGCGGCAAGTTGGAGGGGACCTCCGCTGGGTTCGTACTCGACGCCGTGCTCGTGGCGCTCCCCGACTTTCGAATGTTCTATGTCTCGGGGGCGAACTTCGACGACGCCGTGGTCAGCGTGCACGAGAGCTTCGTCAGCTGGGCCTACGTGGGGAGCGCGGCGGCCTACGCGTTTGCGTACGGGGGTCTGTGTCTGACGCTCGCGGTGATCCTGTTTGGACGCCGGGACTTCACGTGACCGAGGCCGGAGCCGGGTCCGAGGTTGGAGCCGGACCCGAGGGACCAGACCTACAATCGGACCCGCGCCCGGCCCGGGGCTGGCGCGGCGCGGTGCTGGCCGTGGTCGTGGTCTTCGCGGTGCTCGTGCCGCTCACCGCGAGGGTCCTGGTCGACGGACGTGCCGAGCTGGCGAAGGCTGCGGCGGCGGCCACGGTCGGCGATGTCGACGGCCAGCTGCGCCACCTCGGCCGGGCTGCCCGCTGGTCCATGCCCCTCGCCTCCCACGACGATCGGGCTCGGGCGGGGCTCCAGAGTATGGCGGTGTCCGCTGCCGAGAGCGCCGGCGGGGCGCCCTCGCCGGTCTCGCTGGCGGCTTGGCGAGAGCTCCGGCGGGCGCTGCTCGGGACCCGCGTCATGGGTGTCGCCGACGACCACCAGCTCGCGGCGGCGAACCTGGGCATCGTCGAAGAGATGGCCCGGGAGGCGGCAGAGAAGGGGGGCGGCTTCGATCGAGCGCGGGCAGCCGCGGCCCTCGAAGCCCCGCTGAACTCCCGCCCGTGGGCCAGCCATCTCTCGGCGGCCTGCCTGGTGGGGTGGCTGGTGGCGCTCGTGGGCTTCGCTATGCGCGGCGTCGATGGCCGCGGTCACGTCGTCGCTCGACCGGCCACCCGTTGGGGTGGCGCGGTCTTGGTGCTGCTGATCGCCTGGCTGTCGACGATGTGAAGCCGCGGGTTTCAGGTCTCTAGATCGGCGAGTTCCCCGAGCCGGTCTCGCCAATCTTCGCGCTCCGCCTGCCCGGGTTTCCGCTCCCCGAACAGCATCGCAATGGTCTCGCCCCCGGCGTCGAAGAGCTCCAGTGAGCTGACGATCCCGTCCTCCGTCGGCTTGCGCACGACCCAGGCGGCGGCGACCTCATCCACCCGGAGGTGAAGATTGAAGCCGGGATCGAGCACGTTGATCCACGGTCCGGTCGGGACCACACGCTCGACTGGGCCGCTGTGGATCTGGATGCACCCCCGGTTGCCCACAAACACCATGATCGGGCTGTGGGTCGCGCTCGCGCGCTCGAGCAGCTCGACGATGCTGTTCAGGCCCACCCGTCGGGCGAAGCCCTCGGGCGCGAGCCGCAGGGCCTGGATCCGGGTCACGCCGAAGCGCCGGAGCATGGGAAAAAAGTCGTGGGTGTCGTTGAGCCCGCGCCAGCCGTCTTGGAACCCAGTGGCATCGATCTGGTCGTCGGGGGTCTCCACGACCGGGTCGGGGCGCGGCTCGAGGTCGGCCCGGGAGATCTGCGCTTCCTCGGGTGCCCGGTAGTCGGCGACCAGGGCGTCGTAGGCCGGGCGATCGCTGTCCTCGCGCAGGTAGATCTTGTGCACAGCCGTGCCCGCGGCATCGAAGAACTGGAGGCTGCGGTGAAAGCCTCCCGCTCGGGACGGCTCGAACACGGCCACCGCGTGGGACCAAGACGACATGAACAGGCGCAGATCGATGTCGTGGTTGAGGACCAGGCCGATGTCACCGTGGAATCGGATGTCGGCGTAGCGCCCGATCTTCTCGTGGACGGCGGAGGGGTTGCGGGTCAGAGCCATGACCTCGCCCAACTCCGGGAGCCGAGCGATGAGCTCTCGCCAAGGTCCCTGGAGTCGGGTGACGCGGGCGTCGTCCTCGGCCTCGCCGATGGCGCTCACGCGCAGCTCGAACTCGCTGACGCCCAGGGCATCGGCGGCGGCGCGGATCCGCTTGGGACCGTCGACGGAGAGGATCGCCTGCCAGCGCTGGTACAGGCCGCGGGGCGAGGGGGTCGAGGGGGAGGGAGCCGAAGGGGCAGGATCGGTCTGGATTTCGGTCATGGATGGATCCGTTCGTCGTTTGAGGGCAGCGCGCGGCCGCAGGGCAGGACCACTGGCCAGCCTCCGCGCGGGTGATGAATGAGCTCGGCGTCGAGGCCAAAGGCCTCGACGAGGAGTTGTGGGCGGTCGAAGAGGACGCTGGGCGGTCCA
>CAYVJQ010000061.1:24891-31249 GCA_964451725.1 uncultured Nannocystaceae bacterium | reverse complement strand
ACCCGCTGGAGCTCGCCCGTGGACAGGCTCGACACCCGCCGGCCGGCGAGCCCCTCGACCTCGGTCGCGGCCATGGTCTCCCGGATGCAGCGAGCGTCGAAGTTGGGGGATCGCCGGTGGGGGTGTCGGCCCAGGGCGACCAGCCCTTCGACGGTGAGCGGAAAATTGGGCAGGGGACGGGCCCGCATGACCGCCCGGCGACGGGCGAGTTCGAGGCGAGACCAGCTCGTCAGGTCGCGACCTTCCAGATCCACGCGCCCGCTGCTCGGCGAGAGCTCTCCCGCCAAGACCCGGAGCAAGGTGGACTTGCCCGCGCCGTTGGCCCCGAGCACCGCGACCACGCGCCCGGGTGGGATGCGTGCGCTGACCCGGCGCAGGATCTCGCAGCCGCCCTGAGACACGCTGGCGTCCCGGGCCTCGAGACAGGGCTGGGGGTCGCTGGCTTCAACAGAGGGGATCATGCGCGTCGCTCCCGGCGGAGGTCGTCGAGCAGCAAGCTGACGAACAGAGGCGCACCGATGAAGGCGGTCAAGATCCCTACGGGCAACTCTGCGGGCGACACGACCGTGCGCGCGATGGCGTCGGCGGTGAGCAGCAAGGTCGCGCCGAGCAGGGCGGCGTCGATGACCAGGGCCCGGTGGCGGGGGCCGTTGATCAACCGCAGGACGTGGGGGACGGCGAGCCCGACAAAGGCGATGGGCCCGCTACAGGCGACGGCGACCCCGACGGCGAGGGCCGAGACCGAGACCACGCGCCGGCGCAGGCGGACGACGTCGACCCCGAGGTCGTGGGCGGCATCGTCACCCAGCAGGGAGACGTCGAGGTCGGGGCCGAGCCGGGCCAAAACGAGGATCGCCGGGCCCAGGCCGATCACCAGCCAGGGCAGCTCTCCCCAGCCCAGGCGACCGAGGTCGCCCAGCATCCACAGCGAAAGATCGCGCAGTTCGACGTCGTCGGCGAGGTACTGGAGCAGGCCGACCACGGCGCCCCCGAAGGCGGTCACGGCGATGCCCGCGAGCAGCATGTGGGTGACCGAGGGGCGGCCGTCGACGCTGGCGAGGGCGTAGACGACGATGCTGGTCAGCCACGCCCCGAGCACGGCGGCCGCGGAGATGGCCGCGCCGTTGAGCCAGACGAAACCGAGGGTAGCGACGGCCGCGAGGACCGGAGCGCCGAGCACGATCGTCGCGGCCGAACCGACCGCCGCGCCCATGGTCACGCCGATGAGCTGGGGATCGGCGAGCGGGTTGCGGAACATGCCCTGGAGGGCGACCCCGGTGGTGGCGAGCGCGGCCCCCACGAGGCCGGTGCCGAGGGCCCGGGGGAGGCGCAGAGAGAGCAAGACGGTGCGCTCGGCCGGCCCGAACTCGGTGCCGAGTTCCACGCCGAATTCAAGGCGGGCGGCCTCCGCCAAGATCCCCAAGGCCTGACCCGGAGAGATCGACATGCTGCCCATCGCAAGCTCGAAACCAAACGCGGAGATCAGGGCGAGGACCAGGATCGAGCGGACGGCGGCGCCGCGTGTGATGCGTGTGTGGGGCAGGGCGCTGTCCGGCCCAGCGAGATGCTCGCGCGGGGCCAGGGCGTGGTTCATGCGCGCAGCTCCGGGTGCAGGCCGCGGGCGAGCTCCATCAAGACGGCGCCGGTGCGCGGGCCCATCCCGAGCAGGGCGAGGTCGTCCAGGGCGACGATTCGACCGGTCTTGGCCGCGCTGGTGGGCGCGAGTCCAGGCTGGGCGCGCAGGCCCTCGATACCCCCGATGCTGGCGAGGCCGCGCTTGGGCACGACGATCACCTCGGGGTCCGCAGCGATCGCCGCCTCGGCCGAGAGCGGGCGGAAGTCGGAGAACGCGTCGATGACGTTGCGGCCTCCCGCGCTCTCGATCATCAAGGTGGCGATGGTGTCGCGGCCCGAGACCAGGAGCGTATCGGCCCCGCGGGCATAGAGAAACAACACCCGTGGGGTCGACACGCGACGCTCGACGAGCTCGGCAGCGGCGGCCAGATCGGTGTCGAGGCTGGCGACGATGGTGGCTCCCGCGTCGACCCGATCGACGTGAGCTGCAAGGTCGATGATCCGCTTCCGCGCGCCCGCGAGGTCCTTGGGGTCGGGGATCTCGAGCAGGGTCGAGCCGGCCTGGCGCAGTTTCTGAAGGGCCTCCGGCGGCCCGGCTTTGTCGCTGTGGATGACCAGGGAGGGGGAGAGAGAGAGCACACCCTCGGCGTTGACATGTCGGTAGTAGCCGAGCTGAGGGAGCTCGGTGGCGGCGCTCGGATAGACGCTGGTGATGTCCACGCCGACCAGCTGATCCCCCAATCCGAGGCCATAGAGGATCTCGGTGAGGGGGCCGCCGAGGACCACGAGGCGGGCCTGGTTCGGATCTGTGTTGCGCTTCGACCCGCAGGCGACCGTGGCCAGGGCGCAGACCGAGGCGGCGGCCCGGACGAAGCCCCTGCGTGTCCAGCCCGAGCTCTCGAGCTCGGGGTTCACAGGGCTCGCCACCGGAACATGAAGTGGCCGCCGGTCCCCGCCGACGAGTAGTAGTCGTCGATCTGGAGGGCGAAGAGGGCGTCCTCGTCCGAGCGCACCACGTACACGCGGGGCTTTGGGGTCAGGACGTGGGTGCTGAAGTCGTAGTCGTACCAGTCCCCGAACGCGAGCTCGAGGTCCCCGTCCTCGTCGGCGTCGGGGGCATCGGTCAGCCACATCAGCGAGTCGGGGAGATCGGCGGCGGTCTTGATGTCGGCGATCTCGACACCTTCGAGGATCGCCACTTCGACGCCCCCATCTCCACTCTCGCCGCCGTTGAGCTTGACGCCGAAACGCATGAACCCGAGGTCCCAGCCGATCTCGGTCTCGGTGCCGGTGTCGAGGTCGAGGTAGATCCACTCCCCCTCGATGCTCGAGTCGACCTGGGTCGACCACAGCCCGCCGCCGAGGTCCTCGGTCTCGATCTTGCCCTCGCCGCCACTGTCGTCGCCGGTTCCGGTGTCGACGCCAGTATCGAGGTCACTGCCGCCGGTGTCGCCGTCGGACTGGGAGCCCTGCTCGTCGTCGCTATCGTCGGCGAAGCTCAGGTCTTCGGCGCAGGCGGTGGTGATCGAGAGGGCGCAGGCGATCGCCCAGAGTCCCGCGTAGCCCGGCTTGTGTTGTCCCTTGTTTGCGTTGTTCATTGATCGGCTGCTCTCTCAGTAGCGGAAGCTGAGCCCCCCGTAGAAGGAGCGCGGGGCCAGCGGTGTGGTTGTGGCGTCGCCGGCATCGAAGAGGTTTTCGACACCCAGGTGCGCGCTGAAGTAGCGGAGGAAGCTCTGACTGACGCGCAGATCTGCGGTCGCGTAGGCGGCGGCGTAGTCGATCGAGTCCGTGGTCACGGCCTGCGGCCTGCGACCTTGGACCCGGGCTCGGAGCATGGCTCGGGTCCCCCATCGAGGGTGGTGGAACTGGAACGAGAACGTGCCCTGGTGGGCGGCGCGGCCGGGGAGGGGCAGATCGTCGAGCAGGTTCTGGGCCCGCATATAGGTATAGCTGCCGTGGACCTCGAACCACCGGGCGAACTCGAGTTGGGCCGAGGCCTCGACGCCGCGGGTGTAGGCCGCGCCGATATTGATGTAGCTGTATTCGTCGAGGGTCCCCACGCCGCCCTCGGCGACGAGGTCGACGGTCATGAGGTCGCGCAGTTGGTTGTCGAATACACCCAGGCCGAGGGAGAGGGCCTCGATGGGCCGCCAGGTCGCGCCCAGATCGAGGGTCCAGGCCTGCTCGGGGCGCAGCTCCGGATTGCCGCGGACCCGGTAGCCCACGCCCGGGTTGGAGAAGGCCAAGAACATCTCGCGAAAGCTCGGCGCCCGGTAGCCCCGGCCGTAGGCGGCGCGCAGGCTGAAGGTCTCGGTGGGCGCCACCAACAGGGCCAGGCGCCCGGTGGGGTAGAGCCCGAAGCGGGAGTCGTAGTCGATGCGGGCCGCGGGCAAGATGGCCACGCGCGGGGTCAGGGTGGGGGTCCACTCGTCCTGGACGAATAGGGCCACACGCTGGCGCTGGGCGCCGTCGGGGCCCCCCTCTCCGACCTGAATGCGATCGGTGACCAGCCACTCGAGCTGGAGGTCTGCGCCGCTGGTGAGCACATGTTTGCCGATCAGCTGGTCGTACTGGACGACGATCTGGCCGAGCTGGTCGCGGGTCGGTTGGTAGCGATCGAGGGCGTCGTCGCCCCGCTGGTCCTCCTGAAATTGATCGCGGAACAGGTTGTAGTGGAGGTCCACCCGCAGCCGGCTGTCGGCGCCGGTCCACTCGCTGCTGAGCCCACCGTCGAGGGTCTCGGTGAGGTTGCGGCGGTCGATGATCGCCCCGCTGCCCGTGAGCCCGATGCCCCGGGTGTCACGGCGGAGGTAGTCCGCGTTGAGGGACAGGCGCAGGGCCGAGGTCGCCAGCAGCCAGGCGCCCGCGCCCACGTTCCACTGGCCGAGGGCGTCGCCGGTGGTCGCTATGTCGCTCGGGTCGGCATCCCAGCCGTCGCTGCGGTGGTAGCCGCCGTGTGCCGACAGGCCGTAGCGGCGGCCCCCGCCCGCGACTCGCCCAGAGCTGTCGAAGGTGTTGCGGCTGCCGTAGCTGACCCGGGCCTGGGCCTGGACGCCGGGCTCGGCTCGGCGGGTGACGATGTTGATCACGCCGCCGAGGGCGTCGGAGCCGTAGAGGACCGAGCCCGAGCCGAGCACGACCTCGATGCGCTCGACGTTCTCGACCGTGAACCGGCTCAGGTCGAGGGTCCCGCCGATCCGACCTGTGACCCGCTGACCGTCGATCGTGATCAGGACCTGCTCGGCCCCGAGTCCACGCAGAGACAGGGATGAACCGCCGATACCAGACCCGATTTGAATGCTGGCACCACTCTCTTCGAGGGCCTCGGCGACGGTCTCGGATCCGGAGGCGACGATCTCCTCGCGGGTGATGACCTGGGTAGCGACGGGGACGGTGGTGGCGTCTCGCTGGGTCCGGGTGCCCGTGGTGACGACGATGGTTCGGTCGCTGACCTCGACCTCTCCGCGCGGTACTCGAGGGGAGCGGCCGGCCTGTTCAGAAGGGAGTTCAGAAGGGAGTTTCTCCGTGTTCGGATCGTCGTCGGGCGGGCTGCCCTCGCCGTCCCGTTCGCCCCTGTGTTCCGACGGCTGCGCGTCGAGACTCGCCCTCTCAGTGGCGGGGGTTCCCGCGGGAGGAGCGCTGAGGAGCAGCACAATCGTGATCAGCGGACGCATAGACCAAGGCGAGAAGTAACATCATGAAAACAGAAATCAAAATCAGTTAAGAGACAAACCTCTCCTATTCGAGATCCAGAGAGCTATGTACTTAAATGAAAAATACATTCATGTTCAAAAAATGTGTTTCAACCCAAGCATGGAGACCCCTCGGCGCTGGCTGTTCGCCCTGGGACTGACGAGCGTCGCGTGTGCGACCGACCCGGGATCCGAGACGGACGACGGCGACACCCACGCCGAGCACGAGACCGGTGAGGACGAGGAGGAGAGCGCGGACGGCGAGGCCACCGACAGCTCGACCACCGGCACCGAGACCGAGACCGAGACCGAGACCGAGAGCTCGACGGAGGCCGAGGGCGAGACCAGCGCAGAGACCAGCACCGACACGGGTGGCGAAGGCGGCCTGTGTGGCACGCCCGCTTGCGAGGACGCGCTGATCTTGGATCTCTCGCTTCAGCAGGGGAAGGTCAGCGAGGGCGCGACCGCGTCGACTCTCGAGGGTGACGATTGGGTGTCGACAATCGACGCGAGCGCCGGTGGGACGATGGCTGCACCCACCAACCCCTGGATCTACCTCCACTTTGGAGACGCGGGCCTCGAGAAGGTCGAGATCGACGATTTCGAAGCCCTCGAGTCGGGCGCCTGGGACATCGCGGCCAAGCGCTTTGGAATTCGCCTCAACAGCGGGACCTCGGGGCCGGGTTGTGTGGGCGGGGCGACCACGGATGTGGCCTACGCCGAGCTCGATGCTCTGCCGGACGGCGTCGAGTTCTACGACGAGGTGTTCTACGACGACGCCTGCACCCTGGTCGAAGACGGCTCGGGCCTGCCCGGGAACCCGAGCTACCTGATGGCTGATTGGTGGGCCTACCCCGGCTGTGTGGCGACCAGTGGTCAGGCTTACCTGCTCGAGCTGGCCGACGGGCAGAGCCTGAAGCTGGTCGTGGACGCCTACTACGCCGAGGGCCAAGAAGAGTGCAACGAGAGCGGGACCATGGGCTCGGGCTCGGCGAACATGAGCTGGCGATGGCAACTGTTGGACTAGGGCGGGCCGCATCATCGACCTGGGCCGCATCATCGGCCTGGGCCGCATCATCGGCCTGGGCCGC
>CAYVJQ010000061.1:21761-24791 GCA_964451725.1 uncultured Nannocystaceae bacterium | reverse complement strand
CCTGGGCCGCATCATCGGCCTGGGCCGCATCATCGGCCTGGGCCGCCGGGACACTGCTGGCCTCGCTGCTGATTTCGGGGTCGGCCCTGGCAGCGAGGCCGACCCAGGGTGGGCTGTGGGCCTACTCGAACGACGACGAGCTCGCGTTCTACGACGAGCCGAGCGGGAGGATCCGGGTCCACTACTCGATCGCCGGCCCCACCCAGACGCTGCTCGCCGACGACGATCTCGACGGGACCCCGGACTACGTGGCCCTGGTCTCGGGTGTGGCCCTCGAGGCTCTCGATCACTACGAGGGGCTCGGCTTTCGGCCGCCTCTGAACGAGGACGACCCCCTGCTCTCGCTCGGTCTGCTGGGCGGGAGCCCGGCCCTGGACATCTACCTGGTGGATTTTCAGGGCAACGCCGACGGGCTGTTCAGCCCCGACGGATGCGCCGCGGCGCCCCGGCACTGTGCCGGATGGATCGGCCTGGAGAACGACTTCATCGGCTACGGCTACCTGAGCCTGGAGCAGGCGGTGACCACGGTGGTCCCCCACGAGCTCTTTCACGCGACCCAGTCGGCCTACGACGGGCAGCAGCCGGTGTGGTTTTCGGAGGGGACAGCCGTGTGGGCCCAGCGTAGCTTCACGCCGGACTCCCTCGATTTCCTGGCCAAGTGCGATGCCTATCTCGAGCTCATCGACCGGCCCCTCTATGCGCCGCCGGCCGGGCCCGTACAGAGCTTCGCCTACGGGACCGCCTTGTTTTGGTGGTTCGTGCACGCCCGCCTCGGTCCGGGTATCGACCCGGAGCTCCAGCTCGCCAGCGAGAGCCTCGACGGCCTGGAGGTCGATCTGATCGCCGAGATCGGACTCCGGTTTTCGGCGCAGGGAGACTCGTGGGTCGCGCTGTGGTCGGCCTTCAGCCGGGCGAACCTGGCGACGGGAGATCGGGCGGGGCTGGTCGAGGGCCACGACTTCGGGGATCAGCTCGCGGGGATCAGCGCGAGCGCTGCCGGCCCGGCGATCGACTACAACGCTCGCTTTCACCCGCTCGCGGCGACCTACTATCACCTCGAGCACGCGGGCGGTGCCATGGCCATGTCCGTAGACGCGGGCGACCCGGCGCTCCACTTCTCCCTGCACCCCGTTGTGGGGGGCGCCGTCGATGGCCAGGTGGAGGAGGCGCTGGAGATGTGGGTGATGGACGACGCTGGAACCCGGGAACTCGGAGACCTGCCCGCGGGCGGCTATTGGCTCGTGGCTGCGCTCTCGGACGCCGCGCCCATGTCGGTCAAGGCCCGCCTGTGCCTGGGTCCGAGCAGTTTCGTCGCGGACGAGTGTGATGAAGGTGACGAAGGCGAGAGCGGAGAGGAAGGGGAGACCGGAGCGGAAGGCGAGACCGGAGCGGAAGGCGAGACCGACGACGAGGCCGGGGAGGACGAGAGCGGCGAAGGCGAGACCGGGGGGGACCCGAGCGGGGTCGAGCCCACGCCGGGCTGCAGCTGCCAAAGCTCGGACGAGGGGGCGCCGCTGCCCCTGTCTCTGTCCCTGTCCCTCGGGGTCTTGATCGCCCTTCGGCGTCGGCGAGATCGCTGAACTCGGAGTTGCGTCCGGGCGCTCACTGAGCGCCCGGGTGTTTGGAACCGATACGTGGAAGCCCGGGGCGCTCAGTGAGCGCCCCGGGCTTGGCGTTGACGTGGCGACCTGAAGCGGGGCTTCAGAGCGTCTCGCTGTGTTTGCTCAGGTAGGCCGCGACACCGGTCGTGGTCGCGTCCATACCTGCGTCGCCCTGCTGCCAGCCCGCCGGGCAGACTTCACCGTGGGTCTCGTGGAACTGGAGCGCGTCGAAGAGGCGCAGGAGTTCGTCCATGTTGCGCCCGAGGGGCAGGTCGTTGACGAGTTGAGAGCGGACCATGCCCTCCCGGTCGATCAAAAACGCGGCCCGGAAGGCGACCCCGCCATCGGTCTCGATGCCGTAGGCCTGGGCGACGCTGTGCCGGAGATCCGCGGCCATGGTGTAGCCGACCGGCCCGATGCCGCCCTCGGACACGGGGGTGTTGCGCCAGGCGTTGTGGGTGAAGGCCGAGTCGACCGAGATGGCGACGACCTCGACGTTGCGCTCGCTGAACTGGGCCATCCGGTGATCGAGGGCGATCAGTTCGGAGGGGCACACGAAGGTGAAGTCGAGAGGGTAGAAAAACAGCAGGGCGTACTTCGACTGGATCGCCTTGGAGAAGGTCCATTCCTCTTCGATGCTGCCGTCTCGCAAGACGACGTCGCAGGTGAAATCAGGTGCAGGTTTGCCGACGAGCATGGTCATGGTGGGGCCTTTGGTGGGGTTGTTGGTTGTGGGGAGAGGCCGGGGCCTCGCTACGGTGGAGCGTGTGTTCGAGGGCCAGGCGCAGGGCCGGGGAGATCGGGATCTGGGTGGCGGCGACGGCAGATCGGAGGTGGATCCAGGCCGGGGCACCCGCGTAGAGGGCGGCCTTGGACGCGGGGCCGAGATCGAAGGCCAGGTAGTGGACGGCGTCGGGTCCCGGCGGGGGGCGCAGGGCTCTCGAGGGCTGGAAGTGGGGGCCGAGTTGGAGGACGAGGGGACCACGCTCGGCGCCCGCCTCTGCCGACAAGGTCGCGCCGAACTCGGGCGTGCCCCCGTGGACCGTCAGCGTGGCCGTCAGTGTGTCCGGTCGAGGAATGAGGCAGCTGTATTCGTCGATCTCGCGCTGGATTTTGGCCTCGGTCCTGCGTCCTTCGACGTGGCAGACCTCTTGGATCTGTCCGAGGACGGTCCAGCGGCTCTCGAAGAGGAGGGCGCAGTGCTCGTGGAGAGCGATCCGGCGTGGGGCTCTGTGGCGGGACAGGGCCCGGCGCTCGGCGTCCCGAACCCGGGCGTAGTCGGCCTCGGCCAGGATATGTCGAGTCAGGATCGACACGGTTCAATCGTCGTCGTCGTAGTAGTCGTCATCGTCATCGTAGTAATCGTCGTCATCGTAGTAGTCGTCATCATCGTAGTAATCGTCATCATCGTAGTAATCGTCATCATCGT
>CAYVJQ010000061.1:11976-21661 GCA_964451725.1 uncultured Nannocystaceae bacterium | reverse complement strand
TCGTCATCATCGTAGTAATCGTCATCATCGTAGTAATCGTCATCATCGTCGTCGTAGTAATCGTCGTCGTCATCGTTGCCCCCAGTCGAGGCTGGGGGAAGATCGGGGAGGGAGGGGATCGTATCGACGCCGTCGTCCTCCGACTCCCCCGAGCTGCCCGAGCCCGAGCTCGAGTCGCCGGTGTCCGTGCTGCTCTCGCCTTCGGTCGATCCGTCGCCCGAGCCCTCGTCGGTGCTGGTCCCGACCTCGTCGTCGCTGGTCCCGGTCTCGGACCAGGGGGGCGAGGCCGTGGTCGCGGTCGTCGATCCGTCTTCGCCGCCCAGGCCAGAGCAGGCGCCGAGAGAGGCGAGAGAGAGCAGACCGAGGGCGAGGGCGAATCCAGTGCGCGCGCTGTGGTGTTTCATGGTCGGGGTCAGGGGGTGTAGAGCAGCAGATCGGTGAACCGATCGGGGTCGCCGCTGGTCGGGGTGGTGGTCGTGGTCGGGCCGGCGCCGAGCTCGAAGGCGAGGCTGAGCTGCGGCCCGGGGGCGGCGTTGTTGTTGGAGTTGGCCTCGGTGAACTCGACCCGGATCTGGTAGGCGCCCGGGCTGGCCGGGGTCCCGTCGGCCCGGAGCAGGTCCCAGGTCGCGAGGTGCGTGCCGTGGGTCGGCCGGGTCGCGGAGGTCAGGGCATCGACGACGTTGTCTGCGCTGGCGTTGCGCCACGCGACGAGGTGCTCGCGGCGGGTGCCTCCCCAGACCTCGAGGGTGCGGACGAAACCCTGGGTATCTTCGATCCAGATCGCGCCGACCTGCCTGGGACCGTACTTGCCGGCGTAGGTCCGGGTTCGGATCTGGAAGCTGGCGTCGTCCGGGGGGAGGTCGGGATCGATGCCGCGGAGCAGGGCGTCGAAGGCCAGGTCCGAGTCGCCGGGACCGTGGGGATGGAGGGCGACGGCGAGCACGTTGTCCCCGGCCTGGAGCAGCGCGGGATCCGGGAACGCCCGGTAGTACTGGTAGGCGTCGTGCCCGATGGCCTCGCTGGCCGCGAACGCGCCGGGCCCGAGGGCGCCCTCGGGCATGTTGCTGCGAACCACCTCGGTGCCGTTGAGCCAGGCGATGGCCCCGTCGTCGCGGCGCAGGCGGAGCAGGAGACCGGTCACGGCGCTCGGGTCGGTGACCTCGAAGCTCGCCCGCAGGCGCACCGGACCGACGGGGATCACGGTCGGGGTCTCGAAACCCTGGCCGAAGGGGGCGGGACCCTCGGCCCAAGCCAGGTCGTCGAAGACGGGGTCGCTCCAGCCGGGTGAGGCGTCGGGCCCGAGCTCGTAGCGCCAGTTCGCACTGGGGGGGATGAACACCTGGAGCCCGTCGCCTCCTCCGTCGCCGCCGTCCTCTGAGCTACCCGTACCGGCATCGGAGGTGTCGGCGTTGTCGGCGTTGCCCTCGTCCTCGAGGCCCGGGAGGGTCCCCTCGTCGACGCCGCTCTCCCCCGAACCCCACTCGGCACCGGCGTCGCTGGGTGGGCTGGGATCGGCAATGCGCAGCCCGGCCTCGTCGCAGCAGATCAGGCCGAGGGGGAGGGCGATCACGGCGATCATGGCCGCCCGGCAGCCCGTGCCGAACCATCTCGCGCTTCGCTCGATCGGCTCGGTTCGGTCAGTTGCAGCCACATCCACCCCCTGCACCCCCGAGCGCCCCGGCCGAGCCCTCTCGGTATTCGACCGCGTGTCCGGGGCCCGCGAGCAGATCGGCGTCGAGCTCCAGCGCCATGTCGGGTTGGGCGAGCCGGCCCCGCTCCCAGGGATGGACCCTCGCGCAGCCGACCGGAACCCCGAGGGCGAGAGCCACTGCGAGGACGGTGGGCACCGACAGACCGGTCTGTCGTCGGCGCGCGCGGGTACCTGCGACCAGCGACAACAGGAACAAGGTCGCGCCCACACCCACAGGTCCAGCTCCGCCGCGAACTCCGTCGCCGACGCTGCACCCGGGGGTGGCGGGGCTGGTGCCCAGGACCGGCACCCGGTAGCGCTCGATCCAGACCCCGTCTCCGCTCGCGTCGTCCGAGCCGTCTCCTCGCACCCCGGCGATGTGCACAGAGAGCTCGCCCCGGTCCAGGTCTTCGGGGGCCCGCCACTGGACCCGCAGGCGGTGCGCTCCACAGTCGCCGACCGCGACCAGCTCGCGCGGGGCGTCTGGGTTGTTCTGGTTCTCGGGCGCAAAGATGCTAGCGGCCCGGGTCCCGCTTCCGCAGCGCTCGGCGGTGCTGAGCTGGTCCTGCGGGGCGAGGGTGAGCTCGCCGAGCGCGCTCCCGTCGAGGTCCGTGAACTCGGCGAGCACGGCCGCGTGTTCGATCGTCGGCGACCAGGCGATGTCGACCGTGTAGGTGGCCCCCGGCGCCCACCCGCCCTGGGGCAGACCGTAGACCTCGAGATCGAGGGGGGCACCGCCCCCGTGGCAGGTGTCGCAGCCGTGGCCGTCCGAGCGCGAGCCCGTGTAGTAGCGGCCGCCACCCCCACCTTCGTAGCTCGGGACGGCGAACAGTTTGGGGTTCGAGTAGGCCTCGCTCACCGACGGGGCCAGGAGTGAGGCGAGGCCGGCGAGCGGCGCGAGCAGTCCGCGGGTTCGGTTGGTCATGGCTGCGACTGCCCCAGGGTCGACTCACCCGCGGCCCAGCGCCTGAGCAGGAGCCAGCGAGGATCGGTCTGGGTCCACAGGTTTCGGCCCCAGCGGTCCTCGCCGCCGTGGCTGCGGCCCACGAGTGGCTTGCTCAGCAGGGGCGAGTCCTCGATCGCAGCGTCGTGGACCAGGGCCGAGCGGGTCCGTTGGTAGCTCAGCCAGATCTCCGTCTCCGTCGGTGGGTCGAGGGGGCTGAGCTCGATGCTCGGGTCGGATTCGCCGGACTCGTCGGACCCACTGCCGTCGGCCGAACCCACCTCGTCCAGGGGCTGGATCCGGGTTCGGCCGGGGCCCCAGACCACGAAGAAGCGGTCCGTGTCGCCGTGGCAGCGGCTCATGCCGCAGTCGCTGAGCAGCACCGGGTAGACGTCTCGGCGGAAGTCCTCGAAGTCGGGCGCGGGCAGGTCGGCGCCGTCGGAGCTGCAGCTGACCAGCATGAGCGAGAGGGCGAGGCGGCCTCGCATGTCAGGCGTCTATCACATGATAATAATTATGACAATCAATATCATTTAGAGTAGGGTCCCACGCTTGACGATGCCCGCCCTCGACCACCGAGCCGCGGTTGCCGTGCTGTTGGCGGGCTGCCTGGGCTTTGGCGCCCCGGGCTCGAGCGGCCGGGAGGGCGGACCGGAACCCGACCCCTCGGACCAGGGCGAGGCGCCCTCTGTGGACCAGGAGGACGCGCCTGAGGTGGTGTCTGGCCCAGCACCGAGGCCCCGGCCGCCCACGCCGGGCGATCGAGAGCCGGAACAACCCGCCGACGGAGACGAAGCTGGCGCCGAACAGCCGAGGGTCGTCGCCGAGGTCGCCGCGTCCCTCTATGTGCGCGGCGACAGCGATGGGACCACGGTGGTCGCGCCACGGATCCGCTTTCGCCAGGACTTCGGGGCCACGGCCCTCGACTTCGTCTACGCCACCGACGTCTGGAGCAGCGCCTCGGTCGACATCCGCACGGCCGCCAGCGGGCGGGTCGAAGAGCAGCGCGACGAGCTCGACCTCGGCCTCGAGCACGAGCGTGGGGCGTGGGTCCTGGGCGCGGCCTACCGGCTGTCCCGTGAGATCGACTACCTGGCGCATGGACCCACGTTGACGGCGGCCTGGGAGGGCTGGCAGCGAAACGTGCGGCTCGAGGGGCGGGCCTCGCTGAGCGAAGATCAGGTCGGGCGAGCCGGCGACCCCGGGTTTCGCCGCGGGCTGCGGACGCTCTCGACCTGGTTCGCCTACACCCAGGTGCTCGGCCGCCGGACCCTGGCCCAGGTCGCGGGGGAGCAGCGGACCAGCCTCGGCTATCACGCCAGCCCCTACCGCTGGGTGGGACTCGGGGGCCCGGTTCGCTGCGCGGCCTCGACCCCCCTGTGTATCCCCGAGGTGGTCCCGGATCACCGACATCGCTTCGCCCTGTCCGGGCGCCTGCGCCAGGGCCTGAGCGCGCGCGCCTCCCTGGGTCTGGGCTACCGCTACTACCGAGACACCTGGAACTTGCGCTCCCACACCGCGCTCGCCGACCTGCGCCTCCAGGCCCGCCCCGACCTGCTGCTGAGCGCCTCGTACCGGGCCTATTTTCAGAGCGGGACTTGGTTTTATCGCTCGGCCTATGCGGCCGCCGGCGGGCCCCGATTCGTGACTCGGGATCGGGAGCTCTCGCCGATGTTCAACCACAGTTTGGCGCTGCTCCTCGACTGGACCCTGGGCCTGGGCTCGGCGCCGCTGGAGCTGGGCCTGGGCCTGCACATCGAGGGTATCTTCTACGGTTACGATGACTTCCCCGGCCTCGATCAGGTGATCGCGGGGCAGGGCACGCTCAACCTCCGACTCGAATTCTTATGAGCTTTTTCAAGCCTCCGCGCAGCCGTCCCCGGACCTCCAGCCTGTCCGCCATCATCACCACCAAAAGCCCCGCTGCGGCCCGCTTGCTGGGGTTCTCGCTCTCGCTCTCTGTGCTGGTCGGGGTCGGCTGTGCCGACTCGGCCGGGAGCGCCTCGAGCTCGACCCCGAGCTCGGCCGCGGCCCTGGATCGACCCGCCCCTGCGCTGGTCGCCGAAGATCTGGGCGGCCGCCCGGTGAGCTTGGCGGCGCTCACGGGCAAGGTGGTGGTGGTCGATTTTTGGGCCTCCTGGTGCGAGCCCTGCGAGGAAGCCATGCCCGTCCTCGAACAGCTGGCCCGGGCCCACGCCAGCGACCTGGTGGTGATCGGCGTGTCGGTCGACGACCGGGCCGAGGATGCGCGGGCGTTCATCGATCGGGTAGGCGTGAGCTTCACGGTGATCCACGACCGAGACCACGGCATCGCCGAGGCCTGGGTACCCCCGAAGATGCCGACCACCTACGTGATCGACCAGACCGGGGTCGTGGTCGCCGTCGAGGGGGGCTACGGACCGGGCGCCGCGGGCCGGCTTCAGGCCCAGGTCGAGGCCCTGCTCAGCGACTGAGGCCTCGCCCACACACGCCTCGATAGGGGCTGGTCGAGGTCGGTCTGCGGGCAGGGTTGCAAGGTGGCCGTCTGCGGCCATGCTTCGCCCTCGAGCTTCGGGGCGCTGCCCCGGGCTGGGCCTGGACGAGCCATGAACATCAACGATCGAATGAAGGCCTACGAGGGCCGCGAGGCGGGTCGCCGCTGCATGCCCCTGCTCCCGATCTGCGCCCGCATCGACGGCAAGCGCTTCTCCCGGTGGACCTCGGGTCTGGCCCGGCCCTACGACGAGCGCCTGTCCCGGCTGATGCAGTGGGTGACCAAGCAGCTGGTCTCGGCCACCCACGCCCGGGTCGGCTACACCCAGTCCGACGAGATCAGCCTGGTGTTCCACGCCGAGCGCAGCGGTTCGCAGGTCTACATGGACGGGCGGATCCAAAAGCTGACCTCGGTGCTCGCCTCTATGGCCACCGCGTGGTTCAACGCCGGCGTGATCGACCAGCTGCCAGAGCGCCGTGAGCATCTGGCCGTCTTCGACTGCCGGGTGTGGACCGTGCCGACCTTGGGCGAGGCCGCCAACGTGCTCCTGTGGCGGGAGCGAGACGCGACCAAAAACGCGATCTCCATGGCCGTGCGCAGCCGCTACAGCCACGGGGAGGTCGAGGGTAAGAGCACGAGCGAGCAGCGTGAGCTGCTCGCCCAGGTCGGGGTCGACTTCGACGCCTACCCGCGGTTTTTCACCCACGGCAGCTTCTTTGCCCGCCGGACCGTGGAGCGGCCGTTCTCGGCCGAGGAGCTCGAGGGGCTGCCGCCTCGCCACGAGGCCCACGCCGACCCGGAGCTGCGGGTGACCCGGACCGAGGTTCAGGCCCTCGAGCTCCCGCCCCTGGACGCGATCGACAACCGGGTCGAGGCCCTGTTCGAGGGCGCCGTGCCCACTGTGTCGCCGGTCGGCTGACGGTCAGTCAGGCTCGGCCTCGCCACCGACCGCGACGAGGCCTGTCTGCGAGCGCGGAGACACCGGGGGTACCAGGCGTACCCCCGGTTTTGCGTCTGTCCTGGGCGTGCCTATTTCTTGGCGACGGGTCGGGGGGCCCCACACGAGACGCAGCTGGTCGCGTCGTGTTTGTTCGCGCTGTCGCAGTGGTCGCAGGTCCAGTCGGCGGCTTTGACCTCGACCGCGGCGGCCGCATCGGCGTCGGCCTTCGCGGCCTCGACCTTCTTCTTGTCGCCCGAGAGCGCGGCCTTGATCGTCTTTTGTGCGGTCGCTACGTCGGCGTTGATCGTCTTCATGATCGCCGTCGCGCCGGCCTCGTCGGTGGCCCCTGATTTGAGCAGGGCCTCGATGCGCTCGGTGGTCTTCTTCACGTCCTCTGCGGCCAGTTTTGCGGCCGCCCGGGTCGACTCGTCGCCCGCGTTCGAGGTCACCTCGACGCTCTGCTCGCGGAGCTTGGAGAGTTTGGCGGCGAGACCCTGGAGGTCACCCACGAAGCCGGCTCGCAGGGCCTTGTTGGCGGCCGCGAGCTTGTCGATCTGGGCGTCGCCCGAGAGCGCCTCGGCCTCGTCGTGGATCGAGGTTGCCGCGCTCAGGCGTGACTCGAGGGCCGGCTTCATCCCCGGGTATTGCGCTTTGAGGCCATCGACGGAGGCCACGTTGGTCTTCCAGGCTTTGGTCTCGCCCTCGACGGTCTTGGAGCAGCCCGTGGTGGCGAGCAAAAACGCGGCGAACAGGGCGAACAGGGCAGAGTGGAGCTTCGACATAGGCACCAATCAATACCCTGGCCGAGCCCGCCGGGGCGATGCAATTGCGGGCTCGTCGTGGGCCACCTCGGGCTGTGGTCGAGCAGGTCCGGCCTGTTGCGGGCCTGATCTGCGTGCGGGTCTATGGATCCCTCCGTCGGGTGTGCGAGGCCGCGCGCCCGGCCTCCGGGGGCGGGGCGTCAGGGCAGGGGCCGCCCGGCGTCCGGGGGCAGGGGTGCGTCCTCCTGGCAGTCGCAGGCTTCGCGCGGCGCCGGGTTTGTGATTGGCGCCCACTCGGCGATCGACCACAGCGCCGCCACGAGCACGGCCAAACCCAGCGCTGCGACCGTGACGGTCCTCCGGGTCGATCGCACAGCCATGGTCGAGGTCGCGGTCGTCGGGGGCACGGAGGTCTTCGAGACAGGTGGGCGAGCGCTCGAAAACTCAGGGCCGGGTGAAGGCGTCGCGGGCCCGCTCGACCTCGGCGCGTGTGGAGCAGCCCTCGAGGTGGTCGTTGACCAGGCCCATGGCCTGCATGAAGGCGTAGGCGGTGGTCGGGCCGAAGAATCGAAATCCCCGGTCCCGCAGATCTTTGGCCATGGCCTTGGACGCGGGGGTCTGGCTCAGGGTCGAGAGGCTGGCGTGGTCGAGGCGCTTGGGTCGGGCGCTGGGCTCGGGCTCCCACTGCCAAAAGTAGGTCGCCAGCGAGCCGAACTCGTCGGCCAACTTGCAAGCTTGCCGGGCGTTGCTCAAGGTCGCCTCGATCTTGCCCCGGTGGCGGACGATGCCGGCATTTTGGAGCAGGCGCTCGGTCCGGGCCTTGGGCCGCCAGCGGGCGAGGACCTCGAAGTCGAAGTCGGCGAAGGCGCGGCGGAAGTTGTCGCGCTTGCGCAGGATCGTCAGCCAGCTGAGTCCAGACTGGAAGCCCTCGAGGCACAGCTTCTCGAACAGGCGGTGGTCGTCGTCGACGGGTCGGCCCCACTCGTGGTCGTGGTAGTGGCGATAGTCCTCGAGTTCGCCGCACCACCAGCAGCGAGCCCGCTCCCGGTCGCCGATCAAGCCTTTGCGCAGACGGGCCATTGGGTCCCGTTCAGCCCGCGTCCAAGGTCTCGCGCATCCGGGCGATGACCGTCTGTGTGAACGCGCTCAGGGACAGGTTACCGCCGATGTCGGCGGTCCGCTCGCCGGCGGCGATGGCCGCGAGCACGGCATTGCGCAGGGCGCTGCCAGCCGCGGACTCGTCGATGTGGCCGAGCATGTTGGCCATCGCCAAGAACACGGCGGTCGGGTTGGCCTTGTCTTGGCCGGCGATGTCGGGGGCGGTGCCACCGGCCGGGTCGAACATGGCGACGCTGATCTGGCCGTGTTCGTCGAAGGCGTAGGAGGCGCTGTCGCCCAGGCCGATCGAGCCGATGAGCCCATAGGCCATGTCCGAGAGGAAGTCTCCGTATTCGTTGGGACAGACGATCACGCCGTAGCGATCGGGGTGCATGATCACGCCGGCCAAGAGCGCGTCGAAGAGCTCCTCTCGGAACTCGGTCGCCGGGTAGTCGCGGGCGACCTCCCGGGCCGACTCCTGGAACAGGCCGTCGGTGGCCTGTTGGATCGTGTACTTGGAGGTCGCAATCACGTTTGTGGCCCGGAGCTGGGCGATGCGAAAGGCGAACCGGGCCGCGAGCACAGAGGGGCGTCGCTCGATGGTGCGGATCGAGACGGCCGTGTCTCGGTTGATGCGCCGGCCCGCGTCCTCGTAGGTGCCGCCGGTGGCGATGCGCACGATGTCGAGGTGGATGGTTTTGCGGAAGTTGGTGGAGATGCCCTCGATGGTCCGGACGGGCCGGTGGATGACGGCGAAGTTGCAGCGCTCGCGCAGGATCCGGTTGGGGCTCTCCCGGGTGGTCGCCGTCGGGTACTTGAGGGAGGTCCCGTACTGGCGCATGGCGGCCTCGGCCTCGGTGTAGATCACGTCCCCACGGCGCTCACGGTTCTCGTCCGAGAGATCGATCGGGATGAACTCGAGCTCGAAAGGGAGGGCTTGGGCGACGGCGTGGATGGCCTGCGAGAGCTCGCGGGCGATGCCGTCTCCGTGCAGTTCGACGATGGCGTGTTTGCGCATGCGGAGGCTGTGGGGCTTGGAGTTGGAGCGCGGGGCCGGTCCAGGGGGGTCTGCGTCTGGGTGGGGCTCGGCCGGGCGGCTCGCCAGCATAGCCGTGCGGGCCGACCGCGTCGATGCGGGACCCCGGCTCTTCGATCCGGTGATCGTGTAGGTTCCGGAGCATGTCGGCGCCCAGACTGAGCATCGAACGCGGGGACATCACCCAGGTGAAGGTCGACGCGATCGTCAACGCTGCAAACCCGAAGATGCTCGGGGGTGGGGGCGTGGACGGGGCGATCCACAGGGCCGCGGGACCGGGCCTGCTCGAGGGCTGCCGGCGCGTGCCGAAGGTCGAGGGGGTGCGCTGTCGCTTTGGTGAGGCCCGGATCACGCCCGGCTTCGACCTCCCCTCACCCTGGGTGATCCACACGGTGGGGCCGATCTACAGGCGCACCCCCGAGCCCGAGGCGGTGCTGCATCGGGCGTACGAGGCGTGTATGCAGATCGCTGTCGAGCGCGGGTTTGTGTCGCTCGCCTTTCCTGCGATCTCGCTGGGTGCCTACGGCTTTCCGCTCGGACTCGGCGCAGAGATCGCTGTGGCGAGCGTGGGCGGCCGGACCTGGGGGGCGGTCGAAGAGGTCCGTTTCGTGTTGTTTACGGCCCCGGTCTACGAGGCCTTCGCCGCCGCCTTGTCCCAGCGGGACTCGGTCCGCGAGGGTGACGCATCGCCACCGTCGGGCGACTCGACGCCGTAGCGCCCGCGGTGTGGCTCTCAGCTGGGTT
>CAYVJQ010000061.1:10289-11876 GCA_964451725.1 uncultured Nannocystaceae bacterium | reverse complement strand
TTGGGTTTGGGCTTGGGCGCGTCGCCGCGCTTCCATTTCACGCTGACGTTGATCGTCGCCTCGGAGGACACGGAGGCCAACATCACACCCGCGTCGGCGCCGATCTTGACGCCCAGAGAGATCGACAGCTCGTCGGCGCTGGCGATGGTCTCGGCGAGCTCGGTGCGGATGGTGTCGAGCACGGGCTTGAGGGTGCGGATGACCTCGGCGAAGGACCGGCTCGCGCGCTCGGTCACCGGTCCCCTGGAGCCGCGGCTGACCGGCTTGTAGCCCTCTGCCTGCCGGCCGGCGGCGGTCTCCAGGACGATGACCTGGGCGCCGTCGTCCAGGGTGAATTCAATGCGCTCGGGGTCGGTTTTGCTCATGGTCGTGGGCTCTCGTTTCCACCGGTCGGGGTCGGTCGTACTGGTGAGGTTGGTGAGGGGGTCGCCGGCGCGTCGGCGAGCGCATCGCAGACCCGCTGGGCCTTCGCTCGGCGCGAGTCGAGCTTGCGGATCTTGTAAGTCTGCTCGGCCTTGGGCGTGATCCTCGTGAGCATGGCGGCCGAGTCACAGGCGTGGCGGCGGGCGGCCTCGCGGTCGCTGCGTCGCAGCGTGGTGCTCGCGTTGCTGAGCTCGAGCGCGCAGATGCTCTTGCGCTGGGCCGAGCGCTCGGGTCCGACGTAGGTCTCGTCGCAGATCACCGCCATCGCCCGCGGGTCGTAGCGACCGTAGACCGCGTGGGCCAGGCGGACGATCATGTCGTACCAGCGCGGCTTGTTGAGCGAGGTGTCGCCCACAAACGCGCCCGCAGCCAGGACCAGGGCGGCCTGCGGTTGCCCGCGCAGCTCCAACACTCGCGCCCGACGACCCTCGATCCGAGCTTGGTTGATGTGGGTCTGGGCGGTGCCGAGCTGGGCTGTCGCGCGCAGCAGCGCCTCGGCCTGATCGAGCATGGCCGGCCGGTGTTTGGGTTTGGTACGCAGGGTTTCGCCGAGCAGTTTGTCGACCGCGACCAGCTCTTCGCCCACATCCCGGGCCTCGGGCGCAGGCAGGATGCCGGCGACCAGCAGCCCCGCGCAGCCCTCATCGACGATCTGGCCTTGCAGACCCAGGATTCGGCACTGATCGACGTAGTCGCTGCCGCGCTCGGAGGACGCGAACTCGGCGGCCAACTCCATCACCGAGGTCTCGAGGGCGGCGGTCTTGGCTACGAGCTCCTCGAGCTCGCGCTGCTTCCGGAGGACCTCCAGGCTCTGCTCCGTCAGCTGTTCGGCGCTGACCTCGAAGGCGCTCTCGTTGGTCGCTATGGCGTGGTTGAGACCGTCGAGGGCCGCCCCCTTGTGGCTCAGCTCGACCTCTCGGAGGGCGACCTGGCGATCGACCCGGCGCAGGCGCAGCCCAGTCAGGATCACGGTCAGGCAGGCGAGGACGATGATCAGGCTGAGCCCGACGGCGAAGCGCCGGGTCAAGAGCGCCGACTTCGGGGGCTGGCCGTGGACGAGCTTCATGGTCGCGCCCCCATGTAGCGGGCGACGAGCTCCTGCGCCCACTCGAGTTCAGGGGCGGACAGGACCGTGGACATGGCTGTGCCGACCTGGCCGGGGGA
>CAYVJQ010000061.1:0-10189 GCA_964451725.1 uncultured Nannocystaceae bacterium | reverse complement strand
GAAGGGGAGTCGTCGAGGGTCGCCAGTAGGTCCTCGAGCGCCGATGTGCCCTTTGGCGATCTCGCCCCCAGCGAAAACTCGGTGATGTCCGCCGACCTCGGGGGCCTCGCTGGAGGCGGCTGCTCTCGGGTCACGCCGGCGAGCCGGTGTGCGAGCTGCTGGAGGTTTCGGCGGACCGTCCACGAGAGCAGGAGGAAGCCGGTGGCTGCGGCGGTCAGGAGCAGACCCGAGAGGACCCCTTGGATGTTCAGCGCGATCATGATGCCCGAGGTCGACGCTGCGACGACCGTGGCCAGGGCGAACAGGCCGGTGGCGAAGCTCGCTATTTCGATGCCGCTGGCGACGACCTCCACGAGCGGCTCGGCGTCGTAGCCTCCAGCGTTCGCGTCGGGTGGATCCGGCTCGGCGGGGAGCCCGGAGATCGCCTCGTGCAAGAGCTCGACCGGCACGGCCTGGGCGAAGCCGAACTCGGCCCCGTGCTCCGCTTCGAGGGCCGTGGCGACGATGCCTGTGACCACATTGTCCTGGTCCCACACGGCGGTCCCGCTGAAACCGCCGCGAAAATGGGCCCCGCGATGGGTGCGCAACTCGACCCATCCTCTGCCGTTGAGGCGCCGGTGTTGGCCCTCGACCCAGCTGCCCTCGGGGACCTCGGCCGGGAACCCGATGGCCGAGTGTGGCAGGCCGTCGAGGCCCCAGGGATCGGCGGCGCTGAAAAATGGGCTCGAGAGCTCAGGGGCGACCTCGAGCAGGCGGAGCACGGCGATGTCTCGGGTCCGCGCTTCGCTGTCGGTGGGCACGGCGAGCTCGACCACGGCCCGGGTCCGAAAGCGGCTGGCGAGCAGGGGAAAGTCGACCTCGACCTCGTGGCCCACGCGCGGGGTCTCGGCGAGCACATCGGTGAGCACGTGGGTGCAGGTGAACACACGCCTGTGGCTGCTGAGTACGCCGGCGCCCCAGGGCTCGCCGTCACTGTCGAGCACGCGGACCACGGCGCCCACAAACACGGGCGGGGCGCGGGACGCAGGAGAGATCTGTGCGGACATCAGCACGGGATTCGCAGACGGGCGAGTTTAGCAGGCCACCGAACCGGTCTGCACGGACTGCTAGCCCTGTGTCCGGCCCGTTCGAGTATCGCCAAAACTCGGGGTGGGGATGGGTGGGACAGGCCGCGGACTTGGCCCCAGGATGCATCTGGGCCCTGCCCCGACCCCCGAGCCGAGGGCTGTCCCCCTGGGCGGAATCACCGACAGGAGCGGCCATAGAGACCGCTAGAGCCCTCCCTGCGAGGATGGTTGAAACTCGCCCCTGCTTGCGCGAAACCATGGACGCACTGGGCATGCGACTCGTCGACGAACTCACCCGGGTTTGGCAGTACATCCGACTGCTGATCCTGATCAGTTGGTTTCACCTGTTCAAGCTGATGGGCAACGTGATCGATCGGCGCGAGGGGGTCATCGAGCAGCACATCGCCAAGCTCATGAGTCGGCGGATCCTCGAGGTCCTCCGGGCCAGCGTGCACGTCGAGGGTGAGGAGCACATGCGCAACCTCGAGGACTACGCGGTGGTCGCCAACCATCTGAGTTACCTCGACTGGGTGGTGGTGCTCGCACACATGCCCAAGCCGGTGTGTTTCATCGCCAAGCGCATCGTCGTCTTGATGCCCGTGTTCGGCTCGTACATGCGCAACCGTGGGGTGCTCATCGACCGGCGCAAGCATCAAAATGCCCGCGCGATCATCCGCAACGCATCCCGGGCCACCGAGCATCCCCTGATGATTTTTCCCGAGGGCACGCGCAGCCCCGACGGCAAGCTGCAAAAATTCAAGCGTGCGGGGATTCGGACCTTGGCGGACGAGGGGCTCAAGCTCTTGCCCGTGGTCCTGCTCGGGACCTTCGAGGCCCTCGGTCGCGACGATCGGGCGATCCGCTATCGCAAGCATCTGGGCCTGATCATCCTGCCACCCATCGACCCGGCGGAGCTCGGCTCGGCCGAGGCCTGTCGAGAGCTCGAGCGGGTCATCCACGAGACCTACGAATTACGGCGCCACGAGTTTGGGGGCCCAGCCCAACTCGAGCGTCTCCACAGTCGGCGCCGGCGCCTGCGGACCATGGGCTGACCACGGGCTGACCATGGGCTGACCATGGGCTGAAGGGGGCGGATCGGGTACGGTCCGGCCGATGGCCGAGCCCGATCTGGACGTCCAGCCCAAGCGCCTCGAAGTGGTCACGGTGGTGCCCCCACCCGTCGAGCAGCGGGCCCGCCGGGATGCGAGCTTCGCCCTCCCCGGCGAGCGACGCACACGCTACTCCCTGCCGACGGCCCTCGAGTCCGGCTCGCCGGTGGGCTACCGGACCCGGGTCGGCCTGACCCAGGCGCAGGGCCGAGACGCGCTCGAGCTGCTCGCCCTCGAGGCGCCCACGGGCTTCGGTCCGGTCGAGCCCGTGCCCGAGTCGGAGCTCTTCGAGGCCAGCGCCCTCGGGGTGCTCAGCGCCCGTCAGTCGACCAACTACCGGGGCCACCGCCAGGTCAGCTTTGGACCCGAGGACTCGAGGGCGATCGCGGAGTTGCTGCGTGGACTCGACCCGGGTGGGGCCACGGAGGCGCCCGCCCTCGATGGGGCCGGCTACACCCACATCATCCTGTCGAAGGCCTACCGCACCCCCTTCACCCTGCTCCTGACCTTCGTCGGTCACGAGCCCGTGCGCAGCCTGCTCTCTGTGCCCAAGCGAGCGCTGAGCAAGCGCTTCGGATCGGCCACCGACATCCCGACGATCGCCTATCTGCAGCAGCTGCACCTGGGCATCTTGGCCGACACGATCGAGCGCGCCGAGGTCGTGGCCAGCGCGGGCCGACGCCGGACCCAGATTATCCAGGCCGGGTTCTGTGGCCCGGCGCGGCGGCGAAACGCTGCGACCATAGGGACCCTCGAGCGCATGTGTCGGCTCAGCGCCGAGCAGCGCCGGGAGGGCTGGGGGGTGGCCATGGTCGTACAGGTGGGCACGGCGCTCGAGGCCGAGCGCATCCAGTTTGAAGACCCGGGGCTGTGGCGAACCCTGGGCGCGACCTTGCTCGCGTTTCGCAGCGAGCGGATCCAGCCCGGTGTGAACTTCGAGTCCAAGGCCCCCGCGCCCTATCGAGAGCGCCAGGACATGGACGTCTCGGAGGCGTTCACGGTTCAGGCTGGGCGCGCGGCCTACAACGCGTTTGCGCGCTGGACCGGGATCTCGCGCGAGCGCGCCAAGGTCCTGATGATCCTCGATCGGATCGACGTCTTGACCCCCGACGGCAAGACCCGGCTGCGCAAGATCCGTGAGAAGCTCAGCGAGATCACCGATCGGGTCGTCGCCGACATCCCCAAGTGGGCCGACCTGCCGCTGGGCAGGGCCCTGTCCCGCAACGCCGAGCGCGGGCGCAAGGCCTTCGCGCTCGCGGGTCAGCGCATCTACCTGGCTGGCCTGTCCAAGCCCGAGGTCGAGGCCGCGGGTCTCGACTGGGATCTGGCCTTGCGTGGGGTCGGGGCGGCGGCCTGCCGCGGGGCCCTCTACGCCGAGCTCATGGGTGTGGTCGACCTGCCCGACGACTGTGACCTGCTCGCGGGGATCTGCATGATGGCCGGCCCGGTCAACCAGGACGACATCGGCAAGACCCACTACGGCATGCGCGACCTGCTGACCGACAACCCGGCCTACGCCGACCGCGATCCGACGGCGCTGCTGGTCTGGACCTTCAAAGCCAAGACCGTGGCCGATCCCATCGGCAACGAAGAGCAGCTCCTCAACCCGGCGCGCAAGGGCGCGCTCGTCGACCTTCGGCCGGCGCCCCACGAGGTCGTCAGCCTGGTCCGTGGAGGCCGGGCCCAACCCATGCGCGCTCGCGCGGGCAAGCGCAGCCGGGAGCGGGCATTCGCCGATGTCGACAACTTCGTCCGTGACCGGGCGGGTGTGGACATCCCCGGCAACAAGGGCGAGGCCTGGCCCCAGGCTTGGCGCGACGCGCCGGTGTGGGACTGAGAGGGGGGAGGGGCTGAGGGGGAGGGACTGAGGGGGAGGGCTCAGACCGCTTCGGCGTCGGCCGTGGTGTCGAGCAGGACCCGGATATACTCGGCCAGCGCGGTCGGCACGGGCGGCTGGAACTCGACGCCGGTCATGCCGGGGAGAACCTTGGAGGTCCAGCGAACGCGCGCGGAGACCGTACAGGCACCCGTGGGCAGGTCGAGGGTGATCGTCAGTCGGGCGCCTGGTTGGAGCTCCGCCTCGTCCTCGGAGAGGGAGAGCATGGCGCCCCGCTCACTGAAGTTCTCGCTGAATCCGGTCAGTGAAAATGCGCCTGGGACCTCGCTGCGCAGCGTCAGAGAGAGGCGCGCGCCGGCCCGCGGGCGTCTGCGTTTGTCGGCCAAGGTCAGAGCCTACGCGGTGACCGCTCCAGCCCCCATTTTTGGGTGAAATGTCGAGTGGTGGGTCGTGGGCTCGAGCGTGTGGTCCCGACACCGGTCGGGTGCGCGTGCTGTGCGCACCCGCGTGAGCGTGACAGACGCCGACTTTGGGAGGATCGCGCGGAACGCGAAACATGATCAAAGACAGTCGCAGAGCACCTTGACGAGAATGCTGAACGAGTGGTAGGTCTATCCGCGCGTTCAGTGCAGGCGAGAATCTTCGTTCGATGCTAGAGCACCCTTCAGGTCTTCCCCGCGTACGGACCCTCCTTCCAGAAACAGCGGATCCTCCTTCAAATTCAGCTGTTTCTGCGTGTGCGGGGAAGCCTGACCTCTCTGGGCGGTCGAGTCGAGATGCTTTCGAGCGCGACTCGGCCGCCCGTTTTTTATCGGCTGCAGCAGGACCGGGTGGAGCTCGACCTGCCGCTTCACGCTGGAGCGAGCGGGACATCGAGTCCCGGATCGAGGCCATCTCGGCGCTCGACGAGGTCGATCTCGTCACCGTGCGTCGGAGCCCCGCACGACCGGCGCGGTGTGGGGAGTGGCCCGCGTGGATCGATGCTCGGGTGCGCAGTTGCTTCGCGGCGCGCGGCGTCGAGCGGCCCTGGTCTCACCAGGCGCGCGCGCTCGCGGCTTTGGGGGCGGGGCGCGATGTCGTGCTGGCGACGGCGACAGCCTCGGGCAAGTCCCTGTGTTACCAGGCTCCCGTCCTCCAGGCTGTGGTCGACGACCCGGGCGCGAGGGCCCTGTTTCTCTTTCCAACCAAGGCGCTGGCCCGGGATCAGGTCGAGGCGCTGCGCAAGTTGGTCGGTCCCGGCTCGGCCCTCGAGGGGCTGGTAGGCGCCGGCACCTACGACGGCGACACACCCCCCGACGAGCGTCGGGCAGCCCGCGCTCGCGCGCACGTGATCGCCAGCAACCCCGACATGCTGCATCGGGCGGTGCTCCCCCACCACGACCGCTGGTCTCCGTTCTTGGCTGGGCTGCGCTACGTGGTGATCGACGAGCTGCACAGCTACCGGGGCGTGTTCGGGAGTCACGTGGCCAACGTGCTGCGACGGCTGTGGCGGGTTTGCGCCTTCCACGGATCCCGGCCGCAGCTGATCACCTGCTCGGCGACCATCGCCAACCCGCGCGAGCTGGCCTCGGCCCTGACCGCCCGCGACGACTTCGAGATCATCGACGAGAGCGGCGCGCCCACGGGCCCGCGGATCTTCGCCGTGTTCAACCCGGCGGTCGTCGATCCTCTGGTCGGGGTTCGCCGCGACTACCTCAAGGCCACGCGCGCCGTGCTCGGCCAGCTGCGTGAAGCCGACGTCAGCACGCTCGCCTTTTGTCGGACACGCAAGGCCGTGGAGCTCCTGACCCGCTACCTGCGCGAGGACGAGGTCGGCCCTGCGCAACAGGCCGCCCGGGGCGGGGGCACGGCGGGGCTGCCCCGGGGTCCGGTCGACCGGGGGGCGAGCGAGCGGGCCCGGCGACGGATCCGGGGCTACCGGGGCGGCTACCTGCCCGAGCACCGCCGAGAGATCGAAGACGCGCTGCGCCGGGGCGAGGCCAAGATCGTGGCTTCTACCAACGCCCTCGAGCTCGGCATGGACATCGGGGGCCTCGACGCCGTGGTCCTGGCGGGCTACCCGGGCACACGCGCGGCCACCTGGCAGCGCTCCGGTCGGGCCGGTCGGCGGCAGTCGCCCTCGCTGACCGTCATGGTGCTCTCGTCGAAACCCCTGGATCAGTTCGTGGCCGCCGAGCCCGGGTTCCTGTTCGCCGAACCGCCCGAGCACGCGCGCCTGGACCCGCAGAACCCGGACATCTTGATCCCCCACCTGCGCTGCGCCGCCTACGAGCTGCCGTTCGGCTTTCCTGCTGCCGAGTCCGACGCCGAGTCCGGGAAAACCGGGTGGTGGAGCAGCTGGGCGGGCCTCGAGGGGGGGGAGCTCGGGGCGGCCCTCGACTACCTCTCGAGCCGGGGCGTGCTGCTGCGCGAGGGCGGGGAGTCGGGGCTGTCCACGGTCCGCTACTACGCCATCGGTGCGGCTTTTCCCGCCGACGGTGTCGATCTGCGCGGCTCCATGGAGGAGAACTTCAGCGTCCTCGAGACTCGTGAGGGCAGCGCGGAGCACGGCCGGGTCTTGGCCGAGGTCGACTTCGAAGATGGCCCCCTCTACCTGCACCCGGGCGCGATCTACCCGATCGAGGGCAAGACCTACGAGGTCCACCGCCTCGACTGGGACGAGCGCAAAGCCTACGTGCGCGAGGTTCAGGGTCGCTACTACACCGAGGCGGTCTCCAAGTTGCGGGTCCGCATGCTCGAGGGCAGCGAGGTGGACGCTGGGGACGCTGGGGCGAGCCCTGGGTTTGTGCACAGCGGCACCGGCTACGCCCACGTGGTTCGGGCCGTGCCCGGGTTCAAAAAACTGCGCTTTCGGACCCACGAAAACATCGGCTATGGACCCATCGAGCTCCCGGACTTCGAGCTGCACACGGTCGCCGCGTTCTGGTCCTTCCCCGACGCGCTCCTGGCCCAGCTGAGCGACCCCCAGCGCCGGGCCAACGCGGCCCTCGCTGTGGCCCACGCTCTCCATCACGTGGGTGCCATGGTCGCCATGTGCGAGCTGGGCGATCTGGGCCACGCCGTGACCTCGGGGCCGCCGAGCGCGGAGGGGGTCGGGGCCTGGGCCCACGCCGGGACCGGCAAGCCGAGCGCCGAGGCCCTGATGCTGGCCAGCGGCCGACCGACCATCTATCTCTACGACTCGCTCCCTGGCGGGGCCGGCCTGTCGACGCGGATCTCGGCGCTCGGGCGCCTGTTCCTCGAGCGGGTGGTCGCGGTGGTCCGCGGATGTCGCTGCGCAGACGGCTGCCCGACCTGCGTGGGCACGGAGGTCAGCCTCGGGACGCCTGAGCTGGGTCTGGCGGGGCGGGGTCCCAGCCGTGGGGCCCGCGAGAGCGAAGGGGCCGCGCGGGACCACGCCCGCGGCGACGCGCTGACCGCTCTGGAGGCCCTGCGTGAAGGCCTCGCGCTGCCCGAGTCGGGAGCCTGGCGATGAGCCTGATCGAACGCCTGAGCCACGCGCGGGTCCTCGAGGGGGTGCGCGTCGGAGCTGGAGTGGAAGGACTTGGGACTCGGCCCACCCCGGTGAGCCCGGTTGTGTCTGTGGACCCGGTTGTGTCTGCGCGGGGCGAGTCCGGGTTCATGGTCGAGGAGCTCGATGGAGCGGGCTGCTCCGGGGTGTTGGGGGGGGACTTCTCGAGCTTGGAGACGCCCGGTTTCGGAGCGCTGTCCCGGGCGGTCGTCCACCTGGGCGCGGGGGTGGGTCACAACCCGGTGTTCATCGACACGGAGACCACGGGCCTCGCCGGCGGGGGCGTGGTCGCGTTCCTCATTGGTCTGGCCTGGCACGACGGCGCCCAGCTGCGCCTGCGTCAGTGGACCCTGACCAAACTCGGCGCAGAGCCGGCCATGCTCGCGTCGATGCTCGCGGCGCTGGCCGAGCTCGGGCCCTCGCCCCTGGTCAGCTACAACGGTTCGACCTTCGACCTGCCCCTGCTGCGCCTGCGAGCCCAGCGCTATCGCATGGCGGCGCCCGAGCTCGAAGCGGACCACCTCGACCTCCTGCATGTCGCCCGACGAATGTGGGGTGGGCGGGCGCCGGACTGTAAACTCGGCACTTTGGAGCGGCTGGCCCTGGGCGTCACCCGGCGTGCGGACATCGCCTCTGCCGAGATCCCCGAGGTGTTTTGGAGCCGACTTCAGGCGCCGACCTGCGATCGGTCCGAGGCCCGGCTGCGCGCCGTCATCGACCACAACCAGGCCGATCTGGTGAGTCTGCCCAGCTTGGCGATGAGCCTGGCGGCCGACATAGCGACGCCCCGGGACCTCGATCAGACTCGGCGGGCGGCCCGACATCTCTCGCGTCTCGGGCTCGCCGAGGAGGCGCGCGCCTGCCTGGCCCGCGGGGTCGAGCCGGAGATCGCGGCGCGCCCGTGCCGGGTACCGGTCGGAATGCTGCGCGATGCGGCTCTGGAGCTGGCCGTCATGCATCGGCGGGCGGGAGAGCGGGACCGGGCCGCGCCCCTGTGGCGCTGGGCTTGGGCGGCCGACCCCCGGCACCCGGTCGCCGCCGAGGCCTGGGCCAAGCACCTCGAGCATCACTGTCGGGATTTCGAGGGGGCGCTGCGGGTGGTCGAGGGCTCGCGCCTGCCCTGTCCCCAGCGCGTCGCTCGACTGCGCCGTCGGGCGGGCGGAGCGACCGAGACCTACAGGGCGCCCGGCACAGCGGGGGTTCAGCGCCTCGCCGCCGACAAAAAATCCTGCGTGAGGCGGCGAGAGGGGGAGCATCACGGGTTGCCGGTTGCCCCGAGCTCGATCGATGGCCCCGCGAGGGGAGCAGCCGAAGCACGGGCGGAGATGACCCCGGGTCGTGGAGAAGGCGGTCGTGGCGAATCCTCGCGGGTGGGCCCGCGCGCGATGTCGGAGTGGGGAACCATGGACTCGGCACGGAGGGGCAGGGCGGAGGGGCCCGAACTGCCCCCGCTGCCGAGTTCGCTGGCGTTTGCCCCTTGGCGGGCGTCATCGTTGGGGAACACCGCGGAGAGCACCGCGAGCTCGTCCCGACCTCCAGCTGAGACGAGCCCCGGTGTTGCCCGCCGGGCACCCATCATCCTCGAGTCGCCACGGCCGTCATTGGACGACGGCGACCGGGTCCGGTATCGCCTGTTCGTGTGAGCACCCAAACGGGCCATGTTACGGTCGCTCTTCGGTGACCGCCGCACCCCACCTCCACCCGCGTCTGTCGGGTCGATTGCTCGGGATCGTCCTGCTCTCGAGCGCGAGCGCCTGCATGGGTCTGACGCCGCAGCTGCATCCCACCGATGTCGAGGCGCTCGAAGCTATCGACGATCGGGAAGAGCGCGAGACGGCCTACAACGACAACGCGATCTACCGGGAGAACGACGCCCGAGGGTCGCGCTACGTCAAGGGTCGGCAGCTCGGGGCACGCCCGCGCGGCTGGCAGTCCCTCGACCTCGTGCTGCGCTCCGACCGGAACTCCGCCGCGGTCTTGCCCGAGCGAAGGATCCGCACCGCCCGTGTACTGACGGGGCTGTTGGCGGCCAGCGCCCTGGTCATCGTCGGCGGGGCCGCAGCCTCGGCGAGGGAGGGCCTCGACCTGACGCGCCTCAACGGCACGGGCGCCGTGTTGTTGACCGGCGGGGTCCTGACGCTCGGATTCGGGATCGGTGCCGGGATCGCTTGGGGGCGGGCCCGCAGCGGCTACGAGGCCGCGGTCGACGTGTACAACGACAGCCTCGGCCTGCGCCTGGGTATCTACGACGCCGATGGCCAATACCGTCCCCCCGAGGGGGTGCTGGTCGATGAAGAGGGCTTCATCATCCTCGACCAGCGCGAGCTGAACATCCCGGGCGTGGCCCCCGTGCCTGCACCCGCCCCGGTCGTCAATCCGCCGGTCGAGTTCGAGCCCGAGACCGGGGATGCGGCTGTATCTGGACCGGAGGAGTCTGGACCGGATGCATCGAATCTAGTTGGGGTTGGGGTTGGGGTCGGGGTCGAGGGACGAGCGTCCATGGACGCCGGGTCGACAGCTCGTCTGGTCGGTCCTTCGCGGGGGTGAGAGTGGGAATCGGCGGGACTCTGGTGCGGGAGATTGCTCGTTGTCGGTGCAGACCTCGTATTTGTCCGTCCCGTCCCGTCCCGTCCCGTCCCGTCCCGTCCCGTCCCGTCCCGTCCCG
>CAYVJQ010000060.1:40303-41484 GCA_964451725.1 uncultured Nannocystaceae bacterium | reverse complement strand
CTAGCAGCCCGACCTGGTTCGGACTGTTCGACGCCCGCTCAAAATTCTCGACTGAGCAGACCGACCGCTTGAATGTGCGGTCGGTCTGCCAGATTTCGACTTTCACTAACCACTAACCATTCCAAAGAATAATCATGATCAACTTGAAAACCACACTCCTCCTCGGCGCGACCTTCTTCCTCTCACTCGGGGCCGTCGCTTGTGACAGCGACGATGGTGATGACGAGGTCGGCCAGTCCGGGGATACCGGAACCACCGAGGAGACGACCACGGGCGATACCGACACGACCACGGGCGATACCGACACAGAGACGACCACGGAGTCGGAGAGCGAGTCGGACACCGATTCGGACACCGACACCGATACCGATACCGATACCGATTCGGACACCGACACGGACTCGGACACCGACACCGATTCGGACACCGACACCGGGGGGGGCGAGCTCTCCTTTGCTGCCGACGTCTACCCGATCATCGCCGACAACTGCAGCTGCCACGTCAACAGCGCGCCGGCAGGGCTGAGCATGGCCGATGTGAACACGGCCTTCGGCAACTTGGTGAGCGTCAGCTCGAACCAAGACGGAGACTTCAACCGCATCGAGCCGGGCGACGCCGATGCCAGCTACCTCTACTTCAAGATCTCCGGCAACGGCGGGGGATCGCAGATGCCGCTGAACATGGGTCCGCTCTCGGCCGCCGATCAGATGCTGATCGCCGACTGGATCGACGCCGGCGCCATGCCCTAGGGCACAGCACCGCGAACCGCGCGAGGGCCGGCCGGCTCCTCCCTGACGAGATGCATGGGCGACCATGCTCACACCGTCGGGGGGGGTCCGGTCCGGCCCTCGCTCTTGACAGAAGACCGGCAGTGATCCACTGTCCGCGTCCCTTCGGGAGCGAAACACCATGTCGCAAGTTTGCCAGGTCACAGGAAAAGGCCCCCTCGTCGGGATGAACGTGTCTCACTCGCACATCCGGACCAAGAAGCGCAGCTTGCCGAACCTCCGGTGGAAGCGCTACTGGGTCCCGAGCGAGAACAAGTGGGTCCGCATCCGCCTGAGCACCAAGGGCATGCGCATCATCGACAAGCGCGGCATCGATCCGGTGCTCGCTGAGATGCGCGGTCGCGGTATCAAAGTTTGATCAGGGTTTGATCAGGGTTTGATCAGGGTTTGATC
>CAYVJQ010000060.1:7733-40203 GCA_964451725.1 uncultured Nannocystaceae bacterium | reverse complement strand
GTTTGATCAGGGTTTGATCAGGGTTTGATCAGGGTTTGATCGAGCTCGATCAAACTTTGATCGAGGTCTGACCCCCAACTCACCCCCGATAGCCCTGGCACAGCGTCGAAGCTCGATGCGCCAGGGCTACTCTATTGGTTGATGCCCAGCTCCCTCCACGGTGAGTTGATGCTGCTGATCAGCATCGCGGCGCTCGGGCTCGGGCCGGTGCTGCATTGGCTGGCCGCACGCGCGAGTCGAGCCTATTCGCTGCTCGACGGATTCGTGGTCGTGGCCGTACTCGGCCTCGCGCTCCTGGAGATCGTGCCTTTGGGCCTGCGCCTCGCGGGTTGGCCGGCCCTGCTCGCCGTGGTCGCGGGCCTGGTCCTGCCGAACCTGCTCGAGCGTCGCCTCGGCGATACCAAGACCCACCAAGCTGCGATCTGGGTGGCCCTCCTGGGCATGGCCCTCCACGCCTTCTCCGATGGGGTGGCGGTGGCGAGCAGCCACCTACACGGTGGTTCTCACGCCCTCGAGTGGGCGGTGATCCTGCACCGGGTCCCGGTCGGCCTGGCCGTCTGGTGGATGTTGACTGGGGCGACCACGGCAAAGAGCCAGCGAGACGCCGGTTTGGCCCTGGCGGTGATCGCCGCTGCGAGTGTCGGAGGCTTCACCGTCGCCGGAGCCACATCCGTGTTCGAGAACAGCGCTCTGGTCGGTCTCATGGAGGCCTTCGTGGGTGGGCTGCTGCTGCACGTGGTCAGCCATGGGATCGGGAGCCCGCGCGCGCGCCAGGCCGCCGAGCACCGGTTCTTGCCCGGTGTGGGCGGCCTGCTCGGGCTCGGTTTTGTGCTCGTCCTGTTCGTCTTCCCGGAGCTCGTGGGCGGCGATGCCCACAGCCACGGCCAGACCCAGGACAGCGAGGGCTACAGCGTTCTCTCTACATTTTGGGAGCTCGTCCTGCAGAGCGCGCCGGCCCTGCTCTTGGCCTATGGGCTCGCCGGGTTGATCGGGGAGGTCATGGGCGAGGCACCGGCGCGCTGGCTTCGGCGCGGCAAGGCGGGTGCCCAGGCGGTGCGCGGCGTCGTGTTCGGCCTGCCTCTGCCGCTGTGCTCGTGCGGGGTCGTGCCCGTGTATCGCTCGTTGGTGAGCCGCGGGGTCCCGGCCACGGCGGGGCTCGCGTTCTTGGTCGCCACGCCCGAGCTCGGCCTCGACGCGATCTTGGTCTCCATACCTCTGTTGGGGGGGGAGCTGACCCTCCTGCGCGTGGTCGTGGCCTTTGTGCTCGCGCTGATCGTCGGATGGTTGGTGGGATCCTGGGCCGAGCGCCTCGCCGCCGGTCGCAGCGAGACCGAAGTCGCAGCCGCGAGCGAGGCCAAGGCGAAGGTCGAAGCCAAGGCCGAGCTGAAGGCCAAACGCAGCTGGGGGGAGAAGCTGCGGGCGGGGATCGCCGTTGGCTACGGCGAGGTCCTCGACAGCACCGGCCCATGGATCTTGGTCGGCCTGTTGTTGGCGGCCTTCGTCCAGCCCTGGGTCGACGCGGAGACCCTGACCCGGCTCGGCCCGATCGCCCAAGTGGTGGCCTTCGCCCTCATCGGGCTGCCCGTCTATGTGTGCGCGACCGGGGCCACGCCCTTGGTGGCGGTGCTCATCGCCAAGGGTCTCTCACCCGGGGCGGCGCTGGCCTTCCTGTTGACGGGGCCGGCGACCAACGCGACGACCTTCGGCGTCTTGGAGCAGCTCCACGGTCGCAAGGTCGCCGTTGCATTTGTGGCCACCATGGTCACGGCCGTGGTCGCCCTGGGCTGCGCGGTGAACCTGGCTATGCCCGGGCTCGGGGCGATGGCCGCAGGCGAGATCCACGAGCATGGAGAGCACAGCCCGCTGGCGGTCGCCTGCGCCGTGGCCCTGGGTGGGCTGTTCACCGTGTCCGTGGTCCGCCAAGGTCCACGTCGCTTCCTGGGCAGGCTGTGGGAGCTGGCTGGGGGCCACGACCATGACCATGACCACGACCACGACCACGATGGGGATGGGGATGGGGATGGCGATGGCCATGACGGACACGACCACGACGACGGTCATGGGGGGAGCTCGGGTGCCGGGCCACCCGAGCCCTCATGCTGTAGCCACTGAGCGGACTGCTAGAGCGTCCAAAGCCGAGCGATGTTGTCGGCGGAGGCGGTGACTGCGAGGCAGCCATCTCTAGAGACGTCCAGGCCGTACACACCGTTGCTCGGGATCTCCGCACGCGCGACCTCCCAGCCGCTCTCGCGGTCGAAGAGGCCGATGGCCCCAGCCCAGACACACACGAGCTGGCTGTGCTGTGGACGCAGCACCACCGCTCCCAGCTTGCGCTCGATGATCGGAAGGACGCTCGCGTAGGACCACTGCCGTGTATCCCACAGGGTCACGGGGCCCCCGTAGCCTCGCGAGATCGCCCACTCGCCGCCGTTGTCGAGCTCGAGGGCGCCGACCATGCCCGGGCCGGCCTGCTGCTCCCAGACCAGCTCACCAGTCTCGAGCGACCAAAAACACAAGGTGTCCCCACCGCGCCCGGAGACCAGGTGCTCCCCGTCGGCGGAGAACACAAAGGACATACCTCGGGGTCCGACTTCGAGCCGGTGGCGGAGCTCACCGCTGTCGCGTTCCCACACGCAAATGGTCTCGTCGGCCGAGCCAGAGGCGATCAGTCTGCCGTCGGCGGAGCACCCCAAGCTGTAGATTTGGGCCCGGTGTGCCTCGATACATTTAATGGCTCTGCCCCGTGGCCATGACCATAGTCGAATGGTGCCGTCCCCCCCTCCACTGACCAGCTCGCCGGAGGGCAGAAATGTCAACACATTGACTCGCTTGGTGTGGCCGTCGAGCCTGTGCTCGAGCTTGCCGCTCAGCGACCAGATGATGATCGCTTTGTCGCGACCACCCGTGACGACTCGGCGTCCGTTCGGGCCAAAACGCGTGCACAGAACGTGTCCGCCGTGCCCCCTCAACAATGTACGCAGCTGCATGTGCAGCGCGGAGGATACACCTTTGATGCGCAGTCGTCTCTATGCTTTCCCCGCTGTGACAGTTTCTTCACACACTGGGAAATGAAGTCAGTCTAAATCTATCAATTTGATCTTTGTCCCGAGCTTGGTGCGGTAGCTGTCGTTGAGCCCTACGGCGACCCAGGTCCAGCCTGGTTCGCCCCCCCTGGGATCGAACCAGGTGTCCAGAAAACTGCGCACTTGATCAGAGTCCAGGGCCAGCATGCCCTGGGCGTCGGTGGCCAGGGCCGTGAAGATCTCCCGGTCTTCGCCGGCCAGATCCACGGAGTCGCTCCACAGGGAGGTCCAGTCCTCGCCCGAGAGGCTGGCCTCGACCACGCGGGCGCCGAGCCACAAACGCGCGGCCTGCTCGAGGCGGTCGGGGAGCTGGTCCCGCTCGGAGAAGGCCTGGGTGCGCTCGATGATGCGCTCGAGCGAGTGGACCGGGTCGGAGGGCGAGACCCGGACCCGAATGGCGAAGATGCTCACCGGGCCGGCGACGATCAGACGGGCGTCGAGCTCCTCTTGAATCAGGCGCTGGCACAGGCGGGCCAAGGTCCTGTCCTCGACGGTGGGTGTGGGGATGACTCGGCCGAGGATGACCTCGGCCCGACCGCCCTTGCCGAGCTCGCCGGGCAGCACGATCATGGGCGCGGGCGAAGATTCGGTCAGCAGCCAGGTCGCGCGTGGATCCTCCCGGGGGGACTCGTCGGTCGGGGGCCGCAGGCGGGCGGTGACCGAGCGTTTGCCGCTGCCGAAGCTGAGCAGCGGGGGCTTCCAACGCTTGCCCATGTGAGCGAGGGCCGCGCTGAGATCTTCGTCTTCGGGGCTGCGCCCGGCGTGCACCAACACCACCGCGTCACGCGGGTCCGTGAGCGTGGACCAGCCGCGCTCGAGCCGGCTCCGACCGAGGTCGACCAGATCTTGCTTGCTGGTGAACTCGCGGCCCAGAGGCTGCTCGAACAAGCTGGAGATCAGGCCCGCGGCAGCCAGAGAGACCGGCTCGGCCCGGCCCTGGCGGGCGAGGACCTTGCCCTGGGCGAGTGCGAGCAGCTTGGAGCTGCCGGCGTCGGCCAGCGAGTCACCCAGGGCGGTGATCAGGCGCTCCGCGTCCCGGTCTCGACCGTGGACCACGATCTCGACCCGCCCCGGGCGGCTGCGCAGATCGAAGGTTGCGCCGCCGATGCGGCGCAGGCGGGCGGTGAGTCGGATCTCGAGCGCCTCGAGGGCGATGGCCGTCCCGGCGGCGCTGAGTTTCTCCCCGTGGATGGAGGTCGGGAGCAGCACCCGCATGTGGAAGGCCAGAGAGCCGGGCTCGTGCAGCCAGTGCATGAGCCCGCCGTTGTCGAGCAGGGAGACCTGGGGCGGGGTCCACGGTGGCGCCAAGACCTGGGTGGGGTCGATGGCCGGGCGATCGTCGTTGGCGTCGAAGACCACGGGGGCGAGGGTCTCTTCGTTGCAGCGGCAGCCACCGAGGCCCGCGGACACGAGGCAGCCGGCGACCAGCAAGGCGGCGCGCAGGTGCCGGGCGGGTGCCGGGTTGGGTGGTCCGTCGATCACGGGGCCTCCTGGGTGTCGGGCTCGGCCGGATTCTGTGCGGGCGCAGCGGGGTCGGCAGCCGGGTTTGTCCCAGGGTCGGTGTCTGTGTCGGGTTTGGCGGTCACGGAGGTGATCGGTGGGGGGAGCTGTTCCGGGTCGACGAGCAGCACGGCCGCGCGGGTATCCAGCAACGTCGGGATCGCGGCGACCAGGGCGGCCGCGGCGGAGCTCGAGTCCGGACCGAGTGTGGGCAGACCGAGGACCTCGGCCCGCGTGCGCAGCGTGACCCCCTCGGCGCCGGTGATCTCGGTGGCGGAGGCGAGGTAAGTGGCGAGGTCCAGGGGGGTCCGGGTGGCGAAGGCGATGTCGCCCTCGAGGCGCACCCGCTGGGCCTCGAGCAAGGCGGCGAGCACCGCATCGCCGACTTCGGGTTGGTCGGGATCGCCGGCTTCGAGTTGGGCGGGATCGGCCGACCCCGCATCGGCGGGGGGCGCTGGGGCGGCCGGGCGGCCGGGGACCTCGGCGAGCGCTGCGATGCGCTCGAGGCGAGCCGCGATCAACGGCTCGGGTCCGGTCTCGGGATCGTAGCCGAGCGCGCGCAAGATCAAGGCCGGCCGGCGCGCGTCCTCGGCAAAGATGCAGCGGACTCGGGCCTTGGGGGGATCGCCCTCACCGCGCTGTTGACGGTTGAGCGTGCCGCACAAAACCTGGGCCCAAGCTCTCGCGTTGGGGGTCCCCGGGACGGCCCAGAGCAAGCTGTCACCGCGCTGGCGGGGGAGCGGGAGCACCCGCGGTCCATCGCTGCTCGGGGCTGGCGGGGCGAGCTCGGGGGGGGCGGCGCGGGGGTGTGCGGGCAAGCCGGCGAACAGGGGCGTGACCCGAGCCAGGAGGCTCTTTGGATCGTCGGGTCCGACGATCACCAAAGTCGCGTCTCGGTAGTCGAACAGGCGCGAGAGCTGAGCGCCGACCGATTGATCGAGCAAGTCCCCGAGCCGGGCATCGACCTCGCGCCCGTCGTGGTCGATGCGGGGGTCGCCCCAGGCGGCCGCCAGAGCGGGGAGCGGAACGAGGGTTCGAAGATCGTCGTCGTTTCGGGCGTAGCTGAGCGACTTGAGCCACAGCTCCCGGCCCACGTTGGGGGCGCGCAGGCGCTGGGATTCGACCCGCAACATCGCGTCGAGTTCGGACACCGGAATGAGGGACTCGAAGCGAACCTGAGCCAGACCCACGGCCATGCTGGCCAGGCCACCCGCGTCGTGAGCGGTGGCGATGCCCTCTCCGGGGGCGAGCTCGGGGTTGCCCTGCTGGAGGTGGTAGGCGAGGGCGTGGACCAGACCTGGGAGCGCGTCGGGGTCAGCGGTGGTGCCGACCTCGATCGAGAGCACGAGCGCGGCCACGGGCAAGCTCGCGTCTCTCGCAATCAGGACCCGGAGCCCGCAGCTCAAGGTCGTGTCGAGGACCTCGTCGCCGGTCTCGAGCGCGACGGCCTCGAGCTCATTTTCGATCGCGTCGGAAGCCGAACCTGATGCGGAAGCGGGAATGGAGCCAGGGGCCGCCTCCGGTCGGGCTTCGGCGTGGACTCCAGCTTCCGTCTTCCCGGGAGCCGGACCGAGCGCGAGCAGGGACAGGGCGAGTGCGGGAGCGAGGAGTTCGAACATGGCTGGAGCGATCTGAGCCGGATTCAGCGGGGGCCGAAGATCTGCGGGCCGGGGTAGTAGGCGTCGGCCCCGAGCATCTCTTCGAGCCGCAGCAGCTGGTTGTACTTCTCGATTCGGTCCGAGCGAGAGGCGCTGCCGGTCTTGATCTGTCCGGCCTCTGTGGCCACCGCCAAGTCGGCGATGAAGGTGTCGCCGGTCTCGCCGCTGCGGTGCGAGACCACGCAGGCGTAGCCGCTGCGGTGGGCCATCTTCATGGCTTCCAAGGTCTCGGTGAGGGTCCCGATTTGGTTGACCTTCACGAGCAGGGCGTTGGCGATCCCCTCGTCGATGCCCCGGCGCAGGCGGTCGGGGTTGGTGACGAAGAGGTCGTCGCCGACGAGCTGAGTGCTGTCGCCGAGGCGCTGTGTCAGGGCCTTCCAGCCGGCCCAGTCGTTCTCGTCCATACCGTCCTCGATGGACATGAGCGGGTACTTGGCGGCGAGCTCGGCGTAGAGGTCGACCAACTCCAGCCCGGTGAGCTCCCGGCCGCCCTCGCCCGCGAGTATGTAGCGCTGCTTGTCGGCGTCGTAGAACTCGCTCGCCGCGACATCGAGGGCCAGGCCGATCTGCTTGCCCGGTTCGTAGCCCGCGGCCTGGATCGCCTCCATGAGGGTCTCGAGGGCCTCGGCGTTGCTCTCGAGGCTGGGGGCGAAGCCACCCTCGTCGCCCACGGCGGTGACCTTGCCCCGCTTTTTGAGCAGCTTTTTGAGGGCGTGAAAAATCTCGACGCCGGCGCGGAGTCCATCAGAGAAGGACTCGAACCCGAAGGGCACGAGCATGGTCTCTTGAAAGTCGAGGTTGTTGTCCGCGTGCGCGCCCCCGTTGATGACGTTCATCAGGGGCACGGGCAGGGTCTGGCAGTGGGTCCCGCCCAGGTAGCGAAACAGGGGCAGGCCCACGTCCTGAGCGGCCGCGCGGGCGCAGGCCAGGGACACACCCAAGATCGCGTTGGCGCCGAGGCGGGCCTTGTTGGGGGTGCCGTCGAGCTCACAGGCGACCCGGTCGAGCTGAGCCTGGTCGGCGACCTCGAGGCCCTCGATGACCGGGGCCAGGGTGTCGTTGACGTGGCCGACGGCCTGCAGGACACCCTTGCCGAGGTAGCGCCCGAGGTCGCCATCGCGCAGCTCGTGGGCCTCGTGTTCACCCGTGCTGGCGCCCGAGGGGACCGCGGCGCGGCCACAGCTGCCGTACTCGGTGGTGACTTCGACCTCGATGGTCGGGTTGCCTCGGCTGTCGAGGATCTCGCGGGCGTGGACGGAGACGATCGTGCTCATGACGGTAGCGCAGAAGGGGAGGCGGCGAGCCACGCGGAGGGTAGCGCGTCGATCCTCGAGACGCACCCAATTAGCGGCTCCACAGGGCCTGTTCGGAGCCGCCCTGTGACCTGTGTGGGCTCGCGTGCAGGGGTGTGTAGGGCCCGCCCTGGGCGTGGCTGTGGACGGGGATAGCTGTTACCGTCCGCGACCGTGCGCAGCATCCACATCGGCATGCTCGGCCTGGGCAACGTCGGCCAGGGGGTCGTCCGGATCCTGACCGACAACGGCGCGGCGATCTGTGATCGAGTCGCCGCTCGACCCGTGATCACCAAGGTCTTGGTCCGCGATCTGGACAAGGCGCGAGGGGGGGCAGTCGATCCGGCGCTCCTGACCACGGACGCCGCGCAAGTCCTGGAGGATCCAGATATTCGCGTGGTCGTCGAGCTCATCGGCGGGATCGAGCCTGCGCGCAGCTATGTGCTCCAGGCCCTCGAGGCCGGTAAACACGTGGTCACGGCCAACAAAGCCCTGCTCGCCGAGTGCGGAGAGGAGCTGTTCGCCGCCGCGGCCGAGCGCGGACTCGACATCTATTTCGAGGGCTCGGTCGCGGGCGGCATCCCCGTCCTCCGGGCTCTGCGAGAGGGCCTCGCCAGCGACCGCATCGACCAGGTCGTGGGCATCGTCAACGGGACCTCGAACTACATCCTCGATGCGATGACCCGGACCGGGGTGAGCTACGCCCGCGCCCTGGCGGACGCCCAGGCCGCGGGTTTTGCGGAGGCGGATCCGACCCTCGACGTCGAGGGTGGTGACGCGGCCCACAAGCTGGCGCTCCTGACCTTGGTGAGCGTGGGCCAGCGCGTCGACCCTCGGCAGATCCCGACCGAGGGCATCACCCGTGTGCGCGCCTTCGACATCCAGGCCGCCGACGCGCTCGGCTGTGTCCTCAAGTCGCTGGCGATCGGCGATTTTGGCGACGCCGGCCCAGTGCTTCGCGTCCACCCGACCCTCGTGCCCCGCGACCACATCTTGGCGGGGGTGCGCGGGGCCTACAACGCCGTGGTGGTCCGCTCCCGAGCGCTGGGTGAGTCCATGTACTACGGCAAGGGCGCGGGCATGATGCCCACCGGCGTCGCCGTCGTCTCGGACATCATCGAGGTCTGCAGGGACATTGTGGCGTTGTCCGAGGGCGATGTGGCGCCGGGCGGTTTCCGGGAGGTCCAAGCTCGAGAGCCCCTGGCCCTCGATGCCCTCGAGTGCGAGAACTATCTATGTGTGCACGTTCCCAATGTGCCCGGTGTGCTCGGGGAGGTCGCCAGCTGCCTGGGTCGACACGGGGTCAGCATCAAGCACATGAACCAAGATACGCCGGGAGAGGGCGAGGCCATCGACATGGTGATCATCACCGAGCGCACCGCCGAGCATAAGGTTCAGGCCGCGCTCGCCGAGCTCGATCGTTCACGCGCGAGCTTGGAGCCCACCCACCGGTTTCGGATCTTTGCACCGACCCCGGAACAGGCGAACATCTAATGGCCAAGCGCGCTGTCTCCGAGGCCGAAGTCCCGGTGGTTCGCACGGTCACCCAGCGGGTGATCTACGCCGACACGGATCGCATGGGCGTGGTCTATCACGCCACCTACCTGCGCTACTTGGAGGCCGCTCGGGTCGAGTTCATCCGCGACCGCGGATTCGCCTACTCGGCCATGGAGAGGCTCGGCTTTGGTCTGCCCGTAGTCGACCTTTCGGTCAGCTACCTCGCGTCGGCCATCTATGACGATATCGTGACTGTGCGGGTGGGCATGACCAAGCTCAGCCCGGCTCGGGTTCACTTTTGTTATCGGGTCAGCGTCGAGCCCGGAGATCGCCATGGTGACCCACGCAGCGAAGCTTTGGTGCTGTTGAGGGCGGAGACCAAGCACGGCTGTGTGAGCCTGGAAGACGGGCGCGCGGCCTTGATCCCGGCACCTGCCTTTGAAGCGTTGGGCGCCTACTGGGATACACAAAATTCCGTGCCTTGAATCTCGAATCCCACGTATGCCGACGGTGGCACCATGCGGCCACCATGCGCACACGTTTGGATTCGCTTTGCTTCTCGCTCTCGCTCCCCTCCGCTCTGGTGTTGCTTCTGGCGCCCAGCGAGGCGCGAGCTGCCGAGGTCCCGGTCTCGACGGCCGCCGAGCTCCAAGCCGCGATCTCCGACGCCGCCCCTGGTGACGAGATCATCCTCGCCCCCGGCATCTACGCCATTCCCAGCAAGCTCAGCTGTACGGCCGACGGTACGGCAGAGGCCCCGATCGTCGTCCGTGCCGAGGCTCTGGGCGAGGCCGTGGTCGAGATGGACAACGCCGAGGGTTTCCACATCCAGGGTGCGCACTGGCAGGTCACCCAGCTCGAGATTGTCGGCGTGTGCGCCGACGACAGCGCCTGCGAGCATGCCTTTCACATTACCGGTGATGCCGAGGGTACCTATATTCACCACAACCGGGTCGAGGGGTTCAACGCCCACATCAAGGCCAACGGTACAAACACGGGGCCCATGGGCGAGCGCGTCTGGCCCGACGACGTGGTCATCGAATACAACGAATTTTTCAACCCCGCGCCACGCCAGACCAGCAACCCGGTCACCCTCATCGACGTGGTCGGGGGGCGGCGCTGGCTCGTGCGGGCCAACTACATCCACGACTTCGCCAAGGGCCAGGGCAACAACATCAGCTACGCCGCCTTCCTCAAGGGCAACTCCCGCGACGGTGTGTTCGAGCGCAACTTGGTGGTCTGCGAGTGGCTGCACAGCGGTGGCGTGCGCCTGGGTCTGTCCTTCGGCGGCGGCGGGTCCAGCCCCGACTCGATCTGCGAGGACGGGAGCTGCACCCCGGAGCATCAAGACGGGATCATGCGCAACAACATCATCGCCCACTGCCCGGCCGACGTGGGCATCTATGTCAACGAAGGCGCGAACACTCTCATCTATAATAATACGCTCTACGACACCACGGGCATCGACATGCGCTTCGAGGCGACCACGGGTGAAGTCCGCAACAACATCCTCGACGGCGAGGTGCGCAACCGGGACGCCTCCACGGCGAACTTCGCCAGCAACCTGGAGATGGTCCCCCTGGTCGACCTCCAAGCCTGGTTCGTCGACCCGGAGGCCCTCGACTTCTCCCTCGCCGATGGTGCCGCGCTCGTCGACCAGGGCGAGAACCTGGGCGAGGTCATCGACGACTACTGCGCGAACATCCGCGACGACGGCACCCACGACCTGGGGGCGCTCGAGTACGACGGCGACGGGATGTGCGACTCCAGCGTGCCCTTCGAGCCCGAAGAGGGGGAGACCGACACGGGCGAGGAAGAAGGGGAGACCAGCGACACGGGGGACGAGGGGGGCAGCGATGCCGGCGACGAGGGCAGCTCGGAGGGGCCCGGGGAGGGCGACTCCGGGGACGAGTCCGCGAGCTCGGAGGACGCGGGGACCGGGGAGGACGACGTCGGAGAGTCGGGGCCCGGTGCAGACGAGGTCGGCGAGGACGGGGGCTGCAGCTGCTCGAGCGCGACGGGGCGGGAGCGGGGGCGCGGTCCGAGGGGGTTGGGGGGACTGGCGCTGGCGGTGATGGTCGCGCTCGGAGCCGGCCGACGGCGGAGGGGGAGGGGGAGCTCGGTCGAGAAGCCCATGTGAGGCTCCAGTCTGCCAGCGGCCTACCTGCGCTTTGGGCTCGCCCACCCCCATCTCTACGACCTGATCTTCGACACCCCTGCGAGCGGAGAGGCGCATCGACAGGCCATCGCTCGGTACCGAACTCTGGCGGAGTCGCCCTTGGTTGAAGCACACGAGCTGGGCTTGCTTCGTCTCGCTCCAGAGCGGGTGGCGCACGCGCTGTGGGCGGGTACCCACGGTCTAATCGGGCTGCATCGCGCCAACAAGCTCGACCACGATGTCCCCTTTGACCAGGTTGTGCAGGACCTCGGCGATGTGCTCGCCTTCGGCTTTGTGCCCCGGGGGGCCCCGTGAAGCGCTGGCGAGCTGCGTTGCTGCTCACGGCGCTGGTCTCGGCTCTGGTTTTGGGGCTGATTGTCTCCAATATCGCGGACATTGTGTTGTGGGCGATGCGGCCTGGGACCTCCCTCGCTGCAGCGGTCCATCCCGCGCCGCCAGATTATGACCAGGACGCGTCTTGGAGCGCGAAGCCCCACACACACTTGGCATCGCCCATTGGCTATTCAGCGGTCGCACCCAAAGAGGCGCCCGCTGATGTATTCTATGTGCATCCCACGACTTACGTGGCCTCGCGGTGGAATGCACCCGTGGATGACCCGACGTTGAACGCAGCGACGGATCGCGTGGCGACTGCCCTTCAAGCCACGGCGTTCAGCGGCTGCTGTGCAATCTACGCGCCGCGCTTTCGTCAGACCAACGGCCTGCCCCTCACAGCACCCTCGACCGACGGGGACCTGGCCTTGGATCTCGCCTATGGCGACGTGGTCCGTGCCTTTGACGCCTTCCAGGTGCTCCGGGGCTCCGATCGCCCAATCATCCATTCATCATCGCAAGCCACAGCCAGGGGAGCGTCCTCGCTACGCGCCTGCTCAAAGAGCGGATCTCAAAGAGCGAAGCGCGAGACCCGCTCGTGGTCGCCTATCTCATCGGTGCTCCCCTCACCGAAGAGGCGCTGGACGGTCACTTCGAAGCCTGCGCAGCACCGGACGATCTGGGTTGCGTCGTGGGATGGAACGCGAGGAGCAGCGCCTACATCGCTGGCGACATGGAGCTGCCCTACCCACCCGATGAGCATCGGCTCTGCACCAATCCGCTCTCCTGGCTCAGCGATGGGGTCTACCGGTCAGCGCAGTCCAACGAGGGCGCGGTCTTCCTCGACAGCGACGACTGGCACCTTCGCCCGGCCTATGCGGATGCACAGTGCGTGGACGGGACCCTGCGGATTCGGGCACCGCTCGAGCCACCCCGCGACCTGATGAGCCGAATCCTCGATCGCGTGCTCGGTGCGGGTAACTGGCATCCGGTCGAGTACCAAATCTTCTTCATGAATCTGCGGGAAAACGCCATGTCGAGGGTGCAGGCTTGGCGGACCCGCAGGCCGTCGCCTCAGACGCCGCTCGAGCTGTAGGCGTCCGTTCTCCGTTCTCCGTTCCCGTCACATTGCGCTCCGCTGTCCGGCACGAAGTTTGTGTAGACAAGCCCTGCGTAGACGAGCGCTGCGTAGACGAGCCCTGCGTAGACGAGTCGGTCGAGAAGTCTACGTGAGCGCTCAAGTCTGCTGGCGGAGCAGGGCTTCGAAGGGGCCGCCGGGGGCGGTGCATCGAGCCCGGCGGCACCCCTCTCGATGGGCGGCCGCGAAGTCCCGCCCGGCCCCGACCGCGTCGTAGAAGCCCTCGGCGAAAGCCAGGGCGGCGTGGTCTCCGAGGGTCCCGCGCATGGCGACGACGGTCGGGACGGCGGTGATCGGCTCGCTGGCGTCGACGCTCCAGCAGGCATTGAGGACCACGCAGCGCAGCCGTCCCCGGGGCGGGGCGTACTCGTCGAAGAGCGCGGCCAGCTCGCTCGGGGGGACGGTTCGCGGGTAGCCGTCGTCGAGGATCAGACCGCGCTGGCTGCCGTGGCTGGCGATGTGGACGATGTCGAAGCGGCCCTCGAGCAGGGCCCGGGAGAGGTCGGCGAAGCAGGTCGCCGTTCGGGTCTCGAGTTCGATGCGCTCGCGCTGCTGGGCCCTGGCGATGGCCTCGCGGATGACTCGCTGCTCTCGGTCGATGGACAGGCGGTCGAGGTTCGGGTCGCGGGGATCGGCGCAGGCGAACAGGATCCGCAGGGGTCCGCTCGCGGGTCGAAGCGGCGGGCGTGTGGGGGGCAGGGGGACCCGGCTCGGATCCGGGGCCAAGCTGGCGAGGAGCTCGAGGAGTTCGGCGTCCGTGGCGTAGAGGATCGCCGCGATCCCGGCGTCGTCGAGTTTGGCGCGGCGTGCAGGAGTGAAGCCCTCAGAGGGGAGCAGCGCCCAGTGCCGGGGTGGCGCGCCCTCGCTCAGGCCGCGGATCTGGTCGATGACCGCGTCGAAGATGGGGTCGTCGACGGTGGTCCCGACAAAGAGCAGGGAGCGGCCGATGAACAGGGCGCGCAGGAACTGGGCGTAGCGCGGGTCGGTGTGGCGCACGCGGGCGTGTTGCTCGCGGGTCAGGACCCAGCTGGCACGCTCGGGGAGGGTGCCGTTGAGCTTGAGGAGCCAATCTCTGCGGTGGAGCAGGCCCATGTTCGGCCGGGTGTGGGCGACCAGGCGGGACTCGAAGGCACGCTCGAGCAGACGGTCGAGGTTGGGGGTGACCAGGCCTTGGATACGCGGGCCGAGGTGGGAGAGGAGCTCGGCCAAGGGCGGAGGCTCGACCGAGTCGGGGCCCATGGCACGCTCGACTTCGAGTCCAAAGCGCGCCGGGCCGAGGTCGCGCTCGAGCTCCGTGAACAGGTCGGTGAGCGCACCGGCATCGGCGAGGGCACGCAGCTCGCTGCGGCGCGATCTGGAGGTGGCCTCCGGGAGGGCGAAGACGAGGGCCTCGGCGAGCTCGCGCCGCGAGGGTAGGCCTGCGGCGCGCGGGAGCTCGGCTCCGACGTAGACCACGAGCGGGGTGGGGTGGGCGCGGAGCTCTCTGAGGTCGGGGTCGTCGAGCTTGTCGAGGTCGAGGGTCATAGTTTGGGGGTCCGGGTCGAGTGTGGGGAGCAGCCGTCAGGGATGTCTGCAGGGCCGCCGCTGGTGTTGGCGAGGCGTTGGCACGCGAGCTCGAGCTGGGCGGCTTGGGTCACCGGCCAGGCGTGCACGCTGCCGTCCGAGCAGCCTGCGGCGAGGACCTGGCCGTCGCCCGAGAACGCGACGGTCGATACTGTATGTCCGCAGGCCAGGTCGAATCGTTCGATGAGCGTCCCCTCCATATCCCGTAGTTGGATTGCCCCCGACTCGTCTCCTGCGGCGATGTGCGTGTGGGAGGCCGCTACGGCTGAGACTTTCTCACTGGAGGTGAACAGCTCGACCGTGTAGGTCGCAGATCCTGTCCACCGTCGGATGGCCTTGTCCACGCCACAACTGACGAGAGTCTCGCCGTCACCCTCGCTAGTGAAGGCCAGGCTGGTAACGCTGCCCGTGTGAGCGGGGACGTAGTGTGGCGTGCCGGGTTGAGGAGCGAGAGCCTGTCCGCGTACACGCAGGCGGACGATGGCCCCCTCTCGAGTCCCGAGGGCCACCTCGGCGCCCGATGGAGACAGGCTGATCGACGCGAACTGACCGGGTGCGATCTCGGCGGCATCTGTGGGCGTGAGGGTGGCGAGCAGCTCGTTGTGTGCGATCGTGATTGCCCATAGCTGGACAGACCCGTCATCGCAGGCCAGCGCCAGGCGCTCCCCCGAACTGCTTATCGAGGCGTGGTTTGCCCCGCACATTCCTCGAGCCCTTTGGGTCCCGGGAGTGGCACCCTTTGGCCAGCGCGAGAGGTCCCCGTTGTTGGAGAACGCCACGCGGGCTCGTGGCGAAGTGGAGGCCGTGAAGCCCAGGGCGATCACCCACCCGGGTAGATTGAGAGCAGGAGGCTGGGTTTGGGCCCCGATGGTCCAGGATCGGACCGTCCCCGCGGAGCTTCCAGAGAGTAGAGTGCGATGGCTTTCAGGCGAAAATGCGAGGGCGTGGACCCCTTGTTTATGACGGGTAGGAGCGCGCCAGTGATCTTGCGTGTCGACCGCCCAATGACCGAGGTCGCGGTCGGTCTGAATCAGTAGCTCCAAACGTTTGGGCCGGGGCGCAGTGAATGGTTGAAACCGAGCGACCTTGCCCTCAGGAACGACCTGTGCCGCCGGCTCGCCGGTCTCTGCAGCACGCAGGGCGACCCGGTCCTCGAAGTCTGCGGTCAACAACCATCGGTCGTCTGGTGAGAACTGAGGGCGTATATCCAAGTCGAGGTCCTCGAGTGTGTAGAGCTCGGTGAGTTTTCTGTCGGCGACGACGATCTTGGTGTCGTCGCTGGTCGAGGCCAAGAGTGAGCCCCTGGGAGAGAGCACGCTGATCCGACGAGTGGGGGTGCCGACTCCCACGTAGGCCCGGGGGGCGACGATGCGTTCATCTGAGTCGAGATCACTGCGTCGCGTGAGGCCGTCGTCGGCGATCGTGGCTACAAATGAGTCGCCAGGGTTCAGGGCGAGGTCGCGCAGGTACCTAGGGACATCGATAGTTCTATCTGTGTAGGTTCCCGTCTTCGTGTCGAGACTGTATACCGTGCTCCCGTTTTCCTGAGCGTGGCCGACAACCAACAGGTTCGCTGTCGAGAACTCGAAGGTGTCGTTTCCGCCTGTGTCGGCCAGCTTCCAAAGGACCTCGCCATCATCAGTGCTTCTGACCTCGAGGCGGTTACCTGTCTTTGTGGCGAGCAAACCGCTGTCTGGGGAAAATCGTGGATATCGACCCTTGAAGGGGGACCCTATCGCTTGGCCCTCATCGTCGGCCAGGCGGACTTGGTTACCACTGCGGAGTGCGAGCACGGAGGCATTGGGCGCGATGACGACCTCGTCGGGTGGGCGCTTCAGATTCACGATGGTCTCGACCCGGTGATCATCGAGGTTCCAGCGCTGCAGGTCGCCGTTGGAGCGGGCGAGCCAGGCGTAGTCACCACGAGGGCCGAGTGCGAAGGCTGTCTCTTCCGCAGCCGCACTGACGTAGGCCAGTTTTCCTACCACAGCCTCGCAGCGGACAGCCTCGCGCAGCAGCGGGTCATCCGGGAGCTCGTCGACCAGCTGAAACAGCGCCGCGCGGCAGCGCCCTTCCTCGAGGTGCGTCCTGACTGAATCCCGAGTCTTGTTGTTGTCGATCTTGGTTTGGGCCTGTCTGTTCTCGTCCTCCTTTTCCCTCACCTCGTTCTCCGCCGACAGCTCACCTTTCTCCGCCTCTCGCTTCTCTCTCTCGATCTCGCGCAGCTGCGTGAATCCCCCCCAGCCGGCCCCCGCGATCACAACGCCGAGTCCCACACCGAGCCCGACCCGAACCCACGCGGCGGACCGCATGGCGCGTTGGTACTCGCGCTGGGTCTTCGCGTTGCGGCCGTGGGTGCGCCCGTGCAGGAGCCCACGGCGCTCTGGCCCGCGTGGCAACGACCGCCGGGAGCGGCCCTGCTCGTGCCAGCTGGCGGCCCGCCGGGCGAGGGCCTCGTCGCGGGCGAGTTGAACCCGGTCCTCGGCGATCCATCCACGCAAGGTCCCCCACTCGCGCAGCAGAGCTTCATGCACGAGGTCGACCAGGACCTCGCCGCCCTCTTCGCGGACCACGAGCAGGCGTGGGCCGCCGCCCCCACACAGCAGCCGCATGAGTTCTCCACCGCCGTGGGCCGTGCCCCCGGCGAGCTCCACGGCCTCGCTCTGGCGCAGGGTCCTGCGGGTCAGCCGTCCGTCGTCGAGGTTGACCATGCGCAGCAGCAGGGCCTTCGCGCGGCTGTGCTGGGGCCCGTCGAGGGTCGCCAGCAGGGAGTCGGCGCTGCGGCTGAGGGCGCCCGAGACCCGGCCCAGGGCCTCGTACTCGGCGAAGCTGATCTCTCCGTCGTCCGCGGCGCGGGCGTCCCAGAGCCCGCGCAGAACGTGCGCGACCAGGGGCAGGGCGGCGTCGTCGGTTCGGACCACGCCATTCCGATCGCCGCCGCTGCGGTATCCGAGGTGATGCTGGGCGTCGCTGGCGATCCGCTCGACGAGCTCGGCCTCGAAGCGGACCCCGAGTTGAGCGGCCGGCTCGGCGATCGCGGCGCGCAGACCCACGCGGGAGATGGGGGCGAGGGTGTATCGCTGGGCCTGCTCGTTGAGGGCCCGGGCGAACGCGGGCATGCTCGCCGACAGGGCCGCCGTGAAGTCGGCGCGCAAAGTGGTGACTAAGTAGATCAGCTCGAGTCCGAGGAGGGTGCTCACGCAGGCCGCAAATAGCTCGCGCTCGGCGGGCGCGGCCAGGGTCACGACCTCCTCGAGTTGGTCGATGATGAGCAAGACCTCCGTGCGCGGGCTGGTGTTGGCGCGGACGAAGGCGGCCACCTGCGAGGGGGTGTCGCCCGTATCCTGGAAGTCGTGGCCCAGGCGGCCCTGGTCTCGAGTCGAGAACGCGGTCGTCAGGGACTCCACCAGGGCCTCGAGGGGGCGTCGACCCGGGCGCATGGAGGCGACTGTCCAGCGCGTGAGTGTGCCCTCTGCGAACCCGCGCTCGAGAGCGGGGATCAGACCCGCGTGGACGAAGGAGCTCTTGCCAACGCCGCTCGATCCATCGACTGCGAGCCACCGTCGATGCCGAGAGGGGGGCCCGCCGAGGTGGGACGCGGCCGCGCTGATCTCCGCGCGTCGACCATGAAAGACGGACGCCAGCGAGCGGTCGAATTTTTCGAGACCCGGGTAGGGGCAGAGGGGGAGCTCGGTGCCACTGCAATGTCGAGAGACATCGCGGTCGGGGCCGAGCGCCCGAAGCAGCGCCAAGGGATCGCCTTGAATGACCCGCAGTCCCCGGTTCTCGAAGCGAGCCTGTTCCGCCGAGCTGCAGGACTCCACGACCATGAAGTGGCTCGGGCCTTGGACCTCCGGTCCCCCGTCGGTGATGATGGCGAACAGGCGCTCTGCGAGGGCGTCGTCGACCGCAAAGCCGAGGAAGAGCAGGCAGTGGGCGCGCCCTGCAGCGCTGAACAGGCCACGACGCAGCGACCGCCCCCCAAACTCGCGCTCGAGCGCCGCCTGAGTCAGGACCAGGGTCTCGGGGAACTCGAGTGTGCCGCAGAGTTTGACGATCAGCTTGCGACGCCGGGTCAGGTCGCCCTGGGCCGTGGCGAAGCTCGGCCAGGTGTCACGAAAGGCACGCTCGAGGAGGCGGTCGACGCCGGTGGTGTAGACCGCTCGCAGCTGGTCCTCGAGCGCCGCGATCGCCCGCGCGAGCTCCGGCACAGGTCGCCCCCGCTCGCCCAACTCACGCTCGACCACCCGTTGAAAGCGCGCCCCCATGTGTCGGTCGAGCGCCTCGAGGGTACGCTCGACCTGACCGGTGGCGAGCCAAGCTCGGAGGGTCGCCGTGTCGAGGCTGCGCCCGCTCGCCTCGGCGTCTTCGATCAGCGACTCCGCGAGCTCGACCATGCTCGGGAGGCCCGCCCGCCGGGCGAGGTCGGGCCCGACACAAATGATCAACTCGCCGTTCTCCAGGGCTTTGGTCAGCGCCGGGGGAATATACATATCGGATCGCTCCGGTTCGAGGTTGGTTCGCTGCATGATCGAAGTTGTGGGGTGTGGAATGGCGGAGTCTGATGTCGATCGATAAAACGGGTGTTTTCGAGCACTCGCTATGTGACCTTGATTGGTCATACCTGTATGCGTGGCCTCGGGTCGAGATCAATCGTCAGTATCGTCGCGCTCCAATCTGTCGACAACACGGGTCCTGTCCGTGGTCGGGCCTGGGGCAGGTGTCCCCGCAGGGGGTTGCGCCGGGGTCGCCGAGGTCGGGGGATCCCTGCCGAGGCCGTGGGCGCGAGGAGGTGGCCCAGCGCGATGGGGCGACAGCTGGTGAGAATCACGAGTTGCAGGGGCCGCGACTGATCGGCGGGGACGTGTTCGGGCCAGGTCAGGAGGATCCCCTGTTGGCTTCGGTGGGGATGCTCGCCGATGGTCATAAACTCGCCGCGTAGGATTTCGCGGCCGTCGGGCTCGGCCTCGTCCAAGGCGCGCAGACAGCCGGCAGGATCGACCACGAGCGCGCTCACAAACCGGCCTCGAGTCTCGGCTGCGCAGTTCAGGTGGACGAGCAGCCGGTCGCGGACATGGAGGCGCAGCCTGGGACCACTGCCGAGCGCCTCGGGTCTGAGGCGGGGGCCTCGAGCGCGGCTCACAGACACGGCGACGCTCGCTTCCCCGAGCGTCGTCCGGGCGACCTCGAGCAGCCGGCGTGTACGTGCCCAATCTTCGAGGTGCTCGAGGGCAGCGTTGTAGCCCTCGGGGTCACTGGTGAAACTCCGAGCCGGGACGGGGAAGCCCGGGGCGAGGCCGCGCAGCTCGAGGCGCTCACCCTCGAGCTCGGGCGACGGGGGAACGAGGACCAAGGCGGCGAAGGGGGAACGAGGAGGCTGCCCGTCGAGTTGGCGATCGGCTGCGATCCCTATCCATGTCGATTGGGTCAGCATCTCGCTCAGGACGCCGAGCCCCGGGCCGATGGTCACCGGTTCGCGTTTGATGACGCCGAGCAACAGGGCGCTGGCGCCCAAGTGGGCGGGAAACAGAGCGCTTCGGGTATCCTCGATGTCGACAGAAGGCTCGATGGGCGCGACCTGGGCCCGGTTGAGGTCTACCGCTGTGACCCGTACACGCGCCGCGAAGCGAGGGCGGAGCTGGGTATCCAGGGTGAGGGTGGCGATGCCCCACTCATCGCCGATGTGGACCCCCTGGAGGGCGCCTGCGCGGATCCATCCGTCGCCGGCACTGCCTCCTTGTTGCAACCGGGGGACAAAACCCACGCTCCGGGGCAGGGGGGCCTCTCGCTTCGAAAACAACAGTCGCTGGCGAGGGCCCGCGAGGCTCACCCACTGCTCTTCACAGCCGAGCCGCCATATCGCCCGCTCCCGGATCCGATGGGTGATCGCGTCCCAAGTCAGGTGACCGATGTCGAGCTGTGCCTCTCGCACGACATCGGCGAACAGTCCGCTGAGCCGACCCAGGTCACCGTGCTCGTGGCGATCCGCGTAGCTCTTGCGTAGGGAGCTGGAGCCGGCGAGGCGAACGATCCGGGGATGGCTGGTCGGGTGCAAGAGCCCGTCCGAGCCGGTGGAGGGGAGCTGTGTGGCGAGGGTGTGGACCCATGCTGGCGAGTCCCGCAGAGACCAGACGGGGCTCCTGACGACACGGGCGGAGTAGCAGGAGTCCAAGATCACGCTCACGTCGGCGCAGCGGCGATCGATGCGGGCGAGCGACAGGGACAGCTCGATATCGAGCAGACCCGTGAAACTCCAGGGCTCCCCAGCGCGGGCGGTGGCGAGATAAAAGAGCGGGCGGCCTCCGAGTGGGGCGGGCAGATCTTCGATCTTTACGATTCCACCGTGGCCGGCAAAATGGAACAGGACCGTGTCCTCTGGGCCGACCGCAGCCTCGAGCGCCGCGAGCTCTGTGTTGATGCCCTTGCGGTCGGCCGCTGGGCCCTCGAGGCGGACGACCGTCCAGCCGCCGAGCGCGAGCAGGAGCTCGTGGATCGCGTTCAGGCTGGGACCCGGCCGGAACGTGTGTTCGGGGTGTTCGTCCGCGACCCCTACCAACAACGCACGCTTCATCCTCTATCTCGTGTCGGGTCCTGGACCGAGGATCGACCCGACTCGACTCTATTGATGTGACGATCATCACCTTCGTCATCTGATCCTTCTTTGTCTCATCTCCACTGTTGGGGGGAATGGCGAGCCGACGCAAGCCCGACCCCCGCGCTGTACCGAGCTGTGCAGCCACGGGTGAGGAGCGTAAAACTGCAGGCATGCAGACTGTCGCAGATGGCGAGATCGACAAGACCGTCCCCGATCCGATCGCCGACCTGGGGCCCGACATTCAGGCCATGTTCGAGCGGGTTCGTGTCGCTCTGGGGATGCGCGAGGCCAGGCCCGAGATGATCGGTCGCTACGAGCTCCACAAATGGATCGCTCGTGGTGGCATGGGAGAGGTGTATCGGGCCTTCGACACCGATCTCGAGCGCAAGGTGGCCGTCAAGTTCATTTTTCGACGACCCGGGAGCGACATCGAGGTGCTGCGCAAGCGCCTGCATCGCGAGGCGCTCGCACAGGCCAAGATCGACCACGAGAACGTCGTCAAAGTCTACGACGCGGGGGTCCACGACGGGCGGGCGTACCTGGTGATGGAGCTCGTCGAGGGCGAGACCTTGAGGGCGCTCCAGCGTGATGGCGAGCTGTCGAGACAGCGCTACCTCGAGCTCTACGCAGAGGCGGGGCGGGGGCTGTCGGCGGCCCACGAGCAGGGGGTGACACACCGCGACTTCAAGCCGGACAATGTCTTTGTCGGCGAGGACGGGCGTGCGCGGGTGGGGGACTTCGGGCTCGCCTATCTGCTCGAGGAGATCGGAGCGAGCCCGGGGGAGCAGGTCGCTCCAGAGGAAGCGGGCGCGCAGACCCAGAGCGATGGCGATGGCGATGGCGATGGCGATGGCGACCGGGGTGACAAGGGCGAACGTCTGACCCGCGAGGGGGAGCTGCTGGGCACGATGGGCTACATGGCGCCCGAGCAGCTGCGGGGTGAGGCTGCCGATTCCCGCGCGGACCAGTACGCGTTCTGTGTTGCGCTGTGGGAGGCTCTGGCTGGGCGTCGGCCCTTTGAAGGGCGGACCAAGCAGGCCCTGCTTCGGGCCTCGACCCAGCCTCCGCGAGGTGGCGAGGGGATCGACAGGCGCCTGCGTCGAGTGTTGCGCATCGGGTTGGCAGCCGAGCCCGATCAGCGCCACGAGAGCCTGGCGACCATCGTGGCGGCGATCGAGGAGGTCCTCGGGCGACGAAAGAGGCGAATCAACCGGGGAGGCGTGTGGGTGCTGGGGGTCGTTGCACTGGTTGCGACGGTCGGCTATGCCCTGGCTCGAACGAAGCTGCATCCACCTTGCCCGGTGGCCGAAACCTTCGATGCGCTCGGATCCGACACCGATTGGGTGGGTCTCCGCGGTCAGACCTCGGCGGCGAGCGTCGCCCGCCTTCAGGGTCAAGTCGCCGGTTTTGGGGGCCGGGCGAGAGACGCCTGTGTCAGCCACGATCTGGCGGCGCTGCAGCATTTGGAGAGCTTGGCCGCGAGTTTGGGCCCGTTGTTGACTGTCGACGATGACGGCCGTGACGAGCACTGGAAAGAGCGGCTCGCCAACTTCGAATTCGACCGGGCCTCTCGGTCCTTGGTCCCCATGACCGGCGACGGGTACGAGGTGCTCAGCAATGAGATCGCGCCGCTTGAGGCGGATTGGGACCTCGAAGAGTTGGTGGCTCTTTGTGAGGACCTCGATGAGCGCGAGTGGGCGCCCGTAGATCGGGCCGAGATCCTGCTCCACTGTGGCCGTGCTCGGTCTTTGACCGGGGATAAGGGGAAGTACGAGAGCGCGGTCGAGGACTTCTTGGACGCGCGTGGGGAGGCGGAGGTCGCCGGTGATAGACAGCGGCGTCTCAGTGCAAACTTGGGGGCGGCCAAAACGGTGATCACGCGTCTGCAAGATTACGATCGGGGAGCTGGACTGCTCATGCTCAGCGGTGAGCTCCTCCGGGCCTTGGACGCGGGGAGCTATGATCGCAGGCGTACCGAGTTTTTGGAGCTCCAGGCACGCTTGATTCAGGTCCAAGGTGATCTTGACCAAGCCTTGGCGATGCACCGCCGTGTCATTCGCCGGCATGTCCTGGTGGGGACTCGCCAGGAGTTGGTTACGGCGCTGGTCTGGCTCGGCAACCTTCATGATGTACGGGGAGAACCTCTGGAGGCCGAGGTCAGCTACCGACTGGCACTAGAACTGGATCCGAATGATCTGGAGTTGGTCTGTAACTTCGGGCGCTTCCTCGTGAACGAGCAGCGTCGTTTGGAGGAGGCCCAGGCTCTATTGGAAAGGGTTGCCGCGGGCGGGAACCGTGATCTGCATCTGATCGCAGTGCTCAGCCTGTTCAATATCGTGCTCGATGGAGATGAGTTCGGAAATGTCGATTCATTGAAAGTCGTGGAAAATCGAAATGTGATTACCAAATTACTTCTCGATCCCCAGATGCCCCGCACTCCAGAACATGAGTATCAGGCCTGGCTCATCATTGCCTGGTCATATATTCAACTCGGCGACGACCTGGGCCCCCAGTACTGGGGCGCGCGTAGGCATCTCTCAAGTTCCGATAAAGCTGAACTCGATGGTGCCTCTGTTCCTCCGCTCGACGGGGGAAAGGGTTTGGACGAGTGACGCTGACCCCATTGATCGAGGTGGTAATTTGGGTTGAGCTCGCGTTTCGAACTGCTAACTGTACACCGTAGACTGGAAACACCCATCAAGTAGGAGAAAACAATCATGACCGAACCTCTATATATCAATCAAGAAGACCCCATTGACTTCAGTGGCAGTCTCGATGCGACTCCCAATCTTCAAATGTTGCATGGAGGCGATAGTTTGGCGGACTACGACCAGGCCGCTCATGCCGACCACGAGGACCTGTCGTTGGCCACGGGGATCGTCCGAGTAAGGACCTTCGATTTCTCGGTCGGTGCGACCACGTGGACCCTGACGGTTGTCCACGACCCCGGTGGCGGCGCCGTCAGCTGGGCAAGGGGGGCAGACCATAGCTACTGCGATTTTGGCCCGATGACCACTGAGCAAGATGTCGATATCACCGCGACCAGCGACGCATCTCCGCCTCAAACCAAGACACGTCGCATTCGTGTCAAGGTAACACCAATCGATCCACAGCCAGACCGCCCGCGTGGCTGAATACCACGCTTGGACCCGGACTCACCGGCGTGTTACACACACGTCGGTGGGTACGGACCTTGAGTTGTTGGAGCGGTGGCGGGACGGGGACAAGGATGCCGGAGGTGAGCTGCTCGCCCGGCACCTCAACATGTTGCGTGTATTTTTCATCCGCCGCTTGTGGGACTCACAGGTCGAAGACCATATCCAAGAGGTCTTCACGCGCATGGTCGAAGGTCTCGAGCGCTTTGAGGGCCGCTGCTCTGTCCGCACCTATCTGATCCGGATTGCCCAAAATCGGGTTCGTGAGGTCCTGCGGGATCGCTACCGCGCCAACGGTCCAATCGAGGTGTTCCGTGAGTCCATCTTCGAGGTCAGCGGGCAGGGCTTTTCGTCTATGCTCGCTGGAGACGAGCGCGCGCAGCTGCTCCTCGACGCGATGCAACACGTGACCATGGAACAGCAGGATCTGCTCGGGCTGTACTACTTCCACGAGTTCAAGCTGCGCGAACTGGCGAACCTCTACAAACTCCCCCTTGGCACGGTGAAGTCGAGGATGGAAGCGGCACGGATCAGGCTTTTGCGGGAGTTCGTAGAGCTGCTCGGCGAAGATGTGGAAGACTGGACACAAGAGATGCTCGAGCGTGGTCTCGAGCGCCTGCGCGACGAGGTCTTGCGGGGGAGAAAACGCAAGCGCAAGCGCGACGAAGGCCCCGATTCGGACAGCGAGAGCGCAAACTAAGGCGATCTGCGCTGCGACCTCTCGACATCGATATCGGCACGGGAGAGGCATCGGTGTACCGCCGCCTGTGCAGGGCGTGACTCAACTCCGCCTTCGACGACCACCGGGAGCCCTGCGTTCCCGGTGGATATAGTACTAGGGGCGAGTCATGACCGAGACCAAGCCCCTGACCATGGATCGCAAGCTCTTGCTCGAGTACGTGCGCGTGACCGAGGCAGCGGCGATCGCGTGTTCGAGCCTGATCGGCGCGGGGCGCAAGGAGGCCGCGGACTCGCTGGCGGTCGAGGCCATGCGCCGGGCCTTCGACAAGGTCCCCGCCCGCGGGACGATCGTGATCGGTGAGGGCGAGCGCGACCAAGCGCCCATGCTCTACATCGGTGAGAAGGTCGGCCCCTCGGACCCGAGCTTCCCGGCGGTCGACATCGCCGTGGACCCGCTCGAGGGCACAAACCTGTGCGCGCACGGGAAGCCGGGGGCGCTCGCGGTCATGGCCGTGGCCCACCAGGGCAACCTGCTCAACGCGCCAGACACGTACATGCACAAGATCGCCGCGGGCCCGGCGGGGGTCGGGGTGATCAGCCTCGAAAAGAGCCCCGCACAGAACGTGAGGGACCTGGCCGAGGCGCTCAACAAGCGCCCGGACGAGATCGTGGTCGTGGTCCTGGAGCGCCCCCGGCACGAGGCCATGGTCGATGAGATGCGGGCGGTGGGGGCCAGCGTCCGGCTGATCACGGATGGAGACGTGAACCCGAGCGTGGCCACGGGCCTGCCCCACAGCGGCATCGACATGTTCATCGGCAAGGGGGGCGCCCCCGAGGGGGTGCTCGCAGCCGCGGCCCTGCGCTGCCTGGGGGGGGTGTTCGAGGGCCGCCTGGCGTTTCGCAACGACAGCGAGCGGACCCGGGCGATCGCCATGGGCCTCACGGAGCCCGAGCAGCTGCTGCGGCACAGCGACCTGGTCCGGGGGAATTGCTTCTTCGTGGCTTCGGGGGTCACGGACGGGCCGATCCTCGACGGCATCCGCCGCCGCGACGGGCGGACGATCGTCAGCTCGCTGGCCCTGCGCAGCGACTCGGGGACGATCCGTCGCTTCGAGACCTCGACGACCCTCGATCACCTGCCGGTGTTCGACTGAGCGGCGGCCCTCGGATCTCCGAGTTTGCCTGGGAGCCGCGGCTCCGTCGCGCCGTTTAGAATGGGGCGTCGCGCCGTCTACAATGGGACGTCGCACCGTCTAGAATGGGACGTCGCGCCGTCTAGAATGGGACGTCGCGCCGCCCGGGTCACGCCGCCGCCTACTCTTCAGAGTCGTCGGCTTTGGGTTCGGCCTCGGCCTCGGATTTGAGCGCAGGCTCGGCTTCAGGCTCGGCCGGAGTCTCGGAGTCGGCGCTGTGGCTCGCTCCCTCGCCGGCGGACGCGGGGGCGTCCTTATCCTTATCCTCATCCATGTCCTTCGTGTCGCTCGCGGCGGCCAGCTTGGCGATGCGCAGGCTGTCCTTGGCGTAGTCGAGGTCGCCGGGCTTGGGCTTGCGAAAGAAGAACAGCCAGACACCCGCGAACAGGAAGGTCAGAGAGAAGTACTGGGCCGGGGTCAGGCCGAGGTAGCGGAGGTCGGGGCTGCCGACGCCGCCGCCCGATTGGCTCTCCCGCAGGAAGTCGAAGGCGAAGCGGGTCGGGCCGTAGATCATGGCCACGAGGCCGGTCAGCTTGCCTGGGCGGGCGGCCTTCCAGTCCCACACGAAGTACACAAATAGGGTCATCCCGAGGATGACCAGGAACTCGAGCAGGCCCAGGTCCCAGCGCCACAGCTCTTGGGCGGCCGAGCAGCACTCGGGCAGGGCGCGACCTTCAGGGCAGCGACAGGGCCACGGGCCGACGGCGCCGAAGGTCCCGGCCTCGACGATCTTGCCAGGGTGGTCGTGGACCAGGGCGCAGGACAGGCGCCCAAAACACATGCCCAGGAGCAGCCCGAACATGTTGCCGTCGGCGTAGACCAGGATCGGCTGCTTCTCCCGGCGCAGGAACCAGTTCATGCCGATGAAGGCGCCGAAAAACCCGCCCACGCTCGACAGGCCGTTGGTCAGCATCAGCAGGACCCACGGGTTCTCGGCGACCTTCTCGGGGAAGTAGAAGATCACCGACACCCAGTGCGAGATCACGAAGCCGAACACCAGGACCCAGAAGATCTGATCTCGGAACACCCACTCGTCGAGATCCTTTTTTTTGGCGTAGACCCGCACCGCCATGGCGATGCCCAGGAGCACGCCCAGGGCCGCCAGGGGCCCAAACACGCCCAAGGTCAGGTGATCCCCGATCAAAAAGATGTCGGAGCCGAACTCGAAGGTCTTCTCAGGCGGGACGAAGTAGGGGACGGCGCCGAGCATGGCGCAGAAGTTATACGTCCTCCCAGCGCAGTGTGCTCAGGGAGGCGTCGACGAGCGCACCCATGCTGTCGCAGGCGGCGAAGCGCGAGTCTTTGTGGTGCTCGGCGAGGGCCTCGCGCAGGCGGTGGACGTTGGCGTCGGGGGCGAGCAGGTCGTCGCGCATGATGTCGAGCAGGGCCCGGAGGCGCTCGCCCTCGCTGCGCGCCCGGTGGCGGATCAGGCTGCGCTCCTCCTGTTGATACTGGTGCGTGGTCGCGGCCTCCATGCACTTCATGCCCAGCATGACGATCGGGTTGTTCTCGATGTAGTAGTTGGGCTGATAGACGCGCAGCCCGCCCTCGTAGCTCTGCTGATCGAAGTCGATGGCCCGCAGGCGATAGCTGGTCTCGTCGAAGTCGGGGGTGATCTCGACGACGAAGTTACCCGCGTGCATGTCCCCCAGCAGGCGCACGAAGCAGCGCTCACAAAACTTGACGAACTCCTTGGCCAGCCGGACCTCGTCGAGGTGTCTGTCCTCGAGGTGCTCGCGCATGAACAGGTCGCCCGGGATGCCCGAGATGTGGGCCTCGACCAGGGTGTCGCCGTGGGTCATGTACTCGAGGCGGTTGGGAGAGAGCATGTGCTCGAGCTCGAGGCCGTAGACCCGCGAGGCGTCGGCCTGCTTGACGTAGAAGTAGTCGAAGTTCTCGTTGAGGGTGTTGAGAATGCGGACTCGGAACGGCTGGGTGTTGCCGTAGGAGCACACGTCGACCCGGTCGGTGACCAGGTGCTGCATCAAGCTGCGCTCGCCCCGGACTCTCAAGGTCGCGTAGGTGTCGACGAGCTCCCGGTGGATGCGATCGCGCTCGCTCGAGGGGTAGAGCACCGACTCCCACAAGGTGTCCCGGCCCTGCTTGTCGTAGACCGGGACCGTGTCGCCGTAGTAGGTGAGGTCGCGGTAGCGGACCGGGAGATCGAGCTCTCGGCCGTTGCGGATCAGGTACGCGCGCAGCCCCGCGGTGATCGGGTAGGGCTGCTTCTTGCGCGAGATCATCGGCATGGCGCGAGCATCCCGAGCGCGGGCGCCGGGGTCAACGGGTCAAGCCCTGCGGTCTCCGCTGTCTCCGCTGTCCCCGCTGTCATCAATGTCGTCGTCGTCGATGCCGAGGGTCCGGGCGGTCTTGGAGCGCTCGACCTCGCTGGCCTCCGGGAGGGTGCCCAAGAGCATGTCGCCCATGTGTCGGGTGACGCCCATCCAGTAGCGCTCGTTTTTGTAGTGATGGAGGCGGTGGAGCCTGCGCTGGCGGGTGAGCAGCCAGCCTTTGGGGCGGTAGCTGGTGTGGGTCAAGAAGTGGACCCACTCGTAGTAGAGGGCGAAGGCGGCGACGATGACCATGGCCGTGGCCCAGACGCCCGCGTTCGGGGTGATCAGCCACATGCCCAGGGCGCCGACCCCCAGTCCGCCGATCATGGTGCGCACAGGCATCAATACGAAGCGCAGGTCCCAAGGGTCGCGGTGGTGGAGCCGGTGGTAGCGGGCGGCGTGGTAGTCCCAGCGCCAACCGAAGAGGTCACGGGGGCGATGGTGGAGCACAAATACGTGGATCAGCCATTCGGCCAGGGGCTGAAGCAGGGGGATGAGGATGAGCGGGGCGAGGTCCCAGCGACCGACTTCGCCCTGGGTGAGCAGCCAGATCCGGGCCCCGAGCCAGGCGGCGAGGTGGACGATCAAAAACTGGGGGGAGCGCTCGCGCAGGAACAGGCGGGCGGTGGCGCCCAAGTTCATGTTGGGCTCGCGGGCGTAGCGGGGGGCGCTCACGATTGTGCTCCCGCGCGCAGCTGGTCGAGCAGCTCGAAGGCGGTCTCGAGGCCGGCGGTCCCCAACGCGACGATCGCCGCGGCCTCGCGCTGGGCGGCCGCGCCGTCGCCCAGCCCGACGGCGCGCACGAGTTCGGCGTAGCGCTCGTGCGCCCGCAGCTCAAGGGCGAGAGGCTGGAGCAGGAGCCCGCGGATCTGCTCGTAGGTCCTGTACAGGGTGTTGAGGGCCAGGCGATAGGCGATGTTTCCGCTGCCCTCGACGAGCTGCTCCCAGAACTCGAGGGACAGGGTCTGGAGCGCATCAAGGTCGTCGGTGTCGCGCAGCTGGGCGACCACGGCCTCGAGCGCGGCGATCTGTGCGGGGGTGGCCCGGAGGGCGCAGAGGCGCGCGATGTCCGGGGCCAAGGTCGCGCGCATCTCCATGATCGAGCGGGCGACGCGGACGTCGACCTCACCACCCTGGGTGAGCAACAGGCGGCCGAGGAGGCCCAAGTCGGCGGACCTGCGGTAGTCGAGCACGAAGGTCCCGCCGCCGTGGCGCTGCTCGACCAGACCGGCCTGGGCGAGGCGCTTGAGACCCTCGCGAACGGCTCCACGGTTGACGCCGAGGACCTCGGCCAGCTGGCGCTCGGGGGGCAGGGATTGGCCCGGCTCGACCCGGTCGGTGAGGATCTGCTGGCAGAGCTGATCAAAGACGGCCTCGGAGAGGGAGCTGCGCTGAACCAGTTCGAGGCCGATGGTCATGAGTCATGCTTATCACCAGGTCATCATATGGTCAACTGGTCAGACCAATTCGACGGGCCAATTTGATACACGACAGGAGCCCGGGCCGGTGCCCAACCCGCAGGTTCAGCTTGCCCTGGGTCCGGACCCCTCCCACAGTCCCGCCATGGAGGTCCGCCTGCCCCTGTCCCTGCGCCGTCGACTTCGGCGGATGGAGGCGCGTGTGCGTGGGGAGCGGGCGGTCGTCGTCTACAGCGCGGACTACAACCTCGATTTCCCCGGGGTCCCGGTCGATGGCCTCCGGGGGGAGCGGATCCTGACGGCCCTGGTCCGGGAGGGGTTGGTCGGTCGAGGCGCGGTGATCCGTCCGAGCGAGGCGGCCGTCGCCAAGCTCGAGCGGGTCCACGAGAGCGCGTACCTCGAGCGCCTGGCCTCGCCGGAGATCGTCGAGGCGACCTTTGGTGTGTCCCTGCCTCCGGTCTTGGCCGAGCGAGCGGTCGAGCTCCAGCGCTGCATGGTCGGCGGGACCCTGGAGGCGGCGCTGGCGGCCTGGCGTCAGCACAAGCTGGCGATCAATCTCGGAGGTGGTTTTCACCACGCCCACCGCGCTCGGGGCGAGGGATTTTGTCTGCTCAACGACATCGCCGTGGCGATCGCCGAGCTCCGGGCTCGTGGCTACAGCGAGGCGATCACGATCGTCGATCTCGATCTGCACGACGGCGACGGGACCCGGGCCCTGTTCGCGGACGACCCCTCGGTGTGGACCTTCTCGATCCACAACGCGCACTGGGGGCCGACCGAGGCGGTGAGCTCGACGGCGATCGCCCTGGGTGAGGGAGTGGGGGATCGGGACTACCTGGCCTGCATTCGCACCCACCTGCCCCGGGTGCTCGAGCGCCACCGGCCGGGATTGGTGTTCTATCTGGCGGGCTGCGACCCGGCGGCCGACGACCGGATGGGGAACTGGGAGATCAGCGAGGCGGGGATGTGTGAGCGCGACGCCTATGTGCTCGCACAGCTGCGTGAGCGCGGGATCGAGTCCGTGGTCTGGCTGCTCGGCGGTGGCTACGGCAGCGACGCGTGGCGGCACAGCGCGGCCTCGCTGATCGCGGCCTTGGGGGGTCCGGCGCACCCTCGCCTGCCCTCGACCGAGGCCATCACCCTCAGCCGGTTCCGGGACCTCGCGGGGGTCCTCGATCCCGCCGAACTCTCGGGCAGCCCCCCGGGCGCGCTCGAGTTCAGCGAGCACGACCTCGCGGGCGCGGGCGCGGACCTGGGTGCGGGCCTGGGACCACCCAAGATCTTGGACTACTACACGCCCCACGGCGTGGAGGTGGCGCTGGAGGGCTACGGCTTGCTGACCCGGATCCGCCAGCTGGGTTTTGATCCGCGGGTCGAGCTCGACCATCACCCGGAGTCGGGGGACACGGTCCGGGTGTGGGGGGGGGCCGACGACGCGGACCTGCTCATGGAGGTCAGGCTGGTGCTGGATCGGCTGACCGTGCCCGGGATGGAGCTGCTGCGCATCGAGTGGCTGCTGCTTCAAAATCCACGCGCGAGCTGGACGGCGGGGCGGGCCCCGCTGCCGGGACAGCGCCACCCGGGGCTGCACATGTTCGACGACGTGGCGATCTTGATGCTCATGATCTGCGAGCGCCTGCGCCTCGACGGGATCGTGGTGGTGCCCTCCCACTATCACGTCGCGGCCCGCTGGCACGGGCGCATGCGCTTCCTCGACCCCGCGGTAGAGGGGCGTTTTCAGGCCCTCCGGGCGCTGCTCGACGGTCATCGTCTGGATGAGGCCAGCGCCGCGGTCGAGCATGGTCGGGTCGTCGACCTGAGCGCGGGGGCTGGGGGCGGCGGAGGCCCGAGCTACCGGCCTGCGCCGCTGGTGTTGGCCGCCTCCGCGGCCCTCGAGCGCCGCTTCGACGAGGGCTGGGCGCGGGCGGTCGAGGAGGCGCGCTCGAGCGCCCGCTTCGAGCTGCGGCCGCGGGCTCGGCTCCAAACCCCTGAGTAGGAAGAGAGCGCCCGGGGGTCCTCAGCCGCGCGCGGCCAGGTACTCGCGGGTCCGCTCGACGTAGGCGCGCCAAGAAAACTGGATCATCGCCAGGTCCCGCTCCGCGAGCTCCCGGAGGATGCGCATGGGGTTCCCCGCCACCAAGGTGCCGGCCCTGACGATCTTCCCGGGGGTAATCAGCGCGCCCGCGGCGACCATCGCCCCGCTCTCGACCACCGCGTTGTCGAGGATGATCGCGCCCATACCGATGAGCGCGTCGTCGCCGATCGTGCAGCCGTGCAGGACCACCGAGTGGCCGACGGTCACCCGGTTGCCGATCGTCGTCTTCGACATGCCCTCGGTGCAGTGGATGCAGCTGTTATCTTGGATCGAGGTCTGAGACCCGATGATGATCGGGCCGTCGTCGCCGCGCAGGGTGACGTTGGGCCAGATGCTCGACTGGGCGCCGATCTCGATGTCGCCGATCAAGCTCGCGGCCGCGTGGACAAAGGCCTCGGGATGGATCTGGGGGTGCTTGCCTTTGAAGGGCTCGATCACCGCACCCTGATACTCCTGAATACTCCTGAACGCGACCCGTCGCCGCGAGGACCCGCTCAGCTCGCGCCGGGGCCGAGCAGGAAGAACCACGCCGCGCCGCCACCTCCGGCCAACACCAGCATGATCAAGACCCACACAGCCATGTTGCTCTGCCGTGGTTTGGGCGCCGGGCTGGGCAGGCGCGTGTGGGCGATCGAGTGCTCGGTGACCCCCTCGGGGTCGGGGAGATCCTCGGGGGGCGTGGGCGTGGGCAGCACGCTGCGCACGGGAGAGGGGGACGGCGGTGGGGGAACGGGCGAGGGCGCGCCAGGCTTGGACTTGGGCGCGACCTTGGGCTTGG
>CAYVJQ010000060.1:0-7633 GCA_964451725.1 uncultured Nannocystaceae bacterium | reverse complement strand
GCAGGACCGAGCAGATCGTCGAGGCCGTCGACCAGGGGCGCCGACGAGTCGAAGCCGCCGAGGTCCTCGTCGTCGAGGAAGGAGCGGGCGCCGTCCGAGCCCGAGCCGCTGTCGCTGTCTTCCTCGTCGATCGAGCGGAAGTTGGCCATCTCCTCGGCCATCAACTGCATGATCAGGTTTGCGGGGCCGCCGGCCGATCGCTTGGCCTCGAGCTTGGCCTCTTCGACCACGCGCAGCTCGCCGAGCAGGCGCTGGAGGTCGCGGGTCGAGACCTTGAGTCGGTTCGAGAACAGGAAGGTCAGGAGGTCGTCGGCAAAATCGGCCGCGCTCGAGTAGCGGTCGTCCACGTTTTGGGCGAGCGATTTGAGGATGATCGCCTCGAGCTCCTCGGGGACGTCCGGGTTCTGAGACCGGATGCTGGGGATCTCGGCAGCGCGGACCTTCTCGACGGTCTGGTAGTCCGTCTCGCCGAGGAACAGGCGGTCCATGGTCAGCATCTCGTAGGCGAGGATGCCGACCGCGAACACGTCGGTGCGGACATCGACGGCCTTGCCGTGGGCGGCCTCGGGCGAGAGGTAGCTGAACTTGCCCTTGACCACGCCCGCGTCCGTGGACTCGAGCTGGCTGGTCGCCTTGGCCAGACCAAAGTCGGTCAGCTTGACCTCGCCGTTCCAGGAGATCAGCAGGTTGGGCGGCGAGATGTCGCGGTGGACGACGTTGAGGTGCTCGCCGGTCTCCGGGTCCGGGAGGTTGTGTGCGTACTCGAGGCCCTTGAGGGTCTCGTTGAGGATCCAGATCACCAGCGGCAGGGGGATCCGACGCTTGTGCTCCTGGAGGAACTCGAGGACACGCTTGAGCGTCGTCCCCTGCACGTACTCCATGACGATGAAGTAGGTCTCGTCGGACTTGCCGAGGTCGAAGACGGAGACGACGTTGGCGTGGTTGAAGTGCAGGCTCAGCCGCGCCTCGTCCAAGAACATGCGAACGAAGCGCTCGTCCTTGAGCAGGCCCGGAAGGATGCGCTTGATAGCGACCTTCTTCTTGAACCCGGCGACGGAGACAGACTGCGAGACCCAGACCTCGGCCATGCCGCCGGCCGCGAGTCGATAGAGCGGTGTGTAATTCTGCGCCATGGGGCGAGGGCGCATTGTAGCCCCGAACGTAGAATGTTTGGCACAAGCCGCGAAAACCAGAGCTCCCGCCCGCGACCCCGTCATGGGTTCAGGGATCAAAGGTGGGTGCGGGCCCGGACGGGGCCGGCTCAGCTCAGGGTGTAGGGGCGGCCGGTTCTTGGGTGTGTGGGGGGTCGTAGCGGTTGAGCACGAGGCGCAGCACACCGAGCCACATGTCGGTCTCGATGGCCAGGAGCAGGCGACGGTCGTCGTTGGTCACGTAGGCCCGGAAGCTGAACTTGCGTTTGTCCTCCCGGACGACGCCCCAGCGATCCACACGTGCGAGGGTGCCCTCGAGCAGGGTCACATCGCCCGGCTTCACGCCCAGGCCGTGGGCGACGCTGGGCATGGGGTCGAGCTTGGCGAGACCCCGGCCGACCACGTCGACACGCATGAGGACGCGGCCGTCGAGGACGTGGGCTGTGGCCAGCTCCCCGGGAGCGAGGTTCAAGGACCGGACCCAGGCCATGGCCGACATGGCGTCGAAGGTGTTGCGGGGGACGTCGCGCACGACCTGGGTGGTCTTGCCGTCTCGGTCGTCGACGATGCGAATGTGGCCCCGGCCCTCGAAATCGGTCTCTGTGACCCGGCGTTTGAGCTTGCTGGCGCCAATGCCGCTGCGCTCGAGGATGTTCACGGTTCGGGTCACGGCGCCCGTGCTCGAGTCGACCGTCGTGATGATCCGGTCTTCCATGGAGGCGAGCAGAGAGATCACCCCCGAGGTCACGGCGCGTCCGGTGATCGTGTAGGTACCGCTGCCCTTGGGGGGGCCACCGCGGGGGTCGGGTCGGTACTCGGTCACCCCGGCCTCGGCGAGGCCGGTTGGGTTGCCGGCCAGGAACACGTCGAACAAGAACCGCTCGCCCGGGTGCAGGGTGTGGACGTACGAGGGCGGCACGGGCTGGGCGGGCAAGCGACGACGGCGGTCGGAGAAGCTCGGCTCGTCCAGGCTCGCCGACCAGCCGACCACGGAGGCCGGCTCCGGCTCGCCGCGGACCTGGACGGTCGGGCTCTGCATGCGTGGGATCCGGCTCGCGTCGCGCTGGGTTCGCGCCCGGGCCTCGAGACGCTCGTCGCTGGCCTGACGCTGGGCAGCCCTGGCCCGAGCCTCGGCCGCGCTCTGCCGACCGATCTTGGTTTGATCGCGGCGTGGCTCGCCGGCAGACGCGCGCGTGCCCAGGAGCGAGAGCCCACCCACGGCGAGGACCAGGGTCGCCGTTCGCAGAGACCAGGGACGCGAGGGGCGCTGCGGCGTGAGAGTCATCCAGGTCAATGTTAGGGTGCCGACCCGGCCACCGCTATCGGGACCGGCGCGGCTTGTGACTCAGCTCGTCATTACACAGGGAGATCCGGGCGGCATCGGGCCGGAGCTGCTGCTCCGCGTCGCTGACGCGGGACTGATCCACGCGGGAGACCGGGTCGTCGCTGGACGCCGAACGCTGGCCGAGTTGGCCGATCGGCTCGCGGCTCGGGGGGCGACCTGGGCACAGCGGGGCTGGAGCCTGCTGGAGCCGCATCTGGACTCCGGGTCGGGTGACCCGGGGTCATCGGGAGACCCCGGGTCATCCGGGCCTCCCGATTATCTCGGTCAGTTCGCGGCCCTCGAGCGCGGGGTCGATCTCGTGCTCGGCAGGTCGGGAACCCCGCAATCCGGCGAGGGACGGGATCAGCGCGGATCGCTCGGCCTGGTGACCGCGCCCATCGACAAGGCGGTGGCCAGGAGTGAGGGTCTGCGCCACCCGGGGCACACGGAGTACCTGGCCGAGCGCGCCGGGGTCGAGGACTTCGCCATGCTCATGGCTGGCCCGAGCATCCGCGTGGCCTTGGCCACGATCCACCTGCCCCTGCGGGAGGTCGCGGACCGGCTGGACGTCGCCGCCGTGGTCCGGGCTGGGTCACTCTTGGCCCAGACGTTGGCCACCGACTACAAGATCGCCGCGCCGCGGGTCGGGGTCTTGGGCCTCAATCCCCACGCGGGGGAGCGCGGCCTGCTCGGTGATGAAGAACAGACCATCGTGGGCCCCGCGATCGAGGCCCTGCGCGCTTGGGCGGCGACCCAGGGTCCCCCCGCCCGCTTCGAGGGTCCGCTGCCCGCGGACACGGCCTTTCACCACCACCAGGCCGGGCGCCTGGATGGCCTGGTCGCCATGTATCACGACCAGGGGCTCGGGCCGTTCAAGTTGGCCCACTTCCACGATGGCGTGAACGTGACCCTGGGTCTGCCCTTTGTCCGGACCTCGCCCGACCACGGGACGGCCAAGGACATCGCTGGCCAGGGGGTGGCCAACATCGAGAGCATGGCTGCGGCCATCGTCTTGGCCAGGGGTATGGCCGAATCCCGTGCACGCTCGGGCTGAGCCCGGCCGAGAACCCGAGCGCCATGTCTCCCGCGTCGCAAGTCCCTCCGTCGACAGTCCCCTCCTCCCTCGCCCCGAGGGAGATCCGTGTGCGGGGCGCCCGAACCCACAACCTGCGCGAGATCGACGTCGACCTCCCCCGTGATGCCCTGGTCGTGATCACCGGCCCCTCGGGCTCGGGCAAGAGCAGCCTCGCCTTCGACACCATCTTCGCCGAGGGCCGGCGCCGCTACGTCGAGAGCCTGTCCGCCTCGGCGCGCCAGTTCCTCGCCCAGCTCCCCAAGCCCGACGTCGACCTCATCGAAGGGCTGAGCCCGACCGTGGCCCTGCAGCAGGAGAGCCGAGGCCGCAACCCCCGCTCGACCGTCGGCACGGCGACCGAGCTCTACGACCACCTCCGCCTGCTGTTCGCGCGCATCGGGGAGGTCCACAGTCACCGCAGCGGCCGGCTCATGCGTCGACACAGCGTCCAGGAGATGGTCGATGCCGCGCTCGCCCTGCCCGAGCGCAGTAAATTTTCGGTCGTCGCGCCCGTAGTCTGTGCTCGGGCGGGGGACCACGCCGAGCTCCTCGACGATCTGCGTCGCCAGGGCTTTGTGCGCCTGCGCGTCGACGGGGTCGGGCGCGAGCTCGAAGAGAACATCGAACTCGACCCGGGGCGGCGCCACGACATCGAGGTCTACGTCGATCGTCTGATCGCCAAGCCGGGCATCCGCGCGCGCTTGGCCGACTCGATCGAGGTCGCCCTGCGGCTCGCGGACGGCCAGGTCAGGATCGTGCCCTTGGCTGCCGCCCGGCCGCCAGATGCGGAGGCAGGGGAGGGGGAGGCCGGTCAGACCGAGGGATCAGGCGCAGTCGAGGTGCTCGAGTTCTCGGAGCGCTACTGCGATTTCGAGACCGGCCTGCGCTACCCCGAGCTGACCCCGAGCCTGTTCTCCTTCAACTCGCCCGAGGGTGCCTGTCCGCGCTGCGACGGTCTGGGCGAGCGACAGCTCTTCGATCCGGCCCGCCTGATCCCCGACCCGGGGCGCTCGATCAAAGCCGGGGCGATCCTGGGTTTGGGCCGAGGCCGAGGCCGGGCCAAACTCGACCGCCAGCTCGCGGCCCTCGCCCTGCACTACGGCATCGATCTGTTCGCGCCTTGGGAGAGCCTCGATGTCCGCCATCAGCTCGCGGTTCTGCACGGCAGCGGCGGGGAGGGCATCCCTCCTCTCGACGACGCCGCCCTCGCCAAGCTCGAGCGGGCGGCCGAGCGCCGACGCCGGGGCGACACCGGGCGGTCCGAAGGGATCCCCAAGGCCAAAACCAAGGCCAAAACAAAAGCCAAGACCAAGGGAGAGCCCTTCCTCGGGGTCGTCCCACTGCTCGAGCAGCGCCTGCGTGAGGCCGAGGGCAAGGGGGAGGAAGAGGGCGGGCCCAGCGAGCTCAGGCCGCTCATGCGCCGGGTCGAGTGCAGCGAGTGCGAGGGCCAGCGCCTGCGTTTGGAGGCTCGCCACGTCAAGATCGAGGGCCACAACATCCATGCGCTCACGACCCTCTCCATCGACGCGCTGCACGAGTTCTTGGCCAGCCTCGACAGCGCGCGCCTCGACGTCGAGCGTGGGGAGATCGCTGCGGCGATCCTCGGCCAGGCCCTCGAGCGGCTCGCCGCCATGCGAGAGCTCGGTCTCGGTTACCTCTGTCTCGCGCGCTCGGTGATGAGCCTCTCGGGTGGCGAGGCCCAGCGGATCCGCCTCGCCACCCAGATCGGCTCGGCCTTGGTCGGGGTCACCTACGTCCTCGACGAACCGAGCGTCGGCCTCCACCCCCGCGACAACGCGCGCCTGCTGGCCATGCTCCGCCGGCTCCAGGCCCTCGGCAACACGGTGATCGTCGTCGAGCACGACCCCGAGACCATCCTCGCGGCCGACCACGTGGTCGACGTCGGGCCCGGCGCGGGTGTGGAGGGAGGAGAGATCGTATTTTCGGGCCCGGTCTCGGCCCTGCTCGAGGTCCGCGGATCCCTGACCGCGGCCTACCTCTCGGGCCGCCGGCGGATCGAGCGACCCCGGCCCCGGACCGAGCCCGTGCCCGGCTGGATCGAGATCGTCGGCGCCCGGGGCCACAACTTACAGGGGATCGACGCCGAGATTCCTCTGGGTCGCCTGACCTGTGTCACCGGGGTCAGCGGCTCGGGCAAGTCCAGCCTGATCGTCGAGACCCTGCTCCCCGAGGCCCAGCGCCGCCTCAACCGGGCGCAGCGTTGGGGCCTCGAGCATGGGCAGATCACGGGCCTCGAGGGCTGCGAGCGGGTCATCGCCGTCGACCAGTCGCCCATCGGTCGCTCACCTCGCTCCAACCCGGCGACCTACACGGGCATCTTTACGGACCTGCGCAACCTCTACGCCAAGACCAGCGCGGCCAAGCTCCGGGGTTATGGGCCCTCGCGCTTCTCCTTCAACGTCAAGGGCGGCCGCTGCGAGCACTGCCAGGGTGAGGGCCTGCGCCGAGTCGAAATGCACTTCTTGCCCGACGTGTGGGTGACCTGCCGGGTCTGTGGCGGGCAGCGCTACGAGCGGGAGACCTTGGGGGTGCGCTTTCGGGGTAAGAACATCGCCGAGGTCCTGGCCCTGTCGGTCGTCGAAGCCTGCGAGCTGTTCGCCAACCAGCCCAATCTACGCGCCAAGCTCGAGGTCCTCCGGGACGTGGGCCTGGGCTACATGGCCCTGGGCCAGAGCGCGACCACACTCTCGGGGGGCGAGGCCCAGCGCATCAAGCTGGCCAAGGAGCTGGCCCGCAAGAGCAGCGGGGACACGCTCTTCATCCTCGACGAGCCGACCACGGGACTCCACTTCGACGACGTTCGCAAGCTCCTCGAGGTCCTCGAGCGGCTCGTGGACGAGGGCAACACGGTGATCGTGATCGAGCACGACCTCCAGGTGATCAAGTGCGCCGACTGGGTGCTGGACGTGGGCCCCGAGGGCGGGGCCGCCGGAGGCCAGCTCATCGCCGCGGGCACCCCAGAGCAGATCGCCGCCGAGCCGCGCAGCATCACCGGGCGCTGGCTGGCCCGGGTGCTCTGAGGGCAGGGCGGATTGCGGTCAATCGCGGACCAGGGCCCAGGAGTGGAAGCCGTTGTCGTTCTGCCCGCAGTTCGAAGCTCTGACCGCGTCCGTGACCTCCAATGCCCACAGTTCGACCGGGAGCGCGAGGTTGTAGATTCCCTCCGGGTCGAAGGGGGCGCCGCGAAAGATGGTCTCGAAGACCGCGGGGCCCTCCTCCTCGTCGCAACATTCGGCGTCGTCGCTATCTCCAAAGTAGTCCAGACAAGCACACTCGCCGATCGCTTCGAGGCCGAGCCTCGGGAAGTCTTCGACCTCCCAATCATCGAGCAGGTAGGCGGCCTGGGGTGGGAGTTGTGCATTGTCGCGGCGGCCCAGGAACATGGTGCCCAACGCCACACCATCGACTTGGACGTCCACGGCCATCGAGTCATAGATGCAGGTCGGGGCCGCGTCGGACCTGAGCTCGCGCGTGGAGATCGTGAAGCAGATCTCCTGCGGGGACCAATTGCTGACGAGGGTAGCGAACTCGGCAGCCAGCGCCTTCGAGTTTGGGACCCCGAAATTCATCTGGGCTTGCCCGCACTCGATGCAGCCGGGGTCGCAGATGACCCCTTTGGCCATCCCATAAGAAAAATCCTCGGGGCTGTCGATGAGGATCGAGACGTCGTCGAGCTCTGGTTTGCAGGAGTAGGTGGCCGGGCCCGTCACCCGCATGTCGAGAGGGGAGAGCTCCCAGCCGCCGCACTGGACCGGCTGGGGGATCGGTGGGGGTTCACCGCTGTCCCCAGCGTCGTCAGTAGTGTCGTCGTCATTGGTGTCGTCGTCCGGGTCGTCGGCGTCGTCATTGGTGTCGTCCGGGCCGTCGTCATTGGTGTCGTCCGGGCCGTCGTCGTCGCCCTGGGTCGCAGAGACCGTGTCGCTCTCTGTATGGTCGTCGTCGAAATTGGGGTTGACGAATACGCAGCCACCGAGCAGGACGGTCATCGACAGGACAAGACGAGCCATAGGTGACGTTATCACCCTGCGGACGGTCTTCGCCGAGATCACTGGTATGACTGGT
>CAYVJQ010000059.1:30980-41581 GCA_964451725.1 uncultured Nannocystaceae bacterium | reverse complement strand
GATCAGCATGATCAGCATGATCAGCATGATCAGCATGATCAGCATGATCAGCATGATCAAAATGACCACATCGAGTGGGTCCGGGCCCTGAGCCCCGAGGCGGTCGCCGCCGGTCAGGCCTGGCTCGAGGCGGTGGTCGAGGCGGTGGTCGTTGCGGCCTCAGCCTAGGCTCGCGCCTCAGCCTAGGCTCGCGCGGAGCAGGGGCAGGGCTCGCTCGATGCCCATGACCGTGATCAGAGTGGTCAGCTTGGGACCCTTGGGTCGGTCGATGAGCAGGTCGTAGACGACCGGGAAAAATTCCTTGGGTCCGAGCTCGAGGCCCTCGCCGAGGTCCGTGAACAGGCTCTTCATGTGCGGCACCAAGTCGGCGTCGCTGGCCTCGGGGTTGTGCTCGAGGGCAGCGACCAGGCGGCCGAGGGCCACACGCTCGGCGTCGCTGAGCTCGCGGGTGCTGGCCTCGGTGCGGATCCGGTAGCGGAACTCGGGCGGGGCGTGATCCTCGATCCAGTTCCACACACAGCGCGCCCGGATGTCGAAGAGGGCCCGCTCGGCGTCGGTCTCGAGCTTCCGGGTGCCCTCCCTGTTGCTCTCACCGGTGTGTTCGTAGTGGGCCATGGCCCGATCGAGGTCGCCGTCGTAGATCTGGAGGATCACCGACAGGGGCCGGAAGCTCGGCTGGAAGGGGGGCGCGTCGCCGGGGGTGATGCGGGCGCCGGTGGGATCCGCGAGGTCGAGGGTCCGCCGGGCGACGGTGCGCTTTTTGTCTTTGCGCCCGCCGTCGGCGGCTTGGTGGGCCAGGGTCACTGCCCGGTCGTAGTCCTCGTAGATCTTGAGCACGTCGAGGTCGAAGCTGATAGCGAACTCGGTGTTGGGGCGATAGGCGGCGAACAGCCAGCGCAGCAGCTTGGGCTCGTAGACCCGCAGGCAGCGCTCGACGGTGACCACGTTGCCGGCCGAGCTCGAGATCTTGCCGCCCATACCCTTGATGGAGACGAAGTCGTAGGCGACGTACTGGGGCGCCGAGCCCCCGTAGACTCGGTCGACGATCTGCTTGGCGGTGTCGTAGCTGCCGCCCTCGGAGCTGTGGTCCTTGCCGCCGGGCTCGAAGAGCACATTCTCGACGGCCCAGCGCATCGGCCAGTCGATGCGCCACAGGAGCTTGATGTCGCCGCCCTCGCGCAGATCGACGACCTGCTCGCGGCCGGTGGACTGGACCGTGTAGCGGACGAACCAGCCCTTGTCCTCGCCCTCGCCCTCGTCCGGGTCCCAGGTCAGGCTCAGGTCGTCGCGCCCGGTCTCGGCGTCGAAGCCGGCGATCGGGAGCCAGGTCTCGGGCAGGGGCTCGCGCCGGTATTGGTCGAGGATCGCCTTGATGGTGTCGCGCTGCTCGAGGGCCCTGCGGATGCCAGGGGCGTAGGTCCCGGCTCGGTAGCGCTCGGACTGGCGGATGAACTCACAGTCGATGCCCAGGGGCTCGATGCTGCGCTCGAGGCGGGCGATGTTGTGGGTCGCGTAGCTGTCGTGCTCGCCGTGCGGGTCGGGGACGTCGGCGATGCTCCGGCGCAGGTTCTGGGTGAGCATGTCCTGCTCAGGCATGCCCACGGGGACCTTGCGAAACACGTCGAAGTCGTCCCAGGAGTAGATGAAACGGACCTTCTTGCCGCGATCGCGCAGCGCCCGGGCGACCAGATCGACGGTGATGATCTCGCGGAAGTTACCGACGTGGACCACGCCCGAGGGGGTGATCCCGGCTGCGACCGTGTAGCACTCGGCATCGGGGTGGGCCGCGATCGTCCGTGTAGCCGCTCGATCGGCCCAGTGCGAGAGGTACGGATCTGGCTCGGCCATGGGCGCACAAGCATGCTCGATCCCCCCTTGCCTGTCGAGAAGCCCAGGCCGCACACTCGCCGCGAATGGCCAAGTCCAGGCGAGCTATGGGGGGAGCGCGGGCAGCCGGCGCGCGGGTGAAGTTGGCCAAGGCCCTCGAGCGGGCGGTCGGGCGTGGGCACCCGTGGATCTTTCGAGACGCCCTCGATCTCGAGTTCGGGGCGCTGCCCGAGCCGGGCACGGTGGTCACGGTCCTCGATCGCAACGGCCGGTTCTTGGCGCGTGGGCTGGCCGAGGCCGGGCCGATCGGCGTGCGTGTGTTCACGACCCGAGACCGACCCTTGGATGCCACGTTGATCGCCGAGCGCATCGAGGCCGCCTTCAGCCTGCGCGAGGCCCTTTTTTCGCTCGGGTCGCTCGGGTCACCCGGTGATACGGACAGCCTGCGCATGGTCCACGGCGAGGGCGACAGGCTCCCGGGGGTGGTCTGCGATCGCTATGGTGAGTACGCCGTGCTGCGCTGCGACGGGACGGCCATCGAGCGCTGGCGGCCGCGGGTGGAGGGCCTGTTGATCGATGCGCTCCGGGCTCGAGGGGTGGTCAATGTGCTGCGTCGCAGCGGGCGGGGTGAACACAAGCGGGTCGAGGCGATCGTCGGGGAGCTGCCCCGGGAGCCGATCACCCTGCGCGAGCACGGCATGCTGCTGCACGCCGATCTGGTGCGTGGACAAAAGACGGGCATGTTCCTCGACCACCGCCCGAATCGGCTGCGGGTCCGGGAGCTGGTCGCGGGCCTGGTGGCTACGGGCGGAGCGCCGACGGTCGCCAATCTCTATGGCTACACGGGCGGATTCTCGATCGCGGCGGGCCTGGGCGGGGCCCGGGAGGTCGTGACCGTGGATGTCGCGGCCCCGGCCCTGGCCCTGGCGAGTTCGGCCTGGGTAGCGAACGGCCTGCCCGAGGGTGCCCACCACGTCGCCCCGGTGGATGTCGAGCGCTGGCTGGCGGAGCGCCGCGACCGAGGCCGGCGCTTCGACTTGGTGGTCGCCGACCCCCCGAGCTTCGCGCCCCGCAAAGAGGTGCGAGACCGGGCCCTGTCGGCCTACCGGGCCCTGCACGCTGGGGCCTTGCCCACGGTCTGCGACGGCGGCTACTACCTCGCGGCCTCGTGCTCGAGCCAGGTCGATCGGGCGGCTTTCGAAGAGACCCTGGTCAAGGCCGCCCGGGCTGTGCGAGTGGATCTCCAGGTCCTCGAGCGCGGGGGCGCCGGCATGGATCACCCGGTCCCGCTCGGCTTTACGGAGGGCGAGTACCTGGTCGTGACCTTGTGTCGCGTACACCGCTGACGACAGCCGGGGGGCTCTCAACGAGGGGAGGGCGATTCCGAGTGGGGCGCTCAGTGTCGGGTCGTCGCGCGCTCGGAGAGGACATCGAGGACCAGGGCCGTCAGCATGTCCGAGGCGTCGGGTCGGGCGGCGAGGGCCCGGAGACGAGCGCTGACACTGGCGACGTCTCGCTCGCGCTCGGGTTCGTCGCCGTGCGCCAAGGCGTTGCCCAGGGCCATGGCCAGCTGCACGCAGAGGTGATCGTCGAGCTCGGTCGGAGGCACGAGGACGCCGAGCCGCTCGAGGGCCGCGCTCGCGCATGGGTAGTCCCCGCGCTCGAGGGCCTCGCCGTGGTGGTTGACCAGGGCCATGACCAGGCGCAGGCGCAGCTCGAGCGCGCCGGGTTGGTCGCTGTAGAGCTCCTCGAGCTCCTCGAGCAGGGCCTCGGCCTGGATCGACGCGGCGCTGTGGGTGGCCCAGATGTGGGCGTTGAACAGGGCTGTGGCGAGGTGCTGCTGGAGGTTCAGGGAGTGGAGGTGGCGATCGGCGAGCTCGCGCAGCTCGTCGAGCAGGGCGCCGCGCAGGGGCCGAGTGTCAGCGAACTCGGGCTCGTGTCCCTGCTCGTGCTCGGGGCTCGGGTCGATGTCGGCTCGGAGTCGGGACAGGTCCCGGGCGTCGACGTGGGCGTTGACCAGCATCTGGCCAAAAACCTCGAGCATGATCACGGGTCCGCCGGCGAGGGTGACGAGGTTGCGGGCCCGAGACAGGAGCAGTGCGGAGCGCGGCTGGTCCCCACTGTCGCCGGCGCTCGCGTGGGTCGCCGCGAGCATGTTCAGGTGGTCGAGGCGCAGGTTCAAGACCAGCGCCCGGGCGTCGGGGCTCTGGGTTTGAGGCGGCGCAAAGCGGGGGCTGGGCTCCGCGTCGGGGTCTGGGCGGCGGTGGTCGTTGTCCGGGGGGAGGTCGGTGAGCGGGTGTGACTCGAGCAGGGCGTCGGCCTCGGCCTGGAGGGCCTCGGCGACCTCGCTGAGGCGGCCCTCGAGGGCGTTGCGCTGGATCCGGCACAGGGCGCCCATCAACAGCGCGCGCAGGCCCAGATCCATGGGGTGCCGATCGACCACAACCCGGAGCTGGGCGAGGGCTCGGCTGGGCGGGGTACCCCCTCGGTCGATGTCGAACTCGAGGGGGGCGCCGAGGCCCATCACGGCGGCGTCGAAGAGCAGCTTGGCGAAGGCCCGGAGCAGGGTGGTCTGCGGGGGCGTGAGGGGGAGCCCCGCTATGATGCCGCTGTCGGGCCCGAGCGTCAGGGCCCGCATCTCGTCGCCCAAGGTCCGCGCGAGCTCCTCGTCTTCCTCGCTCTGGAGGGCGAGCGCGTGGGCGATGACCAGGCTCTGCGCCATCGACAGCCGCAGCGCCTGATCCCGCCTCAGCTTGGGTCGCTCGAGCATCTCTCGCTGCGCGGCGAGCAGGACGAAGGAGTCACCCTGGCTGCTCAGGAGCTGGGCGTAGAGCCCCCGGGCTCGCTCGCGCGCGACATGGACGGAAGGGTCGGCGGCGTAGAGACCCCGGAGCTCGAGCTGGAGCCGCCGGCTGTGCTGGGCGTGGGCGGCCGTGGCGTCGCCGCGGCGGCACAGCTCGAGCTGGCGGTCGGCGAGGATCTCGGCCAGGGCGACCCGGCAGGCCGAGGCTGAAGGATCGGTGCGGGCGCGCACCCGCAGCTCGTCGAGGGCGGCCAGGCGCATGGGCTCGTCATTCAAGAGCAGGCCGCCCTGGTGGGTGTTGTAGAGGGCGGCCGCGAGTCGATCGTGGAGCAGGTCGGGGGCGCCCTCTCCGTGCAGGCGAGCGCGGACCTCATCGAGGCGAGCCCAGGCCTCGCGCCTGTCTCCCCGCTCCAAGGCGGCGATCTGGATCTCGAGGAGGGCGTTGGTGAGGGCGTTGGTGCAGGCGCTGCGGCCGTCTCGAGCGAGGGCCCGAAGCTCGGCGAGGGCGACCTCGATGGGGGCCCGCCCAGCTTCGAGGGGCTCGCGGCGCAGGGCCCTGATCTCTCGGGTCAACGTGGCCGCTCGTGCGTCACGTTCAGCTGCGTCGAGCTGGCCGTCGCTGGACTCACCCACGGTGCGAGTATAGCGTTCGGTTTCGAGCGCCGCGCGATTGACTCGATTGGCTATACTTGGCCCGTGGGACAGTTCCTCGCCTGTCTGCTGATCGTCGTCCTGGTGGTCGCCCTGTTCGTGCTCGGGGACCGGGCGCTCGAGGACACTGGCCGGGGCGAGCTCGGCGGTTGGCTCCTCGATGAGCTCCCCGCCGAGGCCCGGGCCGACGCGCTCCCCAAGACCTTCATCGAGTGGTTTGACCGCCTGTTCCAGACCCGGGCCGTGTCGGTCTTCGGTCTGGGCCTGCACCTGCCGAAGATCGGGCGCTCGGCGCTGGCCTCCTTTGTCGCCTTGGTGGCCGCGTTCATCATGTGGTTCGCCAACAAGGGGGGACTCGCGGACCCACCCGAGATGGACGGCGGGGTGGTCGGGCTGGTGTTGATCTACGGCGGCGTCACCGTGTTCACCAACCTCATCCCCGACTACCTCTCGCTGGTCGAGAGCCGCTTCGTGCTCGGGCGTATGAGCGAGAGCCGGAGTGTGGCGGCCAAACTCGGGTGGCTGATGGTCGACGCCGCAGCGACCTGCGCGATCGTGTTTTGCTTTCTGTGGCTCTCGGGCTGGCTGCTGCTGCCCCTGGTCCCCGAACATCTGAGCTACGCCGTCGGCTGCCTCAGCCGGGAGAGCTTCACCTTCAGCCGCATGGTCGACATCACGATCGCAGGGCTGACCTTCAGCACCCCCCCAGGCACGCTCAACTATGACGTCTCGGGGATCTACATTTTCTCGAGTTTCTTCACCTCGTTTTGGGTGTGGCTGTTTCTGGGCTCGAGCTTGTTGGTCCGGGTCGCCCAGTTCGTGCCGGGGGTGCGCGAGTTTCTGCGTCGGGCCTGCCGGGTCCACGACTACCCGCTGCGGGTGCTGGCGGTGGTCTCGGGCTTGGTCGCCGTAGTGTTGTTCACAGTCCCGGCGCTGGTCCGGCCGCTCCTGCCCGCCGAGCGCCGGGGGACCAACGGTATGCACGCGAACGCCTTCGACATCGAGCTGTGCCAGCGCCCGCCGGTGGCATTTTGGGACGTCGAGCTCAGGTACCCCAGCGAATGACGAGGCTCGCCCAGGTAATGCCGCTGCCTCCAGCGTGGGTGGCGACCACGTCACCGGGGTTGAGCAGACCCTCGCGCTCGGCGGTCGCGAGGACCAGCGGAATGTTGGCCGCCGAGAGGCTCCCGGCCCAGCTGTAGGTGTCGAGAGTGCGGGCGTGGTCGAGCTCGGCGTGGGCCTGGGTGACCGGGCGAAACCACGCGAAGGGCTGGTGGCTCGCGTAAAAGTCGACCTCCGTGGTCGTGAGGGCGGCGTGCTCGAGGGCGGCGTGGACCGAGCTGCGGGCGAACTCCGCCAGCCGCAAGAGCATCTCGCGAGCGCGCTGCGGGTGCTCCCGGTAGGCGATCACCCGCCCCTCGTCGAACCACTGGTGGCCGGGGACGCCGGTGATCAGTCCGCGCTGGAGGGAGCCGTCGGTCTCGTGGGCGAAGCCGAGCAGGCCCCGGTCGCCGCCGACTGCGGTGACGATCTGGGCGGTGGCTCCATCGCCGACCCAGGCCGAGACCGGGTCCTCGTCGGGCACGACCCGCGACAGGGTGCAGGACTGAACGAGCAGGCCCCGCTCGGCCTGCCCGACCCCAATCAGGGCGTCGGCGAGGGTCATCTGCTGTTGAAAGCCGTTGCACACCGCGTCGATGGTCAGCGCGAGGCAGGTCCGGCGCAGGCCGAGGGTCTCGTGGATGGTGCAGGCGCCGTTGGTGGTCAGGATGTCCGGGACCGAGGACTGGAGGATCACGAAGTCGATCGCGGCAGGATCGATATCCGCGCGTGTGATCGCCTCCCGGGCGGCGGCGACCTCCATGTCGGCGGCGAGCATCCCTTCGGGCATCCTCCGCCGCTGTGTCGCCCCTTGGAAGGGATCGTCGGTGTAGCGCGCCATCGCCTCGCGAACCCGCTGTTCGCCGTCGAAGGTCGGGGGCGGCGGCCGCTTGTCGGCGTGGGCCGCGGCCTGGGCTCGCCATTGTTCGACCACCTCCGCCGGCCACCAATCGTTGGTGCGGACCTGATCGGGCAAGAATACGCCGAGGCTTTGAATTCCAACTCGAGGTCGATGAGTCATATCGGAGTCTGGGTTAGCTCGATCAGCATAGGACCGATCACCTTGTTCCAGCAATATTCTACGACGGAGGGTCAGAACAGAGGTCTATCCATTGGTGAAGGGGTTCACCTCCTCGAGCGGCTAGAGTTCGCAGATGCTGAGCTGATTGAAGAAGCCGTTGTTGACCGGCGGTGTGTGTCGGCGCTCGAAGCTCAGGCCACAGCGCGCGCTCTGAACCTCGCCGGTGGGACCAAACACGCCGCCCCCCCCGAGCTGAGCCGGGACGACGATCGACTGGCCGTCGTCGGACCAAGCCAGGCTCTGGGTGGGCGGGATCGGCTGAGCCCAGAGGGGGGACAGCGAGCGGGTATCGTAGATCGTGAGCACCTGGCCGGGATCTCGCTGCTGGACGATGGCGAGGCGGCGACCGTCGGGGCTGAGATCCATGAGCGCGATAAACCCCGGGGCCAGCTCGATGCGCCGTTCATCCTGGACACCCTGACCCTGACCCTGGACATCCTGACCCTGGGCATCCTGGGCATGGGCGACCGGCTCCGAGGTGGGGGCCCGGGCGGGTTTCGAGCTGGCTGGGTGGGCGCTCGAGTCGTTGGCCTCACCGGGTTCATGGACATGCAGCACGGGGTGGTTGGCCTCGGTGCGCGCCCAGTAGAGCTCCCCGCGTGGACCCTCGACGAGCTGCTCGGGGACTCCGAAGGGGAGGAGTTCACCAGTGGCCTCGAGCGCGCTCTTGACGTCGATGCCCGCGCGCAGCGAGCTCAGGTCGAAGTGCCGGAGGTGGCCACTGCCGTCCAGCGCCCAGCTCCCACAGGAGTCGAGGGCGCTGCCGGCTCTGGCCATGATACCCGTCAGGTGGGTCGGGGTGGGCAACAGGTATCCACCCTCGAAGCCGTCTCCGCGCAGGGCGACGAGGGTGGGGTTTTGCCAGAGGTTGGTGCGCGCGAGCAGGATCCCGCCCTCGGCGTGGCGGGCGAAGTCGGCGAGCTGGATGTTGTTGCCGAGGTCGATGGCGTCGACGACCTCCCCATCGCGCCAGGTGATGAGTTCGGCGCCGCCGATCCAGTCCACGGTCACGAGCCTGTCCTCGTCGACAAAATCGACGAGCCGGAGGTTCGTCCCACGTGAATGAGGGACCTCGAAGACCTGCTCGCTCTCGCCCAGGTCCTCGACCAGGAGCCGATCGGCGAGCGCCCACGCCACGTGTCCGGCCGTGGGTGAGAGGCCCGCGTCCGTGACGTTGATCGCGCTGTAGCCCAGGTACGACAACTTGTCGTGCTCGAGGTCGTGGACCGCGAGCCAGTTCCCGGCCGGGGCGATCCGAGTGTCACCTGCAAACGCGACCACGAGGTGGTTGACCGTCGGTGAGGCGCGCAGGGGCTCGAGGGTGATCTCGCGGGTCCCGAGGTCGACGATCCGACCCATGCCCGTGCCGTCGTCGACGAGCACCCGGCCGCTGGGCAACAGTCCGATGCGCGGCTCGAGCCCGGTCGGGACCTGGGTGTCGACCGAGACCTGGCGCCCGTCCGCGAGCTGGGTGGCGACCAGGACCCAGCCGGCGCTGCCCATGTTCTGGCGTTGGAGATGGACGAGGGTGCGCCCGTCGGGGGAGAGCACGAGGCTCTGGGGAGTCGCGGGAGCGTCGAGGTCGAGGGTCTGGCGGTGGGCGGTGTCGAGGCTGAGGCTGTCTTCGCCGAGGATCAAGGGGATGATCTCGACCGTGAAACGGCCCTTGTCGCTGTTGAACTCGCCGCTGGTGACCGCGAGAACATGCAGCTCGCCGGCCTCTGGGTCGCCGTCGAAGGCGAGCCGCAGCTGGGTGGGTCGAAAGCCGTTGGCGTCGGCGAGGGCGAGCTCGCTACCGTCGGTGGCGAGCAGGCGCAGGGTGTGGTCCGTGCCCACGCTCAGGAGTCCACGCCCACCGGGCAGGACCTCGATGGCGCCGATCAGGCTCGTGGGGGGGAGGCTGGCCAGGGGCTGCATGGCGCCGCTTTGGTCGACGCCGACGATCCGAGCGCCACCGCCGGCGTCGACCAGGGCGATGATCCAGCCGCCTGCACCGTCGGAGGCCAGGGTGACCGAACGTGGATTTTGGACCGGAACCACCAGCGGCTCCCGGGAGCCGTCGAGGGCCGGCCACAGGCGTACACCGCCGCTGGCGTCGACACTCACGGCGGCCCGGCCACTCGGATCGAGGGCGACGATCGTGATCACATTGCTGTGGGGAACCCCCGCGCTGGCGAAAGTCGGGGTCGCTCCAGCGGTGGCTTCGTCGCTCTCGAGCCCGGGTTCGGCATCCGGCGTCACGCTGGATGTAGCGAGCTTGCAGCCGGAACCCAGGCCGACGGTGAGGCCAGCGGTGAGGAGGACGCAGCGGAACAGGCGGGGAGAGTGCGAGCGGCGGGGCGTCACAGCGGTGAGCCTACAAGCTCTCGAGGTAGATGATGAGGTCGTCGACCTCCGCGCTGGAGAGGTGCGAGGTCTGGCCCATGTCATGGATGCTGGCCCTGTCGGTGAGCAGGGCCCGGAGCGTGCGCGCGCTGCCGTCGTGGTAGTAGGGCGCGCTGTGGGCGAGGCCGATCAGCGAGGGGGTGTCGACGGAGCCGATGTTGGTCTCGAGCCCGTGCAGGCTGCCGTCGGCGAAGCGGGGGCCGTCGTGACAGGCGCTGCAGGCTGCCTCGCTGCTCTCGAAGATCAGCTTCCCGCGCTCGAGGGCGGCCGGGTCGTCGAGGGTCGGGGTCGCGGGCTGGGGTAGGCTCAGGACGTAGGCCTGGAGGTCCGCGATCTGAGGGGCGCCGAGGCCCGATCCGCCGAGTCGCCCGATGGTGTTGGTCAAGCTGGTCGGGAGGTCCTTGTCCTTGCCGTCCCACTTGAAGGGGTGGGCACCGACGAGCCGGCCGCTGAGCAGGGGAGTCTGGAGGTTGTGGCCCTCGATGCGCCAGGACAGGCCGTCGTTGCGGCCCTCGGGGTGGCAGCTGGCGCAGGCCATGAACCCGCCGGTGGACATGCGTGAGTCCATGCCGCGCCGGAACAAGGCGGCGCCGCGGGCCTCGGAGGCGCTGCGTGTGCTGGCCGTGAGCGCCTCGCCGTGGGTGGTGCTCGCGGCTTGCCCGGAAGCCTGCCCAGAGCCGAGGTTGGAGCCGAGGTTGGAGCCGAGGTTGGAGCCGAGGTTGGAGCCGAGGTCGACCTTGACCAAGTTGCGGC
>CAYVJQ010000059.1:29312-30880 GCA_964451725.1 uncultured Nannocystaceae bacterium | reverse complement strand
GAGCCGAGGTTGGAGCCGAGGTTGGAGCCGAGGTCGACCTTGACCAAGTTGCGGCTGAGTTCGCAGTGGATCCACAGATCGTCGCCGTCGACCGCCAGGCCGTCGGCGCCGCAGCTGTCGTTGCCGATCGGCCGCGACCAGGCGAGGTGGATGGTGTTGCGCGAGGCTTCGGCGAGGGCGATGAGCTTGTCGTCGCCGTAGCCCGCCAGGTAGAGCGTGTCCGAGGCGCCGTCGTAGGCGAGGGCGCGGGGCTGATGGATGCCGATTTGGGCGAAGGCGGTCTTGGGGGCGAAGCTGTCCTCGACATCGATCATCGCGATGCGGTGCGTGATCGGAGCCGTGAAACCACCACCGCCGCCGTAGCTACCCATGTCCTCGACGCCGGCGCTCGGGATGTGAGGGGTGCTGAGCTGGTGGGGGACGACGGCCAGGCCGTCGCCGACGAAGCCGACGGCGAACGCGTTGCGGGCGAAGCTGCGGCCGATGTCTTGGGTCTCGGACAGGGAGGTCGAGATCCCGCGGGGCATGGATTCGCCGCGCCCTCGCATGCCCACGTCGCCGTCGAAGAAGAGTTGGTCTTGGCTGGTCGCGGGCTGACCGACGTCGAGGGCCAGGTAGTCGACGCTCGGGCTGGCGCCGTCGAGGTCGACGTTGGCGACTGCGCCCGTGCTCAGGAAGCCGACCACGGCCGTCTGTCCGTCGGCCGAGACCGCGACGCCGCGGGGCTCGTGGGCCAGCTCGAGGGTCCAGCGCCGGCTCATGGTCTCGGTGTCGATGGCGACGAGCCGGTGGTCGGCGACCGAGGTCACGTAGAGGGTCCGGCCGTCGGGGCTCAGGGCCAGGCCGTGGGGTTCGCGGACCTTCGCGCCGGTCTCGACCTCGAGACCCCGACCCTGGGCGTCGCCCGGGTCGATGGCGACGACTCGATCGTCGAAGCGATCCGCGAGGTACACGCGGCCGCTCGCGGCGTCATGGACGATCTCCCCGGCACCGCTGTGGAACTGCAAACTAGCGAGCACCGCGCGGCCGTCGGCGTCGGTGCGGAGCAGCTTGCCCGTGTCCCGGTCGAGGGTCAGGATCCCCTGAGCGTCGACCAAGACCGTGCCGCCGTGGCTGCCGGCGTGGGGCAGGACGGTGGGGGCCCGGGAGCCGCCGAGGGCCATCCCCTCGAGGTGAAACTCGGCGACCGCACCAAAGCCCATGCCGAAGCCGTCGAATTCACCGACGAAGGGCATCTCCGCCTCCATCCCCATTTGCTGGGGCCTGGGCATCATCTTGCGACCCTGGGCATCATCGGCGGCGCCGAGGCCCACGCCGAGCGCGGCGATCGAGAGCAGAGACAGGGGCAAGAGGGGGGTGCGAAAACCCATCGACGCCTTGACGCCCGAAGCAGGTGTTTGTTTTCACCTGGTGCGCAGAAACCCGGGGTTGCCCCGGGAGCGAGGGTGAGGGTCCGCCGGTCGAGCGCGAAATCACCCTTCGAGGCTCTGAAGTTTTTACCCAAAGTCTACAGTAACGACCACTGGGTCGCTCCGGCGGGACATCGACAGGGACATCGACAGGGACAT
>CAYVJQ010000059.1:1307-29212 GCA_964451725.1 uncultured Nannocystaceae bacterium | reverse complement strand
CAGGGACATTGGCGGGACATCGACCCCGGGCTCGGGCACCATTGCCGCATGGCCGACAAAGGATCGATGGAGCCGGACAGCGGAGGCGCGGCCGAGGGGCTCGTGCGCAAGGCGGCCGGCTTGGTCTTGGCGGTGGTCCTCGTGGTCCTGGTCGCCGGCTTCGTGGTTCTGCGTCTGCTGCCGCGCCTGGTGAAGCTCTTCATCCTGGCCGTGATCGTGGGGGTGATCGTCTATTTTGTACGTGTCGGCCGTGGAGATCCGACCGACAGTGGAGACGGATCACCCAAAACCTGATCGACCCAGACTGCGCGAGCGGCTCGGCCGCGGGTCCGCTCAGGGCGCGGGTCTACTCAGGGCTGCACGACCGCGCTGCGGTTGATGCCGATATGTGTCCCGAGAGCGATGGCGGCGGGGCCTCCCCACAAAATGTTGCCTCGGAAGCCGACAAACACCTGGCCGGCCGAGGACGCACGGAATTTCTCCGGTAGATCCTCGCGCGCCAGGGGTGCGTCGAACTGACCACCGACGATGATCGCTCCCCATCCACCAATGTTGATCCCGACGTCGGCGGTGATGCCCACGGGAGAGCGCTGGGGCTGAATGTCGACGTCGGGCTCCTCGCCCATGAGCTTGAAGCTGATCGCCGAGCTGAACTCGATCGCCGGCGCCCATGGCCCGCGCCCAAACCAGTAGCGGCCCGCGACGCCGAAGTTGCCCCATAGATCGGCGTTGTCGCTGGCGACGACGCCGAGTTTGGGCCCGAGGGTGAAGCGGGTGAATTTGTAGCGGCCCTGGACCTCGGTGTGGGCCGGGAAGTTGATCCACAGCTCGTAGCTGACCCGGGCCGAGTTCCAGCCGTAGTAGGCACGCTCGAGGCTGATGTCACCCTGGCGCGTGCGGTAGGTGTAGGCGGTGGACGCGAGCAATTCGACGCCGAATCCACAGCGGGGGTCGGCGGTCAGGCATCGCCAGCGCGGCGGCTCGGGCGGCTCGGGTGGCTCGAGCTCGATGTCGAAGCGAGCGCGGAGCTCCGCCATATCCGCGTCCGTGTAGTAGGGGGGCCCAGAGGGGCGCTCCTGTGTGGGGAGTTCGGAAGCGTCCGACTCGGCGGTGGGGTCGGAGTGGGTTTCGGGCGGCGGGGCCAGGGACAGGCCGGCGGCCAGCAACAGGGCGATCACAGGGCGACCCCTCCGGCCACGAGGCCGAGCAAAATGAGGGCGATCGCGGGTCCGGTCGCAATGCCGTGTCCGCGCAGACCAAATACGACGCGGGCATCCTGGTCCAAGAAGTCACCGGATACGAACAGACCTCCCCAGCCGCCGAAGCCCAGACCGAGCTCGACGTGGGTGCCCCAGTAGCGGCCCGTCGCGTCGAGCACACTGCTGTTGGTCCCACCCAAGGTGACGTCGAGGTGCAGGGCGTTGCGCTTTTGGGACAGCCAGAGCTGATTGAGGAGGGCGAGGCGCCACGAAGAGATCGGGTCGGTCTCGGTGATCCCCGCGAACGGGTCGCTCGGATCTCGGTTGGTGGCCGTGATCGAGCCCGAGCCGAGTGAGTAGCTGGCGACGACGCCGACGCCCCAGGCGTGCCACTGTCTGCGGGCGATCTTGATCGGGCGCAGGGTCAGTCCGCCGCGGACTCGGAACTCGGAGTAGGGCACGTCGAGACCCCGGTTGCTGGTGATGACGTTGAGGCCGACTCCCACGCTGGCGTCGAGGATCAGCGCAGCCTGGCAGGAGCTCTGTTCGACGAAACAAAACTTCCCGTCCGCGACCGAGGCGAAGGGGTGCTCACGCTCGACCGCACCCACGAACCGAAGCTCGCTGACCGGCTCGGGCTCGAAGAACGGTCCGTAGTCCTCGGGCTCGGCGAAGCCCTCGGGTTTGGGTTTGGGTTTGGGTTTGGGTTTGGGTTCGGGTTCGGGTTCGGGTTTGGGTGACGGATCCCTGCCGCTCTCGTCTGCGTAGTTTGGGAGCGGCGCCAATGCGCCGCCGTAGCTCCCCGAACCCGAGCCTGGGTGGTCGGGTTCGTCCGAGCCCGGTTGGTCGGGTTGGTCGGGTTGGTCGGGGTCGGCCTCGAGGGGGCCGAAGCTCTCGCCGTCGCTGGTCTCCGGATCGGAGACGGGTGTGTCGCCCACAGGAGGGGCGAGGAGCAGGGCAGTGATGAGCGGGAGCGTGAGCACGTTCGAGATCTCGGAGCCGAGCCCCTGCATGGTACAGGACGAGGCCTGAACCATGCAGGGGCTCGCGGTCGCCTCGGTCGTGACACCCGGGTTCGTCGAACCGGGACCATGGGCTCTGGCGCGGCGCTACTGCTCGGGAGAGTCGGGGGAGTCGGGGGAGTCCGACGGCAGGGTGCGGCCATCGAGGTAAGGGATGAAGAAAATCAGCAGCATCCCCGGGATCGTCGCCAGAAAGGTGAACCCAAAGTAGCTCTCAAACCCGATCTCCTCGACCAGGTACCCGCTGAATACGCCCGCGAGAGTGAAGCTCACGCTCATCAGGGCCGTGACGATGGCCATGTGCCCGGCCTTGTGCGCGGGGTCGCAGGTCCGCATCAGATAGACCATGAACACGGCCGTGCCCAACCCGGCGCCCGCTGACTCGAGAGTGATCAGCACGGTCACGGGGAGCCACCCGAGCAGGCTTCCATCGGCGTGGGCGCCGAGCAGCATGGGGTCGGGCAGGGCCGCGACACCCATGTACAGCAGGTTGAGAATGTTCTGGGCCAGGACGAACGGCCAGATCCATTTTCGGAGCCCGTCGCGGGCGATCAGCCGCCCACCGATCAAGATCGCGGCGAACGAGGCGAGCACGCCGATCGTGCCACTGGCGACGCCGTAGACCTCGAGGGGGAGGCCGACCACGTCGTCGAGGAACGGCCACCTCATCTTGTGGAGAAACGATTCACCGGTCCGAAACAACAGCACAAAACCCAAGATCAGCCCGACCTTGGGCTGCTCGAGGAAACTGACGAAGTTGGCGACGTAGTCCGATCGCTCCTGCTTCGGTTTTTGCTTGAGGCGTCGGACCAGGGCCGGGGTCACGGCGGCGGTCAGGCCGAGGCCGAGCAGGAGGGTCAGGCCGATCCACCCGCCGGCGCTCAGGCCCCCCACCCAGGGCAAGTCGCGAAACCAAAACTGCAGGCTCGTGCCGACCGCCCAGCGCAGCTCGAGGACCACCAAGAGCAGGGCCGCCGCAAACAGGGGGAGGGCTCGGGGGCTGAACACGGCGGCCGCGAGCGCGGTCCAAGGTCGCCGGGGGGTCTCGACCGGGGGCAGGAAAAACAGGTGGTAGGTGGCCAGGCCGGCCATGATCAGGGCCGTGAGAGCGAGGCCCACGGTCCACCCGACCAGCGCACACAGGGCCACGAGCGGGCCGCCGACCACCAGCACGGCGACCTTGTAGGCGGACACTCGGTTGCCCACGAAGCGCGACTGCTCGACCTCGTCGAGGGCCTCGAGGTAATAGCCGTCGATGGCGATGTCGTGGGTCGCGGACAGGAGGCCGAGGACCAGAAACCCCAGCGCGATCGGGGCCATGGCCTGCCCTCCCCCGGCGACGAGCAGGGCCAGGGCGACGAGCAGGGCCACGATGATCCACTCGGTGGCGAGCAGCCAGCGACGCTTGCTCTCGAAGCCGTCGACGAGCGGACCCCAGAGAAACTTGAGATTCCAGGGCAGGTGGAAGAGGGAGGTCAGGCCGATGACCTGGAGCGATGCGCCGAGCTCCTTGAACAGGATCTCGGCCATGTTGTTGACGACCGCATAGGGGAAACCCTGGCCGAAGTAGGTGCTGGACACCCACACGTGTGGGTTGCGGTGGCCGTCTTTGGGGCCGTCTTTGGGGCCGTGGTGGCCGGGACGGGGCTCGGGGCTCGGGGTGCTCAAGGACCGCCCACGACCCCGGTCAAGAACAAGGTCAGGCCGATCCCGAGGGCGACGGCAAAGATGATCAGGGCACCGAGTAGGGCCCACCCGAGCGGCGAGGACGAGCCCCCGGTGGACCCGGCTGCGCTCTTGGTCGGGGAGAGATCGGAGTCGGCGCGCGTCCGGGCCGACTTCAGGCTCAGGGCGAAGCGCTGCATGTCGCAATAGCGGTGCTCCCGGTCCTTCTCCAGGGCCTGCAAGATCACCGCATCGGCGATGGTCGGGATCCGGCGCTGTGGGGCCCGCTCGCTCGGTGGCTCGGGGGCCTCGCTCATGTGGCGCTGCATGAGCTCGAATTCGTCCTTGCCCTCGAAGGGGACCCGCCCGGTGACCAGCTGGTAGAGCAGCACACCGACCCCGTAGATGTCGATCCGGGCGTCGAAGTCCAGGCCCTCGCCCTGCTCCGGCGCCATGTACTCGGGCGTGCCCAGCGAGACACCGGTGCGGGTCTCGACGATGGCGAGATCCGGGTCGGTGAGCTTGGCGATGCCGAAGTCGAGGACCTTGATCAGGTCGGCTCCGTCCTCGCCCTGGAGCAGGATGAAGTTCTCGGGTTTGACGTCCCGGTGGATGATCCCGTGCGCGTGGGCGTCGTGGAGGGCCCCGCAGATCTGTTCGCCGAGCGCGAAGGCCCGGCGCCAGGACAGGGGTCCCTCCCGCTCGAGCAGGGCGAGCAGGTCGGGCCCGTCGCAGTACTCCATCACCGTGTAGGGCTGGCCGCTCGGGGTCTGCCCGTAGCCCAAGATCTGCGCGATGTGGGGGTTGCCGAGGCGCGAGGCGGCCTGGGCCTCCTGCAGAAAGCGGGCAAAGAGGTCCTCCGTGTTGCACAGCTCGTGGCGCAGGAGCTTGATCGCGGCGATCTGTCCAGCGTCGTCCCGGGCGCGCCAGACCGTGCCCATGCCGCCTTCGCCCAGCTTGGCCTCGACGGTCCACCGCTCGAGCCGCACACCGACGAGCTGCGGGGAGGTGACGGGGAAGCGGCTCATGGCAGACAGGTCGGGCTACCACGAAAGCCCAGACCCCCCCAGTTTTGTGTGCGCAGCGAGGGCCCGCTATCGTCCCTCGGGCAGCCCGTGGCAAAACCCCTCACGACATTTTGCTCGGCGCTTGCGCCGATGGCCGGACTGCCGGAACTCGCAGTACGCCCGGTCCAGCGGGGGGTCAGCGTCTCGCCCGCGACGAACAATCCTGCGCGAGGCGACGCGATGGAATGTGACTCGGGCTGCTACTCGGGCTGCTACTCGGGCTGTTAGGCGATGCGAGCAAAGGACCAACCGCCCACCAGCGATCCCCAGGTCGGAGGTCTCGGTCGCTTCGACGGCCTTCGGGCTCGCATCGGCCTCGTGCTCGCACCGCTGAGTTTGCTCGGCGTGGCGCTCGCGCCGATGCCGGGCCTGAGCCCAGAGGCGCACAGGCTCGCCGCGATCGTCGCGATGACGGTGATCTTGTGGATCAGCGAGGCCGTGCCACTGGCGATCGCGGCCCTGCTCGCCCCGGCGTTGGCAGTGGTCTTTCAGGTCGCCCCGGCGGCCGACGCGTTTGGGCCCTTTGCCCATCCGCTCATCTTTTTGTTCATCGGCGGCTTCGTCCTCGCCAAGGCCCTGTCGGTGCACGGCTTCGACCGGCGCCTGGCTCTGTGGCTGCTGTCCCGCCGGTTTGTGAGCGGCTCACCACGGCGGGTGTTGGTCGCCGTCGCCCTGGTCGCCTTTGTGTTGTCGATGTGGATCAACAACACGGCCACGACGGCGATGATGATCCCGATCGCGGTCGGCCTGTGCGCGAGCATGGGGGAGCGCTGTCCCGACGATCCCGAGGCCTGCGCGAGGCGGGACCGCTTCGAGGAAGGGATGTTGATCTGCCTGGCCTACGCGGCCTCGCTGGGCGGGATCTGCACGCCGATCGGGACCGCCCCCAACCTGATCGCGGTCGCCGCCCTCGATGAGTACGCGGGGGTGGAGATCGACTTTCTGCAATGGATGCGCTTTGGGGTCCCGGTGGGATTGGCGGCCCTGGCCCTGCTGTTGGTGTTCGCGACCCGTCGTTGGCCGCCGCCGGTGGCCCACGTGGAGGGTCTGAGCGAGTCTGTGCGCGGTGAGCTTCGGGCGCTCGGGCCGGTGACGCCGGCCCAGCGCCGGGTCGTGACGATCTTTGGGTTCGCCGTGTTCGGGTGGCTGACACCCTCGTTCGCACGTCTGATCTGGGGGGTGGGTTCAGAGCCCGCGGTGTGGGCGAAAGCGGCGATGCCCGAGGGGGTGGTGGCGATCTTCGCAGCGGCCCTGTTGTTCGTGGTCCCCAGCGGGCCGGCAGAGGGGGCCGGTGAGACCGGCGGGCCGCGGTCTCGAGTCCCGGCGCTGATGACCTGGCCAGAGGCGGCGACGATCGACTGGGGAACAGTGCTGTTGATGGGCGGTGGGCTCGCGCTGGGCAGCTTGACCGTCGACACCGGGCTCGCGGATGCGATTGGCGCGCTCGTCGATCAGGGCTTGGGTAGGCACCCCTCTGGCTTACTGTTGCTGAGCACTGTGGTGATCTTGGTCCTCTATTTGACCGAGTTGGTCAGCAACACGGCGACCACGAACATGATGCTCCCGGTCGTCATTCCGCTCGCGCTGCGAGCGGGCATCGATCCCGTTCCGGTCGCACTCGCCGTTACGCTCGCCGCCAGCTTCGCCTTCATGCTCCCGGTCTCGACCCCGCCAAATGCGATCGTGTATGGATCCGGCCGAGTCACAATGGTGACAATGCTGCGGTTCGGGGCGTGGATGGATCTCGGCGCGATCCTCTTCTTGATCGCTGTTGGAACGTGGTTGCTGCCCGCGATCAGATTTTGGTGAGTGACGTTCATGGTTCGTGTAGCGGCTGGTCGACACAGCAGCGAGCAGACTTACAGTTCCGCACGCCCGCCTACACCGAATGGCGACTGTATCAAGGGACACTGATGCTGGTATTCTGAATGAGATCAAGCTAGTGTGGCCACCAGAGGGCGTTCGGTGTCAGTGATTCGAGAGAGCGTGAACGGGGTTGGACACAGAGCGCCGACATTGGGCGTTTGGTCGGATTTTGTGGGTGTCGAACGTGATTATGGGGTCTTTGGGGCGCGCCTATGAGTGTCGACTTCACCCGTCGATCTCAATCCCAGCCTCGGTCGCGCCCTCAAATACGACGAGAGACGCGGGTCGCGGATCAGATCGTCGATGTATTGCGACGGCATCGAATCGACCGCGTATTCGGGATCCCCGGAGGCACGATCGCCCCCGTATTCGACGCATTGCACGCGGCCGGCATGAAGGTCGTGACCTGCCAGCACGAGAGCATGGCCGTCTATGCTGCGGCCGGCTATGCGCGGGTCACGGGGCGGCCCGGGGTCGTGGCTGTGACCTCGGGGCCCGGGGCACTCAATGCCCTGACCGGGCTCGCAGCCGCCAGTCGCGACGAGCTGCCGGTGTTGGTGTTGTCGGGTGAGTCCGACATGCGTAACTTTGGGCGCGCTCCGCTCCAAGACGGGAGCGCCTCGGGCCTCGACCTGATGGCCATGGTTCGGCCGATCACCAAGTTCGCCGAGCTCGCGCTCCGCCCCGAGCGAGCGGCGGTGGCCGTCGACCAGGCCCTCTCCCTGATCAACCAGGCACCCTACGGCACCGCCTTCGTCAGCTTGCCGATCAACTTGACCCACAACTCGGTCGTGGCCGCGCGCCTGCCGAGCTTGATCTCGCGGGGTCTCGAGCCCGACACGGGGACCTGCCGCAGGATCGCGGCCTTGCTCGCCGGGGCCACGAGGCCCGCGATCATGTTGGGGGTCGGAGCCAAGCGGGCGGGCCTGGGCCAGCTCGTGATCGAGATCGCCGAGACCCTGCGCATCCCCGTGTTCACGGATATCGAGGGCAAGGGGGTGTTCCCAGAGAGCCACCCCCAATCCTTGGGGGTGTTCGGCGTGGGTGGCCGGGGACCGGCGCCTCGCTATCTCGCCGATCCGGTCGACGTGTTGCTGACGATCGGCTGCCGTTTTGACGACACCTCCACCTTGGGCTACGCGGAGGTGCTGCGGCCTGAACAGGGGATGTTGATTCAGCTCGACCATGACCCGCAGCGAGTGGGTCGCTCCTACGCCCCCGATGTGGCCATGTGCGCGGACCTCGGGCGGACCTTGCAATGTATTCAGGAGCTGCTGCCTACGCTGGCGCCGCATGTACTCTTGAGTCGGGATCGGGCGATCCGCGAGTGTCGACTCGACTTCGTCAGCCCTGAGTTGGTCCGCCCGCTCGAGAGCCGGGCCCCTCACGATCCGCGGCTGGTGGCGCCCCGGGTCCGGGAGGTGTTTGGACCTGACGTGGTATTCTGCTGTGACATCGGCAATCACATGTTGTTCACAGCGCAGAACCTGGAGGTCGACCGGCCCGACGGGTTTTGGGTCTCGCTCGGTCTCGGCGGTATGGGCTCGGGCCTGGGCACAGCGATCGGTCTGCAGTTGGCGTACGGGGACGCCCGGCAGGTGGTGTGCATGATTGGCGATGGGGGTCTGTTGATGGTTGGCAATGATCTGGCCACTTGTGTGCGCTACGAGATCCCCCTCGTCACCGTGGTCTTCAACGATCGCCGTCTCGGTATGGTAGACGATGGCTTCGGAGAGTTGTTTGGGCGTTGCCCAGATTTCTCGACCCCCAACGTGGATATCGTCAACTACGCGCGGGCACTGGGGATGGCGTCGGTTCGGATCGAAGTACTCTCCGAGATCGAGGCGGTGGTTCAGGCCCACGCGGGTCGGCCCTTGCTGCTCGAGGTGCCCATCGATCCGAGCGTCAAGCCCAATAACACCCGTCTGGGCGTGTTGGAGCGGTGCTGAGGAGCTTGGAGTCTTAGTCTCGCCAGGTCCCGGGCCGCTCCCTGTCGCGTGCAGCACTCAGCGCTGCAGCATGTCGGTGAGCTCGGAGACGGCGAAGGGAATCCGCAAGGTCGCGCGCTCGGGGCTGACGGGCTCCCGGCCGGGTTGGACAACCTCGATGATGCGCGCGTCGATGAGCGGTTCGAACACCTGGAGGCTCCGCAGCGAGCGGGAATCGGCAAACACGACGCTCGCACCTTCGAGCTCCCCGGCCTCGAAGTCGTCTGGTTCGAACTCGATCGCCATGATGCCGAGGTCGGCGAGGGCCGTGCTCAAGGTCGCGCGGATGGCTGCGTCCTTGTGGACCAGGAGGACCTTGCCGTAGCTCTGTGCCGGCGAGGGGCTGACTGGTGCGAGGTCGAGAGGGATGCGCCCGACCAGGTTCACCCGAGCCCGATCTGTAGATGCGCTGAGCTCCCCGTCCATAGCCTTGAACAAGCCCTCACAGGTGCTGAAGCCGCCGAGGACCGGGACCTGCGTCCCCTGACCTCGGGCGCGCACGACGATGGTGAGGTAGCGGCCCGGTGACATTTGGGTGAAGCGGCCGCCTCGATCGTTGCCTTCGTTGGTTTTGAGCTCTTCGATCTCCAGTTCGACCCGGATGCTGGCGCCACTGCCGACGGTGTCCCGACAGCTGAGTACGAGGTTGGTCAGCAGAACCTGGAGGTCGCTCTTGGCCAAGGTCACGCTGGTATCAGGGGGCGAGCAGCTCATCTCCAAGGTCGCCCCCGTGAGCGCGTTCGAGACCGCCTCGCGGACAGGGTCGATGATATCTCGGAGCTCGACCTCGGCGGCCTGGCGTCCGGTCAATGCCCAGGCCTCGAGGATCTCCTCGTGCTCGTGACCGATGCGCTCGCGAACGGAGAGGGGGTGGGGACCGGGGGTCAGAATTCCGGCAGCAGGGACATTGGGGTCGTCTGAGTAGCGGGCGGAGCTGCCCTCGAGGGCGAGCATGCTCGAGCTCGTAGACAGCTCACTGAAGTCGCTGAACTCACTGAACAGGGCCCGCTCGTCGAGGCCGAGGCGTCGTCCGAAGTTCCGGGCCAGGCGCTCGTGCTCGGCCGCGGCGAGCACGTTCTCGGCCTTGATGATCTGGGCCAGGGCGCGGTGGGCCTCGCGGGTGGCGTAGATGTTCCCGTGGATCTCGAAGCCGCCGATCAGCGAAGCGGCGAGCTTTCCGGCCCGCCTGTCGTCGCGCTGACCGAGGGCCTGCTTGAGCAGGGAGAGCTCGTGGAGCACGGCGAGGCGCGGGGACAGTTTTGCGCTGCGCTTGAGCTGACGCTGGGCTCTGCGCAGGAGCTTGCGCTCGGCCCGAGAGGGGAGCTGGTGGCCGAGGATCACGAACACGGTGGTCGCGTGGATCTCCTGACAAAATTCGGGGACGCCCGGGAGCTCGGCGATGATCGCGTTGCCCGCGATGATCTGCTCGTCGGCGAGTTTGCGCTCTCCGAGCTCGAAGGCCGCGAGGGCCAGGTGCGAGTGGCTGATGATCCGCTCGGGGATCGGGACCGCCGGATCGGTCAAGGTCTGCGCGGCCCTGCGGACCCGCGGGATGATGTCAGTCCGACCTTGGCGCGCCAAAATAGCGAGCCGGATCGACTCGAGCGAGGTCAAGATCAGCTCCTTGGCGTTGCGGTGGGCCATCGCCATGGCCTCGTCGAGCCAGCCCAGCAAGGTGTCGGCGGGCTCCCGGTCGCGGCCATAGATGGCCTTGTAGGTGAGAGTCAACAGGGCCACCGACATGTCGCCCGTCTCCCGGAAGTCGGCGAGCGCGTCGTCGAGCATGTCCTGGCCCTCGTCGTAGCGGTTCGAGGGCAGCAGGGAAGTGTGGCCCCAGTTGTGGGCGACGATCCCCCGGGACCAAGAGTCCTGGACCTCGTTCGAGATCTCCATCGCCTGGGTGAACAGCTTGTCGGCGACTCGAAAGCTGCCGAGGGTCGCGCGTATGGAGGCCTCGAAGGCGAGCACGGTCGCCGCGTTACCCGTGTTGAGGCCTCGGGCCATCCAGCGCGCGCGGGTCAGGTACACACCGACCATGAGCGGGTCGCTGGCGACCTTGAGGGCGATCAGGATGGGGTAGAGGGCGCACAGGCTGTCCCGCAGCTCGACCGGGTAGGGAGGGCGCCTGAACCTGGCGCTGAACAGCGCCCCGATGATGGTCAGAACCTTGCTGAAGGTGCCCTTGGGCAGCGGCTCGCCGACGACCTCGAGGGCCATGTCGGCGATCAGTTGGGCGTCGTCGACGGCCGCTTTGAAGAACAGGAAATAGGTCGCCTTCGAGGCGGCCCGGAGCGCGTGGAGCTGGTCCGAGCCCCCGATCAGCGCCGTGTAGAGCTCGACTGCGCCGTTGTAGTCGCCGCTGAGCAGGCAGACGTCGGCGAGCGCCTCCGCGGCGAGGCTGCGCTGGTCTGGATTTTGGCTGTGCTCGAGGGCGCGCTCGAGGTGCCAGCGCGCCCGCTCGAGGTCGTAGACGGCGAGCCGGTCGCTGCCGGCCTCCACGTGCAGGCTCGAGAGCTTGTCGGAGTCCTCGGCCGAGGCTGCCTCCGAGTCGAAGCCGAGGTCCCGGTGATAGGCGATCTGGGCGACGGGGGCGTCGCGGCTGGCGAGCAAGGTCGCGGCGCCGATGTGGCTGGCGCGGCGCTGGGCGGCGTCGGCAGACTCGAGCACGAGCTCGCGGATCGAGTCGTGGGGGAAGCGGAAGCCGATGTCGGTGGGGGTGATGATGCCCCGCGCGACGAGGTCCTCGAGGGCCTCGTCGAGATCCTCTGCCTGGATCGGCGCTGCGGTCTGGCCGTGGGGGGCCTCGGCGAGCTCGCGGATCTCGACCAGGTTCAGGTCGGTCCCGAGCACGGCCATGTCGAGGACCAGTTGCCGGACCTCGGGGCTCGTGTTGCTGAGCCGAAAGCCGAACAGCTCACGGACGTCTGGCTCGTGGTTGGCCTCTTCTTGGAGGCTCTCGCGCGCGCGCCATGTCGCCTCCCCGACCTCGTGGATCAGCAGGCCCCGGTCGAGCCAGGCGCGGAGGTTGGCCCACACGGCCAAGGGGTAGCCGTGGCTGACCGAGACCAGGGTCTGGGCCAGGATCTCGTGTTCTGCGATGTCGCCGGGGAGGGTCCGCGAGAGCAGCTGGCTGACCTCCTCGGTGGTCAGCGGCGCGAGTGTGAAGGTCTCGGTCTCGAACTCGGAGTTGTAGGTGTTGGGCGAGTCGCGGACCCCAGCGACGATCAGGGTGTGGTGCGCGGGCCTGGGTTGGGTGAGGATCTTGAGGACCTGCAGCGAGCGCGAGTCGGCGCGCTCGAGGTTGTCGAGGATCAACACCAGCGGCCGTTTCTGGGTGCCGATGGCGCGCAGGAGATCGGCGATCACGGCCGTGTGCCGGCTGAAGTCGCCGCTGAGCTCGAGAGGGGGGAGCTCCTCGATGGCCCGGAGGACGCCGCCCAGAGAGGGAGCCGTGCGGGTCACGATCGCGCCCAGGTTCCGGGTCGCTCGGTTGAGGCGGTGGCGAACGGCCTCCCGCTCCTCGTCGCCGAGGTTGCGCAGCGCTCGGGGCAGCTGGTCGAGGGCCCCCAAGAGCCCCCCACGGGTGTCGGCGCTGCGTGGTTGCCAGGTCCCCGAGAGCACGAAGGCGTCGTCGGCCTCGAGGCGAGCGGTGATGAACTCGCGCAGCAGCCTCGATTTGCCCACACCTCGGTTTCCACGCACGATGATCGCCGAAGGCTGGGCGATGTGGGCGTTGGCGAGGCCGTCTCCGAGCGTGCTCAGGGCCCGCTCTCGACCGACGAAGGGCGGCTCGGAGGGGAGCGTGATGTCGTCGAAGCGGGTGTGTCCGGCCTGAGCCTGGGCGCGCTGCCACAGCTCTCGGGCCGAGCTCGGCTCGGGCTCGAGCAGGGATTCGAGGGCGTCGCCCCCGGTCGTCCTCAAGAACGCAAACAGGGCGTTGAGATCGCGCTGTGGGTCTCGGGCCTGGGAGCCGCAGAGGTGCTCGAAGCTGTCGAGGCCAAAGCGGCCGTTGACGACCCTGAGCTGGTGGCGGGCGAATCGGACGCCCGTGACATCGTGGGTGTGGAGCTGGCTGAGCAGGGCCGCGAGCTCGCTGGCCAGCAAGAACAGCTTGCGGGCGTCGAGGGGGGCGCTCTGCTCGATCACGCCCCCGGGTCCGATGGCGTGGAGGCCGTGCTCGTCCAAGGCCCGGCCTCCGATGGGTTCGCAGAGCAGGGGCAGCTGGTCGCCGGCCTCGGCCAGCGCGAGCACCTCGAGTTGGGTGCGCTTGCCGGCGGTGACCGCCCGACGCAGGCGCGCGCGGGCGTCGGGGGTCGCCGGCATGTCGAGGAGGTGGAGCCCGAGCAGGTGATTGGGGGGCCGGCCGAGCACACGCTCGAGATCGCTGACCACCACGAGCTCGCCGTACTCGTCGGCGGGGCGCTTCGTGACGACACAAAAGCGGTCCCAGATGATGACGCCGGGTTCGAGCGCCTCGCGGTCGATGGGCGGCCTGCGCCCGAGGTCCTGCGCGCCGAATTTAGTGTTCGGCATCGGGTCCCCCAACCGTCCAAAACGTCGAGGCGGGATTGGCCGTGCTGGGCAGGGGCGGGGCCAATCCCGAGGGGCTCCTGCTCAGGCTCAGGCTCGGGGGGCGCTGAAGATGAACTTTGCGCCCACGCCCGGGCGAGACTTCAGGTTCAAGGACCCACCCCAGGCTTCGACCAAGCGACGACACATGGGCAGGCCTACGCCCGATCCGCTGTCTTTGGTCGTGAAGAACATATCGAAGATCTTGTGTTGCAGCGGCTCGCGGATCCCGGGGCCGTTGTCCGCGACCTGGATGAAGACGTCGTCGGTTGCGACCCAAGCCGAGATGGTAACCCGACCGTCGGGTCCATCGGGGATCACGTCCAGAGCGTTGCCGATGAGGTTGGCGAGTACCCGCAAGAGCGCGCCACGGGGGGCGAGCACGTCGACGCGGGGCGGATCGTCGAGGATGAGGCGGTTTCGAGATATACGCCTGTGCATCCGTGCTGTGGTCGTGAGCAGCTCGGGGAGCTCGACGATGGCCCCGGCTCCGGCGGCGCGCTGGAGGGCGACACCATCGCGGGTGATATTGCCCATGGTCGCTGCGACCATGCGCAGCTCATCGAGTGTGTGGAGCACGTCGCGGGCGAGGTCCGGGCTGGCTCCGGCCATGCTCAAGACGTCGCGGCGCATGTGATCGATGCTGAGCATGAGGACCTGGACGAGGGACCGGAGATCGTGCATCGCGCCCGCGGCCAGGGTCGCCGTCGAAGCCAGGTCGAGCTGGCTGGCGAGGCGATCGATGACCGAGCTCTCCACATCGCCGTCTTCCCGGAGTCTGCGGCCGAGCTCATCCAGGAATGAGAGCAGACTGCGCCCGAACGCGTCGGGGTCGCTGGATTCGGCGTAGAGCCGCTCAAGCTCAGCCTTGGGATCGGGGGCAGATGATCGAGATGATCGAGATGATCCAGATGATGCAGGCAGGTTCATTGCAATAATTCTTATCTGGGCACCGGGGAGCGGACCCTCATCAGGCTCGACACACCCGAGCATAGATCGAAAGTCCAAGACAAAACAGCAACTGGTGACCGTCGCCGCCTATGTATCCATAGTGGGACACGTAGATGTTGCAGGAGTGTAAAATTGCCGATCGCGCATATTGCGGCATATCCGGGGGACTGTCGAGAATGAGAGCCCGACTCGCGGCCGGCCAGTTCACCGACTCGACCCGGAAACTCGTGTCCTCAGAAGACCCCGAGCTCGGTGTTCCAGGGCTCAGAGCCGGCCGTGGTCGCGGAGCCAGCGGACCGTGTCTTCGAGTCCGGCCTCGAGGGAGAAGCGGTGGGTCCACCCGAGGGTCTCGCGGGCTTTGGTGTCGTCGCACCACCAGCCGGTCGACAGGCTCCCGCGGGCCTTGTCGATCGTCAGCGCGGGGACTGTGCCGGTGATCCGGCCGACGACCTGGCTGACGCGACCGACCGAGCGGACCGCGAACCCGGGCATGGGGATGGTCAGCGCTCGGCGGCCCATGGCCTTGGCGGCAGCCTGCCCAAAGTCGGCGATCGAGCTGCAGGCTCCGTCGCTGATGTAGTAGATGCCCTCGCCCCGGGGATCGTCGATCGCGCCGGCCTCACTCGAGACCGCGCCCCCGCCGGCGAGCACGTGGGCGTCGTCGCCGAACATCGCCTTTCGAGGCAGGGGCAGACCGCGCTCACCGACCAGGGCGATGCCCGTGGCCAGGTCGTGGCCGTGGATCGCCGACATGGCGGCCCGACGCAGGCCCGGCTGGGCGACCACGCCCATGCCCGCCGATTTGATCATTTGAAGGACGTCCTCGTCGCGGGGCCCGTAGACCAGGGGGGGACGGACGATCACACACTCGAGGTCGCTCCGGCGCGCGGCCGCAAACACGAGCCGCTCGCCGTCGAGCTTCGAGTCGCCGTAGTCGGTGAACCCGGCTCGGTGGCGGTGGTGTTCGCGGCGGGGGGCGAGCGGGTGGGAGGGGCCCGCGGCCATCAGCGACGATACGGCGACGACGCGGCGGACCGGGTTGTCCCCGTGTTCGGCGGCCCGCAGCAGGGTGTCCATGCCCTCGACGTTGGCGACGTCGAAACCCCGCCGATCGAGGGCCGCGGTGGTCCCGGCGACGTGATAGACGACGTCGATCTCGGCCATGGCCGCGCGCAGGGCCTCGGCGTCGTCCAGACCGGCGTAGGCGAGGGTGAAGGGGGTCCCCGCGGCGGCGTCCTCGAGCTTGTCGAGCCGGGAGCTGCGCCGGACCAGGGCCGTGACCGCGTGGCCCCGGTCCCGGAGGACCTCGCAGAGGTGACTGCCGATGAAACCGCTGGCGCCGGTGACCAGGACGCGGGCCGGGGCCGGGGTCGGAGTCGGAGTCGGGGTCGCGCTGTTCATGGGGCACCTTCGGAGGCCGGCTCGGAAGCCGACGCGGACTCGGGGACGAGATCCCGGGAGTAGAGCCGGTAGTGGGCCACGGGTGTACCGCCGAAGTTCTCGATCGCGCGGTTGACCATGGCGTTGTCCTCCAGGGTCCAGCCGATCTCACCGCCCCACCAGCCCAAGGCCTTGGCGCGCTGGGCCATCTCGAGGAACAAGATCGCGTCGAGGCCCCGACGTCGAAAGCCCTCGCGTATACCCAGCAAGATCAGCCGCCCAGAGTCGACCTTGTCGGCGATCTTGAGGTCCCAGAGCAGGCGAAAGATGCCGAAGGGCGCGAGCTTGCCGTCGAGCTTCTTGAGCGTCGGGTTGACGTTCATGATCGTCAGGGCGAAGGCCACGGGCTGCCCGTCGATCTCGGCGATCAGGGGCATGGAGCGGTCGAGGACCAGCTTGAGGTCCTTGGCGATGTGCCGGAACTCGCGCTCGGTGACCGGCACGAAGCCCCAGTTCTTCTCCCAGGCCGAGTTGTAGATGTCGAGGGTGTGGCCGACCTCCGCGTCCCAGTCGTCGAAGGACATGGCCCGCACGCGGACGTTGTCGCGGGCCTTCATCTTCTCGGCGATGCGGACGACCCGGGGCGGGATCGGGGTGTCGAGGTGCACGCCCCACTGGACGAGGTCTTTGGCCTTGGTGAAGCCCAGGCCGTACAGGAGGGAGTCGTACCAGGGCGGGTTGTAGGGCATGTTGATGCCCGGATCCCGGTCGAAGGCGTCGATCAAGACGCCGCAGACGTAGTTGGTGGACAGGTCCATGGGCCCGATCACGGTCTCGAGGCCGCGCGCGCCCAGCCAGGCTGTCGCCGTCGCCATGAGGGCCTCGGCGACCGCCGGGTCGTTGGGCGCGTCGAACATGCCGAAGTAGCCGCTCGCGTCGCCGTGAAAGTCGAGCCAGGCCTGGTCTTTGATGGCCGCGATCCGACCGATGTCGCGCCCGTCTCGGCGGGCGATCCACAGGCTGACCTCCGCGTGCTCGAAAAACGGGTTCTTCTTGGGATCGAGAAACTCGCGCCGATCCATGAGCAGGGGCGGGACCCAGTGGTCGTTGGGATAGGCCTCCCGGTGGATGAACCACTGCACGCGGATGAAGCGCTCGATCAGCTTCCGGTCTCGGAGGGGAACGTGGATGACTTCGATGTCGGTGGCCATCGGCGTGGTCCGCGAATAGGTCGGCCCGGGAAGCGAGTCAAACGCCGCCCGGGTCCAAGTCGAGAAAAGAATGAACCGCGCTCGCCCCTCGGGAGACCATCCGTCGTCACCAGAGGTGACCCACGCTGGAACAAGTCCTTGATTTTCATTGAAAAAACTCTAGATCGGGTGCGCCTCACTTGACATGAATCTCGATTCATTCAATGAACGGCGCTCAGCAACGGTGTTCTGCGCGCGTTGTCCACGACGTCGCAACACTCACGCCCGGCTCCGGGTCTCGGACTCGACCAGCGCAGTTTCAGCTCGCAAGATGCCGCCATCATCCCCTCCAAATCTGGCGCAGGCGAGCGCTCCCACAGGTGGATGTTGCAGGGTGCAACGACGGCCGCAGAGCCCACGCAGGGCCCTGGAACTGCTCTCGCCCGGAAACCACGGTTTTTCCGTGACAGGTTCCCCGTTTTGAAGGTACTGCCCCCTCCGATTCCCCCCTGGACCCGCGCATGAGCAGCGAAGCCCAATTCAGCCTCGCAGACTTCTACTTCACGGACACCGACGACCCGTTGGTGCCGCCTCCGGAGTTTGGTCAGTGGGTCAAAGACGGAGCCTGGGCTTTCGAGCTGTTCGAGCCGGAGATGCTCGGCGCCGTCGAGCCGGTGATGAAGATCCGCCGCGCGGGCAAGACCCGCACGGTCGTCAACCTCTCGTCCTACAACTACCTCGGCCTCGCCGCGCACCCCGAGGTCGTCGAGGCGGGCAAGCGCGCGCTGGCCCGCTACGGCACCGGGGCCTGCGGCTCACCCATGCTCTCGGGGATGACCGATCTCCACCGCCAGCTCGAGCACGCCCTGCGCGAGTTCACGGGCCACGAAGACGTCATGCTCTTCAACAGCGGCTTCGGCGGGGGCCTGGGCACGCTGACCGGCGTCCTGCGCAAGGGCGACATGGCGATCCTCGACGACAAGTGCCATCTGTGCCTGATCGACGGGGTCAAGCTGGCCAAGGCCAAGCTCCAGTTCTTCACCCACAACGACCCCGAGTCTCTCGACGAGGCCCTGACCAAGAGCGAGGGGCGTCGGCGCCTGGTGGTCATGGAGGGGGTCTACTCCATGGACGGCGATCGGGCGCGCCTGCCCGAGCTGCTGGCCGTGACCGAGCGCCACGGCGTGGGGGTCATGCTCGACGAGGCCCACTCGATCTTGGCGCTGGGTGAGAAGGGGCGCGGCTGCGTCGAGGCCTTCGGCCTGCCGCCCTCGGCCGTGGGCCTCCAGTACGCGACCTTCTCCAAGTCCTTCGCCCACACCGGCAGCTTCGTGGCCGGCAAGCGCGAGCTCATCGAATACCTGCGCTACTACGTCAACGGCTACGCGTTCAGCTGCGCGCTCCCGCCGGTGATCGTCGGCGGTCTGCTCAAGGCCCTCGAGATCGGGACCCGGGACAACTCGCTGCGCGAGCGCCTGTGGTCGAACGTGGCGCACTTTCGCAAGGGCGCGCTGAGCCTGGGTCTGAACCTGGGCGAGAGCGACTCGCAGGTGTTCCCGGTGATCCTCGGCGCCGACCGGCAGATGCTCTACGAGCAGTGCATCGCCATGAACGACGCGGGCCTGTTCCTGGCCCCGGTGGACTTCCCCTCTGTGCCCGAGGACTCCCTGCGCTACCGCGTGGCGATCACCGCGGGCCACGAAGAGGTCGACCTCGACCGGGCCCTCAACATTCTCGAGGACACGGTGGTCAAGGCCATGCGCGAGGCGGGCACCCTCGAGGCCAGCGCCGAGGCGGCCCACGCCGCCAACGAGCGCGGCAGTGCCCGAAGTGCTCGCAACGGCAACGCCGCGAACTGGCAGGCGATGGCCAAGTTCCTCTCGCGCCAGGCCACCGCGATCGCCCACTCTTCGAACAAACGGGCCCGCATCGCCCAGCTCTCGTCCATGGCCTACGACCACTTCGTGGAGCGGGCCCGGGATCCCTCCTCGGCCTACGACAGGCTGCTGCGGGCGACTCAGGAGCTCGACTGGCGCGACGCCCTGGACAACATCCGCCAGCTCCGAAAGGAGCGCAGTTGACCCTGGTGTTCATGTTCCCGGGGCAGAGCTCGCGCTACCCCGGCATGCTCGACAAGCTCGTCGAGCTGCACCCGCCCAACGGGGAGCTGCTGGAGCGGTCCAGCGATCTGCTCGGCCGTGACCTCCGGGCCCAGTACAAAATCGGCGGGGGTGGGGACATGGACATGGACAGGGGGGACAGCCCCGAGGGAGACGGCTTCGCCCGCAACGTCGACGTACAAGTCGGCGTGTTCCTGGCCAACCACATGTTCATGACCGCGCTCGAGGCCCGGGGCATCGAGGCCGAGCTGTCGATGGGCCTGAGCCTGGGCGAGTGGAACCACCTGGTTCACATCGGCGCCCTGAGCTTCGAGGACGCCCTGCGCGGGGTCGAGCAGCGCGGTCGCTGCTACGACCAGGGCCCGCGCGGATGGATGGCCGCGATTCACCCGATCGACGCCGACTCGCTGCGCGAGGTCGTCGGCCGCGCCGGCAAGTATGGGGTGCTCGAGATCGTCAACCTCAACTCGCCACGTCAGCACGTGGTCGCCGGTGAGCGGGCGGCGGTCGAGGCGGCCGCGGCCCAGGCCGAGGACGAGCACTACGCCGAGGCCCACATCATCGAGCGCAACGTGCCCATGCACAGCTCGCTCTTCGCCCCGGTCGGAGCCCGCTTCGCCGAGATCCTGCGCGGGCTCGAGTTCGCCGCGCCGCGCCGCCCCTACATGCCCAACCGGCTGGCCCGCTTCGTGCCGGCGCCGAGCCCCGCGACTTTTGTGGAGCTGCTCTCGACCCACGTCCACGCCCCGGTGCTGTGGCGAGAGTCCCTCGAGCACGTGGTCGCGGCCCACCCGGAGGCCGTGTTTGTCGAGGTCGGTCCGATGGCGGTGCTGCACAACCTCATGCACCGCAAGTGGCTGCGCAACCGGAAGTTTCGCTGCGACAGCCGCGACGACATCCACGCCCACTTCGAGGCCACCGTGGCCGCGCTCTCGTCCCTTCAGGCCGCAGAAAAGCAGAGCGTGTGTACACCAAGCTGATCAAGTCCGGGCGCCGGCGCTCGCTGTTCGCCGAGACCGAGACCGTCCAGGCGGCCGACCTGGGCCGGAGCGCGCTCGAGCAGATGTTGCCCCACCGCGATCCCTTCCTGCTGATCGACGCGATCACCCGGGTGGACCTGGTCGAGGGTGTGGTCGAGGGTCGCCGGACCGTGCGCGCCGACGACCCTGTGTTCGCGGGCCACTTCCCGGGTGACCCCGTCTACCCAGGGGTGCTCCTGCTCGAGATGGTCGGCCAGCTCGGGATCTGTCTTCAGCACCTCCTCGACCGCTGTGCCCCGGGTCGACCCGTGGCCCTCTCGGCCGAGGACCGCCCCCGGGCCCTGCGCCTGCTCAAGGTCCAACACGCCCTGTTTCAGGGCGCCGTCCGGCCCGGGGACACCCTGACCTTGGTCGCCAAATCCGTGGAGAACAGCGACTACGTGTCGGTGTGTGCAGGCCAGGCCCTGCTCGACGGTCGGGTTCAGGCCTTGGCGATCTACGAAGTGTTCATGCTCGAGGACGACTAGGCGCTTCGTTCGCCGTCGCCCTGCTTGCCGTTCCCGCCCCCGCCGTTCCCGCCCCCCGCCCCCCGCCGTTCCCGCCCCCCCGTCCCCCAAAGATCGAGTACGAGACAGTGAGCCGAGATCACAAGCGCATCGTCGTCACCGGAATGGGCATCAACACGCCCATCGGGGACACCCTCGACGCCTTCTACGCCAACTTGCTCGCCGGAAAATCGGCGATCTCCAAGTGGAGTTTCGAGGGCGATCACGACGTCTATTCGAAGGTCGGTGGCGACCTCCGCGGATACGACGCCAAAGCGCGGGTGATCGCGCTCAAGGACAAGCTCCCGCCCGCGACCCACAAGCGCCTGCGTCAGCTGGTCAAGAAGGCTCCCTTTTCGACCAAGATCTCGGCCATCGTGGCCGCCGACGCGTGGATCGACGCGGGTTTGGTGGGCTCGGAGGAGCGCCTCGACCCGACCCGGCGCGCGACCTTGATCGGTGGGCACAACCTCAACGAGCGCTACTTCGCGCGCAACTACGAGACCTTCCTCGAAGAGCCCGACTACATCGATTCGATGGCGGCGCTGCTCATGCTCGACACGGATCACGCGGGCACGGTCAGCGAGGTGCTGGGCAACAAGGGCGCGGCCTACACCCTCGGGGGAGCCTGCGCGAGCGCCAACATCGGTCTGCGCAGCGCCATCGACGAGATTCGGCACCACGACCACGACATCGTGGCGCTGGTCGGGGCCGTGCTCGACTTCTCGGCCATGGGTCCACAGGCCATGGCGCTCATGGGCGCGATCACCATCGAGAGCTACAACGAGACCCCAGAGATCGCCAGCCGGCCCTACGACGCGGCGCGGGAGGGTTTTGTGCCTTCCCACGGCGCGGCCTGCCTGATCTTGGAGGAGCTCGGCCACGCCATGGAGCGGGGCGCGCGGATCTACGGTGAGGTGCTCGGCTGCACCTCGACCTCCGACGGCTCACACCTGCCCTCGCCCTCGATGGAGGGCCAAGCGCGGACCGTGGCCCGCCTGCTCAAGAGCTGCGAGATCCGCCCCGAGCAGATCGACTTCGTGTGTGCGCACGCGACCTCGACCCCGCTGGGGGACCTGTCCGAGATCAACGCCCTCAAGAGTGTGTTCGGGGATCACGCCTACAAGCTCAAGATCAACGCGCCCAAGTCCATGCTCGGCCACACCTGCTGGTCGGCGCCGGCGGTCGAGACGGTCGCGGCCATGCTCCAGATGCAAGGTCGCAAGCTCCATCCCTCGATCAACGTGTTCAACATAGACCCGGAGATCGACCTCGATGTGTGTGCGAACGAGGCCGTCGATCACGAGATCGACATCATGCTGAAGAACTCCTTCGGCTTTGGTGGCCTCAACTGCTGCGCCCTGTTCAAGCGCTTCGACCCCAACTCCTACTGAGCCCTGTATGTACTACTTCGTGACCGGAGGATCCCGGGGCATCGGCGCTGGCATCGTCGAGTACGCCGCAAGCAAGGGCCACCATGTGGCCTTCACCTACGTCACCAACGTCGAGGCGGCCGAGCGCTCGCGCTCGGCTGCCCTCGCGGCGGCCAAAACCGCCGGTCACGAGGTCGAGGTCAAGGCCTACCAACTCGACGTCAAAGACCCGGAACAGGTCGAGGCCGTGCACGACGCGGTGCTCGAGGACTTCGAGACCATGGAGGTCATCGTCAACTGCGCGGGTGTCAACCGGGACAACCTCGTGGTCTCCATGGACACGGAGGAGTGGCGAGAGGTCCTGGCCACGAACCTCGATGGGCCGTTCTACGTCTGTCGCCAGTTCCTCTCGACGCTGATGGCCAACCGCTTCGGGCGGATCGTCAACATCTCCTCCATCCAGCACAACGGCGGCACGGGCCAGGCCAACTACGCCGCGGCCAAGGCCGGGCTGCACGGGCTGACCAAGACCCTGGCCAAGGAGTACGGGCGCCGGGGGATCACCGCCAACGTGATCGTGCCCGGCTTCTTCGACACGGACATGACCCGCGAGAGCATGCCCCAGCTCAACAAGGACTACTGGAAGAAGTACTGCCCCATGCCCAAGGGGCGCATGGGCAAGGTCTCTGAGCTCGCCGCGACCGTCGAGTTCCTGGCCAGCCGAGATTCGTTCATCAACGGTGAGGTCATCAACGTGACCGGCGGCCTCGGCTGGACCTCCTGAGCGAGAGCCCATGACGACAAACACCAAGCGAGTCGGGATCGAGAAGATCTTCGCCTATCCCTGCACCATGAGCCTCGACATGGTCGAGCTCGCGCAGGCCCGGGGCGTCTCGCCCTCCCACCCTCTCGACGATCTGTGGGTGGAGACCCGCTCGATCAACCCGGTGTGGGAAGACCCGGTGACCATGGCCGTGAACGCGGCCCGCGGCCTGCTCGAGGGGGAGGACCCGGAGCAGATCGAGATGATCGTGGTCGGGACCGAGTCGAGCGTCGATTTCGGCAAGCCGATCTCGAGCTGGGTGCAGCGCCTGTCCGGGGCGAGCGCGAACTGTCGCAACTTCGAGACCAAACACGCCTGCTACGGGGGCACGGGTGGACTCATGACCGCGGCGCACTGGATCGCCAGCGGCTTCAACCGGGGCAAGAAGGCGCTGGTGATCTGTACGGATCAGAGCCGCATGCACCTCGGGAAGCCCTGGGAGTTCGTGCTCGGCGCGGGGGCGACGGCGATGCTGGTCTCCGACAAGCCCGACTTTCTCGAGTTCGACCTGGCCCACAACGGCTACTGGACCCACGAGATCAGCGACACCTACAGGCCGACCTCGCGCGACGAGGTCGGGCACGCAGACACGAGCTTGTTCGGCTACCTTGAGGCCCTCGAGGGCTCCGGGGAGCACTTCATGGAGGTCGCGGGGGAGCCCGACTACGGCGCTTTCGCGCACCATGTCTATCACGTGCCCTTTGGAGCGATGACCTACAGGGCCCACCGGGCCATGGTCAGGCGCTACATCCCCGGGCTCCCCAAGAAGGAGATCCGGGCCCACTTCGAGCGCAAGAGCAAGCCTGGGCTGCGCTACAACCGGCGTTTTGGTGGGACCTACACCTCGGCGACTTTTCTGGCCTTGATGGGGACGATCCAGTCGGCCGGCGATGCGCTCGAACCCGGCGACGGGATCACCGTGTTCTCCTACGGCTCCGGCTCCTGTTCCGAGTTCTACCCGGTCAAGGTCGGCGAGCGAGCGCGGGAGATCGTCGCTGCGGTGGACCTCGACGCGGGCCTCGATGCGCGCCGCAAGCTCAGCGTGGCCGAGTACGAGCAGGTCGAGCAGGCGCGCGCCGAGCTGGTCGACAAGCCCGACTTCAAGACCTGCAAAGACACCCCCAGCGGCCACTACGATCAAGCTTACGCAGGCAAGGGGCTGTGCGTGCTCGAGGGTGTGGACAGCTGGGAGCGCGAGTATCGGTTGAGCTGATGCGGCTGCGCTGTGACTCCCAGGACGGCCCCGTGTGGCGGGTTCATCTCGAGCCCGACGACAAGGGGGAGGTCGCCTTCGACGGCGTGGGTCTGGCGCAGCTCGACGCGCTGTTGCAGGCGGCCGAGGACGACAAGCGCTGCCGGGTGATCGTGATCGAGAGCACCCCGGGCGTGTTTTGTAAGGGCATGGACCTCCAGTTCTTGATCGCCCACGCCGGGGAAGATCAGTCCGACAAGCTGCTCGCTTACGCCCGCTGCCTCGAGCGTCTGCGGGGCTCCCACAAGGCCGTGATCTGTCTGGTCGACGGCCAGGCCATGGGCGGTGGGGTCGGGTTGGCGGCCGCCGCCGACTGGGTGATCGCCACGCGCCGGGCCACCTTTGCCCTGCCAGAATGTGTGCTGGGCTTGATCCCAGCCATGGTCATGCCCTTGCTGTGTGAGCGCATGCCCGTGCAAAAGGCGCGCAGCATGGCCTTGACCAGCCGCGCCGTGAAGGCCGACGAGGCCCTGCACATGGGGTTGATCGACGAGCTGGTGGAGGGGCCGATCCAGCTCGAGCAGGCCCTGCGCAAGATCCTCAAGCGGCTGTTGCGGGCCAGCCCCCGCGCCGTCAACCGGCTCAAGCGCTACTCCAGCGAGATCGCCACCCTCGGCCGGGTCGACGCGCTCGCGCTCGGGGCCGAGCAGACCGCCGCAGATCTCATCGAGCTCGAGACGATCGCCGCAATTCGTGGGTTCATGGCCGGAGAGTCCCCACCTTGGTTCGAGCGCTACCGTCCGGGCGGCAGCGGTGGTAGCAGCGGGACACGATGACTGCGGACAGCACCAGCGAGGCGCCCAAGGTTCAGCTGACGATCGAAGATGGGATCGCCGAGCTGTGGCTGTGTGACGCGGGCGACAACAACGTGTTCTCGCGCGCTTTCGTGGACGAGTTGCTCGCCCGCATGGGCGAGCTGAGCCGCGACGACACCGCCAAGGTCTGTGTGGTCAGGGGCCTGCCCGAGGTGTTCTGTGCCGGCGGAGACCGGGGCCTGCTGCTGGAGCTCGCCGAGGGCTCGCTGCCCCCCTACGACCTCGAGTTGACCCGTACTCTCTTGGAGCTGCCGATCCCGACTATCGCCGCGATGGAGGGCCACGCCGTGGGCGGAGGGCTGACCTTCGGGCTCGCCTGCGACATGGTGGTGATGGCCCAGGAGAGCCGCTACGGCACCAACTTCATGGACCTGGGCTTCACTCCGGGCATGGGTACGACCCGGCTCCTGCAGTTCGCCATGGGCGAGTACGTGGCCGCCGAGATGATGTACGGGTGCCAGTACTTCAAGGGCCGCCAGCTCGAGGGCAAGGCCCAGATCAACGCGATCGTGCCCAAGGCCGAGGTCTTGGCCAAGGCCCGCAAGATCGCCGCACGCTTCACCGACAAGCCGCGCTTCGCGATCGAGATGCTCAAGCGGCAGCTGGCCCTGCCCCGGCGCCTGGCCTTCGAGGAGGCCAGGACCAGCGAGGCGCTCATGCACCAGGTGTGCTTCGCCGCCCCTGAGACCCGAGAGCGGATCCGCGAGCGCTACGGTCTCGGCGACGGCCAGAGCTGAGCCCCTCGGGAGGGCTCTGGCCAGAGCGCGATCGGGGGGCTACGTTCGGCCGGCGCATGCGACCCCTCGAGCTCAAAGATTTCCGCGGCAAGGTCGTCCTGATCACCGGTGGCACCAAGGGCATCGGCCTGGCCTGTGCTCTGGCCTTTGCTCGCCTGGGCGCGCGCTGTTGGCTGACCCACCGCTGGGGCTCCGCCGACGAGGACGAGCTGCGGGCGGCCTTCGCTGCTGTGGGTGCCCACGCGCCGGAGATCGTCGAGGCTGACGCCTCCAAAAAGAAGGAGACCACGGCCTTGCTCGAGCGGATGCAGGCCGCCGGGATCGAGGGGGTGGACGTGTTCATCTCGAACGTGGCCATGGTCGTGCGCGGGGAGGGCCTCGATGCCCACAGCAAGCGGGCCCTGACCCAGAGCCTCCAGTACAGCGCCTGGCCGTTCGTCGACTACCTGCACCAGATCAACGCCGTGTTCGGGCGCTACCCCGAGTACGCCCTGGCCATGAGTTCGGACGGGCCCGACCAGCACTACCCCCACTACGACTACGTGGCGGTCGCCAAGGCCGTGCTCGAGACCTCGGTGCGCTACATGTCCACGCACCTGCGCGAGCACAACGTGAAGGTCAACGCCCTGCGCACGCGCCAGGTCCCGACCGAGAGCTACGCGCAGATCTTCGGTGAGCAAAACACGGCCCTCGCCGCCCGCTTCGCCGAGTTCGCGGTGACCCCCGAAGAGGTCGCCGCGACCGCCCTGGCCATGTGCAGCGGGCTCTTCGACAGCTTCTCGGGCCAGGTCCTGCAGCTCGACCGGGGGGCCTCGTTCGTGGACAACATCATGACCATGGGTCAGCGCTTGCTCGCGGCCCAGTCGGAACCGGCGCCCACGGCCGAACCCGCGAATCAGGTCTCGAGTTCGGTCTCGAAGGTGCCAGAGATCGCGGCCAGCGAGGCCGACCCGGGGACCGTCCGTGGACTCACCCGAGCCCAGCTCGAGGGCAAAGCCGTGTTGATCACGGGCGGCACCAAGGGCATCGGTCTGGCCTGTGGGCTCGCGTTTGGGGCCGTCGGCGCCCGGGTCTACCTGACCAACCGCTGGGGCTCGGCCGACGAGGCCGCGATCGCAGCCATGTTCGAGGCCGCGGGCGCCCCGGCGCCGGTGATCGTCGAGGCCGACGTGAGCGTGGACGAGGACACGCTGGCGGTGATGCAGCGGATCAAGGACGAGGTCGGCGGGCTCGAGGTCCTGATCTCCAACGTCTCCTTCGCCCACATCAGCCAGGATCACGACGACCTCAGCTTCAAGGGCCTCAAGCGTTCGCTGGAGTACAGCGCCTGGCCGTTCGTGGCCTACCTCCAGCACGCCAAGACGATCTTTGGGGTCCTGCCCCGCTACGCCCTGGGCATGTCCTCGCGCGGGCCCGAATACTTCCTCCCTGGGTACGATTTTGTCGCCGCCTCGAAGGCGGTGATGGAGACTTTTTGTCGTTACCTCACGAGTGATCTCTTGGATGAGGACATCCGGATCAACGTGTTGCGCGCAAATCCTGTGGAGACAGAGTCGCTAGAGGCCACATTTGGGCCGGAATTCGCCCCATTTTGTAAGAAATGGTACGCGGAGGGCTTCTTCATCCAGCCCGAAGAAGTCGCTGAGTCCGCGCTCGCTCTGTGCAGTGGACTGATGGACGGTGTTCGAGGCCAAGTTCTCCTGCTGGACAGGGGCTTTGGTTTTTCGGACAACGTCGTCCGTCTCTTCACCCAGCGAGAGCGCTACGGGTTGTGAGACCCCTTCGACTGCGAGTGCCGACCCAGCGTGTGTTGCGCTGATCCGCCCGAGCCGTCGAGAACGAGAACGGAGAACAAATGGACCGCCAAGATGTGCTCGAGGTCGTCAAGCGTCACCTGGTCGACACCATCGAAGAGCTCGAAGGTGTCGAGATCGACCCCGCCAAATCGATGAAGGATCTCGGGGCCAACAGCCTCGACATCGTCGAAGTCGTGTCCTGCAGCATGCGGGAGCTGAAGGTGAAGGTGCCGCGCGCCGAGCTGAACAGCCTGGAGAACATCAACCAGTTGGTTGAGCTGCTCTTCAAGTCCGTCGAGGAGAAGCAACAGGCAAAGGGCACCGCCTGAGGCGGGCCCACCTTGAAGTCTGCCTGGTCGACGACTGGGCAGCGCGAAGTGAAGACGGGCGACCGGCCCGTCTTCATTTTGATTGAGCCCCCGACCTCGCTGTCATGGCCGCGGTTGTCCCCGTTGCGCCCAGCGCTGGCTCGATTGCGCCCAGCGCTGGCTCGATTGCGCCCAGCGCTGGGCGAGAGCGAAGCGTGCCCCGCAAGGTCGCGCTGATCGTCGGCAATTACGTCAACGT
>CAYVJQ010000059.1:0-1207 GCA_964451725.1 uncultured Nannocystaceae bacterium | reverse complement strand
GAGAGCGAAGCGTGCCCCGCAAGGTCGCGCTGATCGTCGGCAATTACGTCAACGTCGTCGACGGGGTCGCTTTGACCTACGGCCGGGTGGTCCGAGAGCGGTTGCTCGCGGGCGACGAGCTGATGGTGTTCGCGCCCGGTCCTGGGTCTGGATGCAGGCCGCCCATCGAGGCGGCGGGGGCGAGCGTGGTCCTGCCTTCGATGGCGATCCCCGTGCAGCCCGAGTACCGCTTGGCGCTGGGGATCCCGCGGGCGCAGCGGCGTCGACTCGAGGCTTTCGAGCCCGAGCTGATCCACGTAGCGAGCCCGGACCTCGCGGGGGTCGCCGCCCTCGATTTCGCGGCTGCCCACGGGCTGCCGACGGTCGCCGCCTACCACAGCGAGATCGCCCGCTACCTGCGCTACCTGCCGCTGTGGTCTCGCCTGCCGGCCCCGCTCGCGGCCGGCGGTGCGCTCCTGGAGGGGGTGGTGTGGGCCTGGATCCGCCGGTTCTACAATCGCTGTGGCCAGGTCCTGGTGCCCACCGAGGCCACGCGCACGGACCTGCGCCGGCGCGGGGTCGTGCGGCCGACGGCGCTGTGGGGGCGGGGCGTCGATCTGGAGCGCTTCTCGCCGCGCTGGCGCTCGCCCCAGTGGCGGGCGGGCGTGGGCGCCACCGGGGCTCACGCCCCTCCGGTGATCTTGTTTGCGGCTCGGCTGCGCTGGGAGAAGGGGCTCGACGTGCTCTGTGCGGTGCTGCGTGGGCTCGAGGCCCGGGGCGTGCCACACACGGCGGTGATCGTGGGCGAGGGCCCGGCCGCGGGCGAGCTCCGGCGTGAGCTGCCCAGGGCGCACTTCTTGGGCGCCCTCGATGTCGGGGCGCTGGCCCAAGCCTACGCGAGCGCCGACCTGTTCCTGTACCCGAGCCCGACCGAGACCTTCGGCAACGTCACCCTCGAGGCCATGGCCTCGGGGCTCACGCCCCTGTGCGCGGACCTCCTGGGCAGTCGGTCCTTGGTTCGGGATGGGGAGACGGGGACGCTGGTGCCCGCGGGCGATGTCTCGGCCTTCATCGAGGCTGCGGCCGCCCTGCTCGCCGACGCCCCACGCCGGGCCCGGTTGGGCCGCAGCGCCCGGGAGTATGCAGCCGAGCACTCGTGGGCGGTCGCCAGCGCGCGCCTGGCCAGGCTGTGGACCGAGGCGCTGGGGCAGGACTGAGCGGCCCCGCG
>CAYVJQ010000058.1:28544-41959 GCA_964451725.1 uncultured Nannocystaceae bacterium | reverse complement strand
GGTGCAAGCCTAGCAGCCCGTGGCAAAACCCCTCACGACGCCTCGCTTGGCCCTTTCGCCGATGGCCGCGTTGCCGAAACTTGCAGTACGCCCGGTACAGCGGCGTTTCAGCGCCTCGCCCTCGACGAAAAATCCTGCGCGAGACGACGCGATGGGTTTCACCACGGGCTGCTTGGCGGTGCTTCCACGGCGGGATCGGAGCTCGGGATAGGCCGCCCCGGTGTGCCGCTGGAGTCGGCCCGCTGTCCCGGGACCCCTCGGTTGCAGAGGCGCCGGGGCAGAGGCTCGCCGAGCTCGGGCATCGAGAACACGAGAGACAGGGAGACGAGCAGCCGGGCCCGGCGGCCCGTGGTCGAGAGCGAAGAATATGCGAGCCGGCGTATCCAGGTGTGGGCGCTCGGGGTGTCGCGGTCCCGGTGGGGCCGACTCCACAGTTGGTGTGCCGGCATCTCTGCCACCGAGTCGGTCGAGTTGCTCGAGCCGGGTCACTTGTCGCGCGATATCGATGATCACGCCGGGGCCTTTGACCGTGGACGGTTCGTCATGCTGTGGCCCATGAAACGCTTCAGCTTATTGCTTCCCGCTCTGCTCGTATTCGGTTGCACAGACGACGCGCCATCGACGGATGAAGTTGGCGAGACCGCAGGGGAGACGGAGACGACGGTCGGAGACACGGAGACGACCGGCGAGACCGGGACGACCGACGAGACCGAGGGAGAGACGGAGGCCGGCCCGGACTGCGGCGACGCTGTGGTCGACGAGGGCGAGGAGTGCGACGAGGGAGATGCCAACGCGGACACCGGGAACTGCAAGAGCGACTGCACGGCCCAGGCCTGTGGTGACGGCTTTGTGGGCCCCGCGGAGGGCTGTGACGACGGCAACACGGACGGCGGCGACGGCTGCTCGGCGAGCTGCGTGTCGGAGGGCTGCGGCAACGGGGTCGTCGATGCGAACGAAGAGTGTGACGCCGGTGACGACAACGCAGACGACGGTGCCTGCACGACCTTGTGCACCAACGCGGCGTGCGGCGACGGGCTGCTCTACGCCGAGGTCGAGGACTGCGACGACATGGGCGAATCGGAGTCCTGCAACATCGACTGTACGCCTGCGGCCTGCGGCGACGGGGTGTTCAACGCGACTGCGGGCGAGGTCTGTGACGGCGACGTGGGCGATCTGAGCTGCGCCGACGAGGGCTTCGAGGGTGGCGATTTGCTGTGCAGCGCGGACACCTGTGACTACGACACCAGCGCCTGCTTCGACGCCATCGACCTGACCTTCAGCAACTGCGGCCAGACGGGCAACCTGGGCCCATCGGCGGCGAACTGCGAAGCGGCCTATATGGGCTCGGCGCTCGAGGGGGCGGTCGTGGTCGAGGCCGGTATTCAGACCTGGACCGCGCCCTACACGGCCACTTACACCTTCGACGTGTACGGCGCCCAAGGCGGGGATCACAACAAGGGGGTGGGTGGAAACGGAGCGTGGGTCCACGGTGACCTGGAGCTGACCGCGGGCCAGGAGCTGCAGATCTTGGTCGGACAAAAGGGCAGCGACGGCACGTCCTACGACGTCGGCGGTGGCGGTGGGACCTACGTGGTCTCGGGTGACGACGCGCTGATCGTCGCCGGAGGTGGCGGCGGTTCGGGCAACTGCGGCGACGGTTGGATCCTCGCCACCCAGATCGGCAAGATCCTCGAGGGCGACGGCGCGGGCGGCTCGGGCGGGAACGACGGCAGCTGGTGTGGCTGCGGCGGCGACGGCAGCCCCGGTGGCGGCTTCGCAACGAGTGGCATGCCCACGGGCGGCGCAGGGTTTCTCCAAGGAGGAGCGGGCGACGACACGGAGCGACCCAGCCAGTGTGTGGACTCGGGCCTCGGTGGCTTTGGCGGCGGCGGCAACGGAGGCAACGGCGGCGGTGGTGGTGGTGGCTACGCTGGAGGCGACGGCGGCGGCGGCAACGGAGCCGTGCCGGGATCCGGCGGCGAGTCCTTCAACACCGGCGCGAACTCGGACGGGGAAGACGGCAACCGGATGGGCCACGGCGAGGTCCATGTCGTGCTCGCGATCTGAGCGCACATGAGGACCGCGCTCGGCTCAGTCCTCGTCTTTGAGGACCTTGAGCCGCGCCCAACTCCAGGCGAAGGCCCAGTCTTCTCGGGAGATCAGCTTGGTGGCGGTCCCGAGCGCTGCGAAGCCGACCATGATCACCGCCGCGACGATCAGGAACTCGAGCGCCGGGGGCAGGCTCAGGGCCTCTTTGAGCCACCACGCGGCCGCTCCTGGGCCGGCCGCGATCGCGACCACCCGGAGGTAGCCGAGCAGGGGCAGGGTCTCGCGCAGGCGCACGTTCCAGGCCTTGGCGATGTACCAGCAGTAGAAGAAGGTGGTCGGGACAAAGGCGATCGCCGTGCCCATGGCCGGTCCGATGAAGCCCACGTTCAGGGTCAGGGGCACGCTGATCACCACGTTGCTGACCAGGGTCATCATGGCCGAGCGCATCACGTATTCGGGCTTGCCGGCGGCGACCATGAAGCTGCCGAAGGCGGTGATCCGGGCCATCATCAGCAGGCAGTAGAAGCGGAACACGGGCGCGGCCGCGGCGTACTCCTCGGTGAAGGCCATGGTGATGAACTCGTCGGCGCCGACAAAAAATACGCTCGCCGCCGGGACCACGATCAGGGAGACCTTGAGGGCGGACCCTCGCCAGATCTCGACCGCCTCTTTGTAGTTCGCCTCTCGGTAGAGCTTGGCGAAGCGCGGCAGGTACACGGCGCCCAGCGAGTAGGCGACGGTGGTGATGATGGGGATCTGGAAGGCGCCGGCTCGGTAGACGGCGACCAGCTCGGCCGGAAACAACGCGACGATCAGCCACATGTCGACGTTGGTATTGAGAATGCTGACCATGTCCGTGACCCCGAGGGGGAGGGCGTAGCGCAGCAACTCGCGGGTACTGATGACCGGCTCGAGCAGCTTCTCGGCCTTGGCGTAGAGCTTGCGGAGGTGTTGCAGGCAGACCGCGAAGGGGATCAGCCCGGTGACCGCCATGGCGACCACGATGCCGAGCACACCCATGTCCAAGCTCGCCGGCAAGACGATGGCGACGGTGGTGACCAGGGAGCGGACGACCCCGAATCCGGCGGCTGCCCGGGCCCGCTTCTCGGCGACGAGGATGTTGGGCAGCAGGCGCGTGGGCAGGTCGACCAGGGCGTAGAGGCCCAGGATCGGCAGGTAGCGCAGGGACTGGACCAGCTCGTCGTCCTCGCGGCTCTCCGAGCCGGCCACGAGGTCGCCAAAGGCGTGCAGCAGGTCGGCGCCGAGCCAGCCGCCCAGCGCCATGAGTGCGGCCATGGCCACCGAGAGCAAGCCCATGATCCGCATGAGTTGCCCAACGATGGCCCGCCGCTCTCGCAGCGGGCGGTCGGCCAAAAAATAGAGGGTGGCGCGCGGGAACCCGGCGGAGACCACCGTCGCCAGGGTCATGTAGATGAGCAGCAGCCCCGTGACCGCGCCGACCTCTCCCTTGCCGAGGATACGGATGACGATCAGCGGAGCCAGGATCTCCGAGAGCGAGGCGGTGATCTTGCCCCACACCAAGACCCCGGCCTGCTTGGCTTCACTGGAGGCGGCGGGCTGTGGGCCCGGGGGCTCGGGGGCCGCGGGCTGGGGGGCTGAAGGTTCATCCATGTGTGGGCTCCGGTGCGGGGGGCCGCGGGCCGCCGCGAGGGATCGTGTGTGTGGCTCCGCAGGCGTCGTCGAGGAGCTGGGCGAGCGCGCCGCTGGCCGTGATCGAGTCGAGCCCGAGCGCACGCCGGGAGCCCCGAACTGCCCGGTCGGCGGCGGGCCGAGTGGACAGGGCAGGGTCGAGCTCGAGTGCGCGAGCGTGGTCTGCGTGCGCGGCCGCGATCGTGGCTGCGATCCCCTGGACGTCGGCGTGGGGGTGCACGCTGGCCCCCCCCGCTCGCTCGAGCAGGTCCCGCAGCTCTGGGTTCTCGGCGATCACCAGGAGCGGCCGGTCGCTGGCCAGGTAGTCGTAGATCTTGGCGGGGATGCGCTGCGCCGTGGGATGGGAGAAGGACAGGAGGAGCTGGGCGCGGGCCATGAGCGGGCCGACCTCGACGTAGGGCACAAAGGGGTGATCGCCGATCATGTCGGCGACGCCGAGCGCCTCGGCCTGGGCCCACAGGGCCTCGGGGACGGCCCCGGTGATCACGAGCCGGAGCTGGTCGGCGCCCAGGCCCTCGGCGCGCAGCAGGGCCAGGGCCTCGAGGATCGCCGCGCCCTCTACAAAGCGCCGAAAGTTACCCATGAACAGGACCGCAAACGGGGTGAACGGTGCAGCGACCGGCGTCGATTTGGACTCGGGTCGGGCAGCGGCGATCAGGGCCGCGTCCGCATGGTTGCGGATGCAGGTGAAGCGCCCGGGGTCGAGGTCGCTGTAGTGGCGTCGATAGTCGCGCAGCGCGGTCTCGGTGTTGAGGATGACCGCGGCCGCGGCCTCGACCGCGCGCCGCTCGACTCGGTCGACCACGGCGCGCTGGATCGCAGGGCGCAGGCCTCGGCGCAGCTCACAGCAGGACCAGGGGTCGCGGAGGTCGTGGATGAGGGGCAGGCCGGTCTCGGCCGCGAGCTTGGTGCCGACGATCATGGCCGCGTAGGGATCGGCGTTGACGACGATCGCCTCGCAGCTCGGGTGCGCGCGCAGGCAGGCCCGGGCGGCCCGCAGCGCGTGAGCGATGCCGAAGGCGTGGGCACCCAGAGGGTTGATGTCCTCGGCGCTCAGACGCCGCCGGCCGGGCTTGTCCGCGCGCCGCTGGGCTGGGGTGCGCGGACGCGGGCTTGCGACGGGGCTCGGCTGTGTGGGGGAGGTGGCGCGGTCTGAAGCGGGGATCGTCTGCCGGCTGTAGTCGCGCACGACGATCGTCGAGTTCGGCACGGCCTCGCCGAGTCGGCGGTCGACGCTGTCGCCCGCGCGCAGGTCACACAGGACCACGGGGGCCCAGCCGAACGCCGGGAGGTGGCGGGCGAACTTGAGGGGTCGCAGTGCGCCGACCCGCGTCATCGGCGGGAAAAACGGGCTGAGATACAGGAACCGCCGCACCAGCGGCCGTTTCTAGCAGCTGGCAGGGGGAGGGCAAAGGTGGGGGCAGGGGGAGGGCAAAGGTGGGGGCAGGGGGAGGGCAGGGGGAGGGCAGAGAGGGGCGCAGACCGCCGGGGACCAGAGCGCTGGGCCGAGTCGGGCTCGGGTCGAGGGTTCAGGCCGCGCGTGGGTCGGTCGAGGTGCGCTCACCCGGCATCGAGCGCGGTACCCGCGTCGAACGTTGCACCCCCGGAGACCTCAGTGCGGTGCACGGTCGTGCTTGGCGAGGCCGCGGCGGCTGCCCACCCAGGTGTCCCCACCGTCGGCGATCGCCACGGTGACGTCCTCGAAGGGCGCCGCGTCCACGACCCGCTTCCAACGCTGGTCCGCGCGGACCAGCAGCCCCTTCATGGTCGCCGCGTAGAGCACACTGTCGACCACGCTCAGCCCGCCCGGGTTGACGCGCCCCCCACCGGTGAACGCGGCGGTCCAGCGCGAGCCCTCCGGGTTCTCGAGCTCGACCACCCCGCCGGCGTAGGTGCCCACGTAGACCCGCTCGTCGGTGACCTCCAGGGCCGTGACCCAGTTGTCGCTGAGGTGGTTGGAGAGCATGGACATGTGGGTCCAGCGGCCGTTTTTATGCCAGTGGATCAGACCCTGGGTCGTGCCCAGCCAGAGGTCGCCGTCCCGGCCCTCGGCGACGGCCCAGGTCGCCCACTCCCGGGCCCGTGAGCCGAGCGCGCGGGGCTCGATCTGAACATCCTGGTCCTCCTGGTCCTCCTGATTATCCTGAGCATCGATGATCACCACCCCGTGCTGGGTGCCGACGAGCAGCTCGCCCGATTCGGTGGTCGCGAGGCTGAGGACTTTGTCGTGGGGGAGGCCCTGCTTTTTGGTCCAGCTCTCGACTCGATAGCTGGAGCCGGCGCGGGCTCGCAGTCGATACAGGCCGCGGGCGGTGGCCACCCACAGGGATCCGGGGGTCGCGGCGAGGGCGTTGATCTGGGGGTCTAGGGGCTCCGAGAGCTGAACGTTTTCGATGGCCTGCCAGCGGGCGCCGTCGTAGCGGGCCAGGCCCCCGTCGAAGGTCGCGGCGAACAGACCCAGGTCGCTGCGGACGAGCGCCGTGATGTCGCCCGAGGGCAGGCCACGGTCGAGTGTGTGTCGCCAGCTGGAATCAGAATCAGAGCGAATCCACAGGCCCTCGGGGGTCGCCAGGCAGCGCCCCGGATCCATGCCCTGGACCCGGGCGAGGTCGAGCTCCGGCGCCCCGGCGATCCTGCTGTAGAGCGTGGCGCGGCCGGGCTCCGTGCCCCGCAGCACGCTCGCGCCCTGGCCTCGGGTGCCCACGTGCAGGTTCTCGCCGGTCGACACGAGCACGCGAACATCGTCCCGGCTCACGCTCACCACCCGCTCGCCGTCGAGGCGGAGCAGGCCGGTGAAGGTCCCGGCGTAGCGGTGGCCGCCGTGCTCGGCGAGGGTCCAGACCATGCCCTCGACGCCGGGGATGGGCTCGGGCGCCGAGTGGGGGTTGGAGGCGTGGAGGGTGTCCACACCGGCGAGCACCCAGGCGCCCGCCCCCGCGCTGGCGACCACGAGCGCCGATCCGTCGAGCATCAGATCGGTGATCCGGTCGGCCTTCGGGGTGTGTAGACCGGAGACCGGCTGCAGGCCCCCGTCGCGCAGCTCGAACACCCCCTCGCCCCAGGTGCCCACAAACACGTGGCCCGCGTCCTCGATCACCGCGCGCACGGGGGCCGAGCTGTAGGTCGCCGTGACCTGGGCGTGCTCGAGCTCGACCCGAGCCAGGCCGCCCTCCGTGCCCACCCACAGGGCCGTGCCCGTGCCCGTGTCCGTGCCCAGGGTCGCAGCCGGCTCGAGTACGTAGCTGCGGGTCTCGGGCAACCCATCGAAGCGGGTGACCGTGGTGTGGACCCGGCCGTCGGCGTCGAGGAGGACGAGGCCCCCATCGGTCGCCGCGGCGTAGGCGGGGGCCAGATTTAGGGTTTGGGTCTGGTCTGGCGGGGAGCTCAGCGCCAGGCAATCGCGGACGTCGCGGGTCGCGGTGTGGACCTCGGTGGGCGCCGCCGCGAGGGTCGTGGCGAGCAGCCAGGTCCCCAGACCCCCCAAACCCCCGAGCAGGGCAGCGCTCATCGTCCGCGCCCTCCCGCGTCCAGTTCAGGCGGGACCAGGGGCAGCTCCATACGCCGGTTGTTGAGCGCCCGGTCGCCCACGACCACGGTCGCGGTCGCGGGCCACTCGATCGCGCCCTTGGGTGCCCACCGCCGCACGAAGTGGCCCTCGAGGCCCCGGCGCAGGTTGAGGGTCTGACCGTCGGGCATGAGCACCTCGACGCGCCTGGCGTCCAGGGTCGAGGCCTGGGCTTGGGCCTCCGGGTCGCGGCTGTCCCGGCCTTGGGGGCGCTCGCGGGCCGCGTCGGCCTGGGTCAGGACTTGGTGAGCGAACAGGTCGTAGGCACCGTCCTCGCGCAGCCGGAGCTCGAGCCGGAGCTCCGGGGCGTGCATGTCGATGGTGTAGTCGAGGTTCAGGATCTGCACGTGGCCGTCGGCGTGGGTCACCCGAACCAGGACATCGTAGGTTCCGGCCTCGACGTCGTCGTCGACCAAAAACCGCAGGCTCCACTGGCCCAGCGCCTCCTCCCAGCGCGCGCTCTTGGTCTCGCCGTCGGGGAACAGGACCTCGACCGACCGGGCGTCGCGGGGCGCCGGGATGTGGATCTCCGGGTCGCCGGGCTGGAGGTCCCCCGGGCCCAGGTAAGGATCGCCGCCCTGGTCCAGGTCTCGGCCCGAGATCCGAGGGTCGCCCTCGGGGCGGGCGGCTCGGGGTCCGTTGCGGCGCTCGATCTCGTAGCGGGCGTAGGCCTCCTCGCTCTCGAGCACGAGCAGGGCCGTGTGTTTGCCGAGCACCCCGTGCTCGACGCTCAGGGCGACCATGCTGGCCTTGTCGGGGAGCACGCCCAGCTCCCGCGCCGCCCACTGCTGGCGGACGCCTACCTGTCGCGTGGGCGCACCCAGGGCGATGCGCTGCTCGAAGGCCCGGCCGTCGGCGATGCCACGAACCACCACTTCGCTCGGCACCGCCTGGTCGATGGCCAGGCGAAAGTTGACCACCGGGCGCTCACCCTCGAACCAGGTCGAGGCCGTGGGTGCGTGGACGCCCTCGACCCCGGGCAGCTCCACCCGGACATCGGCGAGCTGGCGGACGCTCGGGGCCCGGTCGAGGAACCGGGCGAAGGCCTCGACTTGGTCCAGCGATTGGGGCCGGGCCGTGCGTCCACCCAGGGCGCCGGTCAGGGCCTCGAGGATCTCTCGGCTCTCCCGCTTGCCGACGCTCAGGGCGTAGAACTTGCTGGAGCCCAGGTTTTGCCGGGCCCGCTCGACCAGGGCGCCGCGCTCGGTGCTGCCCCAGGTCGGGGTCCCGTCGCCGATGTAGATCACCCGGTCTCGGCTGTCTGGGCTCTGGCCGAGGCCGAGCGCGCCCAAGCTGTCGAGGGTGGCCCCGAGGTCGCTGGCGCCGTCGGGCTCGACCGCGCTCATGAACGCCAGCGCAGCCTCGCGGCTGGCCGCGTCGTTGGTGCTGAACCCGTCTTGAAACACGCGCGCCGCGAGGTCGGAGGTGACCAGGGTGAAGGGCTCGTCGGGGTCCAAGCTGGCGAGCAGGATCTGGGCGGCCTCCCGGGCCATGGCCCAAGACTCGAGGGCGCTGCGCGAGCTGTCGACCACGATCACGGTGCGGCGCGGCTGGGCGGACTGGGTCGACTGGGCATGTGTGGCGGGCTGGGCTCGCCGGCCTCGCCGTGACCTGGTCTCCCGGTCCTCGCGGCTCGAGCCCGGCGCGGGGACCTCGGCCCAGTCGAGGTCCAGGCGAAGCGCGAAGTAACGCTGGGCGACGGCTTCGGCGGGCGTTGTGTCGCTGTCGTCCGAGTCGTCCGAGTCGTCCGAGTGCAGAACCGGCGCGGGCCCCAGCTCGCTCACAAACGCGGGTGTCGCCGCTCGGGCCAGGGGCAGGCGGATGTTCTCTCGTGCATCGTGGTCGCTGAGGGTGACCCGCGCGACCCCGTCCACGCGCACACTCAGCTCGGGGATCGAGGTCTGCATGGCCGGCGTCGCAGTGGGCACCGCGACGGCCAGACCGCTCTCGGCCTCGTCGTCGGGCAGCAGGGGCGCCATGTAACGCATGACCACGCGCTTGCGCTCGCCCGCTTCGATCGGGAACACGCGCAGTTTGAAAGTCTGCCCGGCCTCCCACTCGAGCAGCGCCGGGTCGCGCATCTGGTCCACGATCTGCTCATAGATCTTGCGGGCCTTCTCGCGCTCGAGGATCTCCCCGTCCATCAGCTGGCCGTCGATCTCCATGGCCAGGCCGGTGACGATCGCCCCGGCGGGCAGGGGGAAGCGGAAGGTGCCCTCGAGCGTGGCCTCGCCCGGGTTGTGAAAGATGTGCTCGACCTCGTAGCGGGCCATGGGTCCGGCCGTCTTCACGTCGATATGCAGGGCCGCGAGCTCCAGAAAATCGGGGGCCGCGAGGTCACCGTCGGCGCTCGCAATCTCGAGCGCGCCCGGGCCCGGAGCCTCCGCGCCCCGGTCCATCTCGGCCAGCCATGCCGCGGTCCGGGCGACCTTCCCCCCACCCGCAGCATTCTCGCCGGCAAACTCGCCCGCCGAAGTCGTCGAGCCCCGTTGGTTCAGGCTCGCGCAGGCACCGAGAGAGAGCAGTGCCAGGGAGAGCGAGAGGGGGAGCGCGAGGGTCTGGCGTACTTTGGAGGCGTTCATGGCTGGACCTCGATCTCCGCCACGCGCACCGTCTCGCCGGGTTTCGACAGGGCGTAGGGGAAGCTTCGTTGGCGCTCGTCGGCCCGGCCTTCATTTACGATCACGATGACCTCGCCCCGGGCTTCCTTCATGGCGCCGCCGCTGCCGTAGTAGTTGACCTCCACGGCGTAGGTGCCGGTCAGGGCCGCGTTGGCGGTGAAACTCTCGGGCCCGTAGCCCGTGGTCACATCGTCGTAGAGGGTGCCGCCGGCGCTGCCTTGGCGGTGGCTGTAGAACACCTTCTCGTCCCTGGGTGTGTGCACCCAGAGGTCGACATCCGTGCGGTCCGTATCCCAGCTCAGGTAAATCTTGATGTCGTTTTGCGACCCACCGCTGAGCTCGAGCGCATCGATCAGGGCTTGCCATCGGCCGGCCTCGGCCGTTTTGGGGCCGGTTTCGGCCGTCTTCGAGCGGGCCTCGGCCTCGCGCCGGTGGCTCGCATAGATCTGCGCCAGGCGCTGCTTGGCCGGGTGCCGGACGGCGGCCGGCGTCTCCTCGTCGCTCACGATCCGCTCGAAGCCCGCCTGGGCCTCCGCCAGGAGCCCGCGCCGCATCGCGACATCGGCGAGCTCGAAGGCCAGGCGTGGATCTTCGGCGCGCAGGGACACGGCGACCTGGAGCCGCGCATAGGCCGTGTCCAGGTCGCCCTGGGCCTTGAGCACGGTCGCCAGCGCGCGCTGGGCCTCCGGGTCTTCGCTGAGCAGCTCGGTCACCGCCGAGTAGGTGCGCAGGGCCTCGGCCGGCATGCCCAGCTCGGTCTGGATGTCGCCGATGAGCCGGACCACCACCAGGTTGTAGGCATCGATCTCCCGCCAGGCCTGGGCCGACTCGAGGGCCGCCTCGAGCTCGCCAGCGTCGATCTGTGCCCGGACCAGGGCGAAGCGGTGCTGGCGTTCGCGGGGCTCGTCCTCGACCAGGGCGCTCAGGCGCGCGAGCTCCGAGTCGAGCTGGGTGCTGGGTTCGCGGCTCGGCCGCTCGTCCACCGCGCTCAGCTCGAAGGTCGGCGACCCGAGGGTCAATGCGGCGCTGAGCCAGAGTAGGGGCGTCATACGCCGGAGGGACGCGCGGGGTGGGGGCGTGTATTCCGGGCTGGGAGGTGAGGGAAATGGACGCGGGGTGGCGCAAGGCCACATGCGTGATTGCTTCAGTGAGACCGCACTCAAACGGGGGCGGAAGGCAGAGCCGGATCATCCACCTGTCGCGCGTACTGGTGCTTCAATGAGGCCGCCTCCAAACGGGGGGCGGAAGGACCGAGGCAGCCGTGGGAGTGTCCTCGGCTGTGTCGTTTCAATGAGGCCGCCCCCAAACGGGGGCGGAGGGGACCATGGTCCCCTCCGTCCAGGCCCTCACCCTACACTAAATTCTGAGGGTGCTGCTGTCTCACTCTTGTTGGCACAGAGGGCGCCGAGCCCAGGCCGTCAGGGCATTGCTCTTCGCAACCGTTGTTCACGAGCGTCATGGCCAGCGACGCATACCCACCGGGCGATATTGGCTTGCCCTCAAGCAGAGCGAGTTCGGCCCCCCCCTCAAATTCCTGGAATGGGGCGGTAGGGTGGTTCAACTTCTATCCCACCCTCTGTCTGCCCCGACCTCCGAACGCGTTGCCCGGCCACCGCGGCGCCCGAAGCCGCCGAGAAGCGGCAGGAACGTCACAATGGGTTCTGAGGACTGATGCCGCCAGTTTTGCCGCGGCGACTGATCGCGCCAGCCACGCATGTGGCGATATGTCTAGAGTCTCTGGTATATTTTGTTCGCCATGGTTAGTAGACAACGATTGTGCAGGTCCCTCTCCGTGTTGGTGGGGCTGGCGGCCACTTTTCTGACCGAGGTCTCAGCGTGGGGGGGGCAGTTGGGGCCAGAGGCGACGCCCCCGGTCGGGGACACAGCGGACGCGCCTATGATGGAAGGGCCGGCCGAGCTCCCTACCAACTCAGCCGAGATGATCAGCCCAGGAGGCGAAAAGGACCCGCAGAGACTAGCCGAGACCAAAGCCGAAATATTGGAACTAGCCAAAGCCAAAGCCGACACGAAACAGGCAAGACAAGAGGCCGAGGACGCGGAGACGGAGCTCGCCCGCCTGAAAGCTGGGAAACTGATTCGATTTGGTGTGACGGGCGGACTCGCAGCATCCCTGAACTTTCCACTACACTCCGGAAAAGGAGCCGTTTCAGGGACGACCTACTATTCTACCCCCGCCATGGGTGCGTTGCCCTACGTCATGTTCCATCCAAAATACTGGAAGAACCAACCTCAGGTGAATATTTATTGTTCCAATTCGTACGCCGGAAAACGATCAGTCGCTGCCGCACAAATCGCCGCTGACAGCTCGGCCAAGGAACGGGCGATAGTGCGAATGTACCGACTGTTCGATATCATTCGTTCGGATCCGGGCTGGATTGCGCCAATAGCACATGATACAGTGGCTGACAGGACGTTGCTGATCCGACTCGGAAAACTGAGGGTGGCTTTGGTCCAGGCGAAGAGGAGTATTGGAAACAGAGCATTTAATCCGCAAAGTTATAATGACGTCTGTCCTGACGAGAAGCCGGGCGCCTCAGACGTGAAGCTAGACGCTTCAGGCAATGTGCCATACACCTCACGTTGCGACAATTACAGACGGTTGAACTCTGAGTTCGATGCTATTCGGAAGCGCCTTTCATCGAAGAATGTCAATCGAAGGATTAGCTACTCCCTCAACGCTAAAACATACAAGGTGCTCGCGTCGCCGGACGCCGACCACATGGTAGAGGAACTCAACAGCATCCTCGAGTCGTCCGTCAACCGGTACCCCGAGCTCCACGGGCTCTCACCGGCCCAACTTGCAACCGCGCAGGCCATCGTGCGGGCTGAGGAGGAAGGTGAGACCATCAAATTGTCGATCGCCGACGAGGAACTTGAGCTCAGTGTCGAGGACGCGAAGGATAGCCTAGCAGGGTCAATGCAGTCCTCGGTCGTTAACTGGCCCCAAGATCTCCCAGCGAAGTGCGGAGCCCACATCTTCGGGTTCTGGGTCGGCTATCCACTTGCGTACAAGTCCACGCTGCCCGTTCTCAGTGGTATAGGGACAGACCTCGCACGTATTCGTCTGGAGGTCACCGGCGTAGCGGCGATTGGACTGGGGATTAGCCCGAACCCCTACGTCTCGATTCTCGCGGGAGTAGGCTTTGGTCTTGCCAATATCTCGCCTGCCGACGATGACGATGAACTCGTCCTCAGCTTCGTGTTCGGCATCGGTGGGAATCTCGATCTCTTCACTCTCCTTCGCGGTTAGTCATGGCTATGAAACGAATGTTGTTCCTGGTGTGCCTCATGGGCCTGATAACTGTCTCTGGCTGTCCCGTTGAAGACGGCGATGGCAATGAGGGGAGGCTTGGTACAGAGTCGACCAGTAGTGAACCGACAGACTCCACCGACTCTGGCTCGAGTGGATCAAGTTCGACCGCATCAGACTCAACAGACTCAACAGACTCAACAGACTCAACAGACTCAACAGACTCAACAGACTCAAC
>CAYVJQ010000058.1:9653-28444 GCA_964451725.1 uncultured Nannocystaceae bacterium | reverse complement strand
AGACTCGTGATAGGGGCGATACTGAACTGAGTAAGGACAGCCCCTTGTCGATGGTGTTGGCGAGCCCGTGACAGATTTGTCCGTGATACTACTCACTATGCGTTGCGGGAGTTGGACGAACCTCGCCTGTCGCTCCTCGCGCAGACCTGAGGGTAGTTCCAGCCCACGGCCAGGTCGCGCGAACCCGGCGTCGTGCTCAATGTACTCGTTCAGGCGCGTGTCGATGATCCCTGGTGGGAACTGGCCAACGGCCGCCCGTGGAGTTGAAGAAGCCGAAATGAAAATCTTGCCAAGCGAGGACGGTCGTGGGAGCAGCAGAACCATGATCTGCTTCTCGGTCCATTTGACATAGTTTATGCTTCCTACGAAACTTGAGTTCGTGAAGCTATCCAGAGTTCTATTCATGCCAAGTCTGTGTCTCATCCCTACGCTGGCGTGGGCCGACCCACCTCGGGTCGCCGTCGGCGTCCAACCTTGGACCGACACCGCCTGCTTCACCATCGAGCACTCCTGTCCAAATCCTGAGTCCCTGTCTGTCGACCTCGCGGGCCACTCGATCGTCGAATGGGACCGACCAGGCCTTGGTCAGGATGGCACGCCACTGCCGACCTCGATCTGCGTCGACGTGGATGCGTTCGTTGGCGACGGCTTGAAAGTCCTCTATGTCAGCGAGACTTGCGGGGTAGTCCTTGAGTCCTCAAGTACGCAGGTCGAGATCGACGACCTCGGCTTCGAGCTTCTACGTGTGGGCGTCGTAGAACCGGAGGTTCGGCCCGGGATGATCGTGACAGTCATCGTCGAGGCAACAATGCCGGGATTGTCGATCGCGCTCGACTACTCGGCCATCGATCCCAACTACTACCCGGGCTCGGAAATCGTGGTCGACAACAACGATGGTACCTACGAGGTCGCGTACCAGCTGTCAGCCGGCGGCAGCATGCCGATGGGTGTTCGCGCACTACCCTTGACAATCAGTGATGCGGCTGCCACCTCGACCCGGACCTGGACAGACGTTGTTCGCGTGCCCTACTCCGTTGCCCGCACACCAGTTTTCCAAGTCACCGGAGACCGCGTCGGTCGTATTCTGTACCTCGAGTTGCCGAGTGCCACCCCGCTGATCTACGAAGCCAAGGTTGTGGTCAACAGCCTTGCGCTCAGTGACTCGACCTTAAGCCGCGGGGAGGTCACGACCTTGACGGGACAGTTCGACGTCTATGGCGAGTCGCTGACACACGGGATCGCCACGCTCTACATTGCTGAAGACACTGCCGATGGTGTCATCGAGGTGACGGTCGCGGGCACGAACGAGTCTTGTACAACAGGGACAGGCGGGGAGGTCTGCCGTTACGACTTCACTGTCGATCTACAGCTGCGTCCAGACGTCGAGGCGCTGACTGGCGGTACCGGCCAGTTTCCGACCTTCTCGAGCCAGCTGAGCGTCGGTGTGCGCGCCAGCGTGTGGGATGCGTTCACAGATGCTCCACCCTCGCTCGACTACATCCCATTCACAGATGGGCCCATCCTCGACGACGCCCCGCCCTCAACGAGTCCAGTCTATGTCGCACGCGGTCACATCACCTATGTCGATCACACTATCGAGGCGCAACAAAACCCACTTCAGCCGCACAGTCAAACACCACAATTCGACAATGTCAGCCGGACGACCAACGACCGCAACCTCGCCAACACCCGCGTGCAAGTCCGCGACGGTTGCAACGGTGTGTACGAGGGCCTGACCGACGACCTCGGTAACTATCAGCTGCTGTTCACGACCACCTGTCCGCACCTGGTTGCGTCGATCTGGGTCGTGAGCGAGTCGGAGCGCGGATATATACGCACTCAGGTGATGGATACGGGTGACGTACTCTATGACAAAAATATCGCGGGCTTCGTGCCCCAAAACGCGTGGATTAACGAACTCGGCGCGACCAACCTCGCCAACTTGGAGTCCTCACCCTTCCGCATTCTGCAAGTCCTGATGATGGGGCAGACTTGGACCAAGGAGAATATGCTCGGTGAAGACTGGGTCTACGCCATGCCGTGGGCTAAGGCACGCTGGGAGCGAGATTGGTGCCCCGATGTGGACTTGGCGACTTCCCAGTTCAACAGCGGAGATGGTATCATCGAGATCTGCTCGGCGGATGGTATCGGTGAGTCCGGTGTCAACCGTGACGAATGGGACCCCTTCGTCATCTTGCACGAGTACTTTCACTGGGTTCAGCACGAGTTTATGCGCGGTGGGGTCGGGGCCGCCTACAGTGATCGCCGGCGAGATGCTCTTGAGGGTTTTGCTGTGGTCCTCCCGGCGTTGGTGCGTGGCAACGAGTGGCGAACCGAGCGACACAAGGGCGGTGATGCCAACAATATCTACGGAGCGAACTCTTTCACTGCCGAGAATCTCGACTTCAATGGCAATACCAGCGGAACCAAGCGCTGGTTGCCCATCGATCTTTGGGGCATGGAACCACAGTGTACAGAAGACACGGTCGATGATTGCAGTGTACACGCGAGCAGTGCCGGGGGGTGGGCATGGCGTATTCTTTGGGACATTGCCGACCCGGACGAGTTCACTATGGTGGAGCCGTACGTGGCCTACGTACGTGGGCCACAGGGAGTGATTCTACTCAGTCTTGTCGCACATGACGAGTTTGGTGACCTCTCGTTGTGGCTCGATCTCCTGACAGGTTACCTCGGCGGTGGCTACATAGAGACGAATCCGATGCTTTCGAATCTCGACCGCGGGCTACCAGGCATGGAGATCGTCGAGTACATCGACGGTGTTGTCTGCCGTGAGAATGGTGTTGTTCTCGCCGATATTAATGTCGTGACCCATGACGTGATGGATTTTCGTCAGTACGAGCCGATCGGCGCGCCGATCTCGTGCCCTTAGTCCGCGTTTGTCTCAGCATCTCGGGAACAGCGAAAACCTTGGGAGAGGAACTCCCAAGTTGTGTCCGGGCCGCCGAGGCTACGCATCGAAGTCCGCAAGATGTACCCGCCGGCGCCGGCGGTCGGGCACTGGTACGAACACCCTCGCCGCACTCGGCTCTCACCCCCGATCTGGTGGGGATTCGTGCTAGGCAAGTGGCCATACCCGCCCGGTTCGTCGTAGCCCTCGCTGGTCCACTCACCGACGTTTCCGGCCATGTCGAGGGCACCATACACCGATTCGTTCGCCGGCAGGGAGCCGACGGCGAGCAGCTTCTCTGGGCCATCGGTACAGCTGACCGCACCCGCCTCGGTCAGCAGAATGTGATTGGCGAGCTCGCAGGTCGGTTCTGGTGTGTCGCCCCAGGGATACTTCCGCCCGTCGCGTCCACGCGCGGCCTTCTCCCACTCAGCCTCGGTCGGGAGCCGTTTGCCGGCCCACTCGCAGAAGCTCGTGGCCTGTGCCCACGTGATGCCGGCCGCCGGGTGATCTTCGGGGTTGGGTGCCGTCTCGATGCCGACCTCGATCTCCGCGTCCCATTGCATGGGTGGCTTGCAGGCTCCGGCCTTGAGACAAACACGATACTGGGCCTTCGTGACCTCGGTGCGATCGATCCAAAACGCGTCGAGTTCGACAGAGCGGTAGGGCGTCGCAGGGTAGAGCTCCTCTTCGCAGGTACGTGGCACGCCGCTCGCGTCTGGGAATGCCGACCCGATGGGATCGACCTCGGGGTTGCAACCCATCCAGAACTGGCCCGCGGGCACCAAGACCATGCCGTCGTCGATGTGGATGCAGGTCCCGGCGTTCACCGAGCAACTGCCTTCATCGCACTGACCCATGGCCCCGCAGGGGCAGCCGAGCTTGTGGCACGAACAGGCGTCGTCACAGGTCGGCTCGACCGGCAGGGGATCGTGACAGGCGCCGAGTGGCAAGCCGAACACGAGCAGGGCTCTCATCCACCACTCGCGGCGTTGTGTTGTTTCGCCCATAACGCCGATCGTACACGTAAATCGGCGCGGCGCGAATCTGATACTTTTGGAGACACTAGGACTACTTGATCATGTGCGGGATACCCGCGGACTGCGCGACCCTTGCCGAAATAGGCCGGCAGGGTCTTTCTGTACGCAGGGAAGCTCAGCGCCTCCGAACTGCTGAGGGGGGGAAACGTTGGAGTCTGAGGAAGGCGTGGGCGGTGGGCACTAGCGCGACATGCCGGAAGTCCGACCATGTCCGGCCCTCGAAGTGGTCGAGGACGAGCTCGCTCGTCACCTCCCCGTAGTCCTGTGGGCGAGACCCATTTGGTGCGAGGCCGCCCAGGCGTTCCCTTTGGCCCGGGCGATGGCGGGCTGGGGCACGTTGCCAGGAGGAAACACCACCGCGGTGCTAGAAACGCGAACAACGTATGGATCCCCCGTTCCCCGAGCCCGTTGCGGAACGTGGAGGAGTCACCGTTGCCCGCGTCCGCGAGAACGGGATACACAGAGAGGCCCCAAGATACCATTGTCGAGCATATCGAGAGCGAAACCAACTTGGTTTTGCGCCCGACTTTGGCGGGGATTCTGACTTTAGCGCGCTTGTCGTAGTCGTCGGCCCAGATCTTGGGAAGTGCCAGTCGCGTGCCGATGCAGGCACCCCCTTTTTCCAGGTGCGCGATCGGGCAGGCTGGCACATCCCATCTCCGGAAGTTGTACTGAGGTAACTCTTGTTAGGGGGCGAGGTGCCCGGCGTTTTGGCAGTCGGTCCCCGAGAGGGCGTAGTCGCCGTTCTCCGGATCCACAAAGACCTGGGTCGCGTCAGTCGAAACAATCGTCGTGGATGAGCCATCCATGTTGAACATGGCTTGTACTTGGCTGAGGTCGTAGTGCTCCAGGGGATCATTGTCGGGATAGACGGCTACCATTTGAAAGCCCGCGTCCGACACCACAAAACAGTTGTTGTCGCTCGTGATAGTAGCTTCGATGTCGACGTCGTCACCGACTTTGATGAACGACGGGTCATCGTAGCCGGAGCTGGCCGCGGTTCCCGTGAGGCCCATGATGACATTGTTTCCGAACACATGGCCGACACCGTGAGCCAGTCCCATGAGGGTGCCCTCGAGGCCGACAATGGTGTTGTACTCGACCCTGAGGTTGTGACCGTCACGCCCCAAGACGAGCTTGAGTTCGTCTGGCGGTAGAGTTGTCTCGGGGAATCCCTGTCCCTGCCGCCAGAACCCATCCCTGACGTTGTGGACCAGGTTTCGCACGAAGCTTACGTTGGCCGTGACGTTGCTGGCGATGCGTCCGCTGTCGTAGATATGGTTGTCCTCGATCAGGATCGGGCCAGCTGCTGCGTTTTTGAAGAAGAAGGACTGAGGTACGTGATAGATCGTGTTGCCACGAATCTCGATGGAGCCGGTGTCGTCGTTGCCTCCGTAGGTCTCGCCCGACAACGTGGTTACAGCGCCAAAGTGTTGGGCGTCGGGAACGGACTCCCAGTCGCCTGGCTTGTCCAGGTCATACAGATCATGGAGCGTGTTGTCCACGATGTGGACATCCTCTGGCCCGCGATTGAGCCGAATGAGCCCTGGGTTGTCACCACCGTGAATCGTGAGATCGTGAATGTCACAGCCCTCGATTGTGAGGTCTTCGATATTCCCTCCCGCCGTGACGCTGCCTCCAATGATCTCAAATCCCTGGAGGACCCAGTGCGAGCGCCGGAAGGACACTGCGGATCGCTGCGACTGCGTCGACGTCACGGCATCTTCGATCTCCTGTCCACGGTCGTAGAGGGTGTTGGTGTCGAGGATTGGGAGCTCGCCTGGAAAGTTTCGCAGGGTGATTGGACGGTCTGGCTCTCCATCGGCGACGGCGTAGGAAAAGTCCGATTGGTTCGGCATCGGGTAGCCGTCCCAGTCACCCACCGAGGCGAAGCTGTGACGTCCGACCTGGCAAAACCCGTCTGCTTCGACCAAGCCGTCCTCACAGGGAGGTGGGAAGCTATCTTGCGGCAAACGGGTCGTCGAGGCGACGACCGAATTGTCGAGGCCGTAGGTTCCTCCGCGAGCGTAGATGAAATCACCTGGGCCCGCCTGCACGAGGGCCGCGTGGAATGTCTTGAAGGGTGCATCGATGTCACCCGAGCCGGAATCGTTGCCATCGACTGCTACATAGAAACACCGGGCATCGGAGACCGCAGCGCAGTCGGGTTCATCGATGGGTCGGTCGTCTGAGGAATCGGTGGAGTCAGCGGAGTCAGCGGAGTCGGAGGTATCCGAGGAGTCTGAGGAGTCTGAGGAGTCGGAGGTATCCGAGGAGTCTGAGGAGCCCGAGGTGTCCGAGCTCGGTGAGTCGTTGCCGCAGGCGGCGCAGATTAGAAATAACGCGATAGAAGCACGATGAGCGGACATCTCGGTAGAGAATGGCACATCCAGATCGTTCGGGGAAGATCGCGGCCCCGCTCGGAAAGTGGAGCGGACCTGAATTCAGTCCACCAGCACCAGGGTCCCCTCTCCTAGCGCGTAGTCACAGGGGTCGCTACAGTTCTCAAAGCCTCGAGGGCTCTGCCGGGCGTCGGTCTCCACGGACCCCTCCCAGTGGGTCCCTGAGGGGAGGTGTTCGACCTCGATCTGGATGTGCTCGAATATGCCATCGGTGGCGGTGTAGATGACGTCGGGACCCCTGATATCCATCTCGATGTCGATATCGTCGCAGGGATCGGCCATCGAGATGTCCTCCGCCACAATTGTGCATATGCTCGCTACACCATCGAGGGTAAGGGTGACCGCATACTCGCCGTCAGGGAGGTCTTCATCTGCGCTGAAGTCTCCGACGGTATAGGGGGGACAGGGCTCGCACTTTGCACAGGATCCGGGGCCGCCGAACAGGAAAGCTGTCAGTATCAGGGACCGTAGGGGGGTGAACTGGGGAAGATTATTCATCGATTTGTATCCTCCAAAGGGACGGCCCATACATCCAACCGGGGGATCGGTTTAAGGCCTGAACGAGCCTACATTACACTGGATTCGGCGCGGTGGGGGCACCTGTCGTGGCCGTCGCATCACAAGATCACCCAAGGTCCCAAGGCTGGCGCTCGCGCAGCTCCGAGACCTCCAGCTGTCCCTCCTCCCGCAGCCCCGAGTGGGCATCGTGAATGCGGTAGTGGAGGCTCGAACCTCCCATGGGTTGGGCCTCGATGAAGATACAGCGCAGATCCCCCTCTTCGAACTCGCCGGACTCGGCGATGGCTGCGAGCAGGGCCTCGTCGTGGAGGTGGCCGTCGCCGAAGTTCCAACCCAAAGTGAGGCCCGCGACGAGTTCGCCGTCGAGCCAGATGTATTCGTTAAGGGGGGCGTCGATGGTCTTGGGCAGGAGCTTGCCAATGGCCCGACCGTGGAGGTGCATGAGCCGAAAAGCCATGACTTTACCGAGCAGGGCGACGGCGGTCTCGTGGGAGTAATAGGGGTAGCTGCCCTCGAGTTGGTCGTAGATCCAGGGCGCGGGCATGGTCAGCCCGGCCCGAATCTTGCGGTCGTCCCGGTCGCGCAGCAGCCAGATGCTCATGGCCCAGTTGCCGGCGTAGTAGCGCATCGCCGCCAAGAACGGGACCCGGGCGGGGAACAGGTTGCCGAGCACGGGCACTGCCAAGGCGGTGGTGCAGACCAGGATCGCGATCGGCAGGCTCATGTCGAGCACGCTGACTTCGGGGTGGGCCCAGAACAGGGCGAAGGCGCCATAGACCACGAGCAGGTTCCACTCGAGGGGCACACCCATGGGCACGTTGCTGGTGATGAAACCATGCAGGAGCAAGACGCCGACCATGCCGGCGACGAGCAGGGGGCCGTCGCCGGCGAGCAAGAGCAAGACGGGCAAGCCCATCTCGAGGGCGGTGCCGGCGTGGCCCATGAGCTTGGCCAGGCTCGAGGGCCGCAGGTCGTCGGGGTAGGCCCGGTACATGCGCTTGCGCAGCCACGGCCAGCGCAGCACAGGGCTGTTGCTGACCATGACGCAGACCACGGCCTCGAAGTGGTGGTTGAGCTTGGAGAAGCCGGCGAAGAACCACAGCGCGGCGTGCACGGCCATGGCCCCGGCGATCCACTGGGCCGGTGTGTTGTTCGGCCCGGTCGCAAGGGCGAAGACGACGACCAGCACGAGGTAGTGCTCGGAGCGGGCGGCGAAGAACACGGTCCGATCCGAGAGCCCGAGGATCGGCAAGATCAGGGCGATGGGCAGGAGCTGCACGAGGCCGAGTTCGCCGTCTGTGGGGGCCCACAAGGCCGCGCAACAAGCCACCACGAGACCGGCATAGAGGCCGACGTCGAGCCAGCTGCGCCGGGCTCGGCCGAGCAGGGGGAGCTTGGGAAAAGGCGGGGAGGTCAGGGTCCCCGGGCGCATGAAATACAGGGGGCCGCCCACCGGGGGGGAGTAGCGGCCACTGAGCGGCCCGCTGCCGCAGCCGAGGCCCAAAACCTCGAACAGGAGGCTCCAGACGACCGCCTTTTGGAACGCGAGAGGGTGGGCCCACCAGGTGCCGAGCTCGGAGGGCATGCCCAGGGCCGGGGAGCGGGCGCACCAGGCCAGCCACACGCCGACGTAGAACCCGATCTTGAGCAGGTAGGCGACGTAGACGGCGATCGGGGTGCCGTAGCCCTGGATGGCCCAGGACTGACACACGAGCCGGGCGCGCTCGGGAAAGGGGAGCTGCGCCCAGGCGATCGGGTCGTAGTCGGGGAGCTTGGGCTGGAGCAGGGACATGCGGGCTGCTCCAGTGAACCCCATCGGGGGGTCGCGCGCAGGACTTATTCGCCCGACTGCGCGGGAGCTATTCGCCCGACTCAGGGTCTCGGGGTGCCGAACTCAGGGCGCGAGCAGGACGACCTTGACCTGGCTGGGGACGATGCGGGCGCCCGGGCAGTTGGTCGAGTTTTGCAGCGACACGCTGGTCAGGCGTGTGCCCGGGATGCCGCCTACGAGCACGGTGAAGGCCGCGGTGAGGTGGCGCGAGGGGCCCATGACCATGCCCGAGGCCACACCCGTGGCGACACCGGCGTTGTCGCCGTTGGTCAGGGGCACGCTGGTCGACAAGTTGTGGGCGGGGGTGGCCATGAACAGGACTTTGTAGGCCGCGGGCACGCCCATGGGACCCATGGCGATGTTGGGATAGGGGATCGGCACGGGGCCGGCGGGGGTCGGGGTCAGGCAGACGTCGGGGAAGCCCGTGTCCATGCCCATCATCTGGGTATTGGCGAACATTGTGGTGATGCTCCTGGGTGTGAACTGTGGATTCGAGGTGGGTGGGGCCGAGTGGGTGGGGCCAGGTCGCTCAGCCCAAGTGGATTTGGGCGCCGTCCATCTTGACCAGATCCTTGCCGTTGATGAGCGCACGCTCGGCTCGGATGTGGGCGTCGTGGGTGGCCTCGAGGCTGATGGTCCCGGCCTGGGTGTGGTCGACCCCGGCGATCGCCCGGACGCTGTGTTGGCTGCGCTGGGTGACCTTGTCGACAAGCAGCTCGAGCAGCTTGCCCACGTGGGTGACCCGGGTGAGGGAGGCGTAGACCCTGCGGGCGACGGCCGCGAGCTCACCAAAGGTGAAGCGGGCGACGCTGGCCTGGGCGTGGAGCTCTCCGGCGCTGAGGCTCAGGCGAGCGGGGGTGCCGAGCTCGAGGCCCTCGCTGCCCCGCACACGCACGACGCCGCCCTCGGCCCTGAGCTCGAGGTCACCCTCGACGCTGATGGTGCTCGGGCTCGACCCGGCGTCCCGGCGGACCAAGATAGCGAGCACAAACACACCGTGGGTCTGATCGCCGGCCATCCATACCTGGTCGCCGATCTCGGGGGCGATCAGACAGCTGGCGGCGCGCTTGGCCAGGAGCTCGCGGGCTCCACTCTCGCCGCTCTCGCTCACGCCTTGGCCGAGCCACCAGCCGCCCGCCGAGCCGCCTGCCGGATCGATCCGCAGCACTGTGGCCACGCCCTGCTCGGCGCCGGTCGGGGCGTGGAGGGAGGGGCTGGGGAGAGCGGGCGCAGGAGTGGCGTTCGAGGGGCGGAGGGTGTCGAAGTCTTGGGCGTGCATAGGGGGTCCTCTCAGTATTTGGGCTGCCAGCGCTCGGCGGCGGCGAGCTCGGGATCGGTGTCGAGGGCGAGAGCGCGGTTGGGAATCCGCGCGTCCGTGTCCTGGATCAGATGCAGGTTGGTGCGCATCATGGTCGCGCCCGACAAGTCGGCGCGGCTGAGGTCGGCGTGGGAGAAGTCGGCGTAGGTCAGGTTGGTGCCCACAAAGCGGGCGTCGGCGCAGCGGGCCCGGTGCAGGATGCACTGCTGCATGTCGGCGCCGGAGCACTCGGTCCGCTCCATGTTCGCGTCCATGAAGATCGACTGGGCGAGCTCGGCCTGCAGGAACGAGGCTTGGCGCAGGTCCGTCTCGACGAACAGGGCGTTGGGGGCGACGACCTGGGCGAGGATGCAGCCGAGCATGTCGGCGCCCTTGAAGTTGCACTGGGTCAGGTCCGCGCCCGTGAAATCCGTGCCCTCGAGCTTCGAGTCGGTGAACTGGGTGTGGAGGAACTTCAGCCCGCGCAAGGAGCGATGGGAGAGGTCGCCCTCGAGCACGACCACACGCTCGAAGGTGGCGCCGTCGAGTTTGGCCTTGCGCAGGTCGGCGCCGATGAGGGTGACGGCGACCAGGGGCGTGGCCGAGAAGTCGACCTCGCCGAAATCGGACTCGAGGAATACGCAGCGCTCGAGCTTTGCACCCGAGAAGCAGGCGTCGGTGAGCGCGCCTTTGGTGAACGCGGCCACACGCAGATCGGCGCCCCGAAAGTTCGCCCCGCTGGCGTCGGTCTCGAGCACCTTGGTGGCCGTCATGGTCGCGCCCTGGAAGTCGGCGCCGACCAGGGAGGACTCGTGCAGCATGGCGTGGTGGAGGTCGGCCCCCGCGAGCGTGGCCTCGTCGAAGCGACACCCGAAAAACAGGCTCTCGCGCAGGGCCGCGCCGGTCAGGGTCGCGCCTCGGAAATCCACGTTTTGAAACACACCACCGCTGAGCTGGGCGCCCGCAAGCTGGGCACCGTGGAGGTCGATCCCCTCCACGTGCTCGCCCCGGTGGACTTGGGCGACGAGTTCATCGGGGGTCATCGGGGGCCTCGGCGTAGGTGGGGTTGACGCGGACCTTGGTCAGGTTGGCCTCGTCGAGCTGGACGCGTGGGTCGGAGCGGACCCGGGCCATGTCGGCGCCGTAGAGGTTGGTGGCCCGCAAGTCGGCGCCGTAGATGACGGCGCTGATGAACGAGGCCCGCAGCAAGTTGGCCGACATCAAGTTGGCGTCGCGCAGGTCGGCTTTGTCGAAGCGGGCCCCCCGGGCTACGGCCTGATAAAAGCGGGCCCCACTGAGGTCGCACTCGCTGAAGTCGGCGCCGTCGAGCAGGGTCTTGCTGAGCTCGCAGCCGGCCATGATGCTGCCCCGCAAGTTGGCGCCGGGCATCTGGGCCTCGGTGAAGGTCGCCCCCGAGAGCTTGCAGCCCTCGACGAAGCGGGTGTTGTGCATGGTCGCCCCACGAAAATTGGCGGACTCGAGGCTGCACTCGAGGAAGGCCGATCGGCTGAGGTCGGCGCCCGAGAGGTCACAGCCGTCGAGGTCGAGCTTGAGAAACAGAGCCTCGCGAAGCTGCGCACCCCGCAGGCTCAGGCCCGCGACCTCGGCCTCGACGAGCATCAGATTTTCGGTTTTGATCTCGCTGGCATCGGCCTTTGTGAGGTCGGCCTCGCGCAGATTGGCATCGCGCAGGTCGGCGCCGCGCAGTTTGGCGCCGCGCAGTTTGGCGGCCTGCAGGACCGCGCCACGGAGGTCGGTCTCGACGAGCGAGGTGTCGCTGAGGTCGGCCTTGCCCAGGTTGGTCTGGGTGAGGGTGCAGCGGTCGAAGATCGCACCCACGCAGGAGCTGTGGGCGAGCACGGCCCGGGACAGGTCGGCGCCGCTGAGGTCACTGCCGTCGAGGCGCACACTCTCGAACAGGGCCCCGCTGAGGTCGGCGTCGCGCAGGTCCATGTCGGACAGGTCGGCGCCGGTCAGATCCAAGGTCGCAAAGTCGATGCCCTTGGCGATCGCATCGCGGACCCCCTGTTTGGCCACGGCGTCGCGCTCGGGGTCCATGGGCAAGGCGGGCTCCTGGAGGTGGGCGCCGCTCACGTAGGCGTCCAGGGCGTCGCGCTCGGCCTGCTCCCAGCGGGCCTGGGTGTCTGGATCGGCGAGCATCTCTTCGAAGGAGGTCGCGTCGGCGCCGACCTCTCGGCACTCCTTGATCGCCGTGATCAAGGTGGCGCGCTGGCCTTGGGCGCTGAAGATCGGCGGGCCTCGGTGTCCGGCCTCCTGCTTGGCCCGCATCTCTTCGGCATCCACCCCGACGTCGCGGACAGCGGCGTCGATCTGCTCGCGGATCACGGCCTGCTTGGCCTCTTGTTCGGCGGCGGTGGCCTTGGCGTCGGCGATGGCTTTCTCGAGGACTTCGGGGAGCTCTTCGATCGTCGGTGGGGGCGCGGGGGCGGCCGGCGGGTCCGGGAACATGACCGGGTCGATGCCCAAGCCGGTGAGCTGGGCGATGGTGGCCTCGTGCTGGAGCATCGCTCGCCGGTGGAGGTTGTCCTCGAGCAGCCCCTGGGCCGTGTTCAGGGCCCGCTCTTCGGCGTCGCCTTCGTCCTCGGCGTCGCCCATGTCCTCGGGCAGGAGCTCGGCGTCGAGCAGGCCCGCCATCATGCCGGTCTCGGGGTCGAGGCGATCGGCCAAGACCCGCTGGTAGTGCTCGATGGGCCGGCGCTGGGCGGGGTCCAGGCCCTCGGCGGCGATCATGAGGTGACGGATGTCGGTGCCGTCGTCGGTGCCGACCGGGGTCGAGCCCTGGTAGATGAGCACGGCCCGCTCGGCGTCTGGGAAGAACCACAGGGTCTGGAGGCGCAGGGGGACCTCGTCGAAGCGGGTCTCGACCGAGTCCTCCGGGGGGCAAGGCGGTGCGTCGGGAGGCCGGAGCTCGCGGGTGACGAAGGCCCGGGCGAAGTAGCTGGGCAGGCGGCCGCTCAGCGATGGTTTGTCCGGGTGGAGGTTGTCGAACTGGTAGGCCTCGCCCCCCTCCCAAAACTCGGATCGACGCTGATCCGGGGCCGCGATGTTGAAGAAGCTCCAGTCGATGTCGTGGGCGTAGCCGGGGAACAGGTTCTCGAGCCAGGCCTGGTCGTAGGTGCCGACCAGGCTCTGGCGCTGGGGCCAGCTCAGGTCGAGGGCCCCGAAGCTCACGGGGGGGCCCTCCTGGCCGGCGCTTTGGACCTCGTAGCCGGGCAGCTCGAGATTGGGCAGAAGCTGGAGCCGCTGGCCCTCGATCTCGGTCTCGCCGTGGCCGCGGCCGAGGGGGTTGAGGGCGTACTCGGGTCCACCGTAGGCCCGGCTCCAATCGAGGGGCATCTCCGAGAACGGCCGGGGCTCGCTGGCCCGCCGGCCGCTGAGCCAGTAGCGGTCACCGACGATGTTGAGCGATTTTTGAAGGCCGCCGACCCGGGCGCGCACGGGCAGGGAGGGCTGGGGCTGGCCGCCGGGGGCGTAGGCCGAGCCGTGGATGAGGTACTCGCCCACCGACTTGGGGATGCCCACATCGAGGACACACTCTTTGCCCATGCGCTCGCCGGCGAAGGTCCACATGGCGGCATCGGGGAGCAGGGGCCCGCGCCCGTCCGCGCTCAGGGGCACGAAGGCGAGCACCGAGACACCAAGGTGAAACTGGCGCTGGTGCTCGAAACAGCGGGTGAGCACGCTGAGGCGGGTGGGTTTGAGGACTTTCATGGCGTGGGGGCGAGCCCCTCGATGGCGACCTTGCTCGGGTCTTCGGGGTCGTACTTGACCCGGAGCTTGGCGCCCACGCGGTAGTTGACCAGATCGACGATCGAGACCACGGTCCGGATCTTGGCCTCGTAGGGCTCTGTGTCGGCAGGCTCGACCCACAACACGATGTCGACCTCCGGGTCCTCGTTGATCCGGGCCCGGGTGTCCTCGACCGAGCGGATCGTGGCGCTGGCCTCGACGCCGTTGGCGATCACGGCGGCCTCGCCCCAGGCCCGGACGAACACGGGGAGCACAAACACACCGAGCACCACCAGGGTGAAGACGATGCTGCCGATGGCGATGAGTACGGGAGGGCTGAACATTTTTTTCATCGCCTCACATGAACAAAGTGCAGCCGTACATGTAGACGCCGAACGCCGCATTGCGCAGGTTGGTGGCCGCCTGTTTGATGGACAGGGGGTTGTTGCTGTACTTGATCTTGGACAGATCGACCTTGAAGCCGACCATGTCGATCTTGACGGCGATGACGGCGATGGCGGTCCCCACGGCCTCCACCTTGAGGCCGACCACGCCGTACTTGAGGCCGACCGCCTCGCTCGAGACGCCGACGACCTTCTGGAACACGGAGAAGGCCTCGGTGGTCGACGAGGGATCGACCGTGGTGATACCGCCGGGGACCGTGACCTTCATGCCCGCCGGCGCGGTGATGTTGAGGCCGCCGGTGGCCGTGAGCGTGTAGACCCCGTCGGTGGTGTCGGTGACGTTGCCGTGGTGGTTGTAGGTCGTGTCGCCGTTGATGGTCTCGGTGATGCCGCCGGTGACCGTGCGGATCTCGCCGCCGGTGATGGTCTCTTCATGGCCGTCGGCGACGGTGCGGGTCTCGCCACCGATGATGTTCTCGGTGACCCCACAGGCGATGTTGCGGGTCTCACCGCCCTCGACCCGCTCGTCGAAGGCACCGACGACCACGACCGTGCGATCGGTCTTGACCGTCATCTCTTGGTTGCCGTCGACGATCTCGACCTGGTTGCCGTGGACGGTCTGGGTCTGATCGACGTCGACGTTGTTGGTCTGGTTGTTGCCGACGGTGGTGTCGTGGTTGGCGAGCACGACCTCGTTGAGGTTCTTTTGGGCGTGGATGTAGATCTCCTCGGATCCGGCCGCGTCCTCGAAGCTCAGCTCGTTGAAACCATCGCCGCCGGGGGAGCTCTGGGTCTTGATGGTGCTCTTGGTCTTGTTGCCGGGCAGGGCGTGGGGCGTGGCGTGGTCCCCGTTGTAGAGGCAGCCGGTGACCACGGGGCGGTCGGGGTCACCCTCGAGGAAGGTGACCGAGACCTCCATGCCGATGCGGGGCAAAAACACGAACCCCCAGCCGTTGCCGGACCAGGGCTGGACCACGCGGACGAAGCAGGAGGCCTCCTCGTTGTAGTTCTTGCGCCGGTCCCAGTGGAACTGGACCATGATCCGCCCGTGTTCGTCGGTGTGGATCTCCTCGCCGGCGGGCCCGACCACGGTCGCGGTCTGCATGCTCGGAATCTGGGGGCGCGGGGTCTTGCGTTCGGGTCGCCACTCGACATCGAGGGGGACGCACTGGAAGCGGTTGGTGTAGGACTCCTCCGGGTTGTTGGGATCCGCGAAGTCACCGGCAGCGTGGTCGACCGCGACCACCAAGTAGTGGGCGTTGAGGTCGGCCTGGGGGTGATCGAGGAGCTCGAACTTGGTCCCCGGGGCCATGTGGGTGGCCGTGCCGAAGCCGGAGAAGGTCACCGCGTCGCGCTGGTGGACCTTGCGGCGTAGGCCGACTTGGTTGGTGACCTCGCTGAAGTCCAGGCCGGCGCTGCGATAGCCGAACATGGAGGTCGGGGAGTCGTGGTTGTAGTCCTCGCGCTCAGGCCCGATCTCGGCTCCGTTGGGGATGTCGAAGGGGCTGGACTCCTCGTCTTCTTCGTCCTGGGTCGAGGCCGGGTCGAGCCAGTCGAAGACCGTGGTCCGGGCCACGGTCGAGCGCAGCTTGGACTCGCGATAGAACTCGCGCAGATCTTCGATTTCGCCCGCTCCTCCGCCCTGGAGGACCATGGGCACCATGCCGTCCTCGTTGCCGAGGGACACGAGGTCGACGTAGCCCGAGTCGTTGTCGAGCAAGACCATGGTCTCGGCCCCACCTTCGTGCTCGAAGCGGTAGGTGATGCCGTACTCCTCCATGAGCCGGTGGACGAAGTCGAGGTCGGTCTCCCGATACTGGACCGTGTACTCCTGGAGCGGATAGTCGCCGGCGTTGAGGAAGCCGACGTCGATCTCTCTGTTGTAGGGCCCGAGCGCGGCCTCGAGGACCTCGACGAGGATGTCCTTGATCGAGATGTCCTGGAAGATCCGGCTGTTGCGCCGGTAGCCGAGGGCCGCCAGGGCGGGGACCACGGTCAGGGCGGCCAGCAGGTGGTTGTTGTCGGCGAGTCCATCTTCGACACACTCGACGATCCCGTCGAGTTCACGGGTGAAGCCGTCGCGCTCGATGGTCAAGGTGATGGGTTGGCCGAGCATATTGGTGGGCTCGGCCAGGGGGTCGTCGGTGCGCATCTCGAGGCGCATCTGATAGGGCTGGTTGAAGTGCTCGGAGAACTGCAGCCCGCTGACGACCCAGGGGACCTCGCTGTCCGTATCGCAGGAGAAACTCAGCTGTACTTGTTCAGTCATGCGCCCTACCGGAGAAGGCGCCCATCGTTGCGCCCGCCGGGGCTCGCGTCAATCAAAGGGTGGCCTTTGAAGGGCCCTGGATCCAACTGCTTTTGCGTACACGCGCAGGGTATGGTTCGAGCCCAGTCCCAGCCGAGACTGGGGGCTAGGGTCCGCGGTCGGCCCGCAGGCGGGCGCAAAAGCCGACACCCGGCTCGGGTGATAGGGTGTTGGTCGCACTGGTAAGATTGACATGACGATTTCACGACGAGAATTACTGCGCCGCGCCGGTCTGTGGAGTGCGGCGGCGACCTTGATCCCCACCTTTGTGGCGGGCTGTACAACGGAGCCCAACGGGGACGATGAGATTGGCACCGACACCGACAGCGGTGACTCGGACACAGGGACCGGAGGAGATGACCTCCCGGTCTACGAGTGGGAGGGTGAGCCCGGTCCACAGACGCTGTTCTCCGACGGGGTCGCGAGCGGGGATCCCCTCAGTGACGCGGTGATCCTATGGACGCGGGTCCGGCCGGCGGGAGCGGACGAGTCGGTGGAGCTGTTCTTCGAGGTCGCGCTCGACTCGGACTTCGAGGCCCGGGTGGCGGCGGGCACGATCCCCGAGCTCACGACCAGCGCGCGGGATTTCACCATGAAGATCGACGTCGCCGGGCTCGAGGCCGGGGTGACCTACTACTACCGTTTTTACGCCCAGGGCCGGACATCCGTCATCGGTCGCACGCGGACCGCACCGACCGGGGCCAGCGAGCGCCTGCGCTTTGGCCTGGTCTCGTGTGCGAGCTACGCCCACGGCTACTACCACGCCTACAACGAGATCGCCGGGCGGGCCGACCTCGCCGCGGTGATCCACGTCGGCGACTACATTTACGAGTTTGGAGATGGGGTCTACGGAGACATCCGCGGTCTCGATCCTGCCCACGAGTGTGTGAGCCTCGAGGACTACCGGGCCCGCTATCGCCTGCACCGCAGCGATCCGGGCCTCTACGAGATCCATCGTCAGCACCCCATGATCGCGACCTGGGACGACCATGAGATCGCCAATGACGGCTGGGTCGACGGTGCGGAGAACCACAATCCGATGGAGCAGGGCGAGTGGGCTGCAAGGCGGGCTGCGGGCACCCAGGCCTACTTCGAGTGGCTGCCGATCCGCGAGGGCGAGGCGGGGCGGGTCTATAGGCGGCTCTCCTACGGAGACCTCGTCGACATCATCGTCCTCGATACGCGCTACGAGGGCCGGGAGGAGCAGGTCCCCCTGACTGCGCCCGGCGGGCTCGAGCAGATCAACGCGCCGGGCCGTCAGCTGCTCGGGGCCGAGCAGGAGGAGTGGTGTTACGAGCGCCTCGACGCGAGCACGGCCCAGTGGAAGCTGCTCGCGCAGCAGGTTCTGATGGGCCAGATGATCTTGACTCCGGGCGAGGAGGGCGAGCCCAACCGGCCGTTCTTCTCCGACCCCTGGGACGGCTACGAGGACGCACGGCTCAGGTTCTTGGCCCACGTCAGCGACAGCGGGCTCGAGAACCTCATCGTGCTCACCGGCGATGTGCACTCGTCCTTCGTCAACGAGCTCACGCCCGATCCCTACTCGGGCTACGACCCGGAGACCGGAGCCGGATCGGTGGCGGTCGAGTTCGTGACTCCGGGCGTGACCTCGCCCGGTCTGTCTTTCGACGAGTCCACCGTGGCCCTGGTCCGGGACCGGAACCCACACATCCGCTGGATCGAGGTGCTCAAGAAGGGCTACATGATCATCGACGTCGACACGACGCGGATTCAGGGCGACTTCTTCCACTTCTCCGCACCGCAGGTGGGTTCGCCCGATTTCACGGGCAGCAGCTTCGCCGCGGGGTGGTACGTGGACAGCGGTATCCCCGTGGCGCGAGAGGCCGCTGGCCCCGCTCCAGAGATCCCCGACGCCCCCCCGCTGGCGCCCTGAGGACCTCAGGTCCTGGCGCGCTCTGGTCCGAGGCTCCGAGGCTCCGAGGCTCCGGGGCTCCGAGGCCCCGGGGTTCGGACCGTCGCTTCGGGAGTCGTGGAGTCGTGGGGCTTGGGCGGAGGCGGTACCCTCTACAGATGCGTCGCCCAGGTTCTCCTCCGCTCGTATTGCTGTGCTGTGTGGCGTGGGTCTCCGCTTGCGGCGACGACACGGGCCAACAGGAAGGTGCGAGCTCGGGAGACTCCCTGGGAGAGGGCCACGCGACGACCCACGATGAAGGCGATGAGGTCGGAGAGAGTTCCGAGGGCGAGAGCGAGACGGGGACCGAAGACCAAACTGGAAGCTCGAGCGGCGAGACATCGAGCGGCGAGAGCGGAGACAGCGAGGGTGAGGACAGCTCCAGCCAGGGCGACGGGAGCCCCAAGTTCGACGTCGTCG
>CAYVJQ010000058.1:4225-9553 GCA_964451725.1 uncultured Nannocystaceae bacterium | reverse complement strand
GAGGGTGAGGACAGCTCCAGCCAGGGCGACGGGAGCCCCAAGTTCGACGTCGTCGGAGCCGAGACGGGCGACGGGACCACGGGGGGCGGCTGTGGGGGCGAGGGCATGGGAGACCTCGATTTCTCCTACATCTGGATCGCCAACAGCCCCGAGGGCACGGTCAGCAAGATCGACACCCAGACCATGGTCGAAGAGGCGCGCTACCAGGTCCGTCCGCAGGCCGCCGGTCAGCCCTCTCGGACCTCGGTGAACCTCGCGGGTGACATGGTCGTGGCCAGCCGCGACGGCGGCGTGACCAAGATCTACGCGCGCGAAGAAGACTGCGTGGACAGCAATGGGAGCCCGGGGATCCAGACCTCGACCGGCAAGGACGACGTGCTCGCCTGGGGCCAGGAGGAGTGTGTGGCTTGGTACACGGACTTTTCCTTCGCGAGCGAGCGGGCCATCGCCTGGACCGCGGGCACCTTCAACGACCTCAGCTGTGAATACGAAGATGCCAAGGTCTGGGTCGGGGCGACCACCGATCAGAGCAACTTGGAGGTCATGCGTCTCAACGGAGACACGGGCGTGGTCGAGGACGCGTTTCAGATCCCTGGCACGGTCGGGTCCATGGACCGGAGCCCCTACGGCGCGGCGGTCGATATCGACGGCAACCTGTGGATGGTCAACGCCTACTGCGGTGGCAGTCTGATCCGGGTCGACGCCGAGGACCTGAGCTGGGAGGTCATCCAGCCGCCCGCCGAGATCTGTCCCTACGGGATCACGGTCGACTCTCAGGGCTACGTTTGGATCGGCGGCTACCAGACCTATACGGGCCGCTACGACCCGGTGGGCGGGGAGTGGGACCTGATCGAGGCCCAGGGCCTGGGCATCCAAGAGGACGGCGAGGGTCGGATGTGGCTCGGCGCTTACCAGCAAAATGGGGTCTACGCCATCGACGCCGACACGCTCCAGGTCCTGGGCTACTGGCCGATCCCGACCACGGGCCAGACCAAGGGCGTGGCCGTGGATTTCGATGGCTACATCTGGGTGGTCTCCGACGCGGGGACCATGGCCGCTCGCTTCGACCCGGATACACTCGACATCCAGACCTACGACGGCCTGAACGCCCCCTACAGCTACAGCGACATGACGGGCTGGGGTCTCAACATCGCGGCCGTCGTGCCTCAGGGCTGAGCGCGACTTTCGACCTTTCGACCATCGACCTCCCTCGAGCATAGGCCAGTGAACGAAGACTCGAATCCCGAGCCCGAGCCCGAGCTCGAGCTGGGCGAGGACAGGAGCCTGCGGGCCCGGTTCTTGGCGCTCGCGGCCCCGAGCATCGCGGCCTCGCTGATGGTTCCGATCTCGAGCCTGGTCGACACGGCCGTGCTCGGTCACCTCGAGGAGCTCGAGCCCCTCGCCGGCGTGGCCCTGGGCGGGGTGATCTTCGATCTGCTCTACTGGTCCTTCGGTTTTTTGCGTATGGGCACGACCGGGCTGACGGCGCAGGCCGTCGGGCGTCGAAGTTTTGGGGAGGCCCGGGCCCTGCTCCTGCGCGCCGGGGTGTTGGCGCTGGTGTTCTCGGCGCTGTTGCTCGCCTGCCAGGGCCTGATCGAGGGGCTCGCCTTTGTCCTGCTCGAGGGCGAGGTCGCGGTCGAGATCGCCGCCCGGGACTACTTCCAAGCACGGATCTGGGCGGCGCCGGCCGTGCTGTTGAACTTCTGTGTGATGGGGTGGCTGCTCGGGCTGCAGCGGACCCGGCCGATCTTGGTGCTCGCGGGGATCGGCAACGGGGCCAACGTGGTCCTGGATTACCTGTTGATCGTCGAGCTCGACTGGGGCGCGGCGGGGGCTGGCTGGGCCACGATGATCAGCCAGTACCTGACCTTGCTCGTCGCCTTGCCCCTGGCGCGACGGGCCTGGGTCCAGACCCAGGCCGCGGCGCCGGAGGCCACGGGATCCGTGCTCGGGGTCGCCGAGCTGCTCCCGATCTTGCGCCTGGGTCGAGACATCTGGGTGCGGACCCTGGCCTTGATCACGGCCTTCGCCCTGTTCACCAGCTTCTCCGCGGCCTTCTCTTCTACCTTGCTGGCCGCGAACGCGATCTTGGTTCGGGTGCTGGGCTTGGCGAGCTACTTCGTCGACGGCTTCGCGCACGCGACCGAGAGCCTCACCGGGGTGCTCGCGGGAAGGGGGGATCGGAAGGGGCTGCGCCGGCTGCTCTCGCTGGCCCTCGCTTGGGGAGTGGCGACCGGGGCCGGCTTCGCGCTCGCATTTTTGCTCTTCCCCCAGCTCTTCTCCCTGCTCACGGATCAGCCCGAGCTGCTCGCTGCGGTGATCGACGCCCGGGCCTGGCTGGTGGTGGTGCTGCTCCTGGGCAGCGTCGCCTACATCCTCGACGGCTACTTCATCGGGTTGACCGCAGGCGGGACCATGGCCCGGGCCATGTTGCTCTCGTTCGGGTTCGCGTTCCTGCCGTTGGCCCTCTGGGCCCGCTACGGGGGCGGTGGTCCGGAGGTGCTCTGGTACGCGATGGTCGCGTTCATGGCCGCGCGGGGGCTGAGCTTGGGGGTCGCCGAGCCGGGCACGCTCGCCGAGCCGGCCCCGGAGACCGAAAACGGTGAGACCGAAAACCGTGAGCCACGGGTAGGCTGAACACGCTGGGCTGATGCGCTGGGCCCAGCGAGCTTCAGTCCTGCCTGTGTTCGGGCCCGTCCTGTGAGTGGCGCTCGGCCGCGAGCAGGCGCTCGAGCTCGGCGCTGCGCTGCGACCCGAGGCTGAAGCTCTCCCCGTCGAGGCGGGCAAGGGCGAGACCGAAGTGCTCGTGACAGTTGCACAGCTCGACCAGGAGCGATCGGAAGTCCTGGCTGCGGTCCTTTTGATCGGCGATCAGCAAGGGCAGAAACTCGGCGAAGTCGAGGGCTCTGGCGACCTGCGGGAGCGCATCAGGATCGTGGGCGAGCATGCGCAGGACCACGAGCACTGCGTTGAGGGCTTCGTGGGGGGCTCGAGTGCTGACTCCGGTGATCACGACAGCGGCGACTATAGCCCAGCTGGCTGGTCGCAGCGGGCTTCGTCGGGATACCGGTCGGATGCAGGTTGGATACCGGTCATAGGAGCGCGCGAGCGATCACGAGTTTTTGGATCTCCGAGGTGCCCTCGTAGATGCGCAGCGCACGAACTTCGCGATACAGGCGCTCGGGGACCTCGCCCACCGCGACGCCCCGGCCGCCGAAGTTCTGCACACAGCGGTCGACGCAGCGCTGGGCGTGCTCGGTGGCCAAGAGTTTGCCCATGGCCGGTTGGTCGGGGGTCGCGTCGCCTCGATCTCGGGCGGCGGCCGCTCGGTAGACCATGAGCTGGGCGGCGACGTGGTCGGCGGCGAGCTCGGCCATGGCGAAGCGCAGACCTTGCTGTTTGGCGAGCGGGCGGCCGAACTGGGTGCGGCTGCGGAGGTGGGCGATCGACTCGGCGGTAGCCCGGTCCGCGATCCCCAAGGCGGCGGCGCCGACGGTCGCGCGGAATTGATCGAGGTTGCTCAGGGCGATGCGCAGGCCCTCCCCGGGGGCCCCCAACCTGTGGGCTGCGGGCACGGGCACGTCGTCGAAGTGGACCGTGCCGATGGGGTGGGGTGCGGTCACCCGCATGGGCTCGACGGACAGGCCGGGGCTGTCGCCGGGGAGCCAGAACGCGCCGAAGCGCGGCTTGCCGTCGGCGCCGGGCTCGGCCTCGCGGGCGAACACCACGTAGCTCGAGGCCACACCCGCGTTGGAGATGAAGGTCTTGTGTCCGCGCAGGCGCAGGTCGCCATTCGGGTCGTCGCTGCGCTCGGGCAGGGCGAGCGTCTGCATGCCCGAGACGTCGGATCCGGCGCCCGGCTCGGTCAGGGCGAAGGCGCAGATCTGTTCGCCGCGGGCGACGGCCGGGAGCAGGCGCTGGGCGAGCTCGGGGCGGCCCGCGAGGGCGACCGGGTAGGAACCCAGGCCCTGCATCACAAAGGCCGTGTCCAGGGCGCCGCTCTCCCGTCCGAGCCACTGGCGGGCCAGGCAGATCGCGGTCGCGGAGACCTCGGGGTGGGCGCCCCCGAAGGCCCCGGGGACCACCAGCTGCAGGAGCTCGGCCTCGGCCAGCTTGCGCACGTAGAGGCGGGTCGCCTCGGCCTCGTCTCGGTCCTCGATGGCGCGCAGATTTTCAGATCGAAACGCGGCACAGAAGCGCTCGAGTCGGTCTTCGAGCGCGACCCAGCGCGCGCGGATGTCCGGGTCGGCGATACCGGAGATGGTTGCGAGGTCGCGGTCGAGGATCCGCGAGTGGGTGAAGGCGGCGGGGGTGGCCATAGTCGTTCGAAGTGGGTTTCGAGGTGGGTTTCCGAAGTGGGGTTCGGGCCTACTTCCAGGCTGGGTCCCGCTTGCCGAGCCAGGCGTCGTTGGCCTCCCTGAAATCGGGGTGCTGCATGCATACGGCCTGGGCCTGGGCCTCGGCCTCGATCGCGTCGGTGAAGCTCATGTCGAGCTCCTGCTGGAGCATGGTTTTGGTCATGCGGGTCGCAAAGTGGGGCCCTCGAGCGAGGGTGAGGGCCAGGGCGAAGGCCGCATCGTCGACTGTTCCGTAGCCGTAGTTTGTGGGCGCGGGCTCGTCGGGGCCCGCCGCCGGGGGGTCCGTGTCGACGACCCGGTGGCACAGGCCGATCTCGGCGCAGCGCTCGGCGTAGACCCGACCGCCCAGGAGCAGGAGCTCGCTGGCGTGACCCAAGCCGACGATCCGTGGGAGCAGCCAGCTCGCGCCCATGTCCGCGCCCGAGAGTCCGACCTGGGGGAACAAAAACGCGAAGAAGCTGCCCTTGGCCATCACCCGCAGGTCACAGGCCAGGGAGATCACCGCGCCCGCCCCGGCGGCGACCTTTTTGACCGAGGCGACGACCGGGGTCTTGCAGCGGCGGATCGCGTGGATCAGCTCGCCGGTCATTCGGGTGAAGCGCAGCGTGCCCTCCATGTCTCGGCTGAACAGGCGCGTGATGATGTCCTCGACGTCGCCGCCCGAGCAAAACGCCTTGCCCTCACCGCGGATCAGGAGCGCCCGGGCGCCCTCGGGGGCCAAGCTGCGCTGGTCGATGACCGTGAACAGGTCGGTGAGCTCGCGGTAGACCTGGAAGGTCAGGGCGTTGTAGCGCTCGGGTCGATTCAGGGTGATCACCCCGACGCGGTCCCGCTCTTCGTAGCGGAAGCTCTCGGGGGTCGGGAGGGGGAGGGGACGACAGTCGGGGTCGTGATCGTGGGCCATGGGGATCCGGGCGCTCGGGGGCTGATTCGTGTGGCTGGCGGGATGGCGGCTGGCTGGCTGGCTGGC
>CAYVJQ010000058.1:0-4125 GCA_964451725.1 uncultured Nannocystaceae bacterium | reverse complement strand
GGCTGGCTGGCTGGCTGGCAGATAGAGCTGTGCAGGGCTCAGGGCAGCGCAGGGGCGAGCACGGCCAGGGCCTGGATCTCGACCTTGGCCCGATCTTCGAGCAGCTCATGGACCCCAATCAGGGCCATGGTCGGGAAGTGTTTGCCGATCAGCGCTCGGTAGCTGTGACCGACCGCCTCGATGGCCGCGATGTACTCGCGCTTGTCGGTCACGTAGATGGTCAGGCTGATCAGATTGTCGGCTGTACCGCCGGCGGCCTCGACCACGGCGACGACGTTGGCGAGGGCCTGGTGGAACTGGGGCCCGAACTCGTCGGAGGCGAAGCGCTCCTGTCCGTCCCAGCCGATCTGTCCGGCGACAGCCAAGAGTTCGCCCGAGGCGGCCATGCCGTTGGCGTAGCCGCGGGGACGCTTCCAGCCTTCGGGGAGCACAGTGCGAGCCATGTTCGGAGTGTCTCAGCAGGCGGCGCAGGGGTCCACCGGCGACCCTGAAACTTGCGCTGAACCCGGTCCTTGGGCTCTTCAGCGTGTCGGCCTGCCCACGGCCGGCGCAGCTGTGCGGGTTCTCGGACCCGGTCCGCTGCTGCGCTCGCCGGTCGAGCCGAGGGGGCGGGGAGCTGCTGACCGACGCGGATCGATCACGTATGGTCAGGCCGGTGTCTCCGGGCGTGATCTCGGCTCTGTGCGCGCTCGCCCTGAGCCTCCTGCAGCGTCGGCGCGCGCGTCTGGGCGGGCTGGGATTCGAGAGTGTGTGTCTGGTCCTGAGCTTGTACACGGGCCTGGTCGCGCTGGTCGCAACGTTGCTGGCCTGGGCCGGTCTGTTCTCTGGGCAGGCGTTGGCTCTGGCCTGTCTGGCCCTGGCCCTGGCCTGTTGGCCCTGGACCGTGCGCCGAGAGCCGAGCCCGGCCGAGGTCCCCCAGGCGCTCGCTCAAACTTTGTTGCTGTTCGCGCTCGTGGGCCTGGGGGTGGGCCTGCGTACACCGACGATCTCGGCGCCGCTGGCCGGTCGCGATCAGGGCACCTATGTACTGCGCGCCGAGTCGACCCTGCGCACGGGCTCGCTGGGCTGGACCGACGGTGTGCTCGCGCGCGCGGGCCGAGATCGGCGCGCAAACCCGGAGGCCCCCGGACCACAGGACATGCTCGGCCTGTACCCCCGCAACCGGGACCCGTGGCGCGAGGGCAGCTACGAGGCCGGCTATCGGCCTGGGGCCTATCTGGCCGATCGCGATCTGGGCCGGGTCACACCGCAGTTCTTTCATCTCCACCCCATGTGCCTGGCGGTCGCAGGGGCGGCCTTCGGCGCGGCCAACATGGGCCTGGCGCTGCTGTGGCTGGGTGCCCTGGGTCTGTCGATCTTGGCCTGCGTCGCTCGACGGCTGTGGCCCAAGGGCAGCTGGGCGGCCCTGCCCGTGGCGCTGGTGGCCCTCTCGCCGCTGGCGATCTGGACCGGGCGCACACCCCTGAGCGAGGGGGCGATGGCCGTGTTCGAGTGGGCGGCCGTGCTCGCCGCGCTGCGCCTTCGCGATGGCGTCGAGCCCCAGCGTGGACCGTGGTGGGCGGCCTCCATGCTGGCCTTCGCGGCCCTCGTACGCGGCAATGCCCTGGTGGTGCTGCCCGTGGTGCTCGCGGTCTTGTGGCTGCGGGCGCGGGTCGTCGGTGGGTCGGGGGCCGTCCGGGGACCGACATGGCGCGCGAGGTGGAGCGCGGGCGAGCGTGCCCCCCTGCTCCTGGTCGCCGGCTTGTTCGTCAGCGTGCTGCTCCACGCCGACACGGCCTACCCCTACCTCCACGACGAACTGCTGCGTCGGCGGTCGTCGCTGCATCTGGGCGCGGGGGCGCTGGTCGGACTCGCGGCTCTGGGCGCGGGGGTGTGGCTGGGTGTCGACGCCGTGCTGGCGCGCGTACGCCGGAGGAGGGCGCGTGCACGACAGCGACAGCAGCTGCGACTGCGATTGAGGATCGGGTCTGTGGGCGCTGTCGCGGCCCTGCTGGCGGCCGTCCTGCTGTGGGCGTGGTTGCGCGCGCAGGCCGAGCCCGGTCCGCCCTTTAGTCGCCTCGATGCGGCCCCGGTGCTCTTGGGGGTGCCCCTGATGGTGAGCGCGGGCGTGGGAGCGTTGGTTTTGGGCTGGCGTTGGCGACCGTCGTCGGCCGAGTGCTGGCTGCTCGCCCTGGCCACTGTCGTGCCGGTGACGGCTCTGCTCTACGCCCCCCGCGAGCTCCCCCATCTGACTTTCTTCTACTACGGTCGCTATCTCGTGCCCGAGCTCCTGCCGGGCGCGGCGTTGCTGGCGACGGGGGCCCTCGCGGCTCTGAGCGCCGCGCTTCAGGGGGAGCCCCGTCGCCGGCGGGTGCTCGCGCTGCTGCTGGGCCTGGGCCTGGGCCTGGGCCTGATCGCCGCGACCGCCCTGCCGCTGATCCGCCACCCTCAGCTGCGCCTGCGCGAGTATGAGCCCGCGGCCGAGGCCGTGCATTGGCTGGCCCAGCGGATCGAGCCGGGTGCGGTGGTCATCGCCGGCGGGGAGGGCTGGCACCACGATCACACCCACAACCAAGTCGGGGGCGCGCTGGCCATGGGGGTCGGCGTGGAGGTGGTGCCCTACCGCAGCCGGGAGGACGCCTGGATCAGCGCCTGGGAGCTGCTCGTCGATCGCCCCGCGCGGACGGGAGAGCCCGCGCCGCCGGTCTACCTGCTGGTCAACGAGGCCGCGCACCCAGGGCGGCGAGGGGGGCGGCAGCTCGCGCTCTTGGACGACCAGCTGTGGGCGCCCTTCGCCGTCCAGCACGAGGCGCTCATCGAGCTCTTTCTCCACGCTCTGACACCGGTGGAGGATCGGCTGCCGACCCGGGTCGCGCGACACGAGCTGCGCATGGCGCTCATCGAGCTGCGTGTCGACCCGGCGAGGATGGCCGAGGTCCAGCGCCTGCGCCTGAATCCCGACGGCCGCGTACCGGCTTCCCTCGCCCACCTGCTCGAGATCGAGGGTGGTCTCCACGACGACGGCCGAGCCTGCCTGTCCCCGGATCGGGCGCTGAAGGTCACCCTGACCCTGGGGTCGGCGACGGTCCGAGCGGCGCGCCACCTGGTGATCGTGGGGGCGGGACTCGAGAGTGCACGCCTGGGTCGGAGCGTGCCTCTATGGGGCATCCGGATCGATGGTCGGCGCCTGTTCCCGGAGCCGCCCGAGGGCCTGGCGCTGCGCGAGCGCGCGACCGTCGGGCCTCTGCCTCTGCCTCCGCTTCCGCCCGAGGGGGAGCCGGGCCAGACCGAGGGCGCTCGGGTCCTGACTCTCTGGGCCCCGAACCCCAGCGACGGGCAGACCGGCGATGTCGGCGATGTCGGCGATTGTGGCTACGGGCGCCTGCTCGAGCTGCGCCTGCTCCCGCGCGAGTACAGCAGCACACTCCCGGCCGGCGAGGTCGAGGCCGTCAGCATGGCTCCGCGCGCGACCTTGGGGCATCCCCCTCAGCCGGCGGTGTGGGTGCGGGGGCGCAGCCTCTCGCGCTACCGGCCGGGGACCCAACCCGACCCGGAGATCCGCGCGCGCTCGCTGGTGGTCGACGCGGGCAGGCCGCTTCGTTTCGAGACCATCGACCTGCCCCTGGATGCGCAGGGCAGGCCGGAGGCTGTGGATCTGGCGCCGACCTTGACGCAGATCGACGTCCACCCTGGTGCCCGGCTGCGCGTCTCTGTCGCTGGCTTCGGCGAGGCCGGCGGGACCACTGTCGCGGAGTTCGAGCTACCTACTCAGGAGCATCAGGACGGGGTGTGGGCGCCCGAGCCGAAGCTCTGGGCACCGTCGGTGGACCGGGCCGTGCTGCGGGTCGAACTCGTCGGCGCGACTCCTGGCGACAGCGTGGCGCTGCGAGACCTGGCCCTGTTCACCCGGGGCGAGGGGATCCCCAGCGTCCTCACCCTGCGCGATTAACGAAAGGCGCGACTAAAGAAAGCGCGGATGGTCCATGACCACCCGCGCCTTTCTTATCGTCCAAGAGGGCGCTCGGGCCCTGATGTGTGTGAATGATGTGACTAGTGCGACTGGGCACTACTGCGGCTGGATGCCGCAGTTTTCGACCTCGCTGGGGATGCAGCCGCTGCACTCCCAACGGAGGTTGTCGAGCAGGG
>CAYVJQ010000057.1:2146-42491 GCA_964451725.1 uncultured Nannocystaceae bacterium | reverse complement strand
GGCGTCGAGATCGAAGGCGTCGAGATCGGGGGCGTCGAGATCGGGTGCATGGCGTGGGCTCCGGCGGGCGGGCGCAGAGTCGCCGCCAGGTTAGCACGCTGGGCCCTGCCCGGTGCGCGAAGCGTGGGCCTCGAGTGGGGCGAGGAAGAGGCGCCGGGGGCCGAGATTCGAGCGAGAGATTCGAGTCGATGATGATCGGGTCGCTCGGTCCAGAGGGACCGAGATTGGAGGGTCCGCGAGCCGGGGCTATGGTGCCGGCGATGTCCGAGTTCTCGCGCAGCGCGGCTGGCTCGGCGACCGCCGCCGAGCTGGCCCAGGCGGTCGCCGACCTGCTCGCCGGGCGGGCCCCGCAGGGGGATCGAGGCGCGCTCGCAACGGTGATCCGGCGGGCCGGCTCGGCGCCCCAGGTCGTCGGTGCGCGCCTGCTCGTCTATGCCGGTGGTTCGAGCCTGGGAACAGTGGGCGGCGGAGCCGTGGAGCGAGAGGTCTTCGAGGCCTGCGCGCAGGTCCTGAGATCGGGGCGCCCCCGCACCGTCGAGGTTCATCTGGTTCGAGATCTGGGTATGTGTTGCGGCGGCAGCATGGAGGTGTTCGTGGAGTATCTACAGGCGCAGGCGAGGTTGATCATTGTCGGTGGGGGGCACGTGGCCCAGGCCCTGGCGCCGCTGGCCAAGAGCCTGGGCTTTCGTGTGTCCGTGCTCGACGATCGCGAAGACATGCTCGCGGACCCGGCCTTCGCCGAGGTCGAGCGCCTGTCTTTCGACGCCGACGAGCTCCAGGACGCGGTCCCCGACCTCGGCGATCGGGACTGCCTGGTGATCGTCACCCGTGACCACGGCCGAGACGAGCGGGCGTTGGCCGAGGCGCTGACGTTGCCACACGCCTACCTGGGCATGATCGGCAGCCGCCGAAAGGTCCACACGGTGCTCGCCCGGGTCCTGCGTCGCTACGACGAGCGCGGCCTGGCCCGGCCCGAACTCGGGCGGCTGCGGGCCCCGATCGGCCTGGGGCTCGGCGGCCGCACACCCATGGAGATCGCGGTGAGCATCGCGGCCGAGTTGATCGCGCTGCGCTGCGGGGGGGACGGGGCCAGCATGAGCGTGGTCGCAGACGTGGCTGCCGGGTCGCGCTCAGAGCCCACTTGAGGCCAACGCTCAGCCCTCGCCTGCACTCTGGGCCCGGACCAGGGCGGCGTAGTCCTCGGGGGTGTCGATGTTGTCGAGCACGCCCGGGTCCCCGATCTCCAGCTCGTCGACCTCCAGCCAGCGCCGGGCACCGGACCAGCTCGGGTCGCGCAGGAGGGAGCGGGCGCTGTGGATGTGGGCATCGAGGGCCAGGAGGGGGGCGAAGCAGGCCCTCGGCCAGAGCAGGGGATGGCCCGAGCGCCCGTCCAGGCGCGGCTGCCAGATGGTCGCCGGCTCGGCCTCGGCGCGAGTGATGAGCGCCCGGATCGTGGCTGCACGAACCCGGGGTTGCTCGACCCGGTGGACGATCGCGGCGTCGAGATCGGGGGTCTCGCGCAGCGCAGCGCGGAGCCCTGCCTGGATGCTCGACAGGGGGCCGAGCGGCCAGTCGGGGTTGTGCACGCGACGCAGGGGAGAGGCGCCGGGCCAGGCGGAGGGCTCCGGGCTTCGGTGTGCACCCTCGACGAGATAGATCGGCCGGCAGCCACCGGCGCGCAGGGCCTCGAGGCCCCAAAGGGCGAAGCTGCGGCCGGCGAGGGGGAGCTCGGCCTTGGGTCGACCCATGCGTCGGGACTCTCCCCCGGCGAGGATCAGACCCGCGACTCGCAGGCGCTCGACAGGCGCGGTGGGCTCTGCCACCGCTAGTCGGAGACCCGGGCCGCGTCGACCGAGTCGAACAGGTCGATGACGGTCTTGACCTTGGCGGCGTCGATGAACAGGAGCTCCTTGGGGATGCCGAAGCCGAGCGCGCCCCGGCCCGTCTCGAAGCGCGCAGCCAGGGCGACCTCGCCCTCGATGCCGGCCTTGGCGAGCTTTTGGATCGCCGACTTGGCCGCCTTTTGGACCGCGGCCGGCTCGTCGGGGTCGGTGGCGATGATCGTGAAGACCATCTTGCCGACCTGGACGGGGTCGATCGCTACGCAGTGCTGGCAGCCGGCCGAGAGCCCGCGAGCCAGGGCCAGGCCGCCGCCGGCCTCGAGACCGCCGGCTTTGGCCTTGCCCAGGCGCCGGCCCAGGTTGGCCATGAACTGCCTGTGACCCGCACCGATCGCAACCACGAGCTTGCCGTCGGCGATCACGGTCGAGATCTCGAGCTTGGGATTTTTACCCAGCAGGCTGCGCGCGTTTTCAAAGCTGTCTTGGATGCTCTTGGGGAGGGTCAGGGAGAAGTGGTCGGTCTTGAACTTGCCGGCCCGCCCGGCGCCGACCTTGAACTTGACCGCGTAGCGGTGATCGGCGCTGCCGTCGGTGAGCGCGATGTGATCGCTGAAGGCCTTTTCGGCCGCGCCCCAGATCTCACGCATGGCCTTGCGGGCCCCGGCCTCGTCGCTGATCTCGGCCGCGAACACGATGGTGAGGTTGCCCTTGTCGTCGAGGTAGGCCGTGGCCAGGACCTCGTTGTGGATCGACCCGAGCACCCCGTGCAGACCACCGACGATGTCGTCGACATAGCCGTCGAAGGGCGCGGGGATCTGGTCGATGGGGATGCGCTTGTCGAGCAGGGTGTGGAGCAGGCCCGGGTCACCCCAGGGCATGACCCACACACCCAGGGCGCCCGCGGGCAGGGTCTTGGCGAGCTCGCTCTCACGCTGGGTCGCAGGGCCGATGGGATCGAGGCCGAGGCGCTCGAAGGGGGCCTCGGCCTCGGCCCGAGCGCTGAACGCTCGGTCGGTGCCGAAGTCGGCGTAGAACTGGACGGCCGTGGTCTCGTTGAAAATGCTGCTCATGAGCCCCGCGCCCTCGTCGGGCATGGGGATGAGCTCGCTGATGTCGATGTCGCCCGCGGGCAGGTTGCTGGCTCGGAGCTGAAATCGGGGCGTGGGCGAAGCCTGGGCCGCGAGCATCCCCGCCCGGTCGAGGTCCGCCATGCTCAGGGCGATCTCGAGGGCCCGGGGCCGGGCCCGAAACAGAATCAGGACCTCGTCCTCCACCGACTGCCACATGTTGTCGCCCATGGGCTGGGGCTGCATGCTCTGGGGCATGCTCTCGACCAGGTCCGCGGCGTTGCTCGACGCCAGGCTCAGGGCCAAGTCGATGTCGGCGTCGGTGGTCTGGGGCTGATCGTCCTGAGGGAAGGCGAAGCTCAGTACGTGGGTGCCGTCGAGGTCGATGCTCTCGAAGAAGCGGGGGGCAAAACCTTCCTGGATCATCGCCAGCTTCGCGAAGTCGAGCAGGTTCGTCGCCGGCATGCCCGGCTCCGGGGGCGACCACATGTTGAGGATCGAGCTGGCTGCGTCGAACATGTCGCCGACACCCGAGACGCTGCTCGAGATCTCGATCTTCTCGACTGCGGCGTAGGGGACCGAAGTTGTGGCCTCGGTGTGGGAGGGCTCGCCCGCGTCGGCACCCTCGGGGTCGGCGACGTTGACGTTGGTGCTCGGGGTCTTGCACGCCAGCGGCGAGGCCAGCAGCAAGACCACGCCCAAGGACGCTCCAGATCGGCGCAGAGACATGGCTGGCAATATAGCCGGCGCCCGCGGGGCCGGCGAGCGGCGTGGCCGCGGCCATCCCCGGTGGTCTGTATATGCAGACCCGAGGGACGCGCCCTCAACCCGATCGCCGCTGCGCGCGTATGCTGGATGTGATGCTGTCCAAGCTCGCGCTCGCGCTCGCTACCGCAATTTCTGGACTCTGGGCTCCGGCCCTGTATGAGCCCGCCGGCTCCGCGATCGGAGGCGTGATTCGCGCGGAAGGTCGACCCGCTCCCCACGCCTTCGAGCTCACCGGCCCCACGGACCACGGCGAGCTCCCCTTCACCGTCGATCTGCCCGCCAACTCCAGGTCCGAGAAGCTCATGGGCCTGGTCCAGCTCATCGAAGACACGGGCACGGACACGACCTACACCCACAGCACCCGGGTGCGGCGGCGCGAGGGCAAGTTTCATTTCGATTGCTCCGGAATGATGAACTGGATGCTCACTCGGGTCGCGCCCAAGGCCCGGGAGGGGCTCGACCGCGAGCGCCCGGTCGCGGCGACCTACGTCCGCACGATCGAGCGTGCACCCACAGACCGGCGCCGCAAGGGGTGGCAGCAGATCGCCGACATCGAAGACGTGCGGCCCGGAGACCTGTTCGCCTGGCGCCGGCCGCCGACTTGGCCCAAGGGCGGGAACACAGGGCACGTCGGGATCGTCGTCGCGGTCCCGCGGGCGGTCGGCTTCATCGAGGGCGCCTACCTCGTCAAGGTGGTCGACTCGACCCGCTATGCCCACCAACACGACGAGCGCTCCCAGACCGGGGACACGGGTTTCGGCTCCGGCACGATCTTGTTCATGACCGACGACCAGCGTCACCCGATCGGCTACGGCTGGTACGGGACCCAGAGCGGGGGTTGGTACGAGACCGCGGTCGTATTCGGTCGGATCTGAGCGCAGCTCGCTGGCATGGGCCCAGCCCAGTCAGGCGGGACAGGCAGAACAGGCAGGCAGGGTCACAGGCGCAAGACCTTGGTTGGCCGGCTCGGCGTGTGGGGGTGGCCCTGGACGTGGTCGACGACCTCGGCATCGATGACCTCGCCGACCTCGCCGGTGCCGGGTCCGTCGCCGCCGAAGCCCGACCCTTCGAAGCCCGCTCCACCAAAGCCCGGAAAGCCTGCTCCGGGCCCGACACCCGCGCTGACCACGCGGATGGAGCCGTCGGCCACGCTGGCGCCGAGTCGCTTTTGCAACCGGGCCTTGACCAGCTTGGCGGCCGCGCGGCGGACCGGGGGGATCATCATCGAGATCCCGAACAAATCGGTGAGTACGCCCGGGGTGATCAGCATGACGCCGCCCGCCAAGATCAGGAGCCCCGAGACGATCCCGTCTTCGGGGAGCTGAGCATTTTGGATGGCCTCCCGGTAGCTGGCCAGGGCCTTGCGGCCCTCACGACGCGCGAGCCAGGCCCCAGCCATGCCGGTCACCGCGACCAGGGCGACGGTCGGTCCCACGCCCATCCACCCGCCCAGCGTGATCAGCAGGTAGAGCTCCGCCAAAGGGACGAGGGTAAACAGCAGGAACAGACGACCGAGCACGCTGGGTCCAGCGTAGCAGCGTTTTCTTTCGCCCTGACTATATCCCGAGATCCCGATCGCTCTGACGGCCCTGAGCGCGTCGACTGCGACGGTCGGGGCTCAGCTCTCGCTGGCGGCGGGCCGGGCGACGAACTCGCCCTGGAAGCGATCGAGGTACTCGAGCACATAGGCGAGGGTGGGGATGCGGCACTCGAGGATGCGCATGTTGCCGTAGTGGCCGGCCACGGTTCGGTCGAGGAAGATCAGCTCGGTCGCGGGTTGAAAGCTGGACATGTGTTTGAGCGAGGCCGGCATGAGCTTGACGAACTCGTCGTGCAAGGTCGCGCGTCCGTAGTCGAAGATCGCCGTGGCCTGGAAGGGGTGGGCGAAGGTGTCGCGCCAGCGCTTGTAGAACGCGTCGGGGGGCCGGGTCGAGTTCGGCCTGCGCACACCCAGGCGGATCAGGGCGTCCTCGACTCCGTCGTAGTCCTCGGCCAGACCAAACAAGATCATGTCCTTGTAGGCCTGGACGATGCCGACATCGAGGTGCTTGGTGCAGCCGAAGTCGTAGAGCACGATCTTGCCGTCCGGGCGGAACGCGAAGTTGCCCGGGTTGGGGTCGGCGTGGATGGTGCCGAGCTCGAAGAGCTGGCTCGCCATCATGTGAAACAAGTTGCGACCCAGGGTGTCGCGCTGGGCCTGGGTGTAGCCCCGGGCCTCGAGCTCGGAGAGCTGGTCCCCGGGTTCGTAGGTCATGGTCAAGACCCGCTGGGCCGAGCGCTCACCGACCACCTCGGGCAGGACCACGGTCCCGTCTTCGCCCATGTGGTCGGCGTGGAAGTGGCGAAACAGGCGGATGTTGTCGGCCTCGTTGGTGTAGTCGAGCTCCTCGTGGAGGCGGGCTCGGACCTCTTTGAACGAGGCGTTGAGGGCCTCGCGCCCGATGTTCACGATCCCGCTGGCCCTCAGCGCGAGCTTGAGCTGGGCGAGGTCCGAGTCGACCGCGTCCTCGACCCCCGGATACTGGACCTTGACCACGACCTCGCGGCCGTCGTCGGTGGTCGCGCGGTGGACCTGACCGATCGACGCGGCCGCGAACGGGACCTCGTCGAAGCGCGTGAACAGGCGCTCGGGGGCGTCGCCCAGCTCGCGCTCGATCTGCTCGCGGATGACCTCGAAGTCCACGGGCGGGGCCTCGCGTTGGAGCTTGCTCAGCGCGTCCGAGAGCTCCTTGGGCAGGACATCCTGAGCGATCGAAGCCATCTGGCCGACCTTCATGACCGCGCCCTTGAGCTCGCCCAGGGTCCGGGCGATCAAGTCCCCCGATTGGCGGTTTGCCTGCTCTCGGGAGGCGGCCGCGTCCTCGCTGGACTGAAACAGCGATTTGACCTTGGTCTTGGCCATGTTGCCGGCGACCGAGGCGGTCATGCCGGCGAGTTTCAAGAAGCGTTTGCCGCGAGAGGGGGGCGAAGACACGGTAATCGCCAATGTGCCCGGGCTGGCAGGAAGGCGCAAACAGGGCAGCTGTCCCCGGCACTCGGGCGCAAGCGTCGCAGGGTGTTCTGGCGCAGCTTATTCGCATTCTTAGTTATGCGAGGTTTACTTTCCTGACTGACGGGTCTAATTTCGGGGCTCGGCCCGTAGAGATGTGGGCCTCCGATCCGTGAGACCAGCCATGACCAAATACGCACCTCAGACCCTGTTTACAGCCCTCTCGATGGGTTTCTTTGCCTGCTCCATGACCGCCTGCGACAGCGGGGACGGGGATGCGGAGGACACGGTCGCCGACGGGGCGACCGGCAGCGAGGACACGGCCGATGGTGCGGACACGACCGACGGTGCGGACACGACCGACGGGGCGGACACGAGCACGGGCGAGGACGAAGACACGAGCACGGAAGAGGGCGAGACTGAAGACACGGCCGAGGGCGAGGAGACGACCGAGACCACGGGCGACGAGAGCCCCTGTGAGGCCGAGAACCCCGGCTGGGAAGGGCAGGCGGTGGTCGGCGGCCCTGCCCCCCATTTCTCCGGGATCGATCACAAGGGTGAAGAGGTCAGTATCTGTGAGTACGAGGGCAACCCGATCATCATCGACACCTCGGCGGTGTGGTGTGGGCCCTGTCAGCTGTTCTCCCTGTGCCTCGGTGGTGACGACGTGGCGTGTGTGGAGGTGTTCCAGGGCAACGAGGCCGTCATCGGCTCGTTCGCCAACCCGCTTCGAGCCGCGATCGCAAATGGGAGCGTCGCGTGGGTCACGGTGCTCACTCTAAACGCCAACAATGGAGCGCCGAGCATGACCGATGCGGTCGCCTGGGACCAAAGCTACCCCTCTGGTGAGCATATCTCCGTGATTCCGGATGTGGAGCAGCACTACGAGCAGTATTTGGAGATCCAGGGTTATCCCAGCTTCTGGCTCATCGATGGGGCCATGAACTGGGAAGATCTCAACCAAGATACGGTCTTGGGAGCGATCTCCTCCAAGTTCTAGCAGATCGAGGCCGCTCGATTCCTCGGTCGGGCACGCCCAAGCTCCCCCAGTTTCAAAACGAGGTCTCGTGGCCCGGGAGCGGCACACCGACCGGCTCGAGCTGGCGACCCACGACAACCGTCGGTATGCGGTCTGGGCGACGGAGGTCGCAGGCGAGGGCCTGATCCAAGCTCAGATTCTTTCTTACTGATCCAAACTCAGATTCTGTACCGACGCTGGGCGCCCCTCGAGCGAGGGTCCGTAAACGAGAGAAGCCCGCTGTCCAAGACAGCGGGCTTTCTCTTGTTGGATTGGGCTGGATCCGCTCAGGAGAGGTCGAGAGCGGTGGCGTGCAGGAAGTACTCCATGCGCGGGCCCTCGCCCTTGATGGTGTCGTCGCCGTCCTTTTTGAGGTGGGCGACGTTGGCCTCGTCGAGCTGCTTCTCCTCGAGGGTGCCCTCGACGACGGCGGCCTTGCCTTTGCCGTCGAAGGGGATCGCAAAGGCGTGATCGTTGACGAGCACGCGGGCCTGCTTGTCGCCGTCTTTGATGACCATCCAGCAGCCCTTGGCCTGGCACACGGCCTCGACCGTGCCGCTGACCTTGACGGCCTCGGTGGGGAGCTCAGCGCCGAGCACGGAGGCGAGGGTCTGCGTGTCGGTCAGCGCGAACTCACCGCCGAAATGGCCGGTGGAGGTGGTGGCGGCGACCGTGTTGCCGTGGTCGCAGCTCTCGCCGTCTTTCTTCTCGTGTGCACCCTCGTCCTCGTGGATGCAGCCGGCCTCGGGGTCCTCGGCGGCAGCGAGCTCGGGCTTGTCGGTCTCGTCGTCGGCCTTGTCGTCGCCGGCCTTCTTGGCGTCGGCCTTGTCGGCGTCGGCGTTCTTGTCGTCGGCCTTGTCGGCGGTCTTGTCCTTGGTGTCGGCTTTGTCGCAGGCGGTCAGGCCCAGCGCGAGGGTGGCCGCGAAGGTGACCGCCAAGGTGGCGGGGGTCAACACGATTGACAGGGAACGCATAGCCGCGAGTGTGCCATCCCGGACAAGCGGAACAATAGAGGGGTCAATGGTTGCTCGCGCACACGGGAGAGGTCTCGGGCCGGGACAAGCTCACACCCGCCGTCGCAAGCGACATCCATTTTCATTTTTGGGAGATCACAAAATCGGCTCGGGTAGGCTGTGTCGGTGTCCTTCAGGTCAGAGTCAGGCGTCGCTCTGGGAGCGCTCACGCTGTGGCCTCCGCTGATCTTGGCGCCGATGGCGGGGGTCACCGACTACCCCTTTCGCGCCCTGTGTCGGCGCTTTGCCGAGACCACAGTCGACGCAGGCGCTGCGCGTCCCGTGGGCAGCACCTGTGGGCTGTTCGTCAGCGAGATGATCACCGCGCGGCCGCTGGTGGAGGGCAACCGCAAGACCCTGCGTCTGGCGGCCTTCGGGCCCGGGGAGAGCCCCCGCAGTCTGCAGATCTATGGGGTCGATCCGCGCTATGTGGGGGAGGCGGTGCGACGCCTGGTCGGGGAGGGTCGCGTCGATCACATCGACATGAATTTCGGCTGCCCGGCGCCGAAGATCACCCGTCGAGGCGGGGGCGCGGCGATCCCCGCCAAGCCCCGCCTGCTCGCCAAGATCGTCCGGGCCGCGGTCGAGGGGGCAGGTGGGGCGGTGCCGGTGACGATCAAGTTTCGCAAGGGCATCGACGCCTCGCTGATCACGTTTCGAGACGCGGGGCGGGTCGGCCAAGAGGAGGGCTGCGCGGCGGTCGGTCTGCACGCGCGGACCGCCGCCGAGTTTTATAGCGAGGGCGCCGACTGGGACTGCATCACCGAGCTCGTCGACTTGCTCGATATCCCCGTGTTTGGAAACGGAGACATCTGGGAGGCCGAGGACGCCGAGCGCATGATGGCCCAGACCGGGTGCGCGGGGGTCATCGTCGGGCGCGGGTGTCTGGGCAGGCCATGGCTGTTCGCGGAGCTGGTGGCCCGGGCCTGTGGTCGGGAGCCCCCCGGGCCACCGAACTTCGGGGCTGTCGCCGAGGTCATGCTCGCCCACGCCGAGGCCATGGTCGCCTGGGCGGAGCGCCCGGGGGCGCTGGGGGAGCGAGACGAGAGCGAGTGTATCGAGCCGGAGCAGCGCGCCGAGGACGACCGGAAGTCTGGTCGAGCCCGGGCTCGGCGGGCGCGGCCGCTGGGGGCCGAGCAGCTGGCGATGCGTGCGTTTCGAAAGCACGCGAGTTGGTACACAAAGGGATTTCGCGGCTCAGCGCCCCTGCGTGCTGCGTTGATGCAGATCGACTCACTGCAGAGGCTCAGGGCCCTGCTCGAGACCTGCGACGTCGCAGAGCCGTTCCCGGTCGAGGCCCTGCGGGCGGTTCGGGGCAAGCGCGGTCGCCTCGACAAGGTCGCGCTCCCGGCGGGCTACCGGGACCAACTCGACGACGACACGCCGCCTGGGCGGGAGGCGGCCCTGCTCGGCTCGGGGGGCTGAGTATCCAGGAGGCCCGAGGTCCGAGCAGATGCTCCTGCTCAGACCTCGTCCCAGGCAGCCGCGCCCGCGACGGGGGTCTCGAGCAGGCGGTCGATGTCCTGCATGGTGAGCTTCTTGCCCACGCGTGTGTCTCGACCCAGGGCCGACTCGGCGATCTTGCGCTTCTCGGCGCCCAGCTCGACCATCTTTTGCTCGACCGTGTGTTCGACGACCAGGCGGTAGACCATGACGGCCTTCTCTTGGCCGATGCGGTGGGCTCGGTCGGTGGCCTGGTCTTCCACGGCAGGGTTCCACCACGGGTCGTAGTGGATGACCGTGTCGGCCTCGGTGAGGGTCAGGCCGGCCCCGCCGGCGCGCAGGGAGATCAGGAAAACGGGCGGTCCGCTCTTTTGTTGGAAGCGCTGGACGACCTCTTCGCGGTTGACGGTCCCGCCGTGCAGCCACACGAAGTCGATCTCGAGCTCCTTCAAGGTCGCGGCGATCAGCTTTTGCATCTCGACGAACTGGGAGAACACCAGGGCTTTGCGGCCCGAGCCGATGCAGTCGGTGATCAGCTCGCGGAAGGCCTCCATCTTGGTGGACTTGGGCACGGCGCTGCCCTCGGGGAGATTGAGCAGCTGCGGGTCGGTGCAGACCTGGCGCAGGCGGGTGAGGGCCGCGAGGATGGTCATCTGCGACTTCTCGATGCCGACGGCGCCGACGCGAGTGTCGATCTCGCTCTTGGCGGCCTTGAGGATGCGGTTGTACAGGGCCAGCTGGCTGCGCCCGAACTGGCAGAAGATGGTCTGCTCGGTCTTGGGCGGGAGCTCGGTGGCCACGTCCTCTTTGCGCCGCCGCATGATGAAAGGACGGATGCGGGCGCGCAGGTTCTCGAGGGCTTTTGGGTCGTTGTCCTCGATGGGCTTGACGTAGTTCTTTTGGAACTCGCTGAGCTTGCCCAGGAAGCCCGGGGCCAAGAAGTCGAAGATGGCCCAGAGGTCGACGAGGTGGTTCTCGATCGGGGTGCCGCTGAGCGCGAGGCGGTGGTCGGACTTGAGCTGTTTGGCGGACTTGGCCGTGCTCGTGGTCCAGTTCTTGATGTACTGGGCCTCGTCCAAGATCACGTAGCGAAAGCGGATTTTGACGAGGTCGTCGATGTCTCGGCGCAAGATCGCGTAACTGGTGACGATGACGTCGGCCTTCTTGAGCAGGCGTCGGTTCTCAGCCCGATCGCTGCCGTGCCAGACCAGCACGGAGAGGCTCGGAGCCCACTTCTTGACCTCTTGACGCCACACGCCGAGCACCGAGGTGGGGCCGATGATCAGCGAGGGTGCTGGGCCCTCGACCTCCTTGGCCTTGGTCAGCAGGGCCAGGGCTTGGACGGTCTTGCCGAGGCCCATGTCGTCGGCGAGGATGCCGGCCATCTGGTTCTCGTGTAGCTGCCACAGCCAGGCGTAGCCCGATTTTTGGTAGTCGCGGAGCTTGGCGGTGAGGGCCTTGGCCTTGCGCGGGGCTCGGGCGGAGCGCTCCCCGGTCATGTTGGCCATGAGCTTCTTGACGTCCTTGGAGACCTTGGCGCCCGGGACCTCCTGAAGCAGGCGAGCGAGGGTCCCGAGCTCGAGGGTGCTGACCTCGGCCCGGCCGTGTTTGTCGAACTGCATGGCCCCGGCCGCGTCGGCGACGGGCTCGAGGATCTTGGGGTCGAGCTTGGCGACGGAGCCGTCGGCGAGCTCGACCCAGCGCCGGCCCTCGTGCAGCCAGCGCAGCAGGTCGCGCATGGAGATCAGGTCCGTGTCGCCCTCGACGTTGACCAGGGCCTCGACGTCGAGCACGGAGCCGCCCGGGTTCTTGACCGAGATCCGAGGCGTGGGGGCCTTGTTGCGCAGCCGGGGGAGCTTGGGGACCTTCTTCTCCCAGTTCTCGGGGAGCAGGGGGATGCCCGCGACGATGTACTCGATGGCCGTGTCACCGAGGGCGACGAAGGCCTCGTCGGCGGCGCTCCAGCGCAGCTTGCCGTCGCGGAGGATCTGCCGGGCCCGCCTCTCGGCCTCCATGTCGCGGTAAAAGGCGATGGTCTGGCCGCCGATGTTGGCGCTGTAGCGGGCCGACTCGGGGTCGTCGCCGGTGACCGCCAAGGTGACGTTGTCGTAGCGGGCCGCCAGGGCCACGGCGATCTTGTTGGCGCCGCCTTCGATGGTGACGGTGAAGTTGCTGACCTCGCGCGAGTCGCTGGCGAGCTCGAAGAGGTCGCGCTGCGGGACACCCACGGACTGGAGGCTCTCGCTGAGCTCGTCCATGTCCTCCGCGGCCACGCTCGCGTCCATGATGATCCGCGGCTTGCGGGCGATGGCCTCGAGGGTCCACGGTGGGGTGTCGGGGACCAGGAAGATCTCGGCGGTCTCGGGCCACAAGAACCAAGTCGGGGCCCCGACGATGACCCGTCCCTTGTCGATCTCGAAGCTGCGGTCGCAGCTGGCGAGCTCCAAAAATGCGTGCAGCTCGACGCGCCGGTCTTTGTCGCGCGACTCGGCCCGGACCCGGAGCACGAGGGGCTCGGGCACAAATACGAGCTTGCCCACGCCCTTCATGGACACGGAGGCCTCGCGGGCGAAGTAGAGCAGGCCGGCGAGGGCCACGTCCTCGAGCACGGCCGCGCCGTCGTCGGTCTCGTCGATGGCCTGGTCGAGGTAGTGCTGGATCAGTTCGTCGACGGCGGCGGTGCCCTGGCTCTTGCGAGAGGCGGCCGAGGCGGCCGAACCGGCACCGAACACGGTGACCTGCCAGTTGCCGTGGCGGCGCTGGATCTGGTAGCGGTTGCGGGACTTGGCGTCGACGCTGGTGACCCATGGGTTCTGGGTCATGGTCAGGTCGCCACCGGCGAGGTACTGCCGACGCAGCTCGAGGGCCAGGGCCACGCCGTGGTGGCAGATCTTCTCCCAGCCGTCGGTGAAGGTCGGGCACGAGCAGGTGCACACCAGCTTCGTGCCCTTGCCACCTTGGGTGACAGCGCGCTCGAGGGTGGTCGAGTGGGGCACGGGGTGGGTGCCCTTGATCTTGCCGCGGACGCTGGCGCCGTTGACCACGATGTCCGCGACGGCGCCCGACTTGTCGAGCTCCAATCCGGCCTTCATGGCTTTGGGGCTGGCGGTCCGCACGAGGGCGGTCTGGTCGAGCAGGGGGAGCAGGTTTTCGAGCGTGCTCAAAGGGCCATTCTCCGATGGTCGGCCAAATTGGCCGACCGCAGCTGATCGAGCTGATCAGGTCGATCAGCTCGGGACAAAGCTCGCGTTTCTCGGGGCTTTTTGGCGGTGAACGAGAACCTCGAAGTCACCACCGAGCCGGCCGAGTTCGCGAACCAGCGCGCTGTCCGTTATCCAGCGCGAACTCGGGCGCGCAAACTGTCGACATGACGAGCTTGCGCGGAGCAAAGTATGTCTATCACGGGGCCCAGCCCCGGTCCACACGGCAGGCGCTCCAACGGATCAGAGAGCAGTAAATTTTTGTGAGAGAACACGAATTCGCCCCGGGCTGTCGGCGCGAATGACGGCCTGCAAGCGGTGCCCAGGGCCGGTGGGCCCACGATCGATCGATGGCCCTGGCTCTCGGACGCTGGGTGAATTCGGTGAGTCGGGTTAGGGGTGGCTGTGGCTACGGTGAACACCGCCCCCGCGACCCCCGACGGTCTCAACACGGACGACCCAGGGATCCGGCAGCTCGCCGCGGCCGTCTCGGGGACCGCCCCCGCACAGATTCTGCTTCTGCATTGCGGGGACCTGCCGGGGCTCGAGCCCGGGGCGACGCGCCTGGTCCTCGATGTCCGTGAGGCCGAGGGCTCCCCGCAGCGCTGCGTCTCGGACGTCGGCGCGGGCCTGCCCGAGGGGGTGGGCCCGGGCAGTTTCGAGCTCGCCGCTGTGTGGCCGCGGGCGCACCTGGGCAAGGACTTCTCGGAGCGCTGCCTGGGCCTGGGAGCGCTCGCGCTGAAGCCCGGGGGCCGGCTCCTGTGCGCGGTCCGCAAGCTCAAGGGGGGCAAGAGCTTGGGCCGGACCATGAAGGCGCTGTTCGGGGACCGGGAGGTCGGCGTCGAGTCTCGCTCGCGGGGCTACCACCTTTGGGTGGGTCGGCGCGGGGAGGACTTCGACCCGGATCTGGCTCGGGCCCTGTGTGAGCGCACCTATCTCATCGAGGATCCGGCGCTCGGGGCCGTCCGCCTCCAGAGTCGTCCGGGCGTATTTTGTCGACGCGAGCTCGACGCGGGGACTCGGGCGCTGATCGAGGTGGCGAGCGAGCGTGTACCCGCGAGCGCAGCCGGCGGGGCGCGCGGGGAGGAGCCCACACGGATCTTGGATCTATGCGCGGGGGTCGGACCGCTGGCGCTGTGGGCCGCGGCGCGCTGGCCCGAGGCCCAGATCTTGGCGGTCGAGAGCAGCGCTCGGGCCTGCGCGCTGCTGCGCGACAACGCCCGCGACAACGGTCTCGACGCCCAGGTCACCGCGCTGGTCCACGACGGCATGCCCTCGCCCCTGGCGGCGGGCGAGGCCGGAGCGGCGGGGTTCTTGGGTGCGACCGATCTGGTGCTCATGAACCCACCGACCCACGCGGATCCAGAGACCTTCGAGCGACTGCTCGATCTTCGAGCTTGGCTGCGCCCCGGGGGCCGGGCGCTGGTGGTCGTCAACCGTCCGGCTCGGGCGGTCGAGCTGCTGACCAAGCTCGGCGCGAGCTACGAGGCAATCGAGCGGGCCGGCTACGTCGTGTTCCAGGTCGGCTTCGGAGCGGGCCCTACTTGATCCGCCGGGTCTGCTTGGCGCGCTGGTAGTCGACCTTGAGGGCGGAGACGCCGGCCGCGTAGATCGCCCAAAACACGACCCCGATCACGACCCCGGTGGCGATGGCCGCGAACACGGGGGCCTCGACTCGGACCTCGCGCAGCTCACCGGCGGCCCGCCCGAGGGCGACAAAGAAAAACATGAGCGCGAAGCTGGTCCCTACGGCCTGGACCAGCTGGAACCCGGACAGGCGGGGCTGTTTTCCGAGCCCGGAGCGGTCGGACTCGATCCACTGCAAGAGCACGCGCAACCACGAGCCGAGGGTGGGCAGCAAGAGCGCACCGACCAGCCCGGCCAGGCCAGAGACGGCGAGCTCGAGCTCGTCGGGTCCGATCAGCGTCTCGCCCATCGCGGCTGGCTATAACACGGCCGCTGAGCGGACCTGGGAGGGCTGTCGTGTGGCCTCGCTGGCGCCTATGATGGACCCATGTCGAGCCGCCCGCGGTGCTCTGGTCCCGGTCCTGGGCCCGGTGTTGTGGCTGCCTGTGCCCTGGCGACCTGTGTTCTGGCGGCCGGCGCCCTGGGGGGCTGTGTGCGCCTGCAGGTCGAGGCGCCCGCTCGGCTCCGGGCTCGGGCGCTGGCCTCGGCGGAGGCCGGGGAGACCCCGGCGCTGGTCGTCGCCACGGTCTACGACGACACGATCGTGGTCGAGCAGGCGGGCCGGGCATCGATCCTTGAAGCCCGGGCAGTAGAGGCGGACAGCGCGTTTTTATGGTTCTCGATGACCAAGCTGTTCACGGCTACGGCGATCATGCAGCTGCACGAGCGCGGGGCCCTCGACATCGATGCGCCGGTGAGCGCAGTTTTGGGCGAGGCGTGGGCGATCCGGGAGCCGCGGGGGCGGCCGATCACGGCTCGAGATCTGCTGAGCCACTCGAGCGGCCTGGGCAACCCCTCGGTGTGGGCGCTGGCGAGGCCCACCGGCGAGCCGCACCCAAACTGTGCGGCCCAGCTCGCGGCTCTGATGGCGGCCCACGGGCCTCGTCTGCGCTATCGCCCGGGGGCCGGGGAGGGCTACTCGAACCTCGGCTACCTCGCCCTGGGCCGCATGGTGGAGCTCGCAGATCCCCAGGCTCGGGACTATGAGACCTATGTGCGCGAGGAGATCTTGGCGGTGCTCGAGATGCGGGACACGAGCTTCGTGTGGACGCAGGAGCAGCTCTCACACTGGGCCGCGGGGCACAGCGACAAACATGGGTTCTACACGCGCCTCGCCAAGCGCCTCGCCGACCCGGCGGTGTTCGGCACGCCGGTGGGCGAGTGGGAGACGACCGTGGCCTTCGAGCTCGACGGCGCGCCCTATGGAGGGCTCATCGGCACGGCCGGCGACATGGGGAAGTTCCTGGGCGCACACCTCAATTACGGCAGCTGGGAGGGGCGGGAGATCCTCTCGCCAGCGTCGGTGCAGGCCATGCAGACGCCGCAGCGCGACTTCCGTGGGCGCGAGTTCGGGCACGCGCTGGGGTGGCACACGGGGGTCATCGAGGGGGAGCGGTACTTCAACCATATGGGGAAGGGGGGCGGCTATCGCCCTGCGGTGCGGATCTGGCCGGGGCGAGGGTACGGAGTCGTGGTGCTGACGAATCGGACCCGCTACGATCCCCGGCCGCTGACCCGGACGGTTCCGCCTCGGGGTTGAGGGTTCTGCTTGGGCCGGTTCTACTTGGGGCCATTTTCGTGTCTAGAGGAGATGCCGCGCGGGATGTGGGGAGGGGGTCCATGCTCAGACAGTCGGGGGTGTGAGGGCGTGTGGGTTATGGGGTCTCGGGTGTGTCTGTGATGTCGCTTCGGCGAGGCGTGTGGCCCCTCCCAAACTGCGCGTGGACCCCCTCCCCACAACCCACACGGCTCATTTGCTCGAGATTGTCAGGTGTCCTCGCCTCGGCGCTCGGGTGCTGTTGATACATGTTTATGGAATCAACGGTGCCATCGAATCTCGATAGCTGATCTCACACGATGCTTCGACTCTCCGGTGCTTCTTTGTTCCTGCGATTCGAGTCGACTCCAACCACCCATAGTGCCTAGATAGGGAAGCCTCCAACACGTGAGCCTGGGTCCTCCCCATCAGGTTCGTGCGAGGCATCAATCACTTCCGTCGTAGCGAGTACCTCGAGGTCTCCTTGGTCCCCACTCAGACCAGGCTCGCGCAGCGGCGTCTGACGAGCCAGTCTTCGAGCGCCGCTTCGGCCTCGGCGCTGGGTTTCTCGGGCAGGGCCGAGGCTTCTTTGGCGGCCTCGATGCGGGCGAAGGCTCGGTCCATGAGGGCCTCGATGCGGGCTGGGTTCCAGTCTTCGGGCAGGATGCCGCGCTCGGCTTGGCGTTTGTGGGCGATGAGCTCGGGGACCTCGCTGAATCCGTAGCGCTCGTAGAGGGCGCTGAGGTCTGCGTCGACCTCGCCGGTCTCGAGCAGGTGGACGCCGGTCAAGGTGGTGCGCAGGACGTAGAGGACTTTTTTGGCCTGCGGGGCGTCGGGGTCGACCGCCTTGCGCTGGCCGAAGGCGAAGCCGCGGTAGTGGTGGTAGGCGCGGCGTGAGAGGGCGGCGCGGGTCAGGGCCCGGAGCTCCTCGATGGCCTCGGGGTCGGCGCAGTACAGAGGCGCGCGGTCGAAGACCCGCTCGAGCATGTTGCCGTTGCCCTTGATGAGGCCGTGGACGGCCTGGCCGAGCTCGTTGACGGTGAAGTCGATCTCGACCTCGCCGATCCACTGTTGACGATCGACGGCGCCGGGCTTGTTGCCCAGGCCGAGGAATACGCGGGCGGGGGCCTCCCAGATGCCCTTGAGGTCGAGGTCGCTGTCGGCCGAGGCGAAGCCGTAGGCGTGCGCGCCCGAGAGCGAGACCAGCAAGGTCGGGCGCTTGGCGAGTTCTTCACCCAAGACGATATCGGCGGCGGCGCGCTGGGTGGGGGTGGCGGCGTCGGTCATGGTTGCCCGTGGGTGTGGCTGTCGCCCCGGTGGCCGCGGCTGCGGCTGCGGCTGCGGCGTCGGAGTCGGGAGAGGAGGAGCAGACCGAAGAGGAGCGCACCCCCGGGGCCGCGCTGCCTGGTCTGGGTCGTGTTGGAAGTGGTGCTGGAAGTATCGAGAGAGCAGGCGCAGCCATTCACCGGTGGGGCGGGCTTCCCTTTGGGCTTCTCTTTGGGTTGGGCGTCGGCTGGGGCCGGGTCGGCCGGGCGTGGGGCTGGCCGGTAGTCGGCGACCCCGAGCTCGGTGAGCAGGGCGTCGGCGTGCTCGACCTCGGTGAGCATCCAGTACAGGTAGCGGACATCCGAGATCACGTTGCGCGAGTGGCTGGGGCGCCAGGCGTAGTCGCCGGCGACATTCTCCCACACCCGGTCGAAGTTGAAGCCGACCAGCTCACCGGCCCCGTTGACGACCGGCGAGCCCGAGTTGCCGCCGGTGGTGTCGCCGTCGGCGAGGAAGCAGACCGGGACGTCGCCGAGTACGGGGTCGACCCACACGCTCTGGGCTCGGGTCTCGGCTGCGGCCAAGACGGCCTCCGGGAGGTCGAACTCGCCCTCGCCGGTGTGCTTGGCGAGCGCGCCCCCGAGGGTCGTCTGGGGGCGCTGGGTGCTGCCGTCCCATTTGTCGTAGCCCTTCACGGTCGCGTGAGACAGGCGCAGGGTGCCGTTGGCGTCGGAGTAGAGGGGGCCCGGGCGCAGCTCGCTCAGGAGCTCGAAGTAGGCCGGGCCCAAGCGTGAAAACTGGCCGCGCTCGGCCTCTTCGATGGCGCGCAGGGACGAGATTTCGGTGACCAGCGCCCGGGCGAGCACGAGCAGGGGATCGCTGTGCGCGGCGATGGCCTCGGGTTTGTCCAGCAAGCCGGTGATGGTGGTCGGATCGGTGAGCGATGACCCGGCCAAGGTCGCTCGGGCGATGCTGTCGTAGTCGCCGTCGTCGCTCGAGCCGCCCTTCAAGATCGCGTCGAAGCCCGGGCTGCGCTGGCTGCCTCCCCTGGGTTCGCGGTCTTCGGCCCCCGGCGCCGATTTGGGCAGGGCGTCGGCGTAGCGCAGGAACGATGCCAAGAGCGCGACGTCGACCTCGAGGTCCCGATCTTTGGCGAGCTGCTCGAGGCGGTGTTCGACCCGATCTCGATCCCGGTCGCGGTAGCCGGGCCTGCGCTCGAGGTCGGGCTTGGCCCGCTCGGCCGACCACTGGGCGAGGCCGTAGGCGATGGCCAAGCTGCGCGGGGCGTAGCGCAGGTTGTGCAGCAAGAAGGAGCGCGCGGAGCGATCGCTGCGGGCCCTGGACAGGGCCTCGAGGGCCTCGAGGGTGGCCTTCGCGTCCTCGCTCTGGCGCTTCAAGCTCGCGTCTTCAGCCCGGCGGGCCCCGAGCAGCTTCATGTTCTCGAGCCCGGCGATCTTGCCGGCCGCGTTTTTGTGGCGGTTGGCGAGGCTCTTTTTTGTGGCCGCGACCTTGATGGCGACAGCCTCGTCTTTGGCGCTCGCGGCCTCGAGGATCTCGATCCACTCGCCGTATATGAGCACGCGCCGGGCCAGGACTTGGCCCTGGTGTCGGTCGAGCTCGGCCGACCACATGTAGCGGTCGGTGTGGCCGGGGTAGCCCAAGATCGCCACGAAGTCGCCGGGGTGCACGCCGCTGGTCGCGGGTTTGAGCCACTGGGCAGGTTTGTAGGGGGTGTTGTCCCCAGCGTGGGGGGCCGGGAGCCCGTCGGGGCCGACGTAGGCCCGGAGCAGGGAGAAGTCGCCCGTGTGCCGGGGCCACATCCAGTTGTCGGTCTCCCCGCCGTACTCGCCGATCGCCGAGGGTGGGGCGTAGACCAGGCGCACGTCCTCGAGCTCGAGGTAGGTGTGGAGCTCGAACTTGCTGTCGAGGAAGAAGCTGGCGACGCTGCACTGGAGGTGCTCGTCGGCGGCCTCGCAAGCGTCGACGAGGCGGTTGCCGGCCCGGCTGATGGCGGCCCCGCGAGCCCGGTCGTCGTCGATGCCCTCGGTGGCCTCGGCGATGGTCTCGCTGACGTCCTCGATGCTGCGCAGCACCCGGATGGTCTTGCCGGGGGCCGGGAGTTCGTCGGCCCGGGAGGCCGCCAAGAACCCGTCTGCGAGGTAGTCGTGGTCGACGCTGGAGTTGGCCTGGAGGGCCCCGAAGGCGCAGTGGTGGTTGGTGGCGATCAGGCCGTCGGCGCTGATGAAGGCCGCGGAGCAGCCCCCGAAATTGACCGATGCACGCAGCAGGCCGCCGTCGCGCTCGTCGCCGTCCGGGTCCCAGAGCTGCTCGGCGCTGAGGGTCAAGCCGTCTCGGGCCGCGCGGGTGTGAAGCTCGACGATCTGGCTGGGCTTCCACTGGCCCTCGGCGGCCTGCGCTGGTCCTGGACCGCCGAGGGCAACACCGAGGACGAGCGTCGCGCCGAGGCCGAGCGGGAGCGCCAGGCCAAAGCGGAGCGGCGTGTGAGGGCGGGTTGCTCTCGTCGACATGGGCCGAATGATAGGGGATCGATCGGGTGACCCGGAGTCGGGGTCGAGGGGTGACCCGGAGTCGGGGCCGAGATCGGGTGGCGCCGGATGGATCGGCGCTCGGGACCCGAGCGCTCGAGAGGGCGAGCCCGGGGGTGATTCGGTCGTCAGACTCGCCCCCGAAGTCGGCGTTGGGCGCCCGGTGGTCGAGGCGGGCTTCCCTTGCTAGCGTGCGGCCGTGTCGGGGGACCCGGATATCATCGTCATCGGCGCGGGGCCCAACGGCTTGGTCGCGGCCTGCGTGCTGGCTCGGGCGGGTCTCGATGTCCTGGTGGTCGAGGCTCACCCTTCGCGCCCCGGCGGCGCGCTGGCCTCGGAGCAGGCGACCGAGCCGGGCTTCGTCCACGATGTCGGCGCGGCGTTTTTCCCCTTCGCCCAGATCAGCCCGGCGTTTCGGGAGTTGCCCCTGGCCGAGCATGGGCTGCGCTGGACCTTCGCCCCGATCGACAGCGCCCATCCGGCGCCGGACGGGAGCGTGGCCGTGCTCGCCCGCGACATCGAGCGCATGGCGGCCTGCTTCGGGAGCCCGGAGGACGGCGACAAGATCCGCGCCGTGGCCCAGTGGCACCGCAAGGTCGAGCCGGCCCTGCTGCCCGCGATGCTCGAGGCTTTTCCGGCCCTGCGCCCGGCCCTGGGCCTGCTCCCCTTTGCGATCCTCAAGGTCGCCTCGATCTTCCTGCGCAGCGGCGCGGGCCTGTCGAAGTCGTGGTTTCGCTCCGAACCCGCGCGCCGGGTGATCCCCGGCCTGGCCCTGCACACGGACGTGGGCCCGGACGACACCTTCGGCTCGGGCATCGGCTACATGCTGGCGGTCATGGCGACCACCGGGGGCTACGGGGTGCCGGCCGGGGGCGCGGGGGCGATCACCGATGCCCTCGTCAGCTTGCTCGAGGCCCACGGCGGTCGGATCCAGTTGGGCGCCCGCGTCGACGAGATCGTGGTCTCGGAGCGGCGGGCCGTCGCCGTGCGCCTGGCCGGTGGCGAAGAGATCCGAGCGCGCCGGGGGATCGTCAGCGACACCTCGGCGCCGGCTCTGTTTGGGCGCCTGATCGACGCTCGGCACCTGCCGGGTCGGGTGGTCCGCAAGATGGGCGCGTTTCGCCAGGGGTGGGGGACCTTCAAGGTCGACTGGGCCCTCGATGGCCCGGTGCCCTGGGCCGCACAGATCTGTCGGGAGGCCGCGGTCGTGCACGCGGGCGACAGCCTCGAGGATCTGCGTCGCTTCACCCAGCAGGCGCGCAGCGGGGCGATCCCCGACAACCCCTACCTGGTGATCGGCCAGCAGAGCGTCTCGGATCCGAGCCGTGCGCCGGCGGGCAAACACGCCTTGTGGGCCTACTCGCGCGTGCCCAGTCTGCCGCCTGGAGGATCGTGGGCGGCCCACGAGGAGGCCTTCGGCGACGCCATCGATGCGCGCATCGAGGGCCTCGCGCCCGGGTTCAAAAAGTTGATTCGGGCCCGACGGGTGGTCTCGCCGACGAGCCTCGAAGCCATGGACGCGAACCTGATCGGCGGGGATCTGGGCGGGGGTTCCAACGCCTGGTATCGCCAGCTCATGTTCCGCCCGATCTTCCCGTGGTTTCGCCACCGGACCCCCGTCCGTGGCCTCTACCTCGGCTCGAGCTACGCCCACCCGGGCGCCGGCGTGCACGGCATGTGTGGCTACAACGCCGCCAAGATCGCGCTGCGAGATCTGAGTTAGCAGACCATCGGTAGACCAGGAGTGGGGCGCTCGGAATGACACATGCGCGAGCGAGTTTTGAGGCTGGCGTGCGAAAGTCGACCCGCCTGGTCGCTTTGGCCCCCCACGCCCTCGGCCTCGGTCTGGCGGTGGCCCTGCTCTGGGGTGGGAGCCGGGCTGTCGAGTACAGCGCCGAGGACAGCGAACCGTTCTCGGTCTGGGTCCAGGAACCGGCCCCCGTGTATGTGCTCTCGAGCGCCGCGCCGAGCGGGGGCGGCCAGGCGGGCGATCGCAATCGTAGCCAGGAAGATCGGGCTCTCGGGCCCCTGACCTGGCGAGCCGAGGCGGGTCCGCCACGTGATCTCGAGCGTGTGACAGCGAGCGTGGACGGGCAGTCCGCCGAGGTCGAGCGAGACCTGAGCAGGGGGTCGCTGAGCGTGTCGCTGCCCGGGCTCGAGGACGCGCCGGGGTGGCACTTCGTCGAGGTCGTGGTCGAGCGTCGAGGGGGCCGCCGCGAGCGGAGTGTGGACCCGATTTTGGTCGGCCATTTCGGTCGGTCCCGAGCGCCGGGGGAGACCGGGGGAGCTGGTGGGGGAGCTGGGGGGGCTGGGTCCCGGCCGGCCTGTGGTGTGGCGATGAGTGTGTCCCCGGCCCTGATCCAGCGCCTGCTCAGGCCCATGCTCGAGGCCGAGCTCATGCCCGAGCTGCGCAAGGTCGAGCAGCTCGGACCGGACACGCAGCTGCGCGAGGCGAAGCTCGAGCTGCGCGACGACGCGCTGCGCTTCGAGCTCGAGGTCGCGGGGGTCAACAGCCTGGCCCTGTCGGGGGTCGTGGGGGTGTGGATCAGCGAGACCGGCACGCTCGAGGTCAAACTCGTGACCCTGGGAAAGATCGAGTTCCACGGGCGGATCCGCAACCGTGCGCGGGGTATCGGCGTGGGTGGGGGGGCGCTGCTGGGCGGGCTGATCTCCGGACCTCTGGCCCCGGTGGGGGCCGCCGTAGGCTGGTGGTTGGCCGATGAGCTGGTCACCGATCAAGCGCAAAAGATCGTCCGGGAGCAGGCCGAGGAGGGGCTCGCCGCGTTCTCGGGCCTGGACCTGTTGCCCGAGCGTGTGGCCCTCGTCCCGGGGCGCCCCGAGTCCACGGTCGAGCTGGGGTTTTGCGCGCTCACCCGGGTGCGCAAAACCGGAGTCCGGGCTGGGCTGTGGGTGCGACCTGTCCGTGGGACGGGCGACGCCGCGAACCCCGAGTTCGACCTCGGGGTGCCCGGGCCGCTGGTGACCGGTGTCGAGATTCCCGACCAGCCCCTGGATGTGAATGCAGGCGAGGATCTGCGCCTGGAGTTGAGCATCGATCTGGTCAACGCCCTGGTCCTGCGTGCGACCGAGACCGGGCTGCTCAGTGAGCTCGCCGGGGAGCAGGAGGCGCTGGTCGAGGCCAACCGGGAGCTCGCTGCGTGGACGCCCCTGCGCCTGTCCGGTCTCGAGCCCACGCGGCCGATCGTGCTCACACCTGTGGGCGGGCCGGAGGCGGGCTGGGCGTTCGGCTTTGGGGGCCTGGAGGTGGGTCTCACCCATATCGATGGCCCCGCAGCCAGCACCGAGGTCGACGCGCGCTGGGGTCGGCTCGCGCTCGCGGGTGCGGGCACGGTGGCCCTGGCCTGGGATCCAGAGGCGGGCACCCTGGGCCTGAGCGGGACCCTCGATCGCCTCGAGCTGGGCTGCCTGCGGAGCTCGCCGGAGCGCCCAGGGTGGACACACGTGGACGGCTGCTTCTCGGAGGTGCTCGAGGCCGCGGACCTGCGCGGGCGCATCGACGCTCAGCTGCGCCCCGGTCCAGGCGCGTCGAGCCTGCCCTCGCTGGCCCTGGGATCCCTGCTCGGCGAGGCGCTCGGCCTGCACATCGAGTCCCTCGAGCTCAGCCGCCCCGGGCCCTCGCGCCTGCGCCTGAGCGCCCAGCTCTCGAGTCGGTCCGGCGGCCGTCTGGACTGAAGCGGAGCTTCGGGCAAAACGCAGTACATTCCCGCGCGATGGACCTCTCCTCGATCGCCCCCCTGAACCCGCGCCTCGACTCGGACCGGCAGCTCTTGGTGCTCGAGCTCGACCACGGCAAGGCCAACGAGATGGGCAGCGAGCAGCTCGCCGTGTTCGAGCGCCTGTGTGCGGTGATCGAAGATCCGCGCCGCGACCAGGCGATCACCTGTCTGTGCACGACCAGCCGCCGGGTCAGCAAGCGGGGGACAGCGATCTTCATCGCCGGGGCGAACGTGACCGAGCGGGTCGACTGGGACGACGCGCGGGTCAAGACCCACGTCCTGCGGCAGCGGGCCCTGATGCGTCGGCTGCGACGGCTGCCCGTGTTCAACATCGCGTTGAGTACAGGGGTGACCTTGGGTTGGGGTGTGGAGTACGTGCTCACGGCCGACTACGCCATGGCCACGGGGAAGGCGAGCTTCGGCCTGCCCGAGACCGGCCTGGGGATCGTGCCCGGGGCCCGGGGGACAGCGGAGCTCGCCGGCGCGATCGGCCCTGCCCAGGCCCTGCGTCTGGGTTGCACCGGGGAGACGGTCGACGCGACAGAGGCGGCGCGCATCGGCCTGGTCCAGGAGCTGGTCTCCGACATCGATGCTGGCCTGACCCGGGTCGAGGCGCTCGCCGATCGCCTGCGCCGCCGCTCTCCGCTGGCGGTCGCCGCCTACAAGCGGGCGCTCCTCGACGGCCTCGGCCGGGGCGAGGCCGCGCGCATCGAGATCGAGGCGGCGGCCTACGATCGGTGTGTGGACAGCGGTGAGGCGGCGATCGGACGAGTAAATTTTGCGGCGATCCGCGCGGGTGAGACCCCCGCGTGGGGACGCGACTCCGAGCGCTGAGTCCGGTGTGTGGGCCGGTCTGGATCCGCGTTCTGTGGGGTAGTTTGCCTCGCCCGTTCGACGGCTCGGGTTCGACAGGTGTAGGCCCGCTCGGCCTGGCCGTGTTTGGTTCGACCCAGGGGCGCCCGCTGATGTGCGTTCAGTCGAGTTCAAGCTGTGTGCACGGTGGGTCGAGGGGATCCACGAAGGGGGAGACGGCCACTAAAATTTCGGGGCAGTTCGCCCCACTCCTGAATCAAAATTACTACTATAAGTGACAGTCGGCGAAACTAAGGTGGCCTTTGGGTCATATGTGTTTCCCGCACAAACGGCACTGTACGCGTGGGCTGCTAGCAGAAATTGTCGATCGGTGTAATAAGTGTGATCCCAGATACCGACATCGCTTGCCTTTGAAACCCAGCTCGTACCGGCGGTGTTGTGCCTGCGATGTGCGATCGCTACAGTCCGGCCGCAGCTAGCGCAACTAGGCGTTGATGACCGACATCCCGAAAAAAATCGCGGGGCGCTACCGAGTCAAGGAGCTCCTTGGGAAAGGGGGCTTTGGTGCCGTCTACCGAGCCGAGGACGAGCTCGAAGAGCGCGAAGTTGCGCTGAAGGTCATCCGCCACGACGCGAACCGGGACCCGCGTGGAACACGCTCTCGTGCGCGCGACAGTGTACGTTCGTCGGGGTCCTCTTCTTCACGCTCGCGCTTCGGCAAACTCAGCCGCAACCGGACGAGCCGGAACTTCGGCAGCTCGTCGCCCAACGAGAGCGACGACATCACCGAGGCCTTCAAGGACGAGTTTCGCCTCCTGACCCAGCTGCACCACCCCAACTTGGCGGCGGTGTACGAGTTTGGCCGCTGCGCCGAGTTCGATGGTGTGTTTTTCACCCAGGAGCTGGTCGAGGGTGTCTATCTCACCGACTTTCTGGAGGGCAAACCGCGGGAGGTCATCGTCGATGTGTTCGTCCAGCTCGCGCGGGCCCTCGACTACATCCATGCGTTGGGCTTGGTCCACGAGGACGTCAAGCCCACCAACGTGCTGGTCGCGGTGACGCCCGCGGGCGCGGTCCAGGCCAAGCTTATCGACTTCGGCCTGGCCCGGGTCCTGCGCGGCGAGGGCAACACCGAGGACGAGGACGAGGACGAGGTCGATACCGTGCTCGGGACCCCCGGGTTCTCGGCCCCCGAGAAGATCCGCGGCAAGAAGACCGACAGCCGCTCCGACATCTACTCGCTCGCGGCCACCATGTACGCGGCGATCCGCGGCTCCAAGCCCTTCCCCTCGCGGGACTTCGAAGAGGCGCTGCGGGCCCAGAAAGACTGGCGCCCCGAGCTCGCGGGGGCCCTGCTCAAGCAGGCCGGGCCGGTGGTCGCGGAGCTCATCGGCCGCATGCTCCAGCCCGATCCGGAGCACCGGCCTCAGAGCACCCGCACGATCGTGCTCGAGCTCCTGCGTCGCGAGCCCTCGCCCATCCACGAGAGTCGCTCAAAGGAGGACCGGGCCGAGTTCGCCCGGGTCCTGGTCGAGCACCTGCCCTTCGCCGATCGCCAGCGCTACCTGGATCTGCTGTTGACCCGGGCGACCGACGTGCTGCTGCCCAGCGAGTCCAGCGAGGCCAGCCGCAGCGGGGCCCGGACCCGCCTGATCCGGGCCGTGGTCATCGAGGCGCCCGAGGGCATGGGCAAGAGCCGGCTCATGAGCGAGCTGCGTCGGGAGATCCAGATCGGCGGCGGCCTGTTTGTGGAGAGCTCGTGCTGGACCACGGAGCGCACGGCGTTGGGGGCCTTTGGGCCGGTGGTCTTGCAGCTCGCGTCGGCGCTGGGGGAGCGCTCGGAGGTCGTCGCGGAGTACGCGAACTTGCTGCAGCTCGCCCGTGAGCGGGGCACCGACCCGACGGCGGCCGGCCAGCTCATCGAGTTTCTGCTCGCCGCCTGTCGGGAGCGGCCCTTCGCCCTGCACCTGTCCGAGCTCGCCAGGGGCCAGAGCGAGTTTCATCGCTTCGAGGAGCTGGCCCGGGCCATCGACCACAACGAGGCACCGCTGCTCCTGTGCGCCAGCTCGACGCCGCACACCAAGCTGACCCCGCTGTTGGCGAGCCTGTCGGCCGATCAGCTGGCCGAGACCTGGCACCTCCGCCCGTTCACGCGCCGGGAGATGTTTCAGGTCTTGCGTGACGTGCTGGGCGAGTCCCCGGCGATCGCCGATCTGGTCAAGGCCCTCGACAACCTGACCGGCGGTCACCCGCTGAGCTTCCGCGAGACCTTGCGGGTGCTCATCGAAGAGGGGGTGTTGGTCCGCGACGCCGACACCTGGAGCTTCCGGGCGACCTCCCCGGCCGCCCAGAACCTCCATCAGACCCTGGCCCAGCGCTCGGAGTCGCGCCTCGACGCCCAGGGGGTGAGCGCCTGGGAGATCGCCAGCATCCTGTATCTGATCGAGGCGCCCATCGACGAGCTCCAGCTCGCCCAGCTCAGCGATCTTCGCTCGAGCCGCTTCAGCCGGGCCATCGATCGCCTCGAGGGCGAGGGGTTGATCGTCCGCAGCGCGACCTCGGGGTCGAGCCTGGTCGGTCTGGCCCACGAGTCGGTGCGCGAGGCCGTGCGGCGGCGCTATGTCGACTCCCTCGACGAGACCCGCCTCGACCTCGCCGCCCGCATCGACGAGCTCGAGTCCATCGACTCGAACTTCGTGTATCTCAAGGTTCGCCTGCTCGACGACGCGGCCGACCGTCTCGAGGCGGTCGACGCCCTCGAAGAGGCGGCCGCGGGCCTGTTCGCGGTCGGCCAGGCCCAGCTCGGCGCGGCGGTGCTCGTGCGCCTGATTGGCCGCCTGCGCCAATATGGGGGCACGGCCGCGATCCCCCGCCTGCTCGAGGCCAAGCTGCTGCTGCTCAAGCAGGGGGCGGGCGCCCTCGTCCAGCGGGTCGAGTCGAGCCACTACGAGGCTGGGATCTTGCTGGCGGAGCTCATGGGGGACTACCGGTCCCAGTCCCTGTTCTGGCTGGGGCTGGCCGATCGCCACGCCGCCGACGCGGTCGACGACATGGAGCTGACCCTCTATCGCCTCGAGCGTGCGGCCGAGGCCGCCCAGGAGGCCCGCGATCGTGTGCTCGAGCTGCGGATCGCCAACCGGCGCGCCGAGGTTCTGCTCCAAGACGGGGAGATCGAGGAGGCGGGTGGGTACTCGCGCAAGGCCATGGAGATCCTCGACCTCGACGACGCGGCGGACATCGACGTCTGTCACATCATCGGGGTCCGCCTGCGCTGCCTGTCGCTCTCGGGCCAGCTCGGCGAGGCCCGGCGCCTGCACGAGATGGGCAAGCCGATCGCGGCCCGGGTCCAGGTCGTCCAGCGTCAGAGCTACCTGTCGGGGATCGCATTTTTGGCCGTGCTCGGCGGTGACCCAGACCGCGCGATCCCCGAGACGGAGGCGGCGATCGAGGAGCTGCGCTCGGCCCGGGTGCCCCGGCTCCTGCATACCCCGCTGCACAACCTCGGCGATCTCTACCTGCGCGACGATCAGCTCGAGAAGGCGGCCGATGCGTTCGGCGAGGCGATCAGCATTGCCTCTATGTTCGGGGTCCAGCAGGCCGTCAAGCTCAACCGCGGGTTCCTGGGCTACACCCTCGCCCGTCTGGGCAAGGTCGAGGAGGGGGCCGAACAGCTGGCCACAGCGCGCAAGGATCTCCAGTCGACCTCCGTCGATCAGGTCACCATGCAGCAGCTGCGCCTGCTCGACGCGGAGGTCGCCCACATGATGGGACAGACACCGCGGGCCCGTCGGGAGCTCGAAGAGATGCTCGCCGACTTCCACTCGACCAACGAGATCTCGTTTGTGCATTGGGCCCAAGACGCGCTCGCCCGGATCGAGCGGGACATTGGGGCGAATTTCATCGAATCCAACGCCCCGACTGTGGGTCACACGGCCCCAGATGAGGACACGGTCCGCACCCGACCGATAAGCTAGGGGCCCGTGACTTTGCGCCCATGCTCGCCGTTGTCGGCGGCGATGGGCGATGGGCGGCCGGACATGCAATGTCCACGATTGGATAGTATCTATACGCCGTGAGCGAGGCGGCCATGCTGGAGGCGCAAGATTTGGAAGCCCTGATCGGCTCCATCTTGGCCGAGAGGTATCGGATCGACAAGCTCTTGGGTGTCGGGGGGATGGGGGCTGTGTTTCAAGCGCACCACCTCCTGCTCAAGCGGGACGTCGCCGTCAAGATTCTCCACCCCGAGCTGTGCTCCAACGAAGATATCTCGCGGCGTTTCGATCGCGAGGCTCAGAGCGCCGCACGCCTCGACCACCCGAACGTCACCCCGGTCACCGAGTTCGGGTCGACCGACTCGGGGATGAAATACATGGTCATGCAGCTGCTCTCGGGGCGGGAGCTGAGCGAGCTCTTGGGGGAGCCCCTCGAAGCGCTGAGGGCGATCGAGCTCGAGTTGCAGATCCTGCGAGGGCTCGAGCACGCGCACAGCCACGGCGTGATCCACCGCGATCTCAAGCCGGAGAACGTGTTCGTCACGGTCGATCACGAGGGCAACGAGGTCCTCAAGCTCGTCGACTTCGGGATCGCCAAGATCGTCGACGAGGTCGATCCCGAGGACGCCCAGCCCCTCACCCGTATGGGCCTCGTGTTCGGGACGCCTCAGTACATGAGCCCCGAGCAGGCGACGGGCTCCGAGGTCGACGCGCGCACGGATATCTACTCGGCGGGGGTGCTCCTGTATCAGATGCTCGCGGGCAAACCGCCCTTCGACAGCGAAGATCCGGTCGCCCTGGTCCGCATGCAGGTCAGCCTCGAGCCCCCGCCCCTGCCGGCACACGTCCCAGAGGACCTCGCGCGGATCGTCGACTCCATGCTCGCCAAGACCAAGGCCGAGCGCTACCCGGACGCGCGGGCGGCTAGCAAGGCCCTCCAGGCAGTCCAAGCTCAGCTCGCAGCCTCGGCCGGGGTCCCCATCGAGTTCCAACCTGGGGACACGGGGGTCGCTAGTTTGCCCAGGACGCCTCCGAGTGCGGGGCCCACTGGAGCGGTCGGGACGACTGGGATGCTTGGAATGCTCGAGCCGACGGGGACCGGTGTGCCCGCGCCGATCGCAGACCAGGACTCGATGGCCGGTGTGACTCGGGAGATCCCGCCTCGGAGTCTGACCGGGGCGCCGGTGGCCTCGCCGGCGACCCCGACCTCGCCGACGACCCCGACCACCCCGACCATGGCGCCCCTAGCCGCGCGTGTTCAGCCCTCCGGGTCGGCGATGCTCGCCAAGATCCCGCGTAGGTGGCTCCAGATCGGTGGCGGGATCGTAGCCGTGTTGGTTTTGATCGCGATCTTCTCCGGTCGCGGCGAGGGCGAGGGCGAGGGCGAGGCCGACGGGAAGGGCGAGGCCGACGGGAAGGGCGGTGATGCGCAGGGCGGGGACTCTCGGTCCGAGGTGATCGCCGGAGCCTCGGACTCGAGCGAGGATCCACCCGTGCCCAAGGTCGACGAGGAGACCTTGATGGCCATCGACCAGGCGCTGAGCAGCAAGAACCAGAGCGAGGCCCTCGACCTCATCCGCCCGGCTCGGGATCTGTTGGCCGAAGACCCGCAGCTGTTGTGGCGTGAGGGCAAGGCCCTGGCCATGTCCAAGCGCAACAAGAAGGCGGATCGAAGCAAGGCCCTCCAGCGCTACGGCGAGGCCCTCGATAGCGATCCCACGCTCATCGACGACCAAGAGTTCTACGCTGAGCTTCAGAGCCTGCTGCGGGCCAAGGACCTGCGTGTGCACGCCATCGACATGGCTCTCCAGCAGCTGGGCACAGGCGGCCACAGCTTTTTGCTCGAGCTGATCAACGTCGCCGACCCCAAGCAGGTCTTGGGCTGGGTCGACCGTCACCGCATCCTCGCCGAGCTCGAGGGGGCGCCGCAGCGGGCCAAGCTGGTCGACCTCGAGCTCAACTTGGCCCGCGACCTCTATCAGTTCGAGCAGGCCTCCAGGCCCTGTGAGGCCCTCGCGGACACCCTCGATGCGATCTCCGAGGCCGAGGACGTCTACTTCCTCGAGCATCTCTACAGCCGCAAGGTCAACGCGCCCGAGGCCGGTGACGAGAGCGCTGAGGACCCGGAGGACTGCGCGCCCCTGGCCGCGCGCCTGGAGGAAGTCCGCGGCGAGTATTCGAAGGCCTTCCCCCACGACAAAGCGCAGCTCGGGAAGTAGGGAGCTGTGCTTGGACCCCTGGTGTTGGCGAGCACCTCGCGCTGGCGGGCCGAGCTGCTCGCCCGCCTCGAGCTGGAGTTCGAGACTCAGGCGCCCGATTTCGACGAGCGCGCCGAGGACGGACAGTTCGCCGTGCTCGGGCCTCGGGACTTCGCGCTGCATCTGGCTCGGGGCAAGGCCGAGAGCCTGCGCGGGCGCTACGCCGAGGCGTGCCTATTGGCCGCCGATCAGATCGCCGTGCTCGGCCCCCGCCTGCTCCACAAGCCGAGCTCGGAGCAGGCCGCGGTCGCCCAGCTCATGGACCTGCGCGGGCGCAGCCATCGACTGATCACGGCGGTCGTGCTTCAGGCGGTCGGCGGCCCCCTCGACGGGACACAGATCCATGCCATCGACGAGCAGCGCCTGACCATGCGCTCGTTCTCCGAGTCCGAGGCCCGCGCCTACGTGAGCCGGCACCGGCCGCTCGACAGCGTCGGTGCCTATCACATCGAAGACGCCGGGATCCGCCTGTTCGAGCGCATCGAGGGCGAGGACTTCACGGGCATCATTGGCCTGCCGCTGCTGGCCGTGTGCCGCCTGCTCCGCGAGTTTGGTCGCCTGCCCGCCTGAGGCGTCGTCCTGAACGCTGGGGGTCGCGTGCCGGCGTCGCGTGCCGGTGTTGCGTGGTAGATCAACTGCGTGTGTCCCCACCCGGCAGCCCCCGGTGAACGCCGTCTCCCGAGAGTCGGCAGCCGGAGGGGTTGGGCTCAGGTTTTGGGTCTGGTTTTGGCAGCGCTCGCGCTCACGGGTTGCTGGAAGCGCGAGGCCGTATGGGAGGTCGAGCACGCCCAGCGCCGGGCTGTGGTTCGACCGGGCGAGAGCGAGGCCGAGCGTCTGTATCGCCACGGCCGCGACTGTATGGACACGCTCGAGCGGGACGACTGCGCGCTCGACTATTTCGAGCAGCTGATCGCCCTGGGCCCCGACCAGCGTGAGTTGCTGGGCGACGCGACCTTCCGCCTGGTCGAGCTCTACCGCCGCCACGGGGAGGCCGAGCGCGGCATGCTCTTGCTGCGAAAGTTTTGGGAGCTGGGCATGGGCATGGGCAGCGCCGGGGTCGTGCCCTATGGCGTGCGCTTCGCCCCGCAGACCCTGACCAGCATGTACATGGTCGACGTCGAGCGCCTCTCGGCCAGCCGCCTGTACGCGGACCTGCCCCAGGACGCGCGCGACGCCATGTTCACCTGTGACGAGGCCCGCCGCGAGCAGCTGCGCGAACAGAGCGAGGCCCGGAGAGACACGCGGCGCGAGGCCGAACTCGCGGCCATGAGCGAGCGAGATCGGGCCGCCAAAGAGGCCTCCCGGGCTCGACGGCGGGCCCGCTTTGGTGAGGGGCGAGAGGGGGAGGACGAGGACGAACCCGACCCGGTCTACTCGCAGGGCCTGTGCCAGGTCGCGGCTGCCCTGGGCCTGCCCGACACCAGCGGCTTTCTGGCCTTCGTGGGCGGGAGCAGCCACCTCGATCCGACCCAGTCCGTCGCCGTGATCCGGGTCGAGGCCCTCGAGGAGAAACTCAGCGCCGCGGTCGCGGATGGACGCCTGGTGCTCGAGCCGACTCCAGCGATCGAGGGCCGGGACCTCGACGCCATGGCTGCGCGCGCGCGCGATCGGCTGCGGCTATGGACGATCGTCGGGGCAGACTATGAGGGCGCCCCGGTCCAGCTCATGAGTTTCGACCAGGACGAGCTCACCTTGGCTCCCGCGGCGCTCGTGCCCGGCCTGCTCCACGCCCGGGCCCACGCCCAGACCCGCCTGAGCCCGGCGCTCCAGGCCCTGCTCGGCCAGGTCCCGGCCGACCTCGCGTTCATGACCGTGGTCACCCCCGAGGCCATGCGCGAGGTGATGGCCGAGGCCGGCGCGCTCGCCAAGCTCCTGCCCAGTCCGCAGGGCCTGATGATGGCCGCCGTGGTCTACGACTACGCCGGCTTGTTTGTGCGGGTGCCGACCGAGGACGCGGTCAAGGGGTGGCTGCTCCTGGCGATCGCCCGGCGCATGATCGAAGGGGGGGGCCCGGAAGGGGGGCAGGAGGGCGAGAGCGAGGGTGCAGACGCGGCCTTTATGGCCAACGTCGACATCTCCCAGAGCCCGGACGGGGGCGCGCTGCTGCTCTCGAACATCCTCACCCGGGCGGCGGTGCTGCGGATGATGTTGGGCTGAGCCCTGGCTCGGCTCGGCTCAGCCCGGCTTTGCGCCCGCGCGCAGCAGGGCCGCCCGCAGCAGCTCGGCGAGCACGGTGACCCGTCGGGAGCCGCGGCGGCCGGGGGCATAGCCGAGGCGGAGGTCCAGGGGCGCCATGCGAAAGGTGGGCAAGATCGGCACCAGGCCGCTGTCTGCGAGATCTGTGTCGAGGATCAGGCCGATGCCCAGGCCATCGAGGAGCGCGTGGTGGAGGGCCCGCGAGCCGGATGTCGAGCCTGCACAGGCGCCGGGTCAGGATCGAGGACAGGGGGGGCAGATCTCCGACCAACAAGGCCGCGTCGAGACCCTGCTCGACGATGTCCTGGATGACCTGCCCGGGCGGGCTGTCTCCGACAAAGAGGCGCAGCTCGAGCTCCGGGTGGACCTCGATCAGCTCGCACAGGGGGGCCCGAAGCATGCCTGCGAGGATCGTCGGCAGGGCCAGGCGCAGCTCGCCCCTGAGCTCGGCGTCGACACCCCTGAGCTCGGCCTCGGCCGCAGCGACCTCCTCGAGGATCTTGTGGGCGCGCCGGTATAGACGCCGGCCCTCTTCGGTGGGCTGCAAGCTGCGGGTGGTGCGGCTGGCGAGGCTGACCCCGAGCCGGTCCTCGAGGCGCGCGAACTTGCGGCTGACGGCGTTGGTCGGCAGCCCGAGCACCCGCCCTGCGGCGGTCATGCTGCCCGAGTCGAGGACCTGCACGAAGGTCCGCAGTTCATCGAGGTCTCGGAGGGCGGGGGCTTCGCTCACGGTCGGACGATTATCTCGGTTTCAGAGATAATGTTTCGGATTTTATCCCACTACCGTGAGGGCCCGAGACGCACAACTCTGAGCGCATGAACGCCACGGCCACCGTCCCCACCCCGATCGTCCCCACCTCCACCGGCGTCCCCGCGAAGGGAGAGAGCCTGCGCTGGGATCTGCTCGCCCTCGAGCGGACGGCTGTCCGCCCCCACACATCGGCGCCCCTGCGCCTGCGCGGGAGCTTCGAGTTTAGGGCCCCGCCGGAGATCGTGTTCGAGAGGATCACCGACCCGAAGCTGATCGCAGCTTGGTTCGGGATGGTCCGGGGTGGACAGCTCGACCACGCGGAATCGGTCACCCCAGGTGCGTGGGGGCCCGGCTCCAAGCGGACCTGCCAAACTCTCGGCATGGGTGACCTGCACGAGACGATCCTCCACTACGACGCGCCCTACGCCTGCGTCTACAACGTGAAGAACATCATGATGCCCGTGAAAAACCATGCCGCCTTGATGGTCGTCGAGCCGGTAGGCGAGGGCGGCAGCCGCCTGCATTGGAACCAGTACTTCGACTTCAAGGGTGTGGTCATGCGCCACATCTTCCCCTCGATGATGGTGGCGATGATGAACAAGGGGCTGGCGAACTTGGTGGCGGAGCTCGGCGGTACACCCTCGAAGGCCGTGCTCCTGTGAGCGCCGCGGGCCCCAGGGGCGTCGGCGCCTGCGCAGGCTGAACTCACGGCGATCTCCACCTGCCCGGTCGCCCGAGTTGTTAAGGTCGCCTCGATGTCGAGCGACGAGCGCCCCAACATTCGCGCCCCGCGGGGGACCGAGCTGTCGTGCAAGGGCTGGGTTCAAGAGGCCGCCCTGCGCATGCTGATGAACAACCTCGACCGGGAGGTCGCCGAGGCCCCCGAGGACCTGGTGGTCTACGGCGGCACGGGCAAGGCCGCGCGCTCGTGGCCCGACTACCACCGGATCGTGAAGTCGCTGCAGAGCCTCGAGTCCGACGAGACCCTGCTGATCCAGAGCGGCCGGGCCGTCGGTATCTTCAAGACCCACGAGGACGCGCCGCGGGTGCTGTTGGCCAACTCCTTGCTGGTGCCCAAGTGGGCGACCTGGGAGGAGCACAACCGGCTCTCGGCCATGGGTCTGACCATGTTCGGCCAGATGACCGCGGGCAGCTGGATCTACATCGGCACCCAGGGGATCTTGCAGGGGACCTACGAGACCTTCGTGGCCTGCGCCGAGGCCCGCTTCGGCGGCGACCTCTCGGGCAAGCTGGTGGTCACCGGTGGCCTGGGGGGCATGGGCGGCGCCCAGCCCCTGGCCGCGACCATGGCCGGCGCGTCCGCGCTGTGTATCGAGGTCGACCCCGATCGCATCCAGCGGCGTCTCGACCACCGCTACCTCATGCGGGCGACCACCGATCTCGACGAGGCCCTGGGCTGGCTCGCGGCCGCCCAGGCCAAGGGTGAGGCGCTCAGCGTGGGGCTCGAGGGCAACTGCGCCGAGCTCCTCCCCGAGCTCGTGCGCCGGGGCTTCACCCCCGACATCATCACGGACCAAACCAGCGCCCACGATCCCCTGGTCGGCTACATCCCCGACGGGCTGAGCTTGGCCGAGGCCGCGCTCCTGCGTGAGTCCGACCCCGACGCCTACGTGGCCCGGTCGATCGCGGCCATGGGCAAACACGTGCGAGCCATGCGGCAGATGCAGGACGCGGGCGCCGTGGCCTTCGACTATGGCAACAACATCCGGGCCTACGCGGTCGAGGCCGGGATCGAGGACGCCTTCGAGATCAAGGGGTTCATCCCCGAGTACATCCGGCCCCTGTTTTGCTCAGGCAAGGGCCCGTTTCGCTGGGTCGCGCTCTCGGGGGACCCCGAGGACATCTACGCCACCGACCGGGCAATTCTGGAGCTGTTCCCGGACGACCATCACCTGCGCAAGTGGATCGAGATGGCGAGCGAGCAGGTCGCCTGGCAGGGCCTGCCCGCGAGGATCTGCTGGCTGGGCTACGGCGAGCGCGAGCGGGCGGGCATCCGCTTCAACGAGATGGTCGCCAGCGGCGAGCTCAAGGCGCCGATCGTGATCGGTCGCGACCACCTCGACTGCGGCTCTGTGGCCTCGCCCAACCGGGAGACCGAGGCCATGAAGGACGGCTCCGACGCGATCGCCGACTGGCCGATCCTCAACGCCCTGATCAACACGGCCGGCGGCGCGAGCTGGGTCTCGGTCCACCACGGCGGCGGCGTGGGCATGGGCTACAGCATCCACGCGGGCATGGTCGTGGTCGCCGATGGGACCGAGGCGGCAGCCCGGCGTCTGCGTCGAGTGTTGACCTCGGATCCGGGCATGGGCATCGTCCGCCACGTCGACGCGGGCTACGATGAGGCCGTGGCGTTCGCCGCGAAGTACGGCGTGAAGATCCCCGGCGTCACCGTGGTCACCGAGCCGGTCTCGGATGGACCACCCAAGTCGGATGACTCGGGGCCTGATTCTAATTCGGGGTCTGATTCTAATTCGGGGTCTGGGCAGGCGTGAGCGCGACCATGGACGACGCGAGCTCCCCGGCTGGAGCCCCGCTGCAGGGCAGCCTCGCGCTGACCGGGGCCGCCCAGGTGTTGACCCTGGTGGGTGACCCCGACTCGAGCCCGGCCCTCGCCGCGGCCCCCCGGGGCGGTCCGGCCATGGGCGCGCTCGACATCCTCGAGTCGGCGACCGTGGTCCTCGACGCCGAGTCGGGCACGATCGTCTGGGTCGGCAGCGACCTCGACTACCGGGCCGCCCTCGCCAGCGGGGCGCTCCGGGTCGAGGTCGAGCGGGACTGCGCCGGGAAGGTGCTCATGCCTGCCCTGGTCGACCCGCACACCCACCTCGTGTGGGCCGGGGACCGCCTCGACGAGCTCGAGCTTCGCCTCGGGGGCGCGGACTACGAGGCGATCTTCGCCGCCGGTGGGGGGATCTTGTCGAGCGTCCGCCAGACCCGGGCGATCACCGAGGACGCCCTCTTCGAGCAGAGCCTGATCCGGATCCGACGCATGCGGGCGTGCGGGGCCACGACCTTCGAGATCAAGAGCGGCTATGGCCTCGAGCTCGAGTCGGAGCTGCGTCAGCTGCGGGTCGCCCGGCGCCTGGGCGCGGCGGGCTTTCGGGTCAAGACCACCTGCCTGGCCGCGCACGCCATCCCCGAGGAGGCCCGGGGCTCCGAACAGGCCCGGGCCGCGTTCATCGACAGGGTCTGTGATCAGATCTTGCCGCGGGTCGTCGACGAGGGTCTGGCCGACTACGCCGACGTGTTTTGTGACCGCGGCGCGTTCACCAAGGCCGAGGGTGCAAAGGTGCTCGAGCGCGCCGCCGCGTTGGGCCTGGCGCTGCGTGTGCACGCCAACGAGTTTGGACACACGGGCGGGGCCGAGCTCGCCGCCGAGCTCGGCGCGGCCTCGGCCGACCACCTGCTCTACCTCTCCGACGACGAGCGCGCCCAGCTGCGGGCCAGCGGCGTGGTAGCGACCTTGCTGCCGGGGACCTCCATGGTGCTCGGCAAGCCCTTCGCCGACGGCCGGGCCCTGGTCGCGGCCGGGGTGCCGGTGGCCGTAGCGACCGACTGCAACCCGGGCTCCTGCGCGTTCGAGAACCTGGCCATGGTCCTCGCCCTGGCCTGCTACGGCTGCAAGCTCTCCCCTGCCGAGGCCGTGGTCGCCGTCACCCACAACGCCGCCGCGTCCCTCGGCCTGGGCGAATCTCTGGGTCGACTCGCCGTGGGCATGGATGGCGATGTCTTGATCCTCGATACCGACGACTATCGAAATCTCGTTTATCACGCTGGGTCACCGCTGATCTGTGCCGTCTACAGCCGGGGCCAGGAGGTCGCTTGAACGTTCGGGTATGCTCTCGACGTGCACACTCGCCCGACTGAGCGCAAGCCCCCGAACTCCCGCCTCCGCCCTCGCTTTGGGCCGGGGGCCGGCTCGGGTTTGGCCCTCGCCTGCGCGCTGATCTCGAGTGTGGGGGCCTGTGACGCCCCCAAGGACGAGGGAGCGAAAGCCGGCGACCAGCAGGGCCGAGCTCAGGCCCGAGCGGGCGAGAACGGCTCGACCCAGGCGGCCCCGACCCCCGCCTCCGAGCCCACCGCCCAGCTGCTCTCGAACGAGATCATCGACCTCAGCGCTGTGCTCACCGCCAGCCCAGAGGAGGCCGAGAAGCTGCTCGGTGCGGCCAAAGAGGCCGACACCCACGAGTCCTCCTGTGTGCGGTTTTTGCCCGAGCGTGTGTTCTTCAAATGTGAGCACGACATGCGCATGTATGAGCACCCCAAGCTCGGCTATCTGACCATCGACTACCAAGACGGCGCCGCGGCCGAGCTGGCCTTCGTCGGCCCCGTGAGCGAGGTCGAGTTCTCGCTCGATGCGGCCATGGGGTTCCTGGGTCTCGTGCTCCCCGGCGAGCCGAGGCACAGCAACCCGGGCGCCAACACGGGCAAGCGGGGGGACATCGTCGACCTCTGGGATTGGGGCAACTCCGGCGCGCGCCTGGCCATCGACGGCCACCAGTTCCGAGTCCGAATCTCGAGCCTCAACCTCAGCTGGGAGGGCACCAAGATCGAGATCATCGACAACTCGCCCCTGACCAGCGACCAACAAGCCCGGATCATGCCGATCAAGGGTGCCGCGGGCGAAGCTGGGGCCGGGGATGGAGACTCGAGTTCAGCGGTCTCCGGCCCCCTCGAGCTCGCCCCAAAAGCCGGCTGAGCTCGCAGGCCGCGGTCAACGATCTACCCGACCAGCCGCGCCACGATCTTCGGCATCCAAAGCGAGCTCGACCCCCGAAGCCACAGCCCCCTGCCCACCGCCTCGCGCTCACGAGCCTTCTCCTGGAAGGGGTTCTCCTCCAGGTTGATGTCGATGAACAGCGCCCCATTTTGGAGCGCGGCCGCGGCCGCGTGGTAGGGGATCGCCGCCGCCCCTGAGGTCCCGATCACGATCAACAGATCGCAGCTCTGGGCGGCCTCGAGCGCCGAGTCGGCCCGGTACAGCGACTCGTTGTAACACTCGTCGAACCACAGCACGTGTGGGCGCGTGGGTCGGCCGTCGCTCGTGTGCAGGCGCGCCCAGTGGGCGTCGCTGATCGGATCGTCTTTGGCCTGCGGGGGGATGTCTGCGGGGATCGGGATCGGCGTCGAGTCGCCCTCGATCGGGCGCATGTAGTCCGTGTTGCCGTGGACCTGGAGCGTCCGCGCCAAACTGTTGCCCGCGCGCAGGTGCAGCCCATCCACGTTTTGGGTGATCAGACAAAAGTCGTCGCCGAGCGCAGCCTCGAGTTCGGCCAGGGCGCGGTGGGCCGCGTTGGGCTCGGCCGCGTTGCAGATGCCCTTGCGGTAGAGGTACCAGTGCCAGACCTCGCGGGGCATGTCCTCGAAGGCCTCGAGCTTGGCGAGCTGCTCGGGGTGGTACTCCTTCGCGCCCACGGTCCAGTAACCCTGGGCGCCCCGAAAGGTCGGGATGTCGCTCTCCGCGGAGATCCCGGCGCCGGTGACCACGACCACACGGCGCGGCTTGTCGCGCTCCAAGAGCGCGTGGAGGGCATCCTCGAGGGCTGCTTGGGAGCGGTGGGCAGGGGCGTCGGCGGTCATGATTTTCATAGTGTACATGACACACTTATGGGCGCCAGAGCAGGGTCGCAAAAAACCTCGGGCCCAAGGGCGGTTGGTGGGCTGCTAGAGTTGCGCGGCCGTGGTCATGTGGGTCTTCCTGGGAGTCGCCGCGGTCGCGGCCGTGGGTCTGCTGCAGACCACGCGGGCCCAGGGTCGGCGCCGGCGCTACCTCGAGGACAACCCCGAGGCGCCGACCCTTCAGCTCTCCCATCTCTCGCGGGCCCTGCGGGCGCTGGCCCGCGACACACGCGCGCTGCGTGTGGGCTTGGAGGGTCCACTGCGCGAGCTGGGGGAGGGGGGCGGGCTGCTCGTACTCGGGGAGTCGGAGGAGCTGCGTCGAGGGCTGCAAGATGGAGCCCACGAACTCGGCGAGTGGGTCCAGGCGGTGGGTCGCCTGGGCAGGGCCGACTCGGCCTATCTCGGGGATGTCGGGGCCGACCCGCGCCAGGTCGAGGCCCTGTTCATCGCTGACGACTGGGGCATCACGCGCAGGCGGGGTGCCGGGCAGGCGGGTCTGCACGCGCGCCTGAGTGAGCTCGTCGACGCCCTCGAGCGTTTTGAACAGCAGCTCCAGACACCGCGCTCTCCCTATCGCTGAT
>CAYVJQ010000057.1:0-2046 GCA_964451725.1 uncultured Nannocystaceae bacterium | reverse complement strand
GCCCTCGAGCGTTTTGAACAGCAGCTCCAGACACCGCGCTCTCCCTATCGCTGATTGGATGGGATGGGATGGGATGGGTTGGGTTGGGATGGGATGGGATGGGATGGGATGTGCCGAGTGGGCGCGCTCAGGCCGAGTCTTTGGTGGCCCGGGCGTCGGCGATCATCTGCTCGAGCTCGTCGACCGACACGGTCTGGGTCGTGGTCATGCGCGCCTGCTGAAGCGCGTTGGCGTCGGGGTACTTGGCCAGGCCCTCCTCGGACTCGAGCCAGCGCTCGAAGGTCGCCCGGACCTGGTACCAGTGGACGGCGTCGCGCAGCTCGTACTCCGACAGGAGGTGCTCGCGGCGAGCCGGGTTGGCCCAGGCCTGGTCGAGGCGAAACTCGGCCGTGAAGTAGCGGGCGATGTCCCGGTAGAAGTCGAAGCTCCCGGTGTCGTCTTTGGCCTCGAGCTCGAGGTCGTGCTCGGGTTCGGGTTCGGGTTCGGGCTTGGGCTTGGGCTCGGATTTGGGCTCGGATTTGGGCTCGGATTTGGGCTCGGGCTCGGACTTCGGCGCGGCAGCATTTTCGAACGCCGGCTCGGACGCGCTGCTCCCAAACCCAAAGGCCGCACGAATCTTGTCGAAGATGCCCATTTCGGCCCAGCCTATCACTCCAGGACGAGTGTGGGCTCTCAGCCGGCGCCGCGGTATCCGGGTGGTCTCGGGGTGCCACCGGTCCGGCCGGGTTCGCCGATGGCGCGTCGTCGAAGTATTGAGCGTGGACCGCCGGCTCAGGAGAGCACGCCGAGAGCCGCGCCGACCTTCGTGAAGGCAGCGATCGCCTGGTCGATCTGGTCGCTCGAGTGGGCCGCGGACAGCTGCACACGGATGCGGGCTTGTCCTTTGGGCACGACCGGGTAGCAAAACCCGATCACGTAGATGCCCTCGGCGAGCAGCCGATCTGCGAACTCGACCGCGAGGCGGGCCTCTCCGAGCATGATCGGGACGATGGGGGTGTCGCCGGCTTTGAGCTCGAAGCCGGCCGCACTCACCCCGGCCCGGAAGCGCTGGGTGTTGGCGGCGAGTGTGTCCCGCAGCTGCGTGCTCGTGCTCAGGGTCTCCATGACCGCCAAGCTGGCCGAGACGATCATCGGGGCCAGGGAGTTGGAGAACAGGTAGGGGCGGGAGCGGTTGCGGAGCATGGCCACGATCTCCCGGCGCCCAGAGGTGAAGCCTCCGCTGGCGCCGCCCAGGGCCTTGCCCAGGGTCGACGTGATGATGTCGACCCGACCCATGACCCCCCGGTACTCGTGTGTGCCCCGGCCGGTCTCGCCGATGAAGCCGGTCGCGTGGCTGTCGTCGACCATGACCATGGCGCCGTACTTCTCGGCCAGGTCGCAGATCTGGTCGAGCTTGGCCACGTAGCCGTCCATGCTGAACACGCCGTCGGTCGCGATCATGCGCATGCGCTTGTCCTGGGTGGCGATCAGCTTGGCCTCGAGGGCCTCCATGTCCGAGTTCGGGAAGCGGTGCCGCTCGGCCTTGCACAGCCGGATGCCATCGATGATCGAGGCGTGGTTGAGGGCGTCCGAGATGATCGCGTCCTGCTTGCCGAGCAAGGTCTCGAACAGGCCGCCGTTGGCGTCGAAGCAGGAGCTGTAGAGGATCGTGTCCTCCGTGCCCAGGAAGGTGGTCAGTGCGTCCTCGAGCTGCTTGTGTTTGTCGAGGGTGCCGCAGATGAAGCGCACGCTCGACATGCCGTAGCCGCGCTCGTCGAGGGCGTCGCGGGCCGCGGCCACGACCTGGGGGTGGCTCGAGAGGCCGAGGTAGTTGTTGGCGCAGAAGTTGAGGACCTGGCGCAGCTCGCCGTCTTCACCGGGGACCTCGATCATCGCGCCCTGGGGCGAGGCGATGATCCGCTCGTGTTTGTAGAGGCCGGCCGCTTCGATCTCGTCGAGGACCGCGGCGAAGTGATCTTTTGCTTGTGTGAACATCGGGTGGCTCTCGGTCGGGTGGCGCTCGGGTCGGGTCGGGTTGGACCGGGTCCCAGGTCGGAGTGGATCAGG
>CAYVJQ010000056.1:39514-43190 GCA_964451725.1 uncultured Nannocystaceae bacterium | reverse complement strand
GGTCCGGACCGCGGTCGTCTTCCCTGGCCACCACAGCCCCAGAAGGGGACTGTTCGTAGTCGCTATTTTCCCTTGAACAACGACCTGGGGTCCGGACTGCGTGGTCGTCTGAACAACGACCTGGGGTCCGGACTGCGTGTTGCCTTGGGTTGGGGTCCGGACCGCGGGGGTCCGGACCGCGTTCTGGTTTCCGCCCGTCCTCGCGTACAACCGGGTATGCCACGCTGGCGCCCGCTCTCCGCCTCTCTGGTCCTGTCGCTGTCCCTGTGTACTCCCGCGCTCAGCGCCTGCGCAGGAACCCAGGGCGCCTCTGCGCCTGCGCCTGCGGGCGCCCACGGTCCCGCGATCGAGTGGGCCGACTGGGGGCCGACGAGCTTCGAGCGCGCCGCCGCCGAGGACAAACTGATCCTCATCAACGTGGTCGCAACCTGGTGCCACTGGTGCCACGTCATGGACGACACGACCTACGCGGACCCAGAGGTCGCCGCGTTCCTGCGCGAGCACTTCGTCGTCATCCGTGTCGACTCGGACGCCCGCCCCGACCTCTCGGAGCGCTACCGGGCCTGGGGTTGGCCCGCGACCGCGATCTTGTCCGCCCAGGCCACGCCCGCCCTCAACCTCCGGGGCTACCGCGAGCCAGAGGTGTTCCTCAGCCTGCTCCGGGAGCTGGTCGACGAACAGGCCCGGGGCGAGCTGCGCCAGGCCGTCCGCAGCCCCCGGGAGCTGAACCCTGGAGAGGGCAGTTCGGGCGACCTCGACATCGCCGCCATCCGCGAGCTCACCGTCGCGCAGCTCGACCCCTACTTCGACCCGGACGACCTGGGCTGGGGTCAGCGCCAGAAATACCCCTGGTCCGGGCCCCTCGACGCTGCCCTGCTGCGCGCTCGGATTCACCCCGGTGATGCCCAAGAACAGGCCTGGCGAGCCCGGGCTCTGGCAACCTTGAAGGCCGAGCGTGCGCTCATCGATCCGGTGTGGGGCGGCATGTATCAGTACTCTCTGCACGGGGTGTGGGACCGACCTCACTATGAAAAGATCGCCATGATCCAAGCCGGCGCGATCGAGAACTACGCCCACGCGGCCATGCTCGAGCCCGACGAGCCCCGCTGGCGCACGGACGCCGACGACATCACCCGTTACCTCCTCGAGCGGATGCAGGATCCAACCGGCGGGTTCTACACCAGCCAAGACGCGGACCTGCGCCGGGCCGACCTCCCGACCGTCGACGGGCTCGACTTCTATGCCCTCGGCGACGCAGCCCGCCGAGCCCTGGGCGAGCCGCGTATCGACGCTGCGGTCTACGCCGACCTCAACGGCCTCACCATCCACGCGCTCACGGAGCTCTACCGCGTCGAGGGCAACCCTGTGCTGCTCGAGGCCGCCGTGCGGGCCGGCGAGCGTATGCTCGCCACCCACCGTCGTCCCTCGGGCGGGTTCACACACGGCGCCCAGACGGGCACGACCCGGGAGAGCAGCAGCGAGCCCGAGCCCCTGCTCCACCTGGCCGACCAGGCCGCCCTCGGCCAGGCGTTCATCGGTCTACACCGGGTCAGCGCCGACCCGCGCTGGCTCGACGCCGCCCGCGAGCTCGCCCAGTTCATGCGCCGCGAGCTCGCCGACCCCGAGGGTGGAGGCTTCTACGCCCACACCCTCGACCCGGCCGCCGTCGGTGTGTTCGCCCAGCGTCGCAAACCCCTGGCCGAGAACGCCCTGGCCGCGACATTTCTGATCGCGCTGCACCAGATCGAAGACGGGGACGGCAGCGTCGACAGTCCCTGGCTGGCGCTCGCCCGTGAGGCCCTGGTCGCCGTCGGCCGCCCCGAGCAGATCGCGCGGCAGGGCAAAGTCCTCGGCCGCTACCTCGTCGCCCTGGACCTGCTCGCGGCCAACAAAATCGATGTCACCGTAGTCGGCGACCCCGACGACCCCGAGACCCTCGCGCTGTGGCGGGCGGCCCTGAGTCTCTACGAACCGCGCGCCAACATCGAGCGCGGACTCCCGGGTGAACGCTACCCCGATCTCGGAGAGGCCGCGGTGTTCGCCTGTACAGACACGGCCTGCTCCATGCCGATGAGCGACCCCGCGCAGGTCCGCCAGCGAGGCCCCGAGTTCTTCGCCGACAACCTGTGACGACCTACAGCTCGAGACCAGCGAACAGGTCTCGGCCCATGACCGACTCGTAGCCTGCACGCACCGGACTGTTCCCGGCGCGCTCGGTCGACGGGCGTGTGCTCACCCGTGCCCCGAGCAGGTCGCAGTAGCCCTCACAGCAGCTCCCCGAGCTCCCGAGCACCTCCATACCGGCCTCCCGAGCCATCGCCTCGAGCCCATGCCGAAGGACCTGGGCGCGCCGAGGCTTGAGCTTGAACACGGCGTCGCTCTGCTCGGGCGGGAGCGCGATGCTGCCGAGGAAGATCATCGGGTCGACCCCATAGGCCCGCGCGAGCTCCAACCTGCCCGCGACACTGAGCTCGCTAGTCGCGGCGATCAGGTCGGCGATCTGCGGGCCGTGCAGCCGACCCGCCTGGACCACGACCTGGTGTAGATCGGCAGCGCTCAGGTTGCGGAGTAGGGAGCCGAAACCGTTGGGCTGATCGTGGATACCGGGGAGCATCGGCGCGAGCCGGCCGACCACGGGGATCTCGAGGGTCTCGAGGTGTTGGGCCTGCAGCAACAAGGCGGCGCAGGGGTCCGCGTGCTCGCCCAGCAGCGCCCGCTGGATCGCCGCTTTGTGGTGGGCGAGCTCGAGCTCGACGATCGCCCCGGCTTGATCCCGCGCTCGCACGAGAGCGTCGACGAGCGCCCGAGACATGACCACGCGGGTACGGACGACCACACGGCGACCACGCAGACTCAGCCACCGGACCGCCTGCTCGATCCAAAGCGCATCTTCACGGTGGCGCATGAGAAGCGTGACCACCGGGACACGTGCTCCGCGTGATTCACGCTCCGCCAACAGAGTACTCAACGCCGAATCCAGCTGCCCGTGGTCTCCAAGACCCCAGATCGCGAGATGCTCACCATCACAGGCCTTCTCGAGCGTCGTTGTGTGTCGTGCGGAACCCATCACCAGTGCTGATAAGTTGTATAGTGCCCCGCCCCGGATCGCCACCCTCCGAGCCGCACCTGATCTGGCTCAGATAAGGTGTAGAGGCGGGAAGACGGCCGTTCTGAGGGTCGGGCATCGACATGGCCCGCGCCGGCCGGACGTCGATCGTTCCTCGAAGTTGGCGCAAATTACGCTGAAACAACCCGTGCGGACCTTGCGCAGAGGGCGGCGCCTTAAGCGCTTCCGACTAGCAAACGCCCACCTTCGCGTCCTGAGTTCGGGTTTGGGCGAGTCCTGTGTTAGAGGACGGGCCAAATCGTGACCAGTACGGGCAAGCCAAGGTCAAACAACCCGGCCAGCGAGACACAAGCGGCGGCTGAGCCCCGCAGCGCTGGCTCCACAGCGAGGGCCCCCTCCGCGGGCGCCTCGACCACGGGTACCTCTAAAACCGGCAGCTCCAAAAAGGCCGCCACAAAGAAAACCGCCGCGAAGAAAAAGACCGGCGCCAAGAAGACCGCGACGACCGGCACTAAGAAAGCCGCCGCGAAGAAAAAGACCGGCACCAAAAAGGTCGCCGCGAAGAAAAAGACCGGCACCAAAAAGGTCGCCGCGAAGAAAAAGACCGGC
>CAYVJQ010000056.1:37585-39414 GCA_964451725.1 uncultured Nannocystaceae bacterium | reverse complement strand
CCAAAAAGAAGACGGCAACCGCTGCGAAGAAAACCGTCGCCAAAAAGAAGACGGCAACCGCTGCGAAGAAAACCGTCGCCAAAAAGAAGACGGCCACCGCCGCGAAGAAAACCGGCGTCAAAAAGACCGGCGTCAAAAAGACCGCAGAAAAGAAATCCAGCACCGAGACGCCTCCCGTCGAGGTCACCGAGACAGCTCCCGTCGAGGTCACCAAGACGCCTCCCGTCGAGGTCACCAAGACGCCTCCCGTCGAGACCGGCACCAAGGCTCCCGTCGAGACCGAGACCGGCACCAACGAGCCCGCCGGGCCCGTCGCCGAAACTCCGAGCTCCGAGCCCGCCAGCGCCGAACCGGCGAACACACGCCCAGCCAGGCCAGCCAGCACCAAACCGGCGAACACACGCCCGGCCAGGCCAGCCAGCGCCAAACCGGCGAACACACGCCCGGCCAAACCGGCGAACACACGCTCGGCCAGGCCCAAGAAGAACAAGAGCAAGAACAGGGACAAGCCCAAAATCTCGCTCGACAACCGCTTCATCGATGCGGACGCCATGAAGGTCGTGCGCAAGCTGCTGTCCGCCAAACACGAGGCCTACCTCGTCGGTGGCTGCGTCCGAGACCTCTATCTCAACCGCAAGCCCAAGGACTTCGACATCGCGACCAGCGCCCGGCCCGAGCAGATCCGCCGGGTGTTTCGGAACAGCCGGATCATCGGCCGCCGCTTCAAGCTCGCGCACGTGTTCTTCGGCCCGAAGATCATCGAGACCGCGACCTTCCGCACCAACCCCAAGGAGGACGAGAAGCCGGCCGAGGGCGAAGATCTGCTGATCACCCACGACAACGTCTGGGGTGACATCGAAGAGGACGCCCGGCGCCGCGACTTCACGATCAACGGGCTGTTCTACGACATCGAGCGCCAGGACATCGTCGACTTCGTCGACGGGGTCGCCGACCTCGATCGCGGCGTCATCCGTACGATCGGCGATCCGGAGACCCGCTTTCGGGAGGACCCGGTCCGCATGATCCGGGCGATCAAGTTTGCCGCCCGCCTCGACTTCACGATCGAGCCCGCTTGCTGGACCGCACTCTTGACCTGCGCCCCCGACATCGCGCGCTGCAGCCGGGCGCGCCTGGTCGAGGAGATCTACAAACTCCTGCGCGGGGGGAGCTCGCGCCGAGCTTTCGAGCTCATGCTTCAGGCCGATCTCTTCCAGCACATCTGGCCGGCCTACATGAGCCTCTACGACGGCACTGGGCCCGAGGAAGAGGGACTCCACCGGCCGATCCGCGGCGAGGATCAGACCCAGCCCAGCGCGCTGTTGTGGCGCTACCTCCGGGCCCTCGACGACTACGTCACCGAGACTGGGCAGACCCCGAGCAACGGTGTGATCCAGGCGATCTTGTTTGCGCCCCTGCTCGACGAGCGCCTGCGCGACGCCAACAGCGGCCAGCTCGATACGGCCATCGACGACACCATGACGCCGCCTTGTGTGGCCCTCGGTGTGGCCCGCCGGGACCGGGAGCTCGCGCGCCAGATCTACATCGCTCAGCGCCGCATGACCCAGCCTCAGGGCGGCCGTCGGCGTCGGTCCTCGCTGGTCCAGCGCCAGTACTTCCACGATGCCCTGTTGTTCCTGGGCTTCTCGGTAGAGGCCCGCGATCACAAGGGCAGCAACGCCTTGGAGCACTGGCGCAAGCTCGCGGCGATCCAAGCCAGCACCCCCGTGCACAGCGACGGAGGTCACTACGAAGGTAGCGGCCCCCCCAGCGACAGGAAGAAACGGCGGCGCAGCGGACGACGGCGCAGCAAGGGCCGCTCCAGGGGCGGT
>CAYVJQ010000056.1:23702-37485 GCA_964451725.1 uncultured Nannocystaceae bacterium | reverse complement strand
GAAGAAACGGCGGCGCAGCGGACGACGGCGCAGCAAGGGCCGCTCCAGGGGCGGTAGCGGTGGTGGTGGTGGTGGTGGTGGCGGTAGGTCGGCCGGCGGCGGAGGCTGAGCGTGAGCCGGAAAAACCCGGCCGAGCGCCAGCTCGCGGAGCTGCTCGAGCGGGGGACCGACGACCACTATCTCGATCCGGTCCTCTACGACTTCGAGTACATCGAGCAGCAGGACGACGTGGACTGGTACCGCGCCCTGGCCGACGACCATGCCCAAGGCCGCTCCATTTTGGAGCTCGGGGCCGGCAGCGGCCGGATCTGTATCCCGATCGCCAGCGCCGGTCACAAGGTCCTGGCCCTCGATCGCATGCCCGCCATGCTCGATCACCTCGAGGCCAAGCTCGCCCTGCTCAGGCAGGCCGGCGAGCAGATCGACGGGGACATCGAGACCCTCGTCGCGGACATGACGGACATCCCCCTGCCCGACGCGCAGGTCGGGATGGTGATCGCGCCTTTCAACTGCCTCATGCATCTCTACACCTGGCGGGAGCTGCTGGCCTGCTTCCGCGAGGCCTACCGCGTGCTCGAGCCCGGGGGTCTGTTCGCCTTCGACGTGCTCCTGCCCGACCTCGAGTGGCTGCGCTGGGATCCAGACGAGCGCCACGCGATCACCAGTTTTCAGCACCCGCGCACCGGGCGAAAGATGATCTACTCGACCAACCACGAGTACGATGATCAGACCCAGGTCTGTCACATCCGCATCTACTACGACAACGCCGTCGGCGGACGCCTGCGACCGCGGACCGCCCCCGAGCACACGGTCCACCTCGCCCACCGGCAGATCTTCCCCGAGGAGGCCCGCATGTTGCTGAGCTGGGCCGGCTTCGAGCTCGAGAGCCACACCGGAGACTTTCTGGACCTCGCCCTGACCCGGGAGATCGAGATTCAGGTGGTCGTCGCCCGCAAGCCCGCCACCGACTGAAACGATTCACGCTCGACCTGAAACCTCTCTTCGCCCTCGTTGTCCGAGTCGAATTGGTTTTGGCACGAACTCGCGCGAGCGTGTGGGATTCACCGCCTCGACGAGCCGCCGGCTCCCAGCTGCGCTAGCATGTAGACATGCGCGCCCGTGGTCTGGCCTCGCTCCTCGCCCTCTGTTGCCTGGCGACCCTGATGTCGAGCGCCGCAGCGCGCCGGGCCTCGGCCGACACCCTCCACGGGGATCCGGACCTGGGCTATCTGCCGGTGGAGGAACTGAGCTACGAGCTCATCGTCCGCCCGGGTCGGGGCTTCGAGGCGGAGCTGGACCTGCGCGTCGCCCTGCACAACGCGAGCGTCGACCCCCAAGACGCTGTCGAGACCCTGGTCTTGCCCCGGGGCGCCCAGCTCGTGGGTATGGCGATCGCCGAGGGTGGAGACTGGATCGAGGCCGACCCGAGCCACATCGTCTCGGGCCACATCGTCTCGGGCCACATCGTCTCGGGCCACATCGTCTCGGGCCCCACTCCGCGCGACGTCGATAGCGACGTCGAGGCCGGGCACCGCGACCCCGGCAGTTTTTGGGTCCACACCCTCGAGCGCGACCAAGCGGGGGACCTGCCTGCGGTCGAGCTCATCGCCTATGGGATGCCGGCCCGGGCCACCGTCCAGGTCGAGCTGCACCTGCGCGTGACCCCGAGCTTGCGCGGGGGCCGTTGGCAGCTCGACCTGCCCCGGCGCAACGCGGACCTCCCCAACCTCGTCGACCAGCGCCGCGTGATCGTCCGCGGGCCGGCCCAAGCCAAGTCCCAGCAGTTTTGGATCGACGGGGTCTCCAACGGTGACAGCCCCTACATGGTCACGCGCTCCGAGGACGCGGTGGCCCTGTCCTGGCCCGCGGGCGCCACCGCGGGCGCCCAGCTCGACGGCAGCTACGAGATCAATCCCGACCCCAGCGGCGAGGGTGGGCGGGTCCGCCTGGTGCTGCGGCTCGGGCCCAGCCAGGCCGCCAAGCCCGACCACGTCCTGCTGGTGGTCGATCGCTCCCGCTCGGGGGCCTCGTCCCTGCCCAGGGCGAGCGCGCGCATGTTCGCCGGACTCCTCGATACCCTGCCCGCAGACGTCACCTTCGATGCGCTGAGCTTCGACCGTCGGGCCCAGGTCATCGATCTCGGGGTCGAGCAACCCAAGGCCGGCGATCCGGCGGCCAGGCGCGCCCTGGGTGAGGCCCTGGCGGCGACGACCCCGGGCCAGGGCACCGATCTGCGCGCGGCCATGGCCCTCGCCGGAGAGCGCCTGGCCCAGCGCAGCGCCCAGCACCCGCTGATCGTCGTGGTCACCGACGGCATGCTCCCGGCGAGCGTCGGTGCGAACCAGGTCCAGGCCGCGCTCACCAAAACCCTGGGCCGCGGCCCCAAACCCGAGCTCTTGTTCGTCGTCGACGATCCGCTGCTCAACGCCCGCGGTCTGCCGGCCGACCACCCTGTCGCCAGCTTGGCCGCCGGCCTGGGCGCGCGCCTCTCCCTCGAGACCCTCGCCCACCTCGACCCCACCGACATCGCCCAGCTGCTCGCCGCTCCCCGGGTCCTGGGCGGGCTCACCCTCTCGCTCCCCGACACGGTGGTCATGGATGACGCCACGCCTGCGGGGCTCGTGGCCGGCGACTTCGTGATCCTCGAGGGCACCTACTTCGGCCGTCGAAGCCCGCCCGCCAAGCTGGTGGTCCGCGGTCGCCTGGGCCCCCGCCGGATCACCCGAACCTTCAGGGCACAGAGCCGACGGACCGTGCCCAGCGCCCTGGTCGCGGCCCTGCGCGAGGCCGACCGCGAGCAGGCCCGGGACGAGGGCCTCGTCCTGCCCAGCTGGTTCACCCCCCAGATGCGCCGTCAGACCCGACTCAACGTCAGCCAGACCGGCAAGGTCGGATGGGTGGCCACCGGGCAGATCGACGCCGACATCGTCCAGCGCCAGCTCCGAGCGCGGGTCTTGCCGCGCGCCCGGGCTTGCTACAACCGCGCCCTGACCCGCAACCAAATCTTGTCGGGGCGCGTCGAGCTGGCCATGGAGTTCGGCAAGGGTGAGGTCATGATGGCGAGCATCGCCGGCGCCTCCTTGAGCCACGGCGACGACAAGCTGCTGCGCTGCCTGGAGACCGCCGCGTGGGCCATGGACGTGCCCGCCGGCAGGCTCGACGCGCAGGTCTACCAGGTCCGCTACCCGCTCGAGTTCAAGGCCCCCGAGGGCGGCAAGCCGCCACAGACCGGCGAAGGGGACGACCCCATGTTCCAGCGCCTGCTCGACAGCGCCGACTCGCTGGCCGACTACCAAAACCACCGCGTGCTCCGGAACTGAGGGGCCACTCGAAGCCCGAGCTTGGTCGTTCAGAGTTCAGCCGATCTCGGCCTCGAGCTCCCGCTCCTTGCTGGCGACCAGGCGCTCGGCGAGCTCCAGGGCTCCCCGTCGGCTGACGTTGGTCTCGATGAAGTAGCGCTGCCCATCGACCTCGAGCTCCCTCGGCCAGATGAAGTCCCTCCCGTGTTCGTGGGTAGGCGTCTGGGCGATCAAATAGCGAACTCGCCCGGACTTGTAGGGTATGTCGCTGGCGTCGAAGATCCCGAGCGTGAACAACGTGGTGATGACCTGGGCCAGGAAGTCGGACACCTTTCTGGCTTTGATCTCCCGGTCACCAATCGTGATCTTCAGCGGGATCGCACCATCGTCATCATCGTCACTCGACATTCCCCGGACCTTGGCGGGCCAACCGAGCTTGGCTGCGAGGATCTCGGCTGCGCTCAACGCCTGAGCGTAGGAGTAGGCGATGTTGACGAAGTAGCCCTCGCACTCGATCATCGAGTCGAAGGGCCGATCGTTGCGGTGGTAGGGCTCCTCGGCTAGAAAATAGCGCACGCGTCCGGTGGCGACAGGGACGATCTCGCTCAGCGGCGCGTCGTGGCGCACCAGGAACTCCACGAGCGCGGCGAAGAAACGGCGGACGGTCGTACCTTCGATCCGCGTGGCCTCGTCCGAACCGGGCGGGGTCAACTCGATCATCAGCTCGGCACAGGTGTCCTCGCTGGCCTCCTCCTCGTCGTCGCTGACGCCAGTTTGGTGCCCTTCCTCCTCCTCCTCGAGCTCATCGACGCTGTCCTCGCGCGGCGGCTCGACCGTGGGAGAGCTGGCCTCGATGTCGAGACGATGCAGCAGACGGATCGCCTCTGCGAGCGCCCGGTCTCGGGTCATGCTGCCCTCGAAGACGACGTCTCCAACCGCGATGGGAATGGCAAAGGGCGTCCCGTTGGCATGCTCAGGCCGACGCGCGAGCAAGTAGCGGGTCTTGCCGAGCAACAGCGGGACCACAGCCTCGGTATCGAGATCGCGGGTCGTGATCAGCTCCCAGACCTGGGTCAACAGATCGCGGACACTGTTCGCGCGCAGCTCGTCATCCCCGATATGCAAAATCATGTCGTCGTCGTCGCCGACGACCTCCTCGTCCTCGACGAGGGACCTGTCCTCGTCCGAGAACAGGTCGTCGTACCCTTCGAGCTCCCCTTCGGCGAGGGCGAGTCCGTCGTCGGCGAGGAGCTCCGCGCACAGCTCCACCAACCTGCGCATGGGTGCGGGGTAGCCCCTGCGGCGGCCCCTCTTTGCGCGCAGCTCCTCCAAGATCGTCCGCAGCTGCGCCGGTCGACCGGGGTCTTGAACCTTGAAGTAGCCGTTGAGCCGATCGCCGTGAACACCGAGGTCGATCTGACGGACGCGCTCTTCTTCCTCGAGTTCGGCGAGCACCGTGTCGAGGTCCGGATCGGACAGCCCACTCTCGCTGTTCAGCTCGGCGAAGCTCATGATCGTGTTGTTCTCGATCTGCTCGTAGATGTAGTCCTTGCGTCGCTCGGGCAGCTCCTGGAGTGAGGTTGCGACCTCGTCCATGTTTATCGACCAGTCTGGGCCGAGGACGTCGCGCAGCCGCGCGTAGGCCCGCTCGCGCGCCGTGGGGTTGTCGCTCGAGTGGAGGTTGATCGCGTATTGGATCTCGTTCTCGATGTGGCCCCTGTCTTTCTCGCCCAGGCCAGGTTGAGCGAGCGTGGTCTCGCGTTGGGTCGGCGTGATCAGGCCGTGGTCGAGGTACGCCCGGAGGTAGACCTCGGCGTAGCGGTATTTGAGGAGTTCGGGAGGCTGGAGGGGCCTGGGGAAGCGGACGAAGCCGACGAGGCCCTCGAGCTCGCCGGGCTGCTCGGTGCGGCGGACGATGAACGAAATGTCCTCGACCAGACGAGAGTGGTCTGGAACCAGAACTCGAGAGCCACCCAGAGGGGCGACCCCATCGGCGACCCTGGGCCGAAAAACCGGGGCCCGACCGTCGCTCGACACAGGGCCCGCGAGCTCGACGATCTCGTAACGACCGAGCAGTCCACACAGAGGTGACCAAGTCAGGAGCCCGTCGACCGCTGGATCGAGGTATTCGCGAGTCAACCCGTACATCTGCCTGTCGCGGGGGAACCAACTCTCCTCCGCCTGGTGACCCATGCCCATGTTGCGAAAGGGGATGACCGCCCGCAGGAACGCCCCCAACGTGCAGCCGGGGAGTTCGGCATCGGCCGAGAGGTTGTCTGCAACATAGCGCCGCAGACGGCTCGGGGGCATCCCGTACTCGTCCCGCGCCTTGCGGATCAACCCGAAGGCGTGGAGCAGTCTATCGCAGACGATCGGGAGCTGGGGCGAGCCGAGCACCTCTTTCAGCTCTGGGAGTACATCGGCAAACTCGACCTTGCTCTCGCTGAACGACTGAAGTCCGTTGACGACCACACCGAAGGTCATGTTCTTCGACTTGGTCTTCGACAGGCTCCGCTCGAGGCGCTTGTCGATCGCGTCCGTCGGCTGGGCGACGTAGACGCTGTTGGCGAGGTTGTTGATATAGGTGCCCAGCCACTCGAGCAGGTGGCAGTAACACGCAAATACATCCGAAGGCGTGACCGCATCGGCGACCTGGCGCAGGTGCTTGATCAGGGAGAGAGGAAAGCGAGTGTAGACCTCGCTGACCTTGGGCAGAGGCTGGGGCTGGGCCTGGGGCAGTCTCGTGGTCGTCATGGGCTCACTGCTAACGGGGTGACGAGGTCGCCGCGGCGCGACCCAGCTCGACGATCATGCCACGAGCAGCACCCGGCTCGCACGCCTGCAGGTCGAGGACCTGCAGGCTCGTGGCTTCGAATCCGGCAGCATGAGCAAGCACTCGCCTGCGCGAGGTCTCGCCCAGGCGCGGTCTCGCCCATGATCGACCGCGAGCATCGCGGTTGCGATGCTCGCGTCTTCAAAGCTGCTGAGGGGAAGCATCCAGGACCGTGCCCCGGATGATTCTCGCTAGCCGGCGATGATGCCGTTGAAGGTTGCGCTCGGCCGCATGAACTCGGCGATCCGGGCTGGATCCGGGTCGTAGTACCCACCGATGTCCATGGCCGGACCCTGGGCGGCGTTGAGCTCGGCGACGATCGTCGCCTCGTTGCTGCGCAGCGCCTCAGCCAGGGTTTTGAAGCGTGCAGCGAGCTCGCTGTCGTCGCTCTGGCTGGCCAGGGCCTCGGCCCAGTACAGGGCCAGATAGAAGTGGCTACCCCGGTTGTCGAGCTCGTTGACCTTGCGCGAGGGCGAGCGGTTCTCCAGCAGGTACTGGGTCGTCGCGGCGTCGAGGGTCTTCGACATCACCCGTGCGCCGGCGTGTCCAAAGTGCTCACCCAAGTGATCGAGGGACACAGCCAGGGCGAGGAACTCACCCAGCGAATCCCAGCGCAGGTGGCCCTCGCTGTTGAACTGTTGGACGTGCTTGGGCGCCGAGCCACCAGCGCCGGTCTCGAACAGGCCCCCGCCCTTCATGAGCGGGACGATCGAAAGCATCTTGGCGCTGGTCCCGAGCTCGAGGATCGGGAACAGGTCGGTCAGGTAGTCCCGCAGCACGTTGCCGGTGACCGAGACCGTGTCCTTCCCGTCTTTGATACGCGCGAGCGAGAACCGGGTCGCGTCGACGGGCGACATGATCCGGATCTCGAGGCCCTCGGTCTCGCAGGCCGCGAGGTAGGCCTCGACCTTGAGGATGAGCTGCGCGTCGTGGGGGCGCTGGGCGTCGAGCCAGAACACGGTCGGGGACCGGGTCGCACGGGCCCGGCGCACGGCGAGCTCCACCCAGTCGCGCACGGGCGCGTCCTTGACCTGGCACATACGCCAGATGTCGCCGGCCTCGACCTCGTGGGTGATGAGCACGGTGCCCGAGCCATCGACGATCCGGACCTCGCCGTCGCCGGCGATCTCGAAGGTCTTGTCGTGGGAGCCGTACTCCTCGGCCTTCTGGGCCATGAGCCCGACGTTGGGCACGCTGCCCATGGTGGTCGGGTCGAAGGCGCCGTGGGCCTTACAAAACTCGAGCACGGCCTGATAGACGCCCGCGTAGCAGCTGTCGGGGATCACGGCCTTGGTGTCTTGAGTCTTCCCGGCCGCGTTCCACATGCAGCCCGAGCTGCGGATCATCGCCGGCATGGAGGCGTCGACGATCACGTCGCTGGGCACGTGCAAGTTGGTGATGCCCCGGTCGGAGTCGACCATGGCCAGGGCCGGACCGGCCGCGAGCGCGGCCTCGATGTCGGACAGGATCTGCGCCCGCTCGGCCTCGGGAAGCTCTTCGAGCTTGTCCAAGAGATCGCCAAAGCCGTTGTTCACGTCGACACCGAGCGCCTCGAAGGTCTGCCCGTGTTTGGCGAACAGATCCGCGAAGTAGACCCTCACGGCGTGCCCGAAGATGATCGGGTCCGAGACCTTCATCATGGTCGCCTTCATGTGCAGGGAGAACAGCACCCCCGAGCGCCGGGCGTCCTCGACCTGCTCACGCAAAAACGCCAAGAGCGCGCGCTTGGACATGAGCGTGGCGTCGATGATCTCGCCGGCCAAGAGCGGAAACTCGGCCTTGAGCACGCTGGTGGTGCCGTCGGCGGCGACGTGTTCGATGCGCACCGTGGTCGCGTCGGCGATGGTCACCGAGCGCTCGTTGCTGCAAAAATCACCGCTCGACATGGTCGCCACGTGGGACTTCGAGTCGGCGCTCCAGCTGCCCATGGAGTGGGGGTGGCTGCGGGCGTAGGCCTTGACCGCTGCCGGGGCCCGGCGATCGGAGTTGCCCTCGCGCAAGACCGGGTTCACGGCGCTGCCCTTGATCTTGTTGTAGCGAGCCAGGACCTCGCGCTCGGCGTCGGTCTCGGGATCCTCCGGGAAGTCGGGGATCGCGTAGCCGTGGGCCTGGAGCTCCTCGATGGCCACCTTGAGTTGGGGCACGGAGGCGCTGATGTTCGGGAGCTTGATGATGTTCGCGTCCGGCGACTGGGTCAGCGCGCCGAGCTCGGCGAGGCTGTCGGCCCACTTTTGCCCCTCGCTGAGGTGCTCGGGAAACACGGCCAAGATCCGCCCGGCGAGGGAGATGTCCCGAGTCTCGACCGCGATCCCGCTGGGCCCCACGAAGGCCTGGATGATCGGCAGCAGCGAGTAGGTCGCGAGCGCCGGGGCCTCGTCGGTCTGGGTGTAGATGATGGTTGGGGTCTGGGTCATGGTCGCGCGTTTCGGGCTTGGGTAGGGCTGCGCTCAGCTCGGTTCAGCTCAGCTCTCATTGGGCGCCAAGGTGGCGCCCCCGGCTTGTTCCCGCTCGAGAAAGTCGGCGAGGCTGCCGACGCTGGCGTAGATCCGCTGGTTGGTGGCGTCGTCGCCCTGGCTGGTCACGCCGAAGCGGCGGTGCACGGCCATCGCCAGCTCGAGCACGTCGATCGAGTCGAGGCCGATGCCGGCGTCCACCAGGGGGGCATCGTTCTCGATGTCGTCGGGCGTGGTCTCGTCGAGCTTGAGCGCATCGATGATGAGAATTTTGAGCTCCCGCTCAATCTCCCCCCGGGTCATCTTGCGTGCGGCATTGCCGAGCATGAGGCCGGCGTATCTTATTCGTCGACCGCAGTCGAGTCCAGCTCAGCGGCCGGCCCGGGCTCCGCGGGCTGCTGGCAGCCCTCGGCAAAACCCCTCACGACGCCTCGCGCCGGGTTTCACCATGGGCCGCTAGCCCTCGTCCCGCGTCCGATCGTCTTCGTCGTAGCGCTTGAGCTTTCGAAACAAGGTCGCGGCACCGATCCGCAGGCGCCGGGCGGCCTCGGCTTTGTTGTCGCCCGCGGCGGCCAAGACCGCCAACACGTGCTCCCGCTCGACCTCGGCCAAAGACATCTCCAGGCGACGGTGCGCGTTGGCGTGATCTCTGGCCGCCCGACCTCGCAGCTCGCGTGCACTCTGGGCGCCCCCGAGCCCGCCCCGAAGCTCCCCCCCGAGCCCCGACCCCCGAGCCCCGAGGTTCGGAAGATCACCCACCTCCACGACCTCCCCGCGGGCGAGGGCTACGGCGCGCTCGATCGCGGTCTCGAGCTCGCGCACGTTCCCGGGCCAGTCGTAACCCAAGAGCCGCTCACTGGCCGAGGGCGAGAACCCGCGCAGACCCCGACCGAGGCGCTGGCTGGCCTCCGCGAGCAACACCCCAGCCAGCGGCAAGAGATCTTCAGGACGCTCGCGCAGCGGCGGGATGGACAGCTCCCCGACCCGCAGGAGGCCGTAGAGCTCGGCCCCAAAGCGTCCTGCCTCGACCTCGGCCTCGAGGTCCCGCTCACTGGTCGCTACAATCCGAACATCGACCGGTCGCGCGTCGTTCTCGCCCAGACGCCGGCAGTGACGTCGGCGCAGCAACTCGACCAGGCGAGCCTGCCCGGCCGCGCTCAGAGCTGCGACCTCCTCGAGCACCAAGGTCCCGGTGTGGGCGGCCTCGACCAGGCCGACCCGATCGTGGGCGCCCGGGAAGGCGCCCGCCACGTGGCCGAAGAGCTCGCTGTCGGCCGACCCCTGCTGCTCGCCCGTTGCGCCTCCCCCGCAGCGGGCGAGCACCAGGGGTCGACCCACCCGACTCGAGCTGCTGTGGATGTACTCGGCGAGGTGCTGCTTCCCGACCCCGCTGGGCCCAGTGATGAGCAGCGCCGTGCCCATGGGCGCGAGGGTCCGAGCGCGCTCGACCACCGCGCCCATCGTCGGTCCAAAGCTGCCCAGGCGCAGACGTTTCGCGCCTCTCCCCTCGCTCACCACCTTCGCCGCTGCCGTCGCCAGCGTGCGCGCTGCGTCGATCTGCCCCCGCTCCCCCTCCGGGTCCACGTCCCCGCGCATGCGACAGACCTCGTCGCCCTGGGCCCGACAGTGGGTCTCGACACAGACGATCTCACGCTCGTGCACACGGCTGAGGTAGCCGCTGGCGAAGCCACAACTCATCCAACACACGGGCTCGCTCGACCGGCCGTGCATGCGCAGATGCTGCTCGACCTCGAAGCCGTCGCGCCACAGGGCCTCGACCAAGGCCGGAGGATCGGCCCGCTGGCTCTCGTGAACCGGCTCGACGCTGGCCATCCCCTGAAGTTGGAGCATCCGGCCGCCGGCCCGACGCCAGTCGTCGAAGTCCGGCCAGGCCAGGCTGTGCTCGATCGCCGCGGCCGTACGTCTGCCCTGTTGATAGCCGAGCTCGGTGATCAGCTCGCGGGCCGCGGCCGGGCCAAAGCGCTCGGCCAAGGCGGCGCGCAGCGCTCCGATCAGCTCGACGTCGAGCAGCAAGACTCGCTGCCCGCCGAAACGAATCACCCCACCCGCGTCGACAAACTCGAGCAGATCACCGAGCCCAGGCGACGCCATGACCCAAGGCTATCACCAAACTGTGACCTGAGCGCCTCCACAAAGCCGCCTTCGAGTCATTGTTTACGATAGTCCCACTTCGTACGTGTATATGAGCTCGCGAAGGTCGCCTCATCAGAGACCGCCGCCTCGCGCTGTTTTTCCACAGCATCGATGAAGTAGACAAACTCCAGCTGAGGGTGCGCACTGGCCCGCTCGTGTGCATAGAGCTCGGCGATGCCGTTGGCGGGCAGGGTCTTCCGGCCCGCCAGCTCGATCAAAGGCAGGTCCAACCCGTCCTTGCCCTCAGCCGGCCGGTAGGCCCGCCAGACCAGCTCGGTGCAAACCAGCGCGTGCTCCGTCGCAAAGTCGAAGTTGAAGTCGTAGGGCCGATCGATGTAGGCGAAACTTGCAACAATCGCCTGGGCCTTGGCCAACTTCGACAGATTGGGGCGCAGCCCCGCCGCGTAGTCACCCAGAGCATGATCGAGGCTGTTGAACACCACGCCCTCACTGATCGCCTCAATGACCTCGTGGTCGTGTCCATCGACCCCGGCCTGGTAGCGGTGCCAACGATAGGGATAGCGACGCGCCAGGTATGTCGAGAGGTCGGTCGCGTCGCCCGATTGGTCCTCGACCCACGCGGCGACCTGGGGGTCATCGAAGTAGGCGCGGAATTTTGCCTCGTCGCCGATGTAGATCACGGCGTGGGGCCAAAACCCGGGCAGCCCGACGTTGCTCAGGTACCAGTTCTTGCGCACCAACAGCAGATCGCCCGGCTCGAGAGCCTCGGCCATCCCGGCCTGGAGCTCCTCGTCGATGAGGTACCAGCCCACCCGTCGGACCCGGGTGTCGCCCATCCACTCGGCGATACCCCGCTGCGCCGGGTACCACGCTCGACGGATACCCCGCTCCAGAAGCTCGAGATCGCTCAGGGCGCTCTCGCCCCCCCGCTCCAGGATGCCGAGCCCATCGATGACCGCGAGGTGGCGCTCGATCCGAACCCAGAGCCAGGTCGCGCCCGCGGCCCGAGCCTCCGCCCGCGCGTCGAGGCCCCTCTCGAGCACCTCCAGATAGCGCCTGCCCGCCATGACCCGGGCGGCGTCGCGCGTCCCTTGAAGCTGCTGGCGAAAGCTGGAGAAGGTCTGCGCCCCGAGGTCCCGATCGAGATGTGGGTCGTCGAGGAACTTGACCACGTTCCGGTTTTGGGTGAACAGCAGGGTCGCCCGGGAGGCCTTCTCGTAGAGCGAGAGCTCGGCCGCGAAGGTCAGCAAAAAGCTACGCAAGTGACGGCTGCGCTGAGCCCGGGAGGGGTCGAAGCGATACCAGTCCTCGTAGAAGATCCGGATCTGCTCGAGCGCGAAGGCGTAGGCGTAGATCGCCTCCCAGGCATCCAGGACCAGGCGCTCCTCGTCGGCCGAGAGGATGTGGCCGTCGACAAAGAGCTCGGGCCGAGCCTCGAGCAAGATCATGTAGTGTTCGAGGCCGCCGTCGTACTCCCGGTAATTTTGGGCATCGAGCACATAGGTCTCGTCGTACTCGGCGCGGCTGAGCTCGGTCAGCGCACTCGGCTGTTGGACCCAAAACAAGGCCAGCCGGGTCACCCCAGCTGCCATCGCCAAGCTCGCGCCCACGACCACCCGCCGACGGACCACCCGCCCCTGCGCCGTATTGCGAAACGCCTTGCCCTGGAGCGAGCGCCCCGCCGACAGCGCACCCAGAGACAGGGCCGCGACGATCAGCAAGAGCCCGAACATGGTCGGCACCCAAGACGTGCCCTGGTCGGCCAGGTAGAAACCCACGGCCCCCCCAGCGCAGGCCGGGAGACCCCAGGTCCCCGCTCGGTGCAGGTAGTACCCGAGCTTGCGATGGCGCTCGTCGACCGGAGCAATATTCTCGTCGAGCGGCATTCGCCCATGATCTGCGAGCGCTCAGGCACCCGCAAGTCAGCCATCAGCGGTCAGCGATCAGCCACGCGACACCCGCCCGAGGTGGAGGTCCAGGGGCCGAACCCGGTGGACCAGGTGGGTCCGCACCTGCTCGTGCAGAGCCGGCAGGTTGTACCAGGGCACGGCCGGCCAAGCGTGGTGCTCGGCGTGATAGGGCATGTTCCAGATCAGCCAGCGGACCCAGGCGGGGGTCACCAGCGACCGGGTCCGGGCGAGCACGTCCTCGCCCTCGAGGTCGAGGCCGCGGTGCTCACAGGTGATGTACCAGGCCAGCATCACGTGCCCGAGCCACAGGCTCAGATAGACCCAGCGCAGCCCGGGCAGGAGCGTGAACGCGAGCGCGATCAAGCCGGCGTGGACCCCGAGCAGAACCCGCGCCTCCCAGCCGATCACCCGCCTGCGCTCGGGCTCGACAAAGGGCAGCGCGGCCTCCCACGCGCCCTGAGCCCGAGCGGGGACCAAGGCCGCGAACAGGGCCCAGCCCACACGCGCGATGATCACGGCCAGACCCGTGAGGTTGGCCAACACCATCAGTCCCCGCGGCCACCGGGCCATCATCGCTATCCCAGCGAGCTCGGGATCGCGCTCGAGCACGTGGGTGTTGCGGTGGTGCGCGAAGTGAAACGCGCGCATGAGCGTCGGGCTCATCGGTTGAGCGAGGGCCGCGAACCAGGCCGCCACCCGGTTGAGCTTGGGGTCGGCGAGCGCCGTCTTGTGACAGGCCTCGTGGAGCATGCCGAACATACCGAACTGGACCAGGGCGCTGACCGAGACCAGGACCCCCAGGACCAGCCAGTGGGCGGGCGAGCGCGGGCCAGTCTGGCCGATCCCCTCGAGCGCGATCAGGCCGGCCGCCGTGCCCAGATAGAGCAGAGCTTGGAGGCTGAAGCGGCGCAGGCCCGGACCCGCGCGCCGGGCCTGGAGGGTACGCAGGTGCTCGGGCGCCACGAGCTCTCGGTCGACCGACACAGCGTCCACCCGAGCTTCCTACGGCGGGGGCAGGAGGGCCGCAAGCCGGGGTCTTGCGCAAAACCTGCCGCGTATTTATGAGCTGCCCAGAGCGGCTCCGAGCTGCCCGTTCTCTAGACAGACGCGAGCCACCGCCCATGATCAACATCGACAAGGTCTCCAAGCGCTACGGCTCTCAGATCCTCTACC
>CAYVJQ010000056.1:0-23602 GCA_964451725.1 uncultured Nannocystaceae bacterium | reverse complement strand
CCCATGATCAACATCGACAAGGTCTCCAAGCGCTACGGCTCTCAGATCCTCTACCTCGACGCATCCATGACCGTGTTCAAGGGCGAGAAGATCGGCCTGGTCGGGCCCAACGGGGCCGGGAAGTCGACCATTTTTCGGCTCATCGTCGATGAGGAGCACCCCGACGAGGGCAGCGTGGCCATCGATCGCGGCGTGACCATCGGCTACTTCGACCAGGACGTGGGGGAGATGGCCGGGCGCAGCGTGCTCGCCGAGACCCTCGCGGGCGCCGGCGAGGTCTCGGCGCTGGCGGTCGAACTCGAGCGCCTCGAGCAGGCCATGGCGGACCCGGGCCAGGCTGCTGAACTCGAGCCGATCATGGCCCGCTACGGCGAGCTCCAGCCCCGCTTCGACGCCCTGGGCGGCTACGAACTCGAGCCCCGCGCACACGCGATCTTGGCGGGCCTGGGCTTCGACCCGGCGGTGGTCGAGGGCGACGTGGGCGCGCTCTCGGGGGGCTGGAAGATGCGTGTGGCCCTCGCCCGCATCCTCCTCATGCGCCCGGACGTGCTGCTCTTGGACGAACCCACCAACCACCTCGACCTCGAGTCGATCCTCTGGCTGGAGGACTTCCTGCGCACCTACCCGGGGGCCATGGTCCTCACCTCCCACGACCGGGAGCTCGTCAATCGCCTGGTCGACAAGATCGTCGAGATCGACGCGGGCGAGCTCACCACCTACAGCGGCGACTTCGACTTCTACGAGCGCCAGCGGGATCTGGGGGCCGCCCAGTACGAGGCCCAATATGCCCGCCAACAGGCCATGTTGGCCAAAGAGCGGGCCTTCATCGCCCGCTTCGCCGCCCGGGCCAGCCACGCCGCCCAGGTCCAATCACGGATCAAGAAGCTCGACAAGATCGAGAAGTTCGAGCCGCCGCGCCGGCGCAAGCTGATCCACTTCGACTTCCGGTCCCCCGAGCGCTCGGGCAACGACGTGGTCACGGCCAGGGACCTGCACAAGCGCTACGGCGACACGGTGATCCACGCGGGCCTCGACTGGGCCGTGCGCCGGGGCGAGCGCTGGTGTGTGCTCGGTGTCAACGGGGCGGGAAAGTCCACCCTGCTCAAGCTCGTGGCCGGGGTCGTCGAGCCCGACAGCGGCACGCTCGAGATCGGCGCCAGCGTGAAGCTGGGCTACTTCGCCCAACACAGCATGGACCTTCTCGACCCGCGCGCGAGCGTGCTCGAGCTGGTCCAGGCCAACCACCCGCGGGCCTCCCAGGGCTCCCTGCGCACGATCTTGGGCGCGTTCGGGTTCTCGGGTGACGATGTCGACAAACCCTGTCGCGTGCTCTCGGGCGGCGAGAAGGCCCGGGTCGTGCTCGCCGACATGCTCTACTCGCCGCCCAATCTCTTGGTCCTCGACGAACCCACCAACCACCTCGACATCGACACCAAGCAGATGTTGACCGAGGCCCTGGCCGATTTCGGGGGCACCATGATCTTCGTCTCTCACGACCGCCAGTTCCTCGCCGGGCTCAGCACCCGGGTGCTCGAGCTCGGACCCGGCCGATCCGAGATCTATCCAAGCGGGTATCTCGAGTATGTCGAGCGGACCCAGCGCGAGGCCCCCGGGATGCGCTGAGCCGGACGGGCGAGCCATCCGACCATTCCTGTTAGTCTCCCGCCGCGATGCTCAGCCTGCTCTCGCCCGCCAAGAAGCTCGACTTCAGCCCCGCTCCGACCGCGCTCAAAACGAGCACGCCGCGCCTGATGGACGACACCCAGGCGCTGATGAAAACCACGCGCCGGCTGACCCAGACCGAGATCCGCGAGCTCATGAAGCTCAGCCAACCACTGGCCAAGCTCAACTACGATCGCTACCGCGCCTTCGAGCTCCCCCTCACCCCCGCCAACGCCCTGCCCGCCGCCCTCGCCTACAACGGCGACGTGTACCGGGGGCTCGACGCCCGCAGCCTGTCCGCAGCCGACTTGAGCTGGGCCCAACACCACGTGTGGATCTTGTCGGGCCTGTTCGGGGTGCTCCGCCCCCTGGATCTCATCCAGGCCCACCGCCTGGAGATGGGCACGAAGCTGGCGACCCGTCGGGGCAAGAACCTGTACGAGTTTTGGGGCGATCGCGTGCGCACCTTGATCGAGGCCGAGCTCGCCGAGCACAGCGATCCGACCCTCGTCAACTTGGCGAGCAACGAGTATTTCAAGGTCGTCGGCGCCCGGCAGCTCACCCACCCTGTGCTCACCTGTGTATTCGAGGATTGGAAGACCACCCCCAGCGAGGCCAAAGTGATCAGCTTCCTGGCCAAGATCGCGCGTGGACAGATGGCCCGCTTCATCGCCACCGGGCGCGTGGATCGGATCGAGGGGCTCAAGGACTTCGCCGTCGATCGCTACCGCTTTCAAGCTGGGCGCTCGACCGACACCCGCTGGGTATTTTCACGGAAGTTCATTCCCGCCTGAGCCGGCAAATTCAAACTACTCGTCATTGTAGAGACCGTATAATCCAGCGGTGCCCCGCTCCCTCCCCCTATCAATGTCCCTCGCGCTGGCCGCGGGAGTGTGCGTGTTTGCATGTTTTTCCGACCCGAGCGGCGAGTTCGAGACCGGCGAAGCGGCCACGGAGACCGGCTGCGCGGGCGAGGTCGACGAGTGTGGGGTCTGTGAGGGACCGGGCGGCCCCTGCCTGGGCTGCACCGTGCCCGGGAGCAGCAACTTCAACGCCCTCGCGGTCGTCGACGACGGCAGCTGCGTCTGCAACCCCAGCGGCGGACAGGCGGTCGACCAAGCGCAGGGCGAGACCAACGTCAGCGGCGGCGGCACGCTCGAGTGGCAGTCGTTCACCGCCGAGCTCAGCGGCGGCCTCAAGGCCATCGATATCAACATGTCCTCGCCCCTCCAGGCTGGGGATTCCCCCGCCACCCTGACGATCATGGAGGGCGAGGGCCCAGCGGGCACCGAGCTGGGCAAGGTCGAGATCACCATCGCGCAGATGTCGGGCTTCCAGTCGTTCACGCTCGACCCGCCCATCCCCGTCGCCGCCGAGCGTCAATACACCTTCCAGATCACCATCCCCGCGCAGGACGTGGGCTACATGAACTACTCGACCGACAACCCCTATCTCGGCGGGCGGGCCGGGGGTGCCGCCACTGACGACCTCGCGTTCCGGACCTACGTGGGCCCCTGTGCACCCCAGTGAGCGCCAGCCTGTCCTCTCCACCCGCTTCGCCCCACCCACACCCGCAAACTCATCATGCGAAAACGTCTTCCGCTTCCCCTCCTCCTGCTCACCGCGCTCGGGCTCACCGCCACCGCGTGCTCCAAGACCATCCCCGACGAATGGAAGGATGTCGCCGGCGCCGAGAACATCAGCTCGGTCGTCACCTCGAGCGAAGAGAACATCGTCGTGGTCTACAAGGACACGGACACCACCTCGGTCCGCGCCGACTACCGCAAGACCGCCGAGGCCTCGGGCTTCACCCTGGCCTATGAGTGCGAGTACGACGACGGCCGGCTCTCCGACGGCTGGATCGCCTCTCCCAAGTCCGTTCAATACACGATCATGCCCGACGATGAAGGCGACGGCATCATGGTTTTGGGCGGCCGCAAGAACAACACCGAGAGCTTCGCTGCGGTCCCCGACACCGAGTTCTGCACTATGAAAGAGGCTCCGGGGAAAGAAGCTCCGGAAAAATAGGCTCCGGAAAAACAGCTCGAGTCAGCTCGAAGACGGGAGCTCGGGCGGCTCCAGCACCAGGGCCGCAGCGTCGCCGACCGCCGCGACGATGCCGTCGACCTCGTGCAGGCCCGTCGACCAGCCGATGAGGGCCGAGAACCATACGTGCTGGAGCATGGCGGCGAGCCGGTTGTAGGCGTCGCCCGGCTCGCGATCGTGTTCGACGGCGTCGAGTGGCCGGCCCTCGATCGCGCAGATGATCAGCGCATCGATGCGATCGTGAAAACTTGCCGCTCGCCGCGAGAGCTGGCCCGACCCGGTGAGCGCACGCATGACCGCCCGGCCCAGCTTGGGGCGTCCACACAGGATCGCTGTAGTGATCTCGAAGAACTCACGGACCCGCTCGACCGGAGTCTCGCCCTCGAGTTCGCGCGCCCCGAGGGTCCTCTCGAGGATCGCCAGCTCGCCCTCGAGCACGGCGTAGAGCAGGTCGTCCTTGCCCGCGAAGCGCTTGTACAAGGTCCGCAGCGCGACCCCGGCCTCGCTGGCGACCTCCCGCAGGCGGACCGCGTCGAAGCCCCCCTCCTCGGCCAAGCGCAGGGCCGCGTCGACGATCCGACGGGTCCGCGGCTCCTCGAGGTCGAGTTCAGGGGCTGGCGGGCTGGGTTGCATGGTCGGCGGCGGCGGCCTGAGCGGTCCGAGGATCGAAGACCTGGGCGCCTTGATCCCGGCGGTGCACGAGCATCTGCATACCAAAGCGCGGGCGAGTCGTGATCTGATATTCGGGCTCGACCACGTGGCCCGGACGCAGGTCGAAACGGTAGCGCTGGGCGATCACCGCGATCGCCAGTTGAGCCTCGATCATGGTGAAGTGGTTGCCCACACATGCCCGAGGACCCGCGCTGAAGGGCAGGTAAGCGAATTTGTGCCGACCCTTGGCCTGATCGGGCTCGAAGCGCTCGGGCATGAAGGCCTCGGGTCGCGACCAAAACTCGGGGTGCCGGTGAGTCAGGTAGGGCACGTAGATAGCGAGCTCTCCCTTGCGCACGGCGTAGCCCTGGATATCCGTGTCTTCAACCACGTCTCGGGCCCCGCTCCACACTGGAGGACAGACCCGCATCGACTCTTGCAGGATGCACTTGGTGTACTTGAGCGCGGGAAGATCGTCGAAGGTCGGCTCCCGCCCACCGAGCACCTGCTCGAGCTCCTCGTGCAGGCGCTGCTCGACCTCCGGGTGCATGGCGAGCAGGTACCAGGTCCAGGTCAGGGCCAGGGCCGTGGTCTCGTGCCCGGCCAAGAACATGGTGATGATCTCGTCTCGCGCCAGACGGTGATCCATGGGCTCCCCGTTCTCGTCCCGGGCCTCGAGCAACATGGAGATCAGGTCCGTCGGACACGCCTCACCTCTCTCCATGGCCTCGGCGCGCCCGCGGATCATCGCGTAGACGATCTCGTCGAGCTCACCCAGGGCCTTGCGAAAGCGCCGGTTGGCTCGGGTCGGCCACGACAAGGGCGGCGCATAGATGGTGTTGCCGCGCTGCGACACGGTCTCGAGGGTGACCGTGAACGCCCGGGTCGAGACGTCGGCGCTGTCGCGGAGATCGATCCCGAACAGGGTCTGGCCCAATATCCGCAGGGCCAGGTGGAGCATCTGTGGGTAGATGTCCATGCTCGACTCGCCCGCTTCGGCCCACTCGTCGACCAGGTCGACCGAGGCCTGAACCATGGGCTCGGCGAAGCCCTTGAGAAAGGAACGGTTCATGCACGGCTGGATCGTGCGCCGCTGCTGTTTCCACTTGTCGCCCTCGACCGTCAGCACGCCGTCGCCCACGAGGTGACGGATCTCGTCGTAGCTCCCACCCTTGAAGAAGTGCTGGCGCTTGCTGACCAAAATGGTCTCGACAGCGTCGGGGTGGATGAAGGCCGCCATGTGTTTGCCACCGACCTTGATCTTGAACGCATCGCCGTGGCGCACCCAGTGGTCGCGGAGCAGGGGAAACATGCCCGTGCGGATCAAATCGGGGAAATGACCGAACACAGGTCGGCCCGAAGTTTGAGGCAGGAGGGGCGCGGACATGGCTATGCTCTACACCGCAGGTAGAACATGTTCTACCCCTGACTGCGCGAACCTCTCATTTTACTCACCAGTCGGTGTAATTCCAGTAATTCAGTCGAGTTCAATCTGCGCCCACCACGCTATTCCGGCTCCGCGAGGACCTCGCCCGATCCCGACGCAGCCGGACCGATCTCGATCGTCACACTCGCACCAGCTCGATCCCCGCGTGCATCGACGGAGCCGACGCGCCAACAGTGACCGAGGACCGAGCGAAAGCGGGGCCGCCTACTCGCCGGCGAGGCGCTTGGCCAGGGTCTGGACGAAGCGAGCCATCCACGGGTTCCACTGGGCCACGTCGTGCTCGAAGGTCTCTCGGCTGACGACTCCCAAGGTCGTGGCTTCGAGCGCCCGCACCGAGGCCGAGCGCGGGACCCCGGCGAAGATCGCCGTCTCGCCGAAGACCTCGTCGACCGTCATGATCCGCAGCCGCTGTCCCCCACGCAGGACCTCGCAGCTCCCCGAGAGGATCACGTAGGCGGTATGGGCGAGCTCCCCCTCACGGATGATCATCGCGCCAGCGGGGTAGGTGGCCACCGGGAGGGTCCAGCCGCCCCCACGCTGGACCGCTTTGAGCGCGCCGGCCAGGGCCTCGGAAGACGGGTAGCGGGCCTCAGGATCGGCGGCCATGGCCCGGAGCACGATCGCCTCGAGGGTCGGAGAGACCCCAGGTTCGACGGCGCTGGGGGGCCTGAAGTCGCAGGCCGCCGCCCGCTCGCGCATGCGCTCGATGGACTCGTCCCCGAACGGGCTCGCACCCGTGAGCACAAAGTAGAGCACCGAGCCGAGCAGGAACACGTCGGTCTTGGGGCTGACCCGCTCGCGGCGAGCCTGCTCCGGGGCCATGAACGCCGGGGTCCGCACCGACAGACGGCGGCCCTCGAGCCACTGGGACTCGGGCGAGCGCCGCTCTCGCGCCCGCGCCTGGCCGAAAGCTTGGGCCCCTCCCCAGTCCATCAGATAGACCGCGCCGAAGCGTCCGATCATGATGTTCTGCGGCTTGATGTCGCAGTGGACGTAGCCGATGGCGTGGGCGGCCGAGACCGCCCCACAGACCTGGATGAGCGCGTCGATCAGATCGAGGAGCTCCGAGCGCGGGCGCTTCGACGCCGGGGTCCGGCGGACCAGGGTCGAGAGCTGCTCCCCCTCGACCAGCTTCATCGTGTAATAGACCTCGCCCTCCTCACGGACGCCGACCTCGTAGATGGGCACGACGCAGGGGTGGTCCAAGCGCGCGGTCAGCCGGGCCTCGCGGATCAAGGTCGCTACCCAGGTGGTCTTGGCCGCGCTCTTGTAGCTGAGGCGCTTGAGGGCGACACGACGATCGAGGCCCCGGTCGTAGGTCGTGAGTACGGCCCCCATGCCCCCGCGCCCGACCACGTCGCCGGGCTCGAGGTGCTCTCCCTTGCGTGGCAAGAGCGCCGCCAACAGTTCGGGAACCGTCGGTCCGCGGGCCGGGTCGGCGTCGGGCTCCTGCTCCTGCTCCTGCTCGGCGTCCGGGTCCGGGTCCGGGTCGGAGCCCTGCAGCGCGCCGCTCGAATCCGTGCGCACGCTGTCGGCCTCGGTCTTGGAGGTGTCGCTGCGGCGCTCCCTGTCCCCACTCACGGCCCGAGTCTAAACTGATTTATCGTTCGACCTCGCGCGACTTGGATTGCGCCTGGGGTCCTGGGGAGGCTAACAAGGACACATGCGCTCTCTCCTCCACAGGATCCGCGGCCGCGTGCTCGCGCCCGATCCGGACCACCGCCGGATCACCCTGTGGCCGGACGCGGTGATCGAGATCGACGAGGCTGGGCGGATCAGCGCGCTCACGGCGGCTCCGGCAGACTGCGAACTGAGCGAGACCTGGCCCGGGGCCGTGGTCTTGCCGAGCTTCGTCGACTGCCACCTCCACTACCCCCAGACCCGGATCCTCGGCAGCGCGAGCGGCCCCCTCCTGCCCTGGCTCGAGCGCTCCGTATTCCCAGAGGAGGCCCAGTTCGAAACCCTCGCCCACGCGGCCTCCGTCGCCGAAGAATTTTGTGACGCGATGATCGCCCAAGGCACGACCTGCGCGGGCATCTTCAGCAGCAGCCACCCCGGCGCCACCCAGGTCTTGCTCGAGACCCTCGACCGTCGAGGCCTGCGCGCCCTCACCGGCGTGACCTTGATGGACCGGGCCGCGCCCGACGAGCTGACCCTCGACGCGGACCGGGCTCTGGCCGCCCTCGAGCAGCTGCACGCCCAGTGGCACGGCCACGACGATCGCCTGCACATCTCGGTCGTCCCGCGCTTTGCGATCTCCTGCACCAGCGAGCTCATGCGTCGCGCGGCCGCGTTCGCCGATCGTCACGCGCTCCTGATCCAGACCCACATCTCCGAGAACCTCGACGAGATCCGGGTGACCGCCGAGCTCTTCCCCGACAGCGCGGACTACCTCGGGGTCTACGAGGACCACGGCCTGGCCAACGCCCGCACCATCCTCGCCCACGCGATTCACTTCAGCGAGGCCGAGTGGACCCGGGCCGCCCGCGCCGACCTGCGCATCGCCCACTGCCCGGACAGCAACTTTTTCTTGGGCAGCGGCTGCATGCCCCTGGCCGCAGCTCTCGATCGCGGGCTGCGCGTGGGCCTGGGCTCGGACGTCGGCGCCGGGCGGACCTTCTCCATGCGCAGGGTCGCCGCCGCGGCCTACGACGCCTCGCTCCTGGTCGGCGCGAGGGTCGACTCGGAGCAGCTGCTGTGGCTCGCAACCCGGGGCGGGGCCCGCGTGCTCGGACACGCGGAAGCGCTGGGCTGCGTCGCCCCGGGCTTCGACGCAGACCTGGTGGCGATCGATGTCCCCGAGGGCGACCTGAGCAGGATCCTCGACGCGCTCTTGTTTCGCCACGACGCCGGGCCCGTACGTGCGACCTTGGTCCGCGGGCGGGCGCTCGGCTGACCCCCAGTCTCTCCTCTCCCCTCTCCCCTCTCCCCTCTCCCCTCTCCCCTCTCCCCGACATGGCCAAGCGAGACCGCACCCGAGAGGCCCTCGACGCCCTGACCGAAGTCGTGCGTGCCGACCCTCGCTCTCCCGAGGCCGGCGCGGCCCTCACCGAGGCCCTCGCAGCGCGCTCGAACCTGGTCGTCGCCCGGGCCATCACCAGCATCACCGACGCCGAACTCCCGGGCTTCGGCGCAAGGATCGAGGCCGCCTTTCACAGGGCCATGCGCGATCCCCTGCGCCGCGACCCGGGCTGCCGCACCAAGACCGCCGCGGTCCGGGCCCTCGACGCCCTGCGCGAGCCCGCCGACGCGCTCTTTCTCGCTGGGGTCCGGCACGTCCAGCCCGAGCCGGTGTGGGGTGGCACCCAAGACTCGGCCGTGGCGCTGCGGGGACTGTCGGCCATGGCCCTGGTTCACCGTCGACACCCAGAGGCCCTGAGCGAGCTCGCCCGACTGTTGGCCGACCCGGAGCGCGAGGCCAGGCGCATGGCCGCCGACGCCATCGCCGTCCACGGCGACCCGGTCTCGGGTGTGCCCCTGCTGACCCTGCGGATCTGTATCGGCGATCCGGAGCCCGAAGTGAGTGTCGCCTGCCTCGCCGCGCTCCTCGACCTCGACCCAGAGCAGGGCCTGAGCTTCGCGCGCGAGCAGCTGCGGGCCGACGATCCGACCCGGGCGGAGTCGGCAGCCCTGGCCCTCGCCCAGAGCCGGCCCGAGGGCGCGTTCGCGGCCCTGCGTGAATTCGCCGAGGGCTGTCTGGGCGACCAGCGCCAGGTCGCGTTTTTGGCCCTCTCCATGCTCCGCAGCGAAGCCGCCTGGGCCCTGCTCCTGGAGGTGATCACCGAGGCCGAGGTCGGGCCGGCCCTGGCCGCCATCGAGGCCCTGGCCATCTACCGGGAACACGGCCAGCTCGCGACCCGGGTCCAGGAGGCCCTGGCCGGACGCCAGGGCGACTCGAGCCGCGAGAGCGCGAGCTTGGACGACGCCCTCGGGGAACACTTCGGCTGACGGCGCTCGACCACCAAAACCGTCGCCTCTGTGCCACCACGAGTCGACACACGGTCGACTTGGTCCGTATATCAACCATTGGTCCACCTCCCGTCGCTCCGCTGGACCCGGGCGAGTCGATCGCTAGATTGTCCTCATGCCCCAGCCCGAGCGCGCCTCCTTGCCAGTCTTGTCGAGCATCCCCCAGGGCTGCTCGCTGCAGAAATCGGCGCTCGGTCAGCGCTTCACCTGCGTCCGCGAGGGCGAGCAGATCCACGTGCTCGCGGATCGCTGCCCGCACCAGGGCTACCCCCTGTCCCAGGGCGTGGCCAAAGACGGGGTCCTGACCTGCAACTGGCACAACTGGAAGTTCGCGGTCGCCAGCGGGGCCTGCGAGTTTGGGGGCGAGGGGGTACGCCGCTATCCCAGCCATGTCGCCGACGATGGCCACGTGATCGTCGACCTGCGCGTCGATGTCGCCAAAGAGGGCGCTCGCCTGCGCGGAAGCATGCGCCGCGCCCTGGTCGATGGCGACGCCGACGCCTTTGTCCGCGACGGACTGCGGCTGGGCGCGCTGGACCCGAGCGAGCCTGGAGACCCGGGTCTCCATTCGGGCCTCACGGGCCTCAATCCGGGCTTCGGGGTCCTCGCTCAGCTCGGGGCCCAGCGGGCGCCCTACGGCTTCGACCACCCCCTGGCGACCTTGAGTGACATCAGCGACTGGGTCGAGCGCGGGTGGCTCGAGAGTGCGCCGGCCCTGAGCGTCGCCGCGACCCTGTTCGCGGAGGGCCACGCCAACCTCGACGACCGCCCACCCGAAGCCGAGACCGAGACCAAGACCGAAGCCACAGACGGCTGGGCTTCGCTCGGCGAGGACCTCCGCGCACAGCGGCGCGGCCCGGCCGAGGCCAAGGCCCGAGCGGCCGGCGAGCAGGGCTCCCTCGACGCCCTCTACCGCGGGGGGCTCCTGCCCTATATTGGCGACCACCTGCTGGCCTACGGCCACGGGGCGATCTATGCGACCAAGGCCCTGGCCCTGGCCGAGCGCTTCCCCGAGCACCGCGGCCCACTCATGGCCGCGCTCGCCGTCCAGCTCTCATGGGCGACCCGCGAGACCTCCCTTCCACCTTGGGGCCGGACCCGCGCGGGCTACGAGGCCGCCGACGCCCTGAGCCCGGGCGACGCCCCCCTGGGTGAGGCGCGCCCAGCCTACGAGCGCGCGGTGCTCAAAGACGAGGCCTCGGCCGTCACGGCGACGATCGAGGCGCTCGCCCGCGGGGTCGATCCGGCGGCGCTGATTGCTGCCTCGGCCCACGCCGCGGCGGTCCGCATCACCCGCTTCGACCCCAGCTGGGAGACCCGCCTCGACGCCGAGGTCAGCATCCTCGGCCTGACCCACACCCTGACCTTCGCCGAGGCCGCCCTGAGCCTGCTGCGCTGGGCCTCACCCAAGGTCGCCGCGCGCCTGGCCGTCCAGGCCGCCGCCTTCGTCGCCAAGATTCACCGCGCCGACAGGCCCACGCCCGAGCACGAGTCTCGGCAACAGCCCCTCGTCCAGCCCCCCCTCCAGCAGCCCCTCGTCTGGGCGCTCGCCCGGCGCGAGGGTGCGGACGCCCGCCTGGCCCGAGCGCTGAGCCCCTCGCAGCGCCTCGACGCCTACGCCCAACTCGCTCCCTTCGCCGCCTACGAGGCCTTTGTGCGCCCGATCTTCACCGCCCACGCGATCAAGCTCACCGAGGCCGCCCACCGCCTCGAACGCAGCGACCCGACCCCCGACCACGCCTACCTCGAGGCCGTGCTGACCCTCCTGCTCCCCCGCCGACCCGAGCGCAGCCCGGTCCGCGCGGCGAACTTGGCCGCGCGGGTGCTCGACGAGGGCAAGCCACCCAAGAGCCTGTACTGACCGGCTCTTGGTGGGGTGTTTGATTCTCCCCCCTGACTACTCGAGTGCTCGCGTACCCGGCCTATTCGATAGTCACGTAGGTCGGGCTCGACTCGGCGAGCCAGGCGATCTCCCGATGCTCGCCGGAGCCGAAGTCGGCCACGGCGAGCACATTGGCGCCCGGGATCGCGACAAACGCCAGCTCGTCCTCGGGTACAAACACGACCCCCAGCGGGAACCCGAGCCCCGGAATGTCGATCTGATCGACGAGCGCACCGGTCGTCGTCTCGAAGCGCTGGAGCGAGATCTCCGTGCCTGTGAGAGTCGAGATCACGACCTGCGTGTCTGTGCTCCCGCGGGTGAGGGCATAGGGGATACCCGCGACCCCGACATCCTCGATCACGCTCGGGGCGAGGGGATCGGCGACGTCGAGCAGGGAGTACCCCGAGGCTCCGGCCGAGTTGGCGACCACCGCCCGCATGCTCCCATCACCGAGGAACACGACCCCAGAGGGATCCATGGAGACCATCAGCGGCGCCGACATGCTGGCGATCGGATCGCCGATATCAAAGAGATGGATCGCGCCGTCCGAGGCCGTGTTGACGAGCGCCAGATCACCCGCGATAGCGATCTGCTCCGGCCCGGGGCCGACCTCGATCTCTTCCACGATAGTCATGGTGACGAGGTCGATGTGGCTCACGGTGGTGCCGGTCTCGCCGTTGCCACCGAAGTTCGCGGTCCAGGCCGCGCTCCCGTCGGGGGTGATCGCAATGCCCATGGGGTAGTCGGCGGTCTCGAGCTCGGCGAGCACCGAACCACTCTCGACGTCGACGATCAACAGGACCCCGCCCTCGGGCACGTCGGCCACACCCACGAGGGGCCCCACCGCCCCCGCGAAGAAGCCCGGTCCGACGGCGACCACCGCCAGACTCCCGTCGGGGGTCAGCTCGGCCTCGAGCGGTCCGGGCTCGTAGGCGCCCAGATCGATGGTCTTCCACAGGGCCTCGTCACGGGTCTGGGCCCCATCGCGCAGGCCCCCATAGTCGAGCAGCGAGAGGCTCTTGGCCCGCCAGTCGGCGGTCATCAACAGGCGCGCCGGCCGTGGATCGGCGCCGGTCTCGGTGCCGGTCTCCGTTTCGGTACCGGTCTCCGTTTCGGTACCGGTCTCCGCTTCGGTACCCGTCTCCGTTTCGGTACCGGACTCGCCGACCTCGTCGTCCCCCCCCGCGCTCGGGCAGCCGACCAACACGGCGCCGACGAGAGAGGTCGAGACCAGGATGAGGAAAGGGGCGCCACGCATCGGGGAAGTGTGGCTGCCCGAGCGCCGACTGTCGACCGATCCGCAGGCTACGCGCGACTCGAGCTGTGCCGCCTCCTAGTTGTCGAGCGCGCCCCCGGCGATCCACTCTCGGACCAGGGCGAGCGAGCTGTCGCTGAGGAGCACGGGGGCGTTGAGAGGCATGTGGCTGCCGCTGCCGCCCTCGGGCGCGCAGCTCGACATGATCTCGAACAGCCAGGAGCTGTCCGGGTCGCCAGGCTCGACCAAGGTCGCGCCCGGGTTGCCCACGACCTCGTGGTCGAGCAATTCGGCGATCAGGTTCGGGGTCTGGAGGTCGAGGCCCCCGGCCGCCCCCGAGCTCCCGTGACAGGCGTTGAAGGTGCAAGATTGCTGGAACACGACCGCGGCGACATTGCTCAAGGTCGGCTCCACGATCGGGGCCACGGTCGGGTCGTGATCGATACACTCGGGCACCGGTGGCACCCCCTCTTCACCCGTGGGTGGAATGTAGAGTTCGCCCTCGCGCTCGGCGTCGGTGGGTGGGCCCTGGCTGGCGGAGATCGGCAGGGCGAAGTAGTTGCAGGTCCCCTCGAACTCGAAGATGCCGTCGTTCATGCCCACGGCCACGGTGTCCTTGATGACCGAGGAATCCATGAGCACCTTCGACTCGGCGAGCCCGAGCATCACACACATCTCCTGATCGCCGATCCCCCAGCCGACGTTGACGTCGCGCCAGTTGTCGTAGCCACAGGTGAAGCGCAGACCCTCGACCCCGGTCAGGTCCAAGGGCGGATCGAAGACCTTGCCGTTGGCCTCGCCCGTGAACCCGTTGAGCTCGTAGATGCTCTCCCCGTCCAGAGGTCCGCCCTCGAGGGTGAGGTCGAAGAAGTCGCCCAAGTAGTGGTAGTGGGGCAGGACGTAGTGCAGCTTCATGTCCAGCGGGACCCCGGCCGCGGCCGCGTACTGGGCACCAAAACTGTCGCAGAGCCCCGTGAACCGGCTCTTGGATGAAGCGGGGATGTCGATGTCGACGTAGCTCAGGCGAAAAGGCGCGAGCACCACATCGACGAGCTTGGGGTGGATGATGTCCAGGCTCATGAACAACATGGTCTCGACCGGCGACGGCCCGACGTTGAGCATGTGAGTAGTCGCTACAATCTTGTGGTGTGGCGGGACCTTGATGACCGCGCCATCACCGGTCCGCTGGACCTCGACGAAAGACTGGGTCGACTGGGCGAAGAGCACGGAGCCCGCGGCCGCGGCTCCGAGCTCCGAGAAGCCCCGGCTCCCGCAGCTGAAGAAGCCATCCTCGCCCTCGAACATGTCCTCGGGGATCACGAACCAGTTGGAGTGGTGGAAATAACCGAGGTTGCTCAGGGTGACGGCCTGGACGTAGACCGTCTCCTCGTTCTCGAGGGTCCACTGAACACAGTTATCGACCTCCTCGAAGGGCGCCAGGCTGACGTCGGGGAAAGTGTGGGTGACCGTGGCGTAGTCTTCGGGGTTGCCGGTGTCGGTCTCGCCCTCGGACCCGGAGTCGGTCTCACCGTCGGACTCGGACTCGGACTCACCATTGGACTCGGACTCCTGGGTCGTGTCCGCATCTCCGAGCTCATCGGCGCTCGAGCCATCGTCGCCACAGGCGGACAAAGCGACACTCAGCGCGAGACTGGTGCACACATAGGGAAGCTTGCGGATATTCATATTCAGATCCAGGGGCTCACTCGGTTGTTCGGTCGCGGCGGCGCCATGCCAGCCAGCCGATCAGCGTCAACCCGACCCCGCCGAGCTTGCCACGTTCCGGGGCGAGCGAGCAATGCCCGCCCGAGTCCGATGCGCCCGAGTCCGCGCCGGTTCCGCTGGTGTCGTCTTCACCCAATTCGTCGCCCGATCCCCCGCTCGCGCCCTGTGTATCCGTGGCGCCCGCATCTTCTTCGCCATCCTCTCCCCCGTTTTCTGCTCCCTCGTCGTCGTCTTCCTCGCTGTACTCGATGACCACCACCGGGCTCAGGGCATGGGCGATGTAGTCGACCCCCGGCTCATCCCCGAACTGATCGACCCGGACCCGGAGCGAGAGAGTCAGACCCCAGCTCTGCGGCGGCGCGACGAACTCGGGCAGCACAGGCTCGACCCCCTCCTCGACCACCACGCTGCCAGCCTCGATCCAATCGGCCGGCTCCGCCTTCGAGCTTCGCCAGTCCAGGTGGACCACCGCCCCCGGGGCCGCCTCCACACAAGTCTCGAGCGAGAGCGCCTCGTTCGACCACAGGGCCTGGGGCGTGCCGACCACACTGGCCGCGGCCTGGGCCGACTCGGGTGGGAGCGGGGCCGCCTCGTCGAGCACCCGGACCACCCACGGCGCCCGCCGCCACAGATTCAGCGGCGGCTCCCAGGTGTAGCCGGCGATCATCCATGTCCCGGGCGAGACCTCGCTCGTATCCCACAGGACCGGTTCTTCGGCCGCGAGGAAGGTGATCGGTCGGCGTGTGTCGTCGGGGGTCACGCGCTCCCAACAGCCCGCCCACAGCGGGCTCGTCTCCAGGGTCGACTCCGGATCGCCGAGCCGGTCTTGGGTCTCCAGGCCAGCCTCGACCGCCCGCTCGAGGTCGGCTGTCGACACATAGGGCGGGGGGGGCTGGCCGGCGACGAACTGCCGGCACAGGGCGATAAACTGATGTCCGCGGCTGTCCTCGAGCTCGTCGAGGGTCAGGGCCGTGTCTTCGAAGGGGATCGTGTAGACAAACGCGAACCCCGGGTCGACGCTCCGATCCACGCTCTGGATGCAGGGCGCGTCGGTCCACAGCACCGGCGTGCGCGGGTGGACGCCGTTGCTGGCCTGGACCTCCGAGCGCGCGCTCAGCCCGATGGCCGCGAGCGCGACACCCACGGCGCTCACAGACACACAGCGCAGAACAAAGTGGGCGCGCGAGCGAGTGGGGGTCGTCGGATGAAGCGGCAATTGCACAGACATGGACACCCCGGCGGGAACGGCCTCGGGCTGCTCCAAGGATAACAAGCCAGCTCAGCGCGCGACCAGCGTGAGCTCAGCCCGGACCTCCCCGATCTCGAAAGCTCGCCAGCAACGCCCGCGCAGCGTCGTCGGGCCCGAGCGACCCGGCGCGCACCCTGTCCTCCAACTCGCCGCTGCGCCCGCGGACCCCAGGGTGACTGTGAAAAGCCGCCATCAGCCCCCACTCGACCGCGCGCCACATGGCCGCAACACGCTGCTGGGCTCGGTCTCGAGCCCACTCACCGGCAGCCTCGAGCGCCTCGCGGTAGGCCTCGATCTCCGCCCACAGCTCGCCGACCCCCTCGCCCTCCAGCCCCGAACAGATCCGCACGGGCACCCGCCAATGGGCGCTTTTTTGAGGCATGAGGTGCAGGGCCGTAGCGTAGTCGACCCGGGCGCGCTGGGCCGCGCGCAGGTTGTCGCCGTCGGCCTTGTTCACCGCGACCATGTCGGCCAGCTCCAAGATCCCGCGCTTGATGCCCTGAAGCTCATCGCCGGCCCCGGCGAGCATGAGCACCAAAAAAAAGTCGACCATGCCCGCGACCACGGTCTCGCTCTGGCCCACGCCCACGGTCTCGACGAGCACGACCTCGTAGCCCGCCGCCTCACACAGCTGCATGACCTCCCGGGTGCGCCTCGCCACCCCGCCCAGAGAGCCGCGGGTAGGCGTGGGCCGCACAAACGCCAGCGGGTCCCGGGCGAGCTCTTGCATCCGCGTCTTGTCACCGAGGATCGAGCCCCCGGTGCGGGTGCTGCTGGGGTCGACGGCGAGCACGGCCACCCGTGTCCCGGCGGCCGTCAGGCGCCGCCCGAGGGTCTCGATAAAGGTGCTCTTGCCGACCCCGGGAACCCCCGTGATACCCACGCGCAGGGTCGAGCCCGAGCCCGCGCCCGCGCCCGAGCGGAGCCGAGAGAGCAGCTCGCCGGCCCTGGCCTGATCGGCCTCGCGCTGGCTCTCGACCACGGTGATGGCCCGACCCAGCGCCGCCCGATCGCCCGCCAGCACCCCCTCGACGAGGGCCTCGATCGTCGGCCGCTGCAGCCTGCTCGGCCCCCGAGGTCCGCTCACCGGGCTGGGTCCAGATCCAGGGCCACACCCAAGCCCTCGGCGAGCCGATCGAGGACCGCGTCCGCGGCCTCGGCCAAGACCGTGCCCGGACCAAAGATCGCGGCCACGCCCATGTCGCGCAGGGCCTGGTGATCGCCGGGCGGGACCACCCCACCGACCACCACCATGATGTCGCTGCGCCCGTGCTCGGCCAGCGCGGCCTTCAGGGCCGGCACCAAGGTCAGGTGCCCCGCCGCCAGCGAGCTGACCCCGATCACGTGCACGTCGTTCTCCACGGCCTGGCGCGCGGTCTCGGCCGGGGTCTGAAACAGGGGCCCGACGTCGACGTCGAAGCCCATGTCCGCGAACCCGGTGGCGATCACTTTGGCGCCCCGGTCGTGCCCGTCTTGGCCCATCTTGGCGACCAACAGGCGCGGCCGTCGACCTTCGAGGACCTCGAAGCGAGCGGTCCGGGCGAGCACCCTCTCGAGGGCCCTCGCTCCGTCTCCCGATTTCCCCCCGCCTTCTCCCCCACCTCGGATCTCGCTCATGTACACACCCGCGATCGTACGTGTCTGCGCAGCGTGGCGCCCCCAGCCCTCGGCCCGCTCGAGGGCCATGCTGATCTCCCCCACGCTGGCCTTGGCCCGCGCCGCGTCGACCGCGAGCGCCAACAGGTTGCCCTCCCCCGAGGCCGCGCAGACCGTCAGCGCCGCCAGGCAGGCGTCCACTGCCCCCTGATCCCGCTCGGCCCGGAGCTGCTTCAGGCGCGCGAGCTGGGCCTCGCGGACCGCCGAGTTGTCGACCTTGAGGACCTCGAGCTCGGGCTCGTGTTCGAGGGTGTTGCGGTTGACCCCGACCACGGTCTGGAGCCCGCCGTCGATGCGCGCCTGGGTCCGGGCCGCGGCCTCCTCGATGCGCAGCTTGGGCAGCCCCGCCTCGATCGCCTTGGCCATCCCGCCCATGTCCTCGACCTCGGCGATCAGGGCCCGGGCCTTGTCGGCGAGCTGCTGGGTCAGGCGCTCCACGTAGAAGCTCCCGCCCCAAGGATCGACCACCTCGCAGATCCCCGCCTCTTGCTGAAGCTGGATCTGGGTGTTGCGGGCGATCCGGGCCGAGAACTCGCTGGGCAGGGCCAGAGCCTCGTCGAAGGCGTTGGTGTGCAGCGACTGGGTGTGCCCCAAGGTCGCGGCCAGGGCCTCGACGCAGGTCCGGGCCGCATTGTTGAAGGGGTCGCGGGCGGTCAGCGACCACCCCGAGGTCTGCGAGTGGGCCCGCAGGGCCAGGGACTTCGGGTTCTCCGCCCCGAACTCGGCGACGATCTCGGCCCACAGCAAACGGCCCGCCCGGAGCTTGGCGACCTCCATGAAGAAGTTCATGCCGATCGCCCAAAAAAACGAGATCCGCGGCACGAAGGCGTCGACCGTCAGACCCGCGCGCATGCCCGTGCGGATGTACTCCCGGCCGTCGGCGAGTGTGTAGGCGAGCTCGATGTCGGCCGTCGCCCCCGCCTCTTGCATGTGGTAGCCCGACACCGAGATCGAGTTGAACTTCGGCATGTGCTCCGCCGTATAGGCGAAGATGTCACCGATGATCCGCATCGACGGCGCGGGCGGATAGATATAGGTATTGCGGACCATGAACTCCTTGAGGACATCATTTTGGATGGTCCCCGTGAGCTCGGCCGGCGCGACCCCCTGCTCCTCCGCCGCGACGATATAGAGCGCCATGATCGGCAGCACCGCCCCGTTCATGGTCATCGACACGCTCATGCGATCGAGAGGAATACGGTCGAACAAGATCCGCATGTCCAAGATCGAGTCGATCGCTACCCCGGCCATGCCCACGTCGCCGATCACCCGCGGGTGATCGCTGTCGTAGCCCCGGTGGGTCGCCAGGTCGAAGGCGATCGAGAGCCCCTTTTGGCCGGCCGCCAGGTTGCGGCGATAAAAGGCGTTGCTGGCCTCGGCCGTGGAGAAGCCCGCGTACTGGCGGATCGTCCACGGGCGCACGGCGTACATGGTCGAGTAGGGCCCGCGTAAAAACGGGGCCAGGCCGGGGGCCGTGTCGAGCTGACCCCGAGCTTTGGGCTCGGCCAGGTCGGCCTGTGTATACAGGCGCTCCACGGCGATCCCCTCAGGGGTCAGCCAGGCCGGGCGCGCGCTCCCGGCAGCCGAGTCGAGCCCAGCAGGAGTTCCGGTGGTGGCTCCAGCGGGGGTCCCAGCCTGGGCACCCGCAGTGTCGTAGTCGAGATCGGCCCAATTGGGCAGCTTGCTCGTTCCCATGTCAGGCCTCTGCTCCCAGCGCGCAACCCAGCGCGGCGTTCAATGTCTCGAGGGCGTCGCAGCCCAGAAATACAAATCCGGGCGGGTGATCCGGATCCAGCCCCCAACCCTGGCCTGGCCGACCGGCGATCCAAACCTGGATCCCGGCCGCGCGCAGCCCCGAGACCAGGTTGCCGAGCCCCGGCGGCCCCGACCCGAGCTCCAGTCCGGCGTAGTCCTCGTCCCGTCCACAGATCACAGCGACCTTGGCCCCCGTCGCCTCGATCTCCCCGACCGCCGAACTCGGCCCGCCGGTGTCCAATTCGATATGGAGGAGCTCGAGGCCACCGGCCCGAAACAAGTTCGCGGCGAAATCAGCCCGGGCCTGGCAGTGGACCAGGCGCCCGATCTCGATCGACGCCAAGGTCGGTCGCGCCCCGTGGACCCGAGCCCACTCCTCGCTTCGACTGCGCAGATCTTCGAATCCCGCGGCCAGGCGCAGGGGCGTCAGCGGGCGGATCTCCGCCGGCTCGAGGCTCGGCGTGGCGATGTGGAGATCCGGGCCGTCGCCCGGCGCGACGTTGGGGCTCTGCTCGGGGGTCCCACGCTCGTCGAGCACGGCGAAGGTGCTGACTCCGGTGACCGGCCGCGCGCGTGTGGACGCCTGGGTGCGCAGGGCCTCGGCCTGGCCCTCGATGTGGGTCTGGATCGAGCCCGCGCACAGGCCCGCGGCCAGGCCCCCCTCACCCTCGAGGGTCTGAAACTGGGCCCACGCAGCCCGGGCCAGCGACTCGGTGAGCGACTCCACAAACCAGCTGCCCCCGGCCGGATCGATGACCTGGGCGAGCTGCGACTCCTCGCGCAGCACGACCTGGGTGTCGAGGGCCAGCCGGCGCCCGAGCTCGCTGCCCCGGCCGAAGCCCGCCACCGCGTCGCCCTCGGGTCCGCACAGGCCGTCGAAGGGCCCGGTAGCGACCGAGTCGGCGCCCCCCACCGCCCCGGCGAAGCTCGCCAGGGTCCCACGCAGCAGATTCAGCCACGGCCCGACCCGGGTCCAGGTTCGGCGCGAGGGCTGGACGTGGATCCAAATCTGACGGTGCTCCGGCGCGAGCCCACAGGCCGCGGCGAACCGGGCCCAGACCGCCCGGGCGGCCCGGAGCTTGGCGATCGCCTCGAACGGCCGGCCGCCCACCGGCAGGGTCCAGAGCAGCTGCGGGGTCAGGTCGACCGGGTCCAAACCCAGGCCCTCGGCCCGACGCAGGAGCTCGGCGCAGGTCGAGAGCGCGAGCGCGAGCTCGGTCGCAGGGCTGGCTCCAGCGTCGTGATAGGGGGCCGTCGAGACCCCGACCAGACCCACGCTCGTGCCCAAGACCCGATCGACGAGCTCGCCCAAGGCCGGCTCGAAACCCCGCTCGAGGCTCCCCGTCGCCAGCAGCGTCGACATGGGATCGTAGACCACCCCACCCTGGGCAGGCGGGCGACCCTGGGTCACATCGATACCTGTCCCGGGCTGTCCCTCCCCGTCGCCGTCGTCCTCTCCAGCGTCGTCCTCGTGGTCGTCCAGCCACTGTTCGAGGGCGTCAGCGACCTCTGGACTCACGAGCCCGGCCTCGAAAAACACCGGCGTGCGCCGCGGATCGATGCCCGCCAGCAGCGTCTCCATTTCTGTCCCAGGGTCGAACACCAGCCCATCGGGGCTCGACGCCGGCTCGCGCCCCGACTGGAGCTCCCGATCCAGCACAAAGCGAAACCCGTGGGCCCCCAGCGCGAGGTCGGTGAGCGCGGCCGCGTTCGCGGCGGTGGCGTCGGCGTGTTCATAGGTCTGCACGCTGAGCCACCCCTCGCCCGAGCCGGTCCCGGCCCCCTCGAGGGTCCGACCGCGGACCCCGGGGAACTGTCCGGGGGCGCTGTCCATATTCGCCCGGGCGCCCGGGCCGAGGTCTTCGGCCATGTAGAGCGGGGCCACAGCGATGCCGTCGGCCGTCTCCCGAGTCAGCGAAGCCAGGGGCCGGCCCCGCAGATCCCGCTTGGCCTTGGCCTCCCACTGCGCCCGCGAAATGGACGGAAATCGTGCGTCGCTCATCGTCGCCCGGAGCCTATCCGAGAAACGCCCCTTGGCCCTAGTAGCTGCCGCCTTGGAGCACTTTCGTCTCAGCGTGCCCCCCGCCGCCGCCCACGCCTTGTCCCCAAATATGCCGAATTCCGCGCCGCAATATGACCAGAGGGCCACCAACGCTGAGCCCTCGACGAGCGGGTATGGCGCGTGCGTCAATCACGGCATGAGCATCGCCAAGCGAGCAACCGCAGAATTGATCGGGACCTTCTGGCTCGTATTTGGGGGCTGCGGCGCCGCCGTCCTCGCGGGCGGCCACATCGGCTGGATGGGCGTCGCCTTCGCCTTCGGTCTCACCGTCCTGACCATGGCCTACGCGATCGGCCACATCTCGGGCTGTCACCTCAACCCGGCCGTGTCCATCGGCCTGGTTGTCGCCAAGCGCTTCGACGCCAAGGACCTGCCCGCCTACATCGTCGCCCAGGTCGCCGGTGGCCTGCTCGCCGCCGCTGTGCTCGCCTTCATCGTCAGCGGCCACCCCGACTTCCTGGGTTTCAACGACGGCTTTGCCGACGGATTCGCGGCCAACGGCTACGGCGAGCACAGCCCAGCCAAGTTCTCCATGGTCTCGGCCCTCGTCGGTGAGGTCGTCCTGACCGCCATGTTTTTGTTCATCATCCTCGGGGCCACCGACAGCCGGGCTCCGGCAGGCTTCGCGCCGATCGCCATCGGCCTGGGCCTGACCCTTATCCACCTGATCGGCATCCCCCTCGACAACCTCTCGGTCAACCCAGCGCGCAGTACTGGCCCGGCCGTATTTGTCGGTGGTTGGGCCTTGAGTCAGCTGTGGCTGTTCTGGGTCGCGCCGATCGTCGGTGGCGTCATCGGAGGTCTCCTGTACCCCTTGGTCACCAAAGAAGACTGAGTCGCCATCCCCAAGAAAACCGATGTGCCTTGCCCAGGGCCCTGTCTGGGGGGCCAGCGCAGCGTCTCGCGCAGGGGGAAAACCCCCCTTATCGCAGCTCTGCGTGCGGTTGACGGCCTACAGCGACTCGGCTAGGTAGCCCCATGGCCATCGTCATCCACGGAGAGAGCGAGATCGCCAAGATGCGCGTCGCCGGCAAGATCGCCGCGAATACGTTGGCGTACGTCGGCGGTAAGATCCGGGCAGGGGTGACGACCAAGGACATCGACGATTGGGTCCGCGAGGACACCAAGCGCGTCGGCGCCGAACCCAGCCAGCTCGGCTACAAGGGTTTCCCGGCCGCCGTGTGCACCAGCCGCAACGAGGTTGTCTGCCACGGCATCCCCAACCCTGCGCACGTGCTCAAATCCGGCGACATCGTCAACGTCGACATCACCTCGAACATCGACGGCTACCACGGCGACACCTCGGCGACCTTCCAGATCGGGGAGATCAGCGACGACGCTCGGCACGTCACCGAGACCTGCAAGCGGGCCCTCGACGCGGGCATCGCCGTCGTCCGCCACGGCGCGCGCCTGGGAGACATCGGCGCGGCCATCCTCGAGATCGCCGATGCGGCGGGCTGCGGCGTCGTCGAAGAGTTCGGCGGCCACGGCATCGGTCGCAAGATGCACATGGCTCCGCATGTGCCTCATATGGGCAAGGCCGGCCGGGGCGTGCGGCTGCGGACGGGTATGTTCTTCACGATCGAGCCGATGCTCACGATTGGGCATCCGCATGTGGTGATGCTCGATGACGGGTGGACTGCGGTCACTCACGATGGCTCGCCTACAGCGCAGTTCGAACATACGATCTTGGTGACCAAAGATGGCTGTGAGCTGATGACTCGGCAGGTCGAGCCGCTTGTGCTTGTCCGCCCGGCCTGACCGGCGCGTGGACCCAGGCCCACGGCGACCAGAGCCTCATTCTTGGGTTGTCCACCCTCTGGCCCTGAGTGACAGTGACTCATGCGCCGCGGTCTTCAGCTCTCCCTCATATTTTTCGCCAGCGCCTTTCTGGGCGTCGCCTGCAGCGACGACGGGGAGACCGAGGCCGACCTCCTCGGTGTCGGAGCGCAGTGCGTCGACGCCGAAGACTGCCTGGAAGAGCAGGCCTGCCTCGATCAGTTCAAGGGTGGCTACTGCGGCGTCGAAGGCTGCACCCTCGACGAGGACTGCCCCGAGGCCTCGGCCTGCGTCGCCCACAGCGACGGGGCGAACTACTGCTTTCGTATCTGCACCGACAAGTCCGAGTGCAACGTCAACCGCGACCCCGACAACGAGTCGAACTGCTCGGCGAACATCGAGTTCAGCGATCCGGACAGCGCGGCCAACAAGGCCTGCGTCCCGCCCACGGGCTGAGCACCCCA
>CAYVJQ010000055.1:21475-43576 GCA_964451725.1 uncultured Nannocystaceae bacterium | reverse complement strand
TGCAAGTTTCGGCAACGCGGCCCTCGGCGGAAGGGCCAAGCGAGGCGTCGTGAGGTTTTTTGCCACGGGCTGCTAGGTCGGCGCGCTTTCGCGAGGGGGCACTGTGCCTTGGTCCAGGGCGAGCTGACCACAGGCGGCTTGAATGTCGTCACCCCGCGGTGTCCGCAGCCAGCACTGGAGCCCCGAGCGTCGCAGAATGGCCATGAAGCTCGCCACCCGGGCTGGGCTGGGCCGCTCGAAGGGGGCGTGAGGATGGGGGTTGAAGGGGATGATATTGACGTGACAGCGGAAGCTTTGAAGCAGGGTGATCAGCCGCCTCGCGTCCGCGTCTCGATCGTTGATGTCGCGCAGGAGCACATACTCGAAGGTCACGCGGCGTCGGCGGCCCGTGGGTACATCGCGCACCGCTGCCAACAGCTGGGCGATGTTCCAGAGTCGATTGATGGGCATGACCTGATCGCGGATCGGGTCCGTGGTCGCGTTGAGGCTGACGGCCAGGCCGACCTCCTCGCCCAGGCCCTCCCGGGCGAAACGCTCGATCGCCGGGACCAGGCCCGAGGTCGAGACCGTGATCCGCCGGCCTGCGATCGCCTCGCCCGATTTGTCCGTGAGGATGGCGAGGGAACGCTGGACTTGGTTGAAGTTGTGCAGGGGTTCACCCATGCCCATGTAGACCACATTGGTGATCCTCGGGGTCCACTGCGCAGACGCTCGGGCGGCCTCGTCCGCGAGCAGAGTCCGGGCCCGGGCGACCTGGTCGACGATCTCCCAAGTATCGAGGTTGCGTCGAAAACCCAGGCTCGCGGTCGCACAAAACCGGCAGTCGAGGGCGCAGCCGATCTGCGAAGAAATGCACTGGGTGAGCCCTCGCTCGTCGTTGGGGATCAGCACCGACTCGATGGCCTCGCCGTCGTGGGTCAGCAGCCGGAGCTTGCGGGTGCCGTCTGTAGAGCGCTGGACCGTGTCGACCGTGAGCTGGTCGAGGCTGGCCCTGGTCTCGAGCTTGGCCCGGTCGGCCTTGGAGAGGTTGGTCATCGAGGCGAAGTCGACGACCCGGTGCTGGTGGATCCACGTGAACACCTGGCGCGCGCGGTAGGAGGGGGCGTCGAGTTCACGGCCGAGCCACTCGCCGAGCTCGACCTGGGAGAGCCCGCGGAGGTTGAGCTTGTCCGGCTTTGGGATGGGGCTTGCGGGCTTGCGGATCCGCCACAGGGGGGCGGCCCCGGTCGGCTGGGCGGGCTCGGCGGGGGAGGCCATCGGCGGACGCTAGCACTGGGTTTGCGCGAGGCACAGGCCCAGAGTGAGGACCCGTTGCTCCCGCTGGTGACGAGTGTCGGTGAGCTCCCTGCGGCGCCGGACCGAGATGCGCCCGAACCCGGGGCTCCCGAACCTGCGGTGCGCGCATCGGACGCAGAGGGCGACATCGAGCCGGACCGCGGGAGCTGGTCGTCGAGCTGTGTATCGACGGCCAGCGCCGGGTGCTGCGAGCCCGACACTCGCTCGAGTTGCGCTGTGGTGGGGACGAGGGAGGGGAGAGTGGCTCGAAGGCGCTCCGTCCCCGCTCGCAAACCCGGCGTGGGGCCGTTCTGAACCCCTGTGGGCGAGCCCGTAGCCACCGCTCACGCGGACCGGGCAAGCTTGCTAGCGTCCGCCGGTGACCGCCCCCGCGTTCAGCTCACTCCCACTCTCGCAGTCGCTGCTCGCGGTGGTCGGGGAGCTCGGGTTCACCGCCTTGACCCCCATCCAAGCGGCCTGCATTCCAGCCCTGCTCGAGGGCCGGGACCTGGTCGGGCAGTCGAAGACCGGGAGCGGGAAGACGGCCGCCTTCACCCTGCCGATCTTGGAGAAGCTCGAGCTCGAGCGGCGGGCGCTCCAGGCCTTGGTTCTGTGTCCGACTCGAGAGTTGTGTGCGCAGGTGGCTCGAGCGATGCGCAAACTCGGGCGCCGCCACCCAGGGTTACAGGTGTTGGTGGTCTCGGGCGGCGAGCCGGGCCGGCCCCAGGCCAGGGCTCTCGAGCGCGGTGTGCATGTGGTGGTGGGGACGCCGGGTCGGGTCTTGGATCACCTCGAACGTGGGGTTTTGGTCCTCGATCGGGTTTCGACGCTGGTGCTCGACGAGGCCGACCGGATGCTCGACATGGGCTTCCAAGACCAGATGGAGCAGATCCTGCTGGCGCTGCCCGAGGCTCGCCAAACCATGTTCTTCTCGGCGACCTTTCCTCCCTCGATCGCGGCCATGAGCCGCAACTATCAGCGCGATGCGCTGCGGGTGACGATCGACGACGGCGGGCAGATTCCCCCGGAGATCCGTCAGCTCGCGCTCGTGCTTCCCCGGGAGCACAAGCTCGCTGCGCTCTGCGCCCTGCTCGAGGAGCACCTGGGTGAGTCGGCGCTGATATTTTGCAACTTCAAGGCCACGGTGGGGGAACTCGAGGAGACCTTGGCCGAGCTCGGAGCGAGCGTGGAGAGGCTGCACGGGGGCCTCGAACAGTTCGAGCGCAACCAGGTGATGGCCATGTTCCGCAACCACAGCGTGCGGGTGTTGATCGCTACCGACGTGGCCGCGCGTGGGCTCGACGTTCCCGATCTGGATCTCGTGATCAACTATGAGCTCCCGTCCAAGGCCGAGGTCTACGTGCACCGGATCGGCCGTACCGGGCGGGCGGGCCAAGCGGGGCTCGCCCTCTCGCTCGCGGCCGCCGGCGAGGACCAGAAACTCAGGGCGATCGAGGCCCGGACTGGCTCGGTGATCGAGCGCATAACCAAGGACTTCAGCGGCCGATCGCCGAAGCTGGGAGCGAGGCTCGCCCGCCCCGCACCCATGACCACGATTCAGATCTCGGGTGGGCGCAAGGATAAACTGCGACCAGGGGATATCCTGGGGGCGCTGACGGGCGAGGCCGCCGGGCTCGAGGCAGCGGACATCGGCAAGATCGAGATCCACGACCGTCTGACTTTCGTGGCGGTGGCGCGGGCGGCTGGAGCGGCTGCACTCGCGGGTCTCAGCGCTGGCCGCATCAAGGGGCGGCGCTTTCGGGCCACGTTGATCTCCGCCACCTGAACCCGGTCTGGCGGGTTGCACTGAACGGAGCATCAGTTACAGTCCGCCGCGATGCCGACTGACCGCGCTGGCTCTGGGCCCACCTCTCGAACACGCACTGCGAAGCGAAGCAAGAAGGCTGCCGGGAGCAAGAAGGTGAGTACCAGCAAGAAGGCCGCTGGGAGTAAGAAGGTGAGCACCAGCAAGAAGGCCGCTGGGAGTAAGAAGGCCGCTGTCAGCAAGAATGCCGCTGCCAGCAAGAAGGCCGCTGCCAGCAAGAAGGCCGCTGCCAGCAAGAAGGCCGCTGCCAGCAAGAAAACGACCGGCGCCAAAAAGGCGAGCGTGAGCAAGAAGGCGAGCGCGAGCGAGAAAACGAGCGCCAACCGGCTCCAGCCCAGCACCCACTCGGCGGCCCGGGAACCCGACTGGATCGAGGTTCGGGGTGCGTCCGAGCACAACCTGCGTATCGAGTCGCTGCGAGTCCCCAAGCGCGAGCTGGTCGTGTTCACGGGGGTCAGCGGGTCCGGTAAGTCGAGCCTCGCCTTCGACACCCTCTACGCCGAGGGCCAGCGCCGCTACATCGAGAGCCTGTCCTCCTACGCCCGCCAGTTCCTCGGCCAGCTCGAGCGACCCAAGGTCGAGTACCTCAGCGGCCTCTCACCGACGATCGCTATCGAGCAAAAGGCCGCGTCGTCGAACCCGCGCTCGACCGTCGGGACGATCACGGAGATCTACGACTACCTGCGGGTGCTCTACGCCCGGGTGGGGACGCAGCGCTGTCACATCTGCGGTGAAACGGTGAAGTCGCAGAGCGCCGAGCAGATCGTCGCTGAGATCCTGAACCTCGAGGCCGACAGCAAGGCGACCTTGTTCGCGCCCTTGGTGGTCCATCGCAAGGGCGAGTTCCGGGAGCTCTTCGAGGAGCTGCGTGGGCGCGGGTTCGTGCGCGCGTGGGTCGACGGCGCCATGCACCGGCTGGAGGACCCGCCCAAGCTCGACAAAAAGTACAAACACTCCATCGATCTGGTCGTCGATCGAGTCAAGGTCCGGCGGAAGGACCGGCTGCGGATCACCGAGAGCGTGGAGCTGGCCCTGCGCGAGGGCAAGGGCGAGCTGCGGATCGAGGCCCTGGCCCCGGGCGAGGCTGCCGAGGCCCTGAACATGAGCTTCTCCCAAGAGCGCATGTGCTGTGGCCACGCGTTCCCAGAGCTGAGCCCGCAGAGCTTCTCCTTCAACTCGCCGCTGGGCATGTGCCCCGACTGCAACGGCTTGGGCTCGCGCATGGAGGTCGACCCGAGCCGGGTGATCTCCGACTCGAGCCTGTCGATCCGAGAGGGGGCGATCAATCCGTGGTCGTCGGCCGCCGACCGCGAGTCCGGGTGGACCTGGCGGATCATCAATGCCCTGTCCACCGAGTACGACATCGACCTCGATACACCCTGGAAGAAGCTGGGCAAGCGAAAGCAGCAGCTGGTCCTGTTCGGGTCCAAGGGCAAGCGCATCAGGGTCACGTGGGGCGACGCGGAGAGCGGTGGGAGCCACGGTGAGTGGGGGATGCGCTTCGAGGGGGTCATTCACAGCCTCGAGCGCCGCTTCAGCCAGACCGCCTCCGAGTCGGCGCGCGAGCACTACCGCAAGTACTTCAGCGAGCAGACCTGCGAGACCTGTGAGGGCAAGCGCCTGCGCGCCGAGAGCCTCGCGGTGTGGATCCGCGAGCGGGATATCTCGGGGGTGACCTCGATGACCGTGTGCGACGCCCAGGCCTGGATCGCCGAGCTCGCGCTGACCGGCGCCCAGAAGATCATCGCCGAGGGGGCGCTGCGCGAGATCGGCGGGCGACTCGGTTTCCTGCTCAACGTCGGCCTCGAGTACCTCACCCTGGACCGCTCGGGGCCCACGCTCTCGGGCGGTGAAGCCCAGCGGATCCGCCTGGCGAGCCAGCTCGGATCGGAGCTCTCCGGTGTCATGTACGTGCTCGACGAGCCCAGCATCGGCCTGCATCAGCGCGACAATCAGCGCCTCATCGGCACGCTCCAGCGCCTGCGCGATCTGGGCAATACGGTGTTGGTGGTCGAGCATGACGAGGACACGATTCGGGCCGCGAACCACGTCGTCGACTTTGGGCCCGGAGCCGGGCACCTCGGCGGTGAGGTCGTGTATTCGGGCACGGCCGCGGGCCTCGAGGCCTGTGAGCGCTCGGTGACCGGCCAGTATCTCAGCGGGCGCAAGCGCATCGAGCAGCCCGCGACGCGGCGCAAACCCAAGGGCGAGATCTGGGTCAAGGGGGCGACCGAGCACAACCTCGCCGGGATCGACGTTTGTTTCCCGCTCGGGGTTCTGGTCGCGGTCACCGGGGTCAGCGGCGCGGGCAAAAGCTCGCTGGTCAACGGCATTTTGTTGCCGGCGCTGAGTCGTAAACTCCACGACTCGAGCGCCCGGGTCGGCCCGCACAAAGCGATCACGGGCCTCGACGCCCTCGACAAGGTCATCGCCATCGACCAGCGTCCGATCGGCCGAACACCGCGCTCGAACCCGGGCACCTACACCAAGGCCTTCGACGAGATTCGGACCTTGTTCGCCAAGCTCCCCGAGTCCCGGACCCGAGGTTGGAAGGGCGGCCGCTTCTCCTTCAACGTCAAGGGCGGACGCTGCGAGGCCTGCTCGGGCGACGGCGTGGTCAAGGTCGAGATGCACTTCCTGGCCGATGTCTACGTGCCCTGCGAGGTCTGCTCCGGGCGGCGCTACAATCTTCAGACCCTGGCTGTTCGCTACAAGGGCCACACCATCGCCGATGTCCTGGGGCTGAGCATCGATGCGTGTGCGGAGCTGTTCGCCAACCACCGCAAGCTCTCGCGGATCTTGAGCACGCTCCAGGACGTGGGCCTGGGCTACATGAAGATCGGACAGACGGCGCCGACCATGTCGGGGGGCGAGGCCCAGCGCGTCAAGCTCAGCCGCGAGCTCGGCAAGGTCCAGACCGGGCGCACGCTCTACGTGCTCGACGAGCCGACCACGGGGCTGCACTTCGAGGACATCGCGCGCCTGCTCGGGGTGCTCCAGCGTCTGGTCGACGCGGGCAACACGGTGGTCGTGATCGAGCACAACCTCGACGTGATCAAGTGCGCGGACTGGGTCATCGATCTCGGCCCCGAGGGCGGGGCAGGGGGGGGCCAGCTGGTGGTCGAGGGCACGCCGGAGACGGTCGCCGCGGCCGGGGAGCGCTCGTATACAGGCGAGTACCTCGCTCCCCTGCTCGAGCGAGCTTGAGCGCGTCGCTCGAGCGAGCTTGAGCTCCCAGACTCGGGGCTGGAGGGGCCTGACACCACCGACCCGGGTCCAGAGGTGAGTTCGCTGGTGTTTCGGCGCTCGGGCGCGTGCGCTCGGCCACCTTCGGGTTCAGGGATCCCTCGGACCGGGTCTCAGGTCGCCGAGTTCGTGTTAGTGGGGCCGCGTGTCGACCGACGAATTCTGCGCGACCGAGCTGCGGGCCCGGGATTGCTATCGCCTGATGACCGACATCATCGCACCTCGGCCGATCGCTTGGGTCTCGACCGTCGACGGCGAGGGCCGCCCCAACTTGGCGCCGTTCAGCTACTACCAAGCGGTGTGCTCGAGCCCACCCACGATCGTGTTGGGGATCGGCTGGCGCCCCGACGGCCGGCCCAAAGATACGCTGGCGAACATCTTGGAAACCCGTGAGTTCACCGTCAGCCACGTCAGCGTGGCGCTCACGGAGGCCATGAACGCGAGCGCAGCCGCGTTCCCCGGTGAGGTCAGTGAGTGGGCGGCCTGCGGGGTCGCGCCGGCTCCGGCCGCGGTCGTCGAGCCCGGGCGTGTCGCCCTCGCCCGGGCGGGACTGGAGTGCCGGCTGCGGCAGGCGATTCCCCTGGGTGAGACTCGCCACGGCGGGCCTTCGGCGACCTTGGTGATCGCCGAGGTCGTCCACTTTTGGGTCGCTGCCGGGCTGATCGAGCGTGATGGGCGCGACCGTCTCTCGCCTATCGATCCCGCAGCCTTGGGCGCGGTCGGCCGCTTGGGTGGCGACAGCTACGTCGACGCCAGCGAGGCGTTCACCCTCGATCGAGACCCCGAGATCCCACCCTCGGCTGGCTCCTAGGCCGCAGAAACCTTTCCGCGCATTCGCTGTACACTCTGACATTGGAAGACCGGTGACCCAGCACTCCAGCCAGACGCAGACCCCGGCCACAACCGCGGTGAATTCGACCGTGCCGAGTTCGACGGAGGGCCCCGCCGCCGCGGCCTTGGGCCTGTTCGCGCAGATGCCCGACACGGTCGAGATCTACGAGGTCGGTCCACGCGACGGCCTGCAAAACGAGAAGGTCGTGCTCCCGGTCGAGACCAAGCTGGCCATGATCGAGAGCCTCGTGGAGTCGGGGGTCAAACGCATCGAGATCACGAGCTTCGTGAACCCGCGCTGGATCCCCGCGCTGGCCGACCACATGGAGCTCGCGCGCCGGCTCAAGCGACACAGCGACGTGCGCTACAGCGCGCTGGTCCCGAATATGCGTGGCCTCGACTCGGCGACTCGGGCAGGCATGGACGAGGTCGCTATTTTCCTGGCGGCGAGCGAGAGCCACAACCGCAAGAACATCAACAAGACCACACACAAGGCGATCGAGACCTATGAAGAGGTCGTCCGTGAGGCGCTGGCCCGGGGCATGAAGGTGCGGGGCTACGTCTCGTGTGTGTACGGCTGCCCCTACGAGGGCCAGGTGCCCTATGAGAACGTCGAGTGGGTCTCGAAGGCGCTCATCGATCTGGGTGTGTACGAGCTCAGCCTCGGCGACACGATCGGGGTCGGCACGCCCAGGCAGGTGGCGACGATCCTGGGCGGGCTGCTGGGCGCGGGCTTGGGTTTCGACCAGCTCGCCGTTCACTTTCACGACACCCGGGGCACGGCGCTGGCCAACGTCACCACAGCCCTCCAGCTCGGGATTCGAACCATCGATTCTTCCATCGGTGGGCTCGGTGGGTGTCCCTATGCCCCCGGGGCCTCGGGCAACGTGGCGACCGAGGACGTCGTATTTTTACTCGACGGGATGGGGGTGGACTCGGGCGTCGACCTGGCCAAGCTCCCCCGAATCTCGACCGAGATCGGGGCCAAGCTCGGCCATGAGTTGCCCAGCAAGTACCTCAAGGCCCACGTCGCGGCTTGTGCCTCCCGCGGCGTGCCTATCTAGATCAGGGGCTAGATCAGGGGCTAGATCAGGGGCTAGATCAGGGGCTGAATCAGCGGATCGAGCCGCCGCATTCGGCCCGCCTCGGTCAGCCTCGGCGACGGCGGGCGATGATCCGCTGGATCGCCGCGCCGACGGCCGCGGTCAGCTCGTTGATCGAGCGGGGGTCGACAGGCAGGGAGGTGCCGTGCGCCCACAGCAAGAGCGGGACCTTCGAGCCGAGCTTGATCGGCAGCAACAAGACGTTGCCCTCGATCCCACCGAGGGCCTGGGAGAAGGCCTGGTCGATCTTGCTGCCGCCGCGCACGGGCCCGAAGAAGGGGGTCGCCCGCTCGAGCGCGGTCGAGAACATGGACTCGCCGGTGCTCGGGATGCGGACCTGACGGACCGCCTCGACCATGAGGTCTTTGCCGCGGGCGTCGAGGCCCCTCAGCTCATTGTGGCTGTGAACGAAGAGGATGACCCGCTCGAAGCCGGCGGCCAGAAAATCGAGGAGCAGGGCCGTGAGCGCGTCTCGGTCGCTGGCCGCCTCGATGCGCGGCAACACTTCGGCGAATGCCTCGGGAGAGAGTGGGGTGTGGGGTCCGGCCGAGCGGGGTGCAGTCGTCGGGTCGGGTGTCGCCACCGGGTCGGGTGTCGCCACCGGGTCGGGGGTCGCCGCGGCCGGTGCTTGCTCGGGGGCCGGAAGGTGGCCCTGAAGAGGCGGGTTCCAAGGGGTGTGGGCCCTGGGCCGGCTGGGACGCCGCGGGCCACGTAGGCCGTCGCTCGGACTGCTGTCGGGGTGGGGTCCCGCGACCACTGGGGCGGAGGTCGGGACGATCGTCGTACCTGTGACGACTGGATTCGCGGTCGGGTGTGGATCGGAGCGGAGCTCTGTGGCCGCACCGTGGCCCGGGCCGATCGGGACGTCGTCTTCGGGGCTGGACGCCGGAGCCCGGCCGGCGACCATATACGGAGCGGGGGCTTGGGCGGGGGCGGGAGACGGGGACGCAGGGGGGACCGCCGGCCGACGAGGAGAGACCGCCGGCGTCGGCACGGGCGAGGGCCTGTAGTCGATCGCCGGCTGGGGGGGCAGGGTCGCGCGTTTGCTCTGCGCCTCGCCGCGCTCGGCCCGATGTCGGACCTGGGCCTCGTCGCCGTAGTGCCGCTCGAGCGCGCGCCGAAGATCGGTCACGGACGCGACGGCGCGCACGAGGTACGAGCCGGTGGCCTCGGCGATCTCGCGGACAGCCTTGAGGTCGGTGGGATCCGCCATCGCCAAGGTCAGGTTTCCGAGCCCGTCGACGCTGACCGGGATGGCCTTGTGTTCCCACGCGAGCAGCGCTGGCAGGCGCTGGGTGGTGGTCGGGTCGACACGTTCGAGCAGCTTGCCGCGGACCCGGGGGATCGTGAGCTTGCTGGCGAGGAACGCGACGAGTGTGTCTTCGTCGGCCAAGCCCAGCTCGAGGATCGCGTCGACCTGCGAGACACAGCGGCTCGCGGCGTGTTCGCCCGCGGCCGAGGCTTGGCCCTCGGAGAGCAGCCCGGCGCGGGCCAACATGGTTCCAAGCACGCTCATCTGTGTGCCGTGATCATCGTTCCTGCAACCTAGCCGCGTCAAACCAGAGAGGCGAATTCACTCGATTTTTCGTGGCCTCGGGTCAGCGCTGTCGCTGGCCATGTGCGCAGGTCGAGGCGGACTCGGGCCTGGCCCGCCGTGTTATAGCCCGGCGGTGATCGACTTCGACCACAACGCCACGACGCCCCTCGACCAGCGGGTTCGAGAGGCCATGGTCGTGCTCCTGCGGGACCCGACCCTCGACGGCAACCCGTCGAGTGTCCACGGTCGTGGGCGGCGGGCCCGGGCTGTGGTCGAAGATGCGCGCGCAGCGGTAGCGGCGGCCGTCGGGGCCGAGACCCTGGGGGTGACCTTCACCAGCGGTGGGACCGAGGCCGACGCGCTGGCGATCGTCGGCGTCAGCAGGGCGCGGCGGGCAGCAGGGGCGGCCTGTGGGCTGCTGAGCTCCGTTATCGAGCACCCAGCCGTGCTCGGTGCCGGCGAGGCACTCGTGGCCGAAGGGGTGGCACGGGAGTTCGTCGATCTCGACGCGCAGGGGCGAGTTCGCCCCGAGCGGGTCGAGGCGGCTCTGCGTGCCAACCCGGCGCTGGGTGTCGTGTCCCTGGCGGCGGCCAACCATGAGCTCGGGAACGTCAACGACATCCCCGCGATCGTCGCGGCGGCTCGGCGGGTGGGGGCAGAGCGGGGCGAGTCCATCGTCGTCCACAGCGACGCGGTTCAGGCCTTCGGCAAGGTGCGGGTGGATTTCGGGGCCTGGGACCTCGATCTCATGAGCATCTCGAGCCACAAAATTTATGGCCCCAAGGGAGTGGGCGCCCTCATTCATCGGCCGGGACAGGTCTTGGCGCCTCTGTGGACGGGCGGCTCGCAAGAGCGAGGTCGGCGGGTGGGAACCGAGGCCGTGCCGGCGATCCACGGCTTCGGCGTGGCCGCGGCCTTGGTCGGCGAGGAGCTCGAAGACCGCCGGGTCCACATCGTCGCGCTTCGGGATCGACTGTTGGCGGGGCTCAGCGCGCTCGAGGGCGCCGACGTCCAGGGCGACCCCGCGCACAACTTGGGCAACACGGTGCTGGTCGAGCTCCGGGGCTGCCCCGGCGAGCTCATGCTCATGAACCTCGATCTGGAGGGGGTGGCGGTGTCTACCGGATCGGCCTGCAACAGCGGCAGGTTCGCGGCCAGCAAGGTGCTCTTGGCCCTGGAGCAGGCGCCCGAGCGGGCCGGCTGCGCACTGCGGTTCTCGCTGGGCAAGGGCAACTCGGAGGCCGAGGTCGACCGGGTCTTGAGCTTGCTGCCGACGCTGGTCGAGCGGGTGCGGGCGGCGGCCTCGGGAGCGCCGGGCTGATGCGCGTCGTGTGTGCCATGTCGGGAGGGGTCGACTCCTCCGTCGCCGCCGCGCTCATGGTCGAGGCTGGACACGAGGTCGTCGGTCTGACCATGGCCCTGTACGATGCGGACACGGGCGAGCGAAAAGGCCGGGGCGGGACCTGCTGTTCTCCAGCCGAGATCGACCTCGCGCGGCGGGCCTGCGATCAGCTCGGCGTGCCCCACTACACGGTCGACGAGCGCGAGCGCTTCCAGGCTGAGGTCATCGACGACTTCGCGCGGGAGTACGCCGCCGGGCGGACCCCAAACCCCTGCGCGCGCTGCAACGAACACGTCAAATTCGGCCCGCTGTTGGCGCGGGCTCGAGGTCTGGACGCGGACCTGCTGATCACCGGTCACTACGCCCAGGTGCTGCCTCCGGGGGACCCCGGCGGGCCCGCGCTGTTGCGTGGCGTCGACTCGGGCAAGGACCAGAGCTATTTTTTGTTCGCCATGGGCGTCGAGAACCTCGCTCGGGTCCGCTTTCCGCTGGGCACCTGGTCCAAGGCGGAGGTCCGCGAGAAGGCCCGAGCGCTGGGCATGCCCAACGCCGAGGCGCCCGACAGCCAGGAGCTCTGTTTTGTGCCGGGGGGTGACCACGGTGATGTCGTCGAGGCCCGGATCCGGGCGCTGGGCTTGGACGAGGGGGCCCTCGCCCCAGGTGAGATCCGGGACACGAGCGGCAGGCGGCTGGGGGAGCACCGAGGCATCCATCGGGTGACCATCGGGCAGCGGCGGGGGTTGGGCATCTCGTCGACTCGGCCGCGCTACGTGCTGCGCGTGATCCCGGAGGAGCGGGTCGTGATCGTCGGGGACGTGGACGAGCTCGAGGTCGGCCGCATCGATGTCGAGCAGTTCAAAGCGATGGCCACGCTCGGCTCCAGCTTCGCGGCCCAGGTCCAGATCCGCCATCGGAGCCCGCCCACGCCGGCTCGAGTGACCCTCGAGGGCGACCGAGCTCGGGTCGAGTTCGAGACCCCCGTGCGGGGCGTGGCACCCGGGCAGGCCGCGGTCGTCTACGACGGTCCGCGCGTGCTCGGGGGGGGATGGATCCGGGCGGCCGAGCCTGCCGCGAGTGGATCCTGAACCAGACCGGACTGCTTAGAGTCCCAGGGTCTCGGAGAGCATGCCCTCGAGTTCGTCGACCTCGTGAAATTCGACGGCGAGGTCGCGGAACTCAGACTCGGCCAGGCCCATCGCGGTCGCCAGCTGTCGCAGGTAGCGATCTTCGGCGAGATCGATCTCGTCGTCGGACTCGCTCACCGCGGCGACCATCTCGAGGACCTTGAGCCGGTCGTCGCCGAGCCCGCTGAGTCGCTCACCGGCTGCGGCGATGTCGAAGGCCGCGGGCGAGAAATCCTTGAACCGGGCCTCGATGGCCTCGGGGAGGGCGCTGGTCCCCGCGAGTTTGGCGAGCAGGGCCCGGATCTTGGTGGTCTCCCGGCCTTCGAGGCGCTTGTCTGCGTACGCAGCTCCCAGCAGCATGTCCGTGATGGTGTCGATATGTGCTTTCATAGGCCGGCGTCCGACGCCGGTTATAGCCAATTCGGCGACCGCTTGTCGTGGCCTCGGGCTGCCGGAAATGCCGTGTTAGGGTGGCCTCGATCATGGCCGAAACCTCGGAGTTGCCGGCGGTGTTGCGGGGGCTGCCGGCGCTGGACACCGACGCTGGGGAGCCCGGGCGCCTGGCGGAGCTGGCCGTAGCTCTGGACTACAGCTTTGCCCAGCCGCAGCTCCTGCGTGCGGCGCTGACTGTCGGGTCGTGGGCCAACGAGCACCGCGAAGCTGGCTGGCCGAGCAACGCTTGCCTCGAGTTTTTTGGGGACGCGGTGCTCGACCTCGCGGCCGCAGATGCGCTGTGGCGGCGATTCCCCGATCTCGACGAGGGGCAGCTGACTCGGCTGCGCGCGTCCTTGGTCTCGGAGCGCTCGCTGGCGCGGGCGGCCCGCTCGATCGGCCTCGGGGGCTGGCTGTATCTGGGCCGTGGGGACGAGCGACGCAAGGCTCGGGAGCGGGACGGGACCCTGGCCGACGCGCTCGAGGCCGCGCTCGGCTCGATCTTCCTGGACGCGAGGGAGGCCGGCGTGGAGCCGACTCTGGCGGTCGCGGGAGCCTTCGACGCTCTGTTTGGTGTTCGGGTCCGCAGCTTGCAGCCCCAAGATGGGCTCGATCCCAAGTCGCGCCTCCAACAGCAGACCCAGGCCGATCGCAAGCTGACGCCGATCTACGTCGCCGTCGGCGAGCCGCCTCCGCCCGACGAGCCGCACTGGCGGGCGCGCGTGGAGCTGCGGCCTGCCGACGGTCCGGTCGAGGTCCTCGGTGAGGGCGAGGGGCGAAGCCTGCGGACGGCCGAGCGCAACGCGGCAGCGAGCGCGCTGGCGACCCTGAACGACTGAATGACTGATCGGCTGAACGAACTCCGAGGGCTCTGCCCCTGGCCGCGGCCGGCGAGGAGATTGTTCAGCCTCCGAAGGTGGTGCTCAGCCAGACGCCGACCTGCTGGATCGTCAGGATGCCGCTGGCCCGGGTCAGATCGATCTGGTCGTCACCGTCGAGTTCGAGGCCCGAGAGCTCGACCGCGAGCCGGGGGAGCAGGACGTCGGCGAGGGCCTCTGCCCGCTCGGCCGCACCGATGGCCTGCACACGGGCGATGAACTCGGCCCGGATCTCGGCTTTGATATGGCCGTCGGCGGCGAGCATGGAGTCGCGGGCCCAGCTGAGATCCGCAGCCGCGAGCGGCTTGAGTCCGGCCTCCGAGGTGCCGGGTTGGGAGACGTGGATGACCGCCGTGCGGATCAGATCGCCCAGCCGCAGGCGCTCGGGCTCGTCGGCCCGGTTGAGCCAGACCGGATCGACGCCGTAGCCCTCGGGGGAGAAGCACAGCTTGGCGAGCGCCCCGGCCTCGCCGATCGCGGCTGTCGCCCGGGCCACGTCGGCGAGCCCGCGCAGGGGTCGGCGCTTGGCCTTGCCGTCGACCGGGAGCTCGGGAAACCACCCGCTGAGCGCGACCAGGGCCGGACCCCAAGGACGATCCAGGAGTGAGCCGAGGCTGGCCATGGAGACCTGTCCGTCCCGGTGCAGGGTCAGGGCGGCCTTGCGCAGCTTGGCCAGCGGCCCATAGCCGAAGCGGAACATCTGTCGCAGGCCCACGCTGGTGATCCGGTCGGCGATGAAGGCCTCGGGGTCGTCTTGGGGCTGCCCGGCCAAGAGCAGCTCACAGGCGAGGTTGAGGGTCGCCTGGGCCTGGGTCAGGGCGCGCTCTTGAAGGCTCAGATCGCCGGGCTCGAAGCGCTGGGCGGCCATGAGCTCGTTGACCAAAAGCAGAAATTCGCGCAGCCGCAGGTCGTACTCCTCGTTGTCGAGGCGCTGCATGACCCGGCGCAAGATGTCGCGAGACCCCCCGAGCACGGCCGGCGAGAGTGTCGGCGCGGGGCGATCGAGGCTGGTGCGGACGTGGCCGCGGCGGGGGGGAGGGGCATCGCCATCGCCGTTGCTGCCGGGCTCGGGCTCGGGCTCGGGCTCGTCGAGTTCACCCGAGACCTGCTCTCGGGCCAGAGGCGAGAATAGGCGCATGGCCTCCTCCCACTCGGGGAAGCCGAGATCGGCGAGTCGCCCCTTGCGCCACCGGAGCAGACCTTCCTCCATCTCCGAGGGGAGGCTCCACTTGATCGCGCTGATCAGCTTGCGGCCCTCCGTGATGCTGTCGTCGTAGATCGCCATGAGCACGCGCAAGGTCATGCGCCCGAGCTCAGTGTCGGGGACGCCGATCACAAAGAAGCGGTCGGGGGTCTCCCAGGTCTGGAGCGCGGCCATGTCCTCGAGCACACGTTGGCGCAGCTCGTCGTCGTCCGGCTCGTCGAGCTCGGCGATGGCGGTGGCGTGGGTGTTGGCGAGCACCCACATCTCCACGTCCGTGTCGTAGATGAGATCGGCGAGCCGCCCCCGCTCGGCGTCGCTCTCTCGGTAGGCCGTGGCGATGCGGTCGAGCCACTCGCGGGCCCGGGGGATGGCGAGCCGATCCCGCTCCCAGCTGTCGAGGTCGAAGATGCCGACGATCTGTTCGGCGGTCGCGTGGGGGAGGATGAGGTCGAGGCGCTCCTCGTCCCGAAGCGCCCGGGCCACGGCCACAAAGCTCTGCACGGGCAGGGCCTGGATGAGCTCCTCGGCGTCGTCGCGGCTGTCGAGCATCAGGGGGTCGTCGACGACCTGCTGGAGTTCCTCGGGGGTCGGCGCGGAGAGCTGTGCGAGCGGATCGTCGGTCGCGGTGTCTGGGCTCCGCAGTTCTCCGTTGGGCTCGGCCTTCGTCACGGCCGGGAGGGTAGCCGAGTTTGTGGCCGCCGCTCGAATGGTAGAAGACCCCATGTTCGCTCCGCAGGCGCCGCCGCGAGACCCGGCGATCGCGGCCGCTCTGGGACCCCTGCGTCGAGCTCTGGGGCAGCTGCCTGGACGGGGGGGGCGGGGCCTGCTGGTGGCGTGTTCGGGCGGCGCCGACTCGATGGCGGCCCTGGGCCTGCTCTCGATCCTCGCCCGCAGCGAAGCGCTGACTTTGGTGGTCGGGCACGTCGATCACGGGCTGCGCGAGAGTTCGGCCGAGGAGGCCCGGCAGGTCGCCGTGGTCGCCGAGGGGCTCGGGTTGGCCCACGCCCACACCCGACTGGATCTCACACCCGGCCCCGGGTTGCCGGCGCGGGCCCGCGAAGCAAGGAGGGCGGCGCTGAGTGAGCAGGCTCGGGCCCACGGCGCAGGCTGGGTGGTCTTGGCCCACTCGGCGACCGACCAGGCCGAGACCACGCTCATGCACCTCGCGCGGGGCTGTAGTCTGGAGGGTCTCGGGGCCATGCCCGTGGTCGACGGACCCTGGTTTCGACCCCTCCTCACCCTGACCCGGGCCGAGCTGCGATCGATCGCTGGCCGGCTCGAGCTGCCCTTTATCGACGATCCGACCAACGACGATCGCGGCGCGCTGCGAACCTGGCTGCGACACGAGGTGCTGGCCCCGCTGCGTGCGCGCAACCCGGAACTCGACCGAGCGATGGCCGGTCTGGCCGAGGATGCTCGGGACGCCGAGTCGGCCCTCGATCGATGGGCTGCGGCGAGTTTGGCGGCGCTCGAGCTCGAGTCGGCGCCCGACCGAGATGGGGACCCCGGGTCTCGGTCTCGGTCTCGGTCTCGGTCGGAATCGCGTGCTTGGCGCCTGAAGGGCTTCCACGAGCTGCCGCGTGCGGTGAGGACGCGCGTCGTACGGCGTCTGTGTGCGGAGGGAGGGGTCGACCTCTCTGAACTCGGACGGCGCGTGACCCTCGAGATCGACGCAGCGGCGACCCTCGTCGCCCGTGCCGAGGCTGGCCCCGGTGGAACACCCAAGCCACCGCCGAAGTACTGGCACCTGCACCCCAAGCGCGTGGTGAAGGTCTCAAAGGCGGGTATCTGTGTCGAAGCGTCGAACTAGTGCCCGGACGGGGCGAACCACGCTGGACCGGCTCCGGCCACGCCGCTATCCTCCCGGTCCACAAAAACCGCTCGCAGGCGTCCCCGATCGGGGACACCACGCCGAGTGGACCAGGGCTCACGCTGCCGTCGAGACAGATGCAGACGTTCCTGGGCTAGAACAGGCCTGACAGGCCTGTTCATTTGCGGGCGGACCTCGAGAGCAACCGATCGTGAAGCAACAGACCAAGACCCTCCTCGTCTGGCTCGGCCTGATCGTGGCCGTGTTGTTCCTGGCCAACCTGTTCAGCAACAGCCAAAAGGCCGACCCGGTCACCTACTCGGAATTTCGCGAGCAGGTCGTCAACCAGGAGTTCACGGCCGAGAACGCATCGACCTCCGTCGAACTCGAGGTTCACGAGAGCCACGTCAACGTCACCTACGAGCGCGACGGTGGCGAGTTCGAGGTCGTCGCGCCGGCGACCGACGAGCTCTACAAGCTGCTCGAGTCCAACGGTGTCCAGTACAAGGTCGAGCCCGAGGACGAGGGGCTGCTGTTTCAGTTCGCCCTCATGTGGCTCCCGGTCCTGCTGATCGTCGCCGTCATGATCATGTTCATGCGCCAGATGCAGGCCGGAGGGGGCAAGGCCATGAATTTCGGCAAGTCCAAGGCCCGCCTACTCACCGACCATCAGCAGAAGATCACCTTCAAGGACGTGGCGGGGATCGAGGAGGCCAGGGAGGAGGTCGAGGAGATCATCGATTTCCTGCGTGACACCCGAAAATACATGCGTGTGGGCGGCCGTATCCCCAAGGGGGTCCTGCTCATGGGTCCGCCCGGAACCGGCAAGACTCTCCTCGCTCGGGCGATCGCCGGCGAGGCTGGGGTCGCCTTCTTCTCGATCTCGGGCTCGGACTTCGTGGAGATGTTTGTGGGAGTGGGCGCGAGCCGGGTCCGCGATCTGTTCGAGCAGGGCAAGAAAAACGCGCCCTGCATCATCTTCATCGACGAGATCGACGCGGTCGGTCGGCACCGTGGCGCGGGCCTCGGCGGTGGGCACGACGAGCGCGAGCAGACCCTCAACCAGCTTCTCGTGGAGATGGACGGCTTCGAGGGCAACGACGGTGTCATCTTGGTGGCGGCCACCAACCGCCCCGACGTCCTCGATCCTGCCCTGCTCCGCCCTGGTCGTTTCGACCGTCGGATCATGGTCGGACTCCCGGACGTGCGTGGGCGCGAGGCCATCTTGGGGGTGCACACCCGCAAGGTCCCGCTCGCCGACGACGTCGAGCTGGAGATCATCGCCCGCGGTACCCCCGGCTTCTCGGGTGCCGACCTGGAGAACCTCACCAACGAGGCGGCCCTCTACGCCGCGCGTATGGATCGCGACCGGGTCACCCACAGCGATTTCGACCATGCCCGGGACAAGGTCATGATGGGTGCCGAGCGGCGCAGCGCTCACATCTCGAAGGCCGAGAAGCGGACCACGGCCTGGCACGAGGCCGGCCACACCCTGGTCGCCACGCTGTTGCCCAAGGGGTCCGTCGACCCCATCCACAAGGTCACGATCATCCCCCGGGGTCGGGCCCTGGGCGTGACCCACTTCCTGCCTGAGGGCGACAAGCTGTCCCTCGATCAGACCAACGCCGAGGGCATGATCGCCGTCAGCCTGGGTGGGCGCATCGCCGAGGAGATCGAGTTCGATGGGCTCAGGAGCACGGGTGCCGCGAACGACCTTCAAAAGAGCAGCGAGATCGCCCGCAAGATGGTGTGCGAGTGGGGCATGAGCGACCGGCTCGGTCCGATCACCTTCGGCAAGGCCGACGCGGAGCCGTTCTTGGGCCGGGATATCACCCGCCAGTCCACCTACGCCGAGTCCACGGCCCAGGCCATCGACGAAGAGGTCCACCGGATCGTCGACACGCAGTACAAGCGCGCGCGTGCCCTGCTCCAGGACAACTACGTACTCCTCGAGCGTATCGCCGTCGCACTCCTCGAGCGCGAGGTGCTGACCGCCGTCGAGGTCCATGACCTGATCGCGGGGCGGACACTCGCGCCCGTCAAAAAAGCGCATGTGCCCGCGCCGGTGATCACGGAGGACACTCCTGAGACTCGCCTACGCTCGTCCTCCTCCGCGTCGTCCGCGTCCTCGCGCGCGGGGGGCTTTCCGGTGCCCGATCCCGGCTGACCCCTTCGGGCTGGCCCCAGCCGGCTTCGATTGGTCCTCGATTGGGGCCCACCAGACTCGGGTCTGAACCCGGAGTCAGTGGGCCAGGACCTGCTCCAGTGTGGCCATGAGTTCGGGGTCGTTGACCAAGATCTCACCTTCGCGCCGCCAGCGGATCGTACCTTCCCGGTCGATCAGCAGGCTGGTCGGGTAGCCGCGCAGCTTGAACGCGACCTGGGCCTTGCTCTCGAAGTCCAGCCAGATCGGGAACGGAAGCTGATGGTGAGCGATCATCCTGCGGACCTCCGGGAGCTTCTTGCGGACGTCCATGTTGAGGCCGATGACGGTGAAACCGCGGGCGCCCAGGTCGTCGTGCAGCTGCGCCAACACGGGGAGCTCGCGCACACAGGGCTTACACCAAGTCGCCCAGGTGTTGAGCAGGACGACGGTACCGCGGAGCCCAGCGAGGCTCACCTGGTCTCCCGAGAGCGCCTGGGTCTCGAACTTCGGGGCGTCGCCCAGGGACGCGAGCCCGTCTTCTCCAGGCGAAGACTTTGTGCACGCCGCCGTCAGCGTCGATGCGGCGAGGCCAAACAAGAACCGACGTCGGTCGCCATTGGGGAGCTCGTTCACAGTGGGATCGTCTACCGCGCTGCCGCGTGATCGTCCACCAAAGTGAGGGCTCGACCCTCTCGCCGTCTACCTGGGTTGTGTGTCGATAGGTGGGGGGCTGTCGAGATCAGGCGGCGAGGGCGGTGACGCCCAGCCCGTATTGGGTGGCGTAGCTCGTGAGTTGCTCACGCAGCAGTTTCCGGGCCCGATGCAGGCGGCTCATCACTGTGCCCACGGGGCAGCCCAGCTCGGTCGCAGCTTCTTTGTAGGCGTAGCCGCGCACATCGACGAGCTCGACGACCTGGCGGTAGTGGACCGGGAGCTCGGAGAGGGCATCCAGAACCTCGTCGGAGAAGTGGCGGCTGTGCCAGCTACCCTCGGGGGCGTGGGCCTCCGCCAGGCGCGAGGGGTCGTAGAGGTGGTCCAGGAGATCGGGGCGGGCGGCGACGGTGTCGACGACCTTTTGGTGGCGGTGACGCGAGATGAAGGTGTTGACGAGGATCCGCGAGAGCCAGGCTCCGAGGCTCCCGCCTTGCTCGAAGCGGTCCCAGTTGGCCCACGCCTTGGTCAGGGCCTCTTGGACCAGATCTTGGGACTCGCTGTTTTGGTGGGTCAGACGCATACCGATGCGGAACAGGCGCGGCAGGTGGGGCGTGGTCAGTTCGACGAAGGCGCAAGCGGTGGTCATGCAGGGGAAGAAAGCAAGACAGAGACCGTGTGAAATTATATAGTAAAATCAATATCTTAATTGGATCCCGAGGTGCTGGCCCAAAGCTGTGACATGAAAAATATCATCTCTGTCATCAATCAAATCACCCTCAGTTTTGGCTCTACGACCACAGGTTGCTCCCCCAGGCCCGGTTCGGCCAGACTCTTACCCAGTGACCCGCGCTCGACTTCCCGCGCTGTTCTTGGCCGCGCTGCCCGTTCTATCGGCGTCGAGCGCAGCCCAGGCTGAAGAGCCCGGGGGTCGGTTCCCGATTTGGCCTACCGAGATCGATCGCGTCGCGGCCCCGCTGCGTGATCCGGCGTCCATGTCCGAGAGCGCCCGCATGGCCGCGCTCGAGGAGTTGGCGGTCTACGCCACGGAGGTCATTCTGCCCGATCTCGAGTTGGCGCTCACCGACCCCTCGCCAGAGGTCCGCAACGCGGCGCTTCGGATCTGTGAGTCTCGCCGCTTGTTGGCCTGTGTGGACGAGGCCGAGCAGATGTGGGCAGACGGCGAGAGCAGCGTGCGCATGATGGCGCTGGCGATGCTGAGTCGAGATCCGAGCCCGGCTCACCTCGAGATTATCTATGAGGCCATGCGCGACCCCAACGACCTGGTTCGGGAGCACGCGCTGACCGTGTTGGTGGATGCGCCGCTGACCGTCGAGGGCAGCGCCGAGGCCCGCAAGGAGATCGTCGCGCAGCTCGGTGATGTCTCGGCGCGGGTACGCAAGACGGCGGCTCGCAGCCTCGGGCGCCTGGGCCCGGGGGAGGGGGCGCTCGCGCTGGTCCGGCTGTTGGAGGACATCGATCTCAATGTTGCGGAGGCGGCGGCCCACGGTCTGGGTCAGCTCGCAGATCCACGCACGGCGCCAGCGTTGAGGCGCGCGCTGGAGAGCCCCAACAACCCGAACTTTGCGGCTGCGGCCGTGTTGTCCCTGGCGCGACTGCCCGGTGAGGACATCGACCTGACCCTGCTCGAGATCCTGGATACGCCGCCCCGCAATACGCGGCGCCCCGACGTCGCCCGGGCGATCGGCCAGCGACCGATGCCGAGCGACGCGCTGATCGCCGGCTTGGTCGAGCGAATGCGGGATCCCGATCTGCGGACCGCGACCAGCAATGCGCTGCTGTGGATGGGAGACTTGGCCGTACCTCGCCTCGAGGCCGCGCTCTTGCAGGGCTTGGAGCCGGACATCGCTATCGAGGTCGGCCGCCTGCTCGACGCCCGCAAGCTCGTGCCCACACCTCGAGACGGGGAGGCGGTCGAGGTTGGGCGTCTCCTGCGGCGTCCGGCGCCGAGGATCGACGACCGGGAGGCTTGGTTCGAGCGCCTCGATGAAAACGATGCCCTCGACGAGGCGGCGGTGCTGGCCGCCGCCTCGCCATCGTGGCTGTCCGGCGCCCTCGCTTGGCACCTCGATCGGGCGGCCTCGGTGGACCAAGCGCGAAACTGGCTGGTGGCTCTGGTGCTCGCGGCCGAGCCCTTGCTCGAGAGTCCGGACCACGCGCTGATCTGGGGGAAGGTCGCCCAGTGGGCGGGGGATTCGGGCGGGGCCACCTCCGACCGCTGTCTGGCCACCCTGGCGCTGGGACGGGCAGCAGAGACCCGCCATCGCGGGCAGGTCCACACCGAGCTCGAGCTTTTGGCCGGCGCCCACCTGGCCGAGGTCCGTGGGTGCGCCGCGATGAGCTTGGCCCGCATGGGGGGGGATCCGCTGCTCGCCGCGCTGCTCGCGGATCCCTCACCGCGGGTGCGGGCCATGGCCGCGCTCGCACACGGACTGATCCGCAGGCCCAGCGACGAAGTCCAGACCCAGCTCGCGCTCCAGGCCGACAGCGACTCGGAGAGCCGAGCGCGGACGTCCGCGGCGTTCGCCATCGGACAGCGCGGCCTGGCCGGGGTCGGATTCGTCCTGCTCAGGCCTCCGGTCTCCAACCTCGTGTTGGGTGGGGTGAGTCAATGGCAGCGCTTCGAGATCGAGGGCCAGCCCGTGGACGTCCCTATGTTTAGGGGCGGGTTTGGGG
>CAYVJQ010000055.1:0-21375 GCA_964451725.1 uncultured Nannocystaceae bacterium | reverse complement strand
TTCGAGATCGAGGGCCAGCCCGTGGACGTCCCTATGTTTAGGGGCGGGTTTGGGGGCGGGTTTGGGGTCGGGAGCGGGGATCAGCGCTGGGCGATCGCCCCGCTACAGGGGGCCGTCGCGGTCGAGGTCGACGTGGGAGAGATGGTCGTCCCGAGCATCTCTCCCTACTACTACGAGGGCTACGGCCACTAGAGCAGCGATTGAATCTGCCGGCAGCCCGTGGTGAAACCCACCGCGTCGCCCCGCGCAGGATTTTTTGTCGAGGGCGAGGCGCTGAAACGCCGCTGTACCGGCGTACTGCAAGTTTCGGCAACGCGGCCCTCGGCGAAGGGGCCAAGCGAAGTGCCGTGGGGGGGGCGCCGCGGGCTGTTAGTTGAGGGTCAAGAGCGCGATGGCGGTCAAAATACCGGCTGCGAGCAGGCCGATGAGGAGCCACAGCACGCTGCGCTTCGCGGGCTCGGGGGTGGCCACCGGAGCCTGGGGCATGGGCCGGACCACCGAAAGGTCGATGTCGCGGGCGCGGGCCTCGAAGATCGGGCGCAAGCCTGGGATGTCGACCGCGAGCGCCTGCTCGCCGGTGTGGGCGTTGACGACCGTGTCCACGCTGCGCAGCTTGCCCATGGGGATCAGCTGCTCGAGCTGGGCGAGGTCGTAGGGGCCGTGTTGCTTCCCGCGACGGACGATCGTGAAGTTGCCCGGACCGGTTCCGAACGCCGCCATGACGCTGCCGTCGGGGGCGGGCATCATGATCGAGACGGAGCCGCTGCTGAAGGGGTTGGGGCCGGGGGAGGCCGAGCTGAAACGGACCGGGGCGGGGGCGACCTGGCCCTGGCCTGGGGCTGAAGTCGAGGCTGGGGCTGAAGTCGAGGCTGGGGCTGAAGTCGAGGCTGGGGCTGAAGTCGAGGCTGGGGCTGCTGAGTTGGGATCGGGTGTGTGGGGAGGTGGTGGGCTCACGGGGAAGCCGCGGCCGAGGCTGTTGCCGGGCTCGGGGCTCGGGCCGCGGGACCAGGGACTCGGAGGGGTCTGCGGAGGGCCGGGGACCCACGGTCCTGAAGTTGTCGGGCTCGGAGGGGGGCGAGCCCCGACGTTCCAGGCCCCCGAGCCGGGCGTGGGGGAGCCGACATTCCAGGCCCCCGAACCCTGGGTCGTCTGGGTCTCTTCGTCCGAAGTCCAGGGCGGCGGGGGAGGGGCGGGCGGTCGCCAGGGGCGAGCCCGGACCGAGGGGTAGCGCGGGTCCGCGTGCTCGCCGTGTTGGGCGGGCTCGAGCACGGCGCTGGGCTCGGTCGGATCTCGGCCCAGCCCGACGGCGGCCTGGAGCCGGCGGGAGAACATGAGGATGTCCTGGGGCCGCTCGTCGGGATCCGGGCGAATGGCGACCTCGAGGATCTGCTGGAGGCGCGGCGGGAGGCCGAAGCGATCGAGAGGGGCGCCCGGCTTGAGAGGGTGACCCGTGAGGATCTCGAGGACCATGGTGGCGACCCCCAAGACGTCCGTCTCGACCCGCGGGCTGTGGGGGGGCGTGAACAGCTCGGCGCCGGCCATGGGCAAGAACCCGTCTTGCACGAAGCGCTCGAAGTCCGGCGCAAAGGGCAGCAGGGCTCCCTCGCCCGCGGCCGTGAGCAGGGCCTGCGGCATGCCGCCGGTCGGATACATGAACACGTTGTCGACCGTGACGAAGCCGTGGGCGAAGTGCTCGTGTACGGCGCCGAGGGCCTCGCAAACCTGGACCGCGATGGCGACGGCGTTGAGGGGGTCGAGGGCGTGACCGGCCTGCCAGACCTCGCGCAGCCATTGACGCAGGGTCGGGCAGCCGGGGTCGGGGCGGACGATGAAGAAGGTGTCGAGGCCGTCGTCGCCCAGGGGCAGACGGACCGAACCGTAGGTCGGCAGCAGACCCGGATGGACGACGTCCGACATCTGCACCATGCGATGGCTGAGCACATCGCGAAGTTCGCGTTGCATCGTGACCTCGGGAGCGAGGACCGTCAGCAGCAGCAGGCTCTTGCCTTGGCGTGCACGAAAGCGCTGGCCGTGGGCCTGCTCGCCCAGATCATCGATGACGACGATCGGCGTACCCGGCTGCTCGCCAGGGATGCGCAGATCCTCAGGATCGACAATTGCGCCTGGAGTCAGCACGCTCCGCGAGCATATGTCAGCGACGATGCGCTTGCGAATTTACTCGCGCTGTCGATCGTTGCGCTGTTCGCGAATCCCCCTCAGTAGAGACCGGCCAGCCTCGGCGGTCAGGGGGTTGGTCTCGGAGGAGGCGATAACGCCCTCGAGCCACGGCTCGACCGCGGCGCGGATCTCAGGCGATGTCGCGCGCATGGTCCCCAGCGCCTGGATCGTCTTCATGCCAAAGCGGTCCTGAGGCATGAGCAGGTCCTCCCGATCGTGTTCCCCGTCGGGAGCAATGAACACGGAGATGCGCTCGCACAGGACGCCGCGCTGTTCCGCGCTCAAGCTGTCATAGGTGTGGATGAGCGCGAGGTTCGAGCGCTCGTCGGTGAGGATCCCGAGCGAGTGGACGATCGCGCACTTTGTGGCGAGGGGCGCCGCGGGCAGGCGCTGCTCGAGGAGGTCGGCCGCGGCGCGGCCCTGACCGCTGTCGCGCTGTTGCGACAGGGCCCAGGCTGCCAGGCGCTGAATCTCTGGGTCGGGGTGGTAGAGCGCTCGGTCCAAGACATCGAGGGAGTCCGAGTGTTGGAGGTAGCCCAGCCCCCAGATCAAGCGGAGGTCGATAGCCTCGCCCGAGGACAGCTCAGCGTCGAGCGCAGCCACGACCTCGTCGGCGATGGCCTGGTGTTGGAGCCGCGCGAGGGTCAAGAGCGCCTCCCGGCGGACCGTCGGTGGACCGTTTCGTGTGCGCTCGACCAGCGCAGGGATCCGGTTGATGTTCATGGTCGGGTTGTCCCTTTGACGCCCGATCGCCCAGGCGGCCAAACCCGCGACCTCCGGGTCTTCATCGAGGAGTCGAGCCTCGAGAATCTTCAGCACTTCCGGCTGGTTGTGCATGGACAGCGCATGTACAGCTAGAATTTTTTCAGGGCTGCTCGAGGCGTCGCTGCGCAGGGTGTGGGCGTGCTCGCCGATGTTGCTCCACCACCGGTTGAAGCCTCCGTTGACCAGGTTGAAGACGCCGTAGGTGGCGAGGCAGGCGAGCAGCAGGATCACCGGGAAGGTGCTGGTCGAGATCTGCAGCGAGGCGGCGACATCGTCGAGGTCGGCGTTCTTGCCTACGAAGCGCCCGGTCTTGCCCTGGAGCATGCGCCTAAAGGCACCCTTGAACGCGAACTCGTCGATCCAAAACGCGTCGGCGAGGCCCGCGACGACGATGGCCCCATAGTAGAAGGCGAACAGGGTCGAGGGGTTCCCGACGCCCGCGCGCAGGTAGCTCGACACGTAGACCGCGGCGAACAGGGCCGCGATGTTGGCGATCACGAGCATGAGCCACAGTTTGAGCGCGGTGCGCTTGGGTCGGGCGGGGCCGTAGCCTTCGGGAGCCTTCGCAGCCATGGCAGAAGTCATACCGCGAGCGGACCGCTGCCGGTGGCGGGGGTTCCGATTTCGTCGCTTTCTTGGTCCGTGTTCGTGCTCGTCCTAGCGTCGCCGGTGGTGACCGCATACGCCGCCTACCGCACCGTGCCCGGCGAACCCGGCTCGGGGCATCGACGCCAACACAGCCGTGGGCAGAGCCCTCGCTCCGACGGCGTGCGCCGATCCTCGAAACGAGCGGGCCCAGCCGCAGGTGTCGACACACCCGGCTCTGCCCCGCTTCGCCCCGCTTCGTCCAGGAACACATCCAGGAACACGCCCCGCAGCACCCCTGCCGAGGGCCGCGAGTCGCAGGGGAAGGCTACAGAGGCGCCCCCCGAGTCGGCAGCCTCGGCCTCGGCTGAGCTACGGCCGCCGCGCCCCAAATTGTGGGCGGCGTTGGCCAGCGCCGAGTCTCTCGCCATGTTCGCAGCCGGGGCAGCCGCGGCCGCCCTGTTGGCTGGGGCCTGGGAACAGGGTCTGACCAAGGATGAATCTGTGGTTCCAGGGGTGACGCTCGCCGGGGCGCCGATCGGCGGGTTCGAGCGCGAGGCGGTAGCGAAGGCCGCGGCGCTCGCAGGGGACCGGAGGTTGGACCGGACGTTGACCCTGCGCGCTGGAGAGGTCACGACGACGACGACGGCTCGAGCCCTGGGTGCCCGGCCGGACCCCGACGCGGCGATCGAGCAGGCGCTCGCCCTCGGTCGCAGCGGAGACCTCCTCAACGACCTCGACGCTCGGGGTCAGGCCAGGCGTGGGCAGGTCGACCTTCGGGTCGATCTGCGCTTCGATGAGGCCAGCGCTCTCGAGCAGCTCTTGGCACTCGCGCCGGAGGTCGACACCATGTCGCTCCCGACTCGCCTGGACCTCGACGCGCGCGAGGTGCTCCCGGCCCGGCGGGGGACGGCGCTGCTGCCCTACGACTCTCTATCGAGTGTCGCGCTCGGGTTGGCGGCGGGGAGCGCTGAGATCGAGTTGGCCGTGGCCCTCAAGCCGCCGGTCGAGGATCCACTCGGGCTGATCGCCGATCAGCTCGATGTCGGCGTCGTGCTCGGGACCTTCTCCACGCCCTACTCCATGGATCCGAGCTCGGCCGATCGGACCTTCAACCTCAAGGTCGGGGCTGCTGCCCTCGATGGCCATGTGCTCATGCCCGGGGCGACCTTCTCCTTCAACGAGATCGTGGGCGAGCGGAGCGCGGAGAACGGCTACCGCTACGCGCCCGGGATCTCGGGCGGCCAGATCATCGATGTGCTCGGCGGCGGCATCTGCCAGATAGCGAGCACCATGTTCGGGGCCAGCTTCTTCGCCGGTCTGGAGGTCGTGCACGCGCGCCCGCACAGCCGGCCCAGCCACTACGTCGACATGGGCTTGGACGCGACCGTCGCCTGGGGAGCCATCGACCTCGTGTTGCGCAACGACCTCGACTTTCCGGTGGTCATCCATATGACGGTGAGTCAGGGGCAAGTGCAGGGGGAGATCTTGGGGCCGCGCCGTCCCTACCAAGTCGCCTTCGAGCGCAGCTTGGCAGACTCGCTGCCCTACGAGACCGTCACACGAGCGGATCCGAAGCTGCGCACAGGGAGCTCGGTCGTCGCCCAACGGGGCATGCGTGGCTTCAAGCTCGAGCGGGTCCGCAAGCGCTACCAAGGCGGCGAGGTCGTGGACGAGCAGAGCTGGGACCTGACCTATCCCGCGACCCGAGAGATCATTCGGGTCGGCACGAACCCGACCGGTGTCGTGCCCGAGAAGAAGGCTCGGCCCGCGCTGCGCGATCCTCAGGCCTCCATGCGGATCATGCAGTAGGTCGCCCGGGCAGTAGGTCGCCCGGGAGTCCGGACGGGGGAGGGGGCGCGCGGACTTTTGTCCGCGCGCCTCCGCTGTGTCGGGGCTCCGACGGAGGTCGAGGGTCGCGGGCGTTTCGCCGATTTTTTCGGACCGGGGCGCGAATGTTCTAGGCCCGATGACGAGATCTCAAGCGATCTCTACGACAGGAGCAACGAGCGATGCGTGAAATGCACAAATGGAAGGACAAGATCGAGTTCTCTCTCGATAACCGCCAGATCTTCTTCCTGTTCTTTGGTCTCTCTGTGGTCGGCTGCTTCGTCTTCGCGCTCGGCGTGATGACCGGGCGTCGGCTCCAGTGGGAGCCGGGCGAGCAGGTTGCCGCAGTTGGGGCCGAGGACTCGTTGGCGATGCTCGACGGGCCCGACCAGGACGAGCGATTCGCCTTCAAGCGTGGCCTGGCCGAGTCGGACGCCGAGGGGGTCCCCCAGACCCGCGACCCCGAGATTCCGCCCCGTGACGAGGCCGAGGTCAAAGCCGAGCGCGAGGCTCAGGCCGAGATCGACGACAAGGTCGCACAGGTCGCGGCGGTCGACGCCAAGATCGCCGAGCAGCAAAAGGTTCTGGCGCAGGCCAAGCCCGAGGCGGTCCAAGAGATCAAGGCGAAGCCGGGCAAGAAGCAGTTCACCCTGCAGATGAAGGCCTTCTCCCGCCGGGAAGACGCCGCGAAGCTGGCCGAGAGGCTCGAGCACAACGGCCACGAGGTTCGGATCGAGAGCCACGAGGTCCGCGGCCGGACCTGGCATCGGGTCCGCCTGGGTGTGTTCGACGACTGGAACGTCGCGCTCGAGGCCAAGACGACCTTCGAGGAGGCCGAGCACGTGATCGCCTACGTGGTCAGCATCTGAGCGGATCGAAGATGATCGAGCATGATTGAAGATCTTCAATCATGTCGCCGACGTCGTCGGCATCTGATCCGTGTGTGATCAGGCGTGAGAACGGGCCCTGCGGGGCCTGTTTTTCGTGGTTCAGAGACGCGCAGCGATCGCGTAAAACAAGCTCGTGCCCGCACCGCACAACTCGGCCGACAGCCCGGTGATGCGCCAGTTCTTGGGCATCAAGTCCCGCTACCCCGACGCGATCGTGATGTTCCGAATGGGGGACTTCTACGAGATGTTCTTCGAGGACGCGGTGATCGTGGGCCCGGTCCTGGACATCGCCGTCACCAGCCGGGACAAGAACGCCCTCGATCCGGTGCCGATGGCGGGCGTGCCCTACCACGCCATCGGCGGCTACCTGCGGACCCTGGTCGAGCGCGGCTTCAAGGTCGCGATCGCCGAGCAGATGGAGTCGCCCGAGCAGGCGCGCAAGCGCAAGGGGCCCAACATCGTCCATCGTGAGGTCGTCCGCGTGGTGACTCCGGGGGCGTTGCTCGACGACGAACACCTCCGAGGGGGCGAGCCCAACTACTTGGTCGCGCTGGTCCCGGGCCCGCAGGGCGCGGTGATGCTCGACGATTCGTCCAGTCGCGCGTCGACCTCGAAGTCGATAGCGACCACCAAAGCTGCGAACGCGAAGGGGAAGACCAAGGCCGAGCCCCTGGCGGCCGCGGTCGCGGCCATCGACATCTCCTCGAGCGAGTTCGTGGTCATGCGCTGTCGCCGTCCGGAGGACCTCAAGGTCGAGCTCGCCCGCCTGAGCCCGCGGGAGCTGCTGGCCCCCGCGTCCATGCACACGTGGCTGAAGGCGGAGCTCGGGCCCGAATGCCCGACCCTCACCGTGGGCTCCTCGCTCGACGGCGCCGTCGAGCCGAGCACCCTCAGCGGCCGGGTTCGGCATCTCTACGAGGAGGGGGGGGAGCGTCGGGCTCAGGTCCGGCCGCTCGGCGACGAGGCCTGCGAGGCAGCGGCGACGGCCCTCGCCTACGCCGAGGCGACCCAGCCGGGCCAGACCCTGCTCTTGCATCGGCTCAGGCGTCACGAGCCGAGTCGGCACCTGGTCCTCGACGAGACCTCGCTGCGCAACCTCGAAGTGTTCCGAACCCTGCGCGATGGTCAGCGCCGAGGGTCTCTACTGTGGGCCATCGACCGCACCAGGACCTCGATGGGAGCGCGTATGCTTCGGGCCTGGCTGGGCGCGCCCCTGCTCGACATCGCCGAGATTCGGCGTCGCCAGGAGGGGGTCGGGGTCATGCTCAGCGAGGCCCGGCTTCGAGGTGAGCTGCAGTCGCGGCTCAAGGACGTGCGCGACGTTCATCGCCTGGCCGCTCGGGCGCGCTTGGGGACGGTCAGCCCGCGGGAGCTGGGGGCCCTGCGCGCGAGTTTGCAGGCCGTGCCCGGCCTCGCGCAGCTCCTGGGCGGGCTGGCCTCGAGGCGCACAGATGGGCGTGTGCCCGCGGTGCTCGAACTCGGAGAGGACCTGCTGAGCGACGTGTGTGAGGCCCTCGAGATCACCCTCGTCGACGATCCGCCGGCGATCACTCGCGAGGGGGGAATGATCCGCTCGAGCTTCGACGCACAGCTGGCCGAGCAGCGCGAGCTCGCCGACGGTGGACGCAGCAAGCTGGCGGCCATCGAGACCCGGGAGCGCGAGGCGACGGGCATCGGCAGCCTGAAGGTCAAACACAACAACGTGTTCGGCTACTTCCTTGAGGTCTCCAAAACCCACATCAAGAAGGTCCCCAAGAACTGGGTGCGCAAGCAGACCTTGGTCAACGCCGAGCGCTACGTGACCGACGAACTCGCCAAGCTCGAGGCCAAGGTCCTCGACGCCCAGACCCAGGCCCTGAGCAGGGAGAGCGGCCTGTTCGAGGCCCTGCGTGAGACCGTGAGCGCCGCGGGGGAGCGGCTGATCGGCCTGGGTGACGCCCTCGCTACTCTCGACGTGATCGCGGGTTTGAGCGAGGTCGCCGAGGCCCACGATTATGTGCGCCCGGAGCTCGACGAGCTTCCGGTGCTCGAGATTCGAGATGGCCGGCACGTGGTCGTCGAGCGCATGCTCGGTGCGGGCCGCTTCGTGCCCAACGATACCCAGCTCGCGGCGGGTACCCACGGGAGTGTGGAGGCGGCGCGGCTGTGGGTGATCACCGGGCCGAACATGGGCGGCAAGAGCACGATCATGCGGCAGGTGGCCTTGATTACGATCTTGGCGCACATGGGGAGCTTCGTCCCCGCGAGCGCGGCGCGCATCGGGCTCGTCGATCGGGTGTTCACTCGGGTCGGGGCCGCGGACGACCTCGGTCGTGGGGACAGCACGTTCATGGTCGAGATGCGGGAGACCGCGCAGATCGTCGCGCAGGCGAGCCCGCGCTCGCTGGTCTTGCTCGACGAGATCGGGCGGGGCACGGCGACCTTCGACGGTCTGGCGCTGGCCTGGGCGATCACCGAGCACCTCCACGATCAAGTCGGCTGTCGGACCTTGTTTGCGACCCACTATCACGAGCTGTGTGGGCTCGAGGCCCGCCTCGCCGGGGTCCGCAACATGCATGTCTCGGTCCACGAGCACCGCGGGCGGATCGTGTTCTTGCACCGGGTCGAGAGCGGCCCTGCGGGGCGCAGCTACGGCATTCAGGTCGGCCGTCTGGCGGGGCTCCCGTCGCGTTTGCTGCGTCGTGCACAGCGCATCCTCGAGCGCCTCGAGGCTCAGGAGCGAGCGTCTCCCGGGCCCCAGCTCGACCTCTTCGCGCCCCGCTCAGGGGTCGTAGACGCGGTCCCCGATGTCGATCAGGGGCCGGGGGGGGGGCTGACGGCGACGATCGCGGAGGTCATCGCGCAGCTAGAGGACTGCGACCCGGACGCCCTGAGCCCACGAGACGCACACGCGATGCTGTGTCGTTTGGTCGATGCGGTTCACGAGCCCCGAGCCGGCGTGAGCGACGACCAATAAACGCCACCGACAAAACTGTCCGGATGTACCCAGCTCACACTTTAGGTGCCCTGAAATATCGTGTGTCAGCTTCGCACGCTATGTTAGATTGCCGCCGCGACTCGGAGACGACAATGCGAAAGTTCCCCCTAATTTCAGCTTCAATTTTTGCTCTCGCCTTGGTTGCGGGTTGCGACGGTGGTGACGGTGGTGACACGACCACGACCACGGACACGGCTTCTGACGCGGACGCGGACACCGACACGGATGCCGACGCCGATACGGACGCGGACGCCGACACGAGTGACACCATGGACACGACGACCGATGGTTGTCAGTTCGAGCAGCCCGCCGAGTGTGCCCAGTTTCTCGGGTGCATCGACGCGATTGTCCCTGGCCAAGGCGAAGCATTGGACAGCCAGTTCGGCGTCGGCGGTAGCTGCTGGTGTGGCACCGAGCCCGAGGCCCAAGAGTGCTTCAAGATCTGCGTCCAAGAGGTCGCTAAGGCAGTCGTCAATCAGCCGACGGTCCAGGCCTGTCACTCGAGTTTCTGTGGGCTCGATGAGCTCGCGGCCGATGAGCCCTACAGCCCCGTGGTCGGTGGCGCGTGCCCGACCTTCAAGCTCAATGGCAACGACTTCGAACAGACCGCCGTGGTCAACCCCTTCGGTCTGTCCGGTAGCTTCTGCGCCCCTGAGTGTTCGGGTATTGCGAACGCCTGCCCGGAGCACCCTCAGACCTCTGCGACCGGGAGCTGCGGCATCTCGCAAGGTGGTACGTCTCTGTGCATCTCGCGCTGCTATGTGGATTCGACCGTGATCGGTGGGACCCAATGCCAGTGTGGTGCGACCTGCCAGCCTGATGGCAGCTCTGACGGCGAGGGGAACCTGCGGGGTCTGTGCACCTTCGAGTAGCAAAACATCGAAGGTGCTGAGGTTTCAGCGCCGCAATAGTGCAGAGGCGACCGCTCGGGACTGGGCGGCCGCCTTTTGCCTTTCGGCCAGGCTGTCGATGCGGGGGCCGGGATCAGCCCGACGACACGGACCCACGTGTGTTGAGCGGCCATCGTTGGACCCACGACCGAGCTGCCGTGTGGTACCTTTGGCGCCCCTAGAGGAAGCATGAAGCGGTCCACCTGTGCAACCATGATGTTCCTGTTCGGTCTCTCGCTACAGGTCGGATGTAAACCTGTCCAAGAGACGGACGACCCCGATCTGCGCAACGAAGAGGAGCTCGTCGGCGCGCGTAGCGAGTACAGCGAAGAGGACGAAGAAGAGGCCCTCGACGAAGGCTACGGCAGGCGTGCCGAGCTCCCCGCTCTGGCTGATCCGGTCGAAAAGTGCACCGGCAAAGGCAAGAAGCGCGAGTGCAAAATGGTGGACGGGCAGCCCGACGTGACCGCCGCCCACGGTGCCCGAAAGCTCATGGGTCGCTTTCGCTGGGGCATGAACATGCGCACCGTCATGGGGCAGCTCGAGAAGGACATCGAGGACCAGTACGCCGAGCGCCAGACCAAGACCAAAGACGCGACCGAGCAGGACGCGAACCGGGACTGGAAGCGCGAGCAGATCGCCGAGATCGCCAAGAACAGGGTTCGTTTTGAAGAGGCCGCCCACCACCGTTGGGGTGTGTCCTTGATCGGCCACGAGTTCGTCGACAACGAGGGCGAAGAGATGGTCTGGGTCAAGACTCCGACCCTCAAGAAGTTCTACTTCTTCCGGGACGATGAGCTCTACAAGATCGTCTACGCCTACGGCATGCAGGCCTGGCAGGGGAAGACCTACAACGACGTCCTCGCCGACAAGTTCATGAAGTGGTTCGGGACAGAGCCCGAGCGCAAGTCCGAGGTTGACGAGGAGACCCAGATCAAGCTGATCGACTACGTTCAGTGGGACACGTCCGACACGGACCATGTTCGGGCCTTCGACATGACGGCCGTCCACGGGGCGTTTGTGGTCTCCCTGGTCAGCGGGGACACCGAGGACCGCCTCGGTGTCCGGCTCCCGACCCGCAAGGACGACAGCGACTTCACGGGCGACGTCGCTGACGTGCTCGGTGGCAGCGATATCTGCTACGACGAAGAAGGCAACATGATCGAGGACGAGGAGCGCTGCGCCGAGATTCGCGGCGACGTCGAGTAGGCAACCCCGATAGACCGAGGTCAGACCGAGGTCAGACCGACGCGGCGCGCTCCATCAGGGTCGCGCCGATCGTCGTTGCGAGCACCGAGCCCATACCCAGGGTGAGGCTGAACCATGGGGACAGCCAGCCGTGGAGGGGCGTGCCCGCGAGCAGGAGCTCGAGGGTCAACATCCCCGCGAAGCTGCACACCCCGGTGCCGAGCGCGACCGTGCCGTAAAAGTGGAGCTCACGCTGGTCCAGGGCCTCGAAGCGCTGGTACCAGGGCGCGCGCCGGAGCGTGGCCTGGGTCTGGGGAGAGCCCAGGAGCAGGCCGGCCGCGGCGATGATCACCACGAGGCCCGCGAACAACATCACGATGCCGGCGGGGCTGATGCCCGTGGCGGTCCAAGTGTCAAAGAACAAGCCGAACATCTGCTCCGATCATGGGGGGGATCGGGGGGCGCTGGCAAGTCAGCGGGCTGAGGACTCTCGAAAGAAGATCGTCGCGGTCGGCAGTCCGGCGACGGGTGGCCCGCCCCGAGTCGCGTCGACGAGACGTTTACCGATACCCTGTGGTTGGCGGCGTGGGAGCTTGGTGTAGATGCCCGGCCGCCGATCCACGACCCGGCGCATGAACTTCGCCCACATGGGGATCGCGGTGGTGTAGCTCGCGTCCTCGTCGCCGATGGAGCGCTCGCTGCGGTCGTCGAAGCCCATCCAGGCGGCGGTCGCGTGCCGGGAGGTGTAGCCGACGAACCAGGTGTCAGTGGTCAGATCGTCGCGCCGTCCATCGCGGCGGTAGTGGCCCGACGATGTCCCGCTCTTGCCGGCTGCGGCGGCGCCGATGTGGCTGGCGCGGGTCGAGGTGCCGGCGGTCACGACCTCGCGCAGCAGTCGGCTGATGAGGAAGTTGGTGCGGTGGTCGAGGATCTGAGGGGGAGCTTCGAGGGCCAGCGCGGCCATACGATCGATGCGCCCAGCGAGGTCGACCCCCGCGTCCAAGGGGTGGCGCTGGTCGATGCGCAGCTGGCCACGCTTGTCGACGACCCTTCGGAGATAGACCGGCCGACGCAGGGAGCCCCCCCGGGCGAACACCCCGAAGGCCCCCGTGAGCTCGTCGATGCGGACGCAGGAGGCACCGAGGGAGAGCCCCTTGTCCGCGATGAGCTCAGTGCTGAAGCCGAGCGCCCGCGCGAAGCGGATCGTCTCTTGGATCCCGACGGCGAGGAACAGGCGGATCGATGGGGTGTTGAGCGACTTGATGAGGGCCGTGCGCAGCAGCACCTTGCCGTCGAGGGTCTTGTCGATGTTGCGTGGGTTCCAGGTCTCGCCTGGTTCGGGCTCCCAAGCCTTGGCCTCGAGCACGTCGTCTGCGTGCCAGCCCTGGTCGAGGGCGAGGGCGTAGTAGAAGGCTTTGAAGACGGATCCCGGTGAGCGGCAGGCCTGGGTCGAGCGATCGTACTGGGAGCGATCGTAGTCCTGGCCCGAGGCCATGGCGACCACGGCTCCGCTGCGATGGTCGAAGCTGAACAGGGTGCCCTCGACCAGGGGGGTCTGGCCGAGCTCCACGATCACGGTGGGCTCGGCGTCGTTTGTGCCCTCCCGCAGTTGGATGGCTCCATCGGTGTTGCGATGGGCGCGGACCCAGATCACATCGCCGACCTCGAGCGCTTTCTCGAGGGAGGTGATGGTGAGGTCGTTGATGCCGGAGCGCCGGTTGTAGGGTGCGGCCCAGATTGCTTGGCGCAGGGGGAGGTGGGCGCGCTGCGAGCCGAGATCGATGCTCGCTGCACTGCGTGTGACCTCGGAGACGAGGCCGAGGACCCAGCGCTTAGGGCTGTGCTCGGTGTTGTGAAGAAATGGGTCCTCGCCGTACTCGGCCAGCATGCGCCCTCGGAGCGCGGCGCGCTCCGGCTCTCGACGAAGGTGAGCCTCGGGCCCACGCCAGCCCTGACGCCGGTCGAGCTTGCGGACCGCGGCATCGAGGGTCTCGTCGGCGGCGGCCTGGATTGGGAGGACGACGCCGGTCTCGATGCTCAGGGCATCGCTGAGCACCGCCTCGTCACCGAGGCGCTCCGAGACCGCCTGACGGGCGTGTTCGGCGAAGAAGGGGGCCCGCCAGCGGAAGGGATCCCGGAGCTCGACCAGGGCCATGGGCTCAGCCTCGGCGAGATCGGCCGCGTCCGCCTGGATGTACCCGGCCTCGACCATGTCCCCCAAGACCTCGCTTCGACGCCGGAGCGCGAGCTCCGGGTTGACGACGGGGGACCAGCGGCTGGGTGCCTGGGCCAAACCGGCGATCATGGCGGACTCGGCCAGGGTCAGCTCGTCGAGGTTCTTGTCGAAGTAGCGGCTGGCGGCGGCCCGAACACCGTAGGCGCCGTGGCCCAAGAAGATCTTGTTGAGGTAGATCTCGAGGATGGGGCCCTTGCCGAGGCTCGACTCCATCTTCAGCGCCAGGATGGCCTCGCGCACCTTTCGATCCAAGGTCCGCTCTCGATCGGCCAGGAAGCTCTTGGCGACCTGCTGGGTGATCGTCGAGCCGCCCTGGACGACCGTGCCCGACTGCAGGTTGGCGCGCATGGCCCGTGCGAGGCCCCGGTAGTCGAGGCCCGTGTGTCCAAAGAAGCGTCGGTCCTCGGCCGAGAGAAACGCGGCCACCAGTGTGGCGGGGATATCCTCGAGAGGTGCGTAGGCCCGGTGCTCCCGCGCGAGCTCAGCCAGCACGGTTCCGTCGGCGGCGTAGATCCGGGTCACGCCGGGGGCGCTGGCCTGGTACTCGCCGACTTCGCTCAGAGCCGGGAGCTCAGCCGCGAAGTAGCGATAGGCGGCCCGCCCGACAAACCCGAGGGCGAGGATCGAGACTGCGATCCCAAACACCACATAACGAAAGAGCCAGCCTAGGAGGCCGGCTCTCGCGGGGTTCGTCACCCAAGCGCGTACGCGCGGGTCGGCGTCAGCCGTCCCCATCCACGTTCGGGTTCTTGGTGTAGTTGGCGATACCCTCGAGGGCCTTGTCCTTGGTCTTGACCATACCGTCGAGGCTGGCCTTGAGCACACCCATGTGGTGGTCGAAGTAGCCCTTGGCGTTCGCAGACGGGTTTTGGCCGATCGCGTAGTTGTACATGGCGCCAGCGGGCGTCAGGTAGAAGGACTGGGTCGCGGGGATCATCGTGGCCTCTCCACCGAGCTCCATGCGGACCGTGTAGGCCTTGGCGTTGAGAATCTCCTCGCCCTCGCACTTCTTGAGCGAGCTGACGCTGAAGCCCTCGGGGACGGGGTCGGGCATCTCCTCACAGATGGCGTTGACGTACTCGGTCAGGAGCGAGCCACCCTGGGGATTGAGAACGACCACGAAGGCCGTGGGTCCCTTGATGCGCCCAACCAGAATCTCTTTGTTTTGACCGAGCAGCTGTTTGAGGATGCCGATATCCAACTGCATGCTGTTGTTGGCCTCGGCGAGGTCGAAGATATTCTTGACGACCTTCGGGTCCATCGAGGCCATCTGCCAGCCGAAGATGTCGCTGAGCTCAATGAAGGTCGGCTCGAGCTCGTCGAGGGCGGCCACGGCCTTGTCGGCGTCTTTGGTCTTGATCGCCTCTTCAGCGTCACCGAATTTGAGCGCGGTGAGCGCCCGGTTCTTCTCGATCTCGTTGATCTTCTCTTCAATGGCGCCAGCCTTGGCGATCGCCGAGGAGTGCCGCTTGCCGGAATCGGAGGCCTTGTGGCCCATCCATCCGAGGCCTCCGCCGATCACGATACCAACGAGGGCCGCAAAGATCGGCAGGCCGAGACCTGCGCCAGACTTGATCTCGCCGACATCGTCGATGAGTCCGGCGTTCGGGTCGAAGGAGCTGCCGCCCGAGAACGGATCGCCGCCGATGTCTGCCTGACGCGCAGGAGCGGGTGCCGCGGCGGGTTCGGGCGCGAGCGCCTCGCCGGGGGCTGGGACGCTGACCTCGCCGGGGGCGGGGATGCTGACCTCGCCGGGGGCGGGGATCTCGGGTGCGGTGCCAGGTGCCGATACGGCTGCGGTTGCCGGTACGCTGGCTTCGCCGGGTGCGGGCACAGCGGCTTCACCGGGTACGGGCACAGCGGCTTCACCGGGTGCGGCGACCTCTCCGGGGGCCGGGATGGCCGCCTCTGGCGAGGGCTTTGCAGCCTTCTTTGCAAGACGCGCCTTTAGGGCGCTGAGGTCTTTTCCTTTCTTGGGTGCGCTCAAGACCAGTTCCCTTTGGGATCACTGTTTGGGTCGGTTTCTCGGCGGGCTATGAACCACCCGCCGACCCCGACCAGCGACGCGCAGGATAGAGACAAGGCGGCTGAAGTGTCAACGACAGAACGGCGGCGGGATCCGAGTTCCGGCGGGAAAAACACTGGGATGGCCAAAATCGGGACGGGATCTCGGCGAGGGAAGAGCGCGGCCAGAGTGAACCGGAGCCCAATAGAGGAGGGAGATCTGATGTGCGATAACATCCTACCACTCAGGTTTGATTGTAGTGTCGGTGGTCAAATGTACGGTGTGCAAAGTGGGCTCCAGCGGCCTTTTGTCTAGTAAGGTAGATTTGGAAGCTAATAATTGTGTTGCCTTGGTTGGGTTCGTGATGTAATCCTCGGACTTGGAAGGGCATACGTGCGTGTTTCACGCATGTCGTCGCCATGAAGATTGCGGTCTCACAGCGACTTTAAGGGACACTTCGTGTGGCCTGGCCATTCCCAGCTTCAACAACAAAGGTTTCAGAGGGACGATATGAAAAAGACGCTTGTGCTTTCGCTTGCTCTTGGCGCCACGGTGGGCTTCAGCTTCACCGGCTGTACCAAGTACGACCAACCTGGTGATGACACCACCTCCACCGACACCGCGGACACCAACGACACCAACGACACCAACGATGACGTCGGTGAGACCGGTGACACGAGTGGTGACACGAGTGGTGACGACAGCGGCGACACGCTGACGACCAACGCGTTTGTCCCGGATGAGGACTTCGCCACGATCTCCGAGTGTGACCCCTTCCAACAGGACTGCCCGATGGGTGAGAAGTGCGTGCCCTACGGCAGCACCGGCGGAAACTGGGACGCAAACAAGTGTGTGGCGGTCACCGGCAGCGGTGCGGCTGGCGACAGCTGCACCTACGGCGGTGTGGCCGAGGCGACGGACGACTGCGACGCGCTCACACACTGCTGGGACGTCATGGATGTCGACGGTGTGAACCTCGGCGTGTGCACTGAGTTCTGCATGGGCACGGCGGACGACCCGAGCTGTCCGGGAGACACCTCTTGCCTCATCGCCAACGACGGCTCGATCAACATGTGCATCGCTAGCTGCGACCCGATCTTGCAGCCCTGCGAGCAAGGTCTGGGCTGCTTCTGGTCCGGCAACGAGTTCCAGTGCATCTTCACGAGCTCCGACATCCCCACGGGTGACACCTGTGGCTTCATCAACGACTGCGAGCCGGGCAACTTCTGCGCGAACGCAGACCTCATGCCCGACTGCCAGGGTTCGTCCTGTTGCGCGAGTTTCTGCGACCTGACCGATCCGGTCTGCCCGCAGATGGGGACCGAGTGCGCGGCGTTCTTCGAAGAGGGCACGGCCCCTCCTCAGTACATCGACGTCGGCGCTTGCCTGCTGCCCGGCTGATCTCGTCTTTTCGAGATGAGCGAGAAGGCCACCCTCCGGGGTGGCCTTTTTCATTGGTTCGAGGGAGAGATGAAATGATAGTTTTGAAAGTACGTTTTGTCTTAAATTATTGTATTAATAATTATAGTAGGTATGTTTGTTATTGAAATGACGACTTTCAAGCGGCTAAGCTCACGTTGGGGTCTGGGTCTTCTGCTCGCGGGAGGCTTGCTGGCTTGCAAGCAAGAGCCCATCCCGGGTGAGGATGAGATCGGCGACACGGGCGAGATGGGCGAAACGGGCGACACAGGTGGCATGGAGGAGACGAGCACGGGAGATACGGACCTCTCCCCGGAGACCGAGACAGGGTTGATATTTGGGGGGGACACCTTCACCGCGGAGCCGGTCTGCGACCCTTTTGCCCAAGACTGTCCCACGGGTGAAAAGTGTGTGCCCTACGGCAGCACCGGTGGAAACTGGGACGCGAACAAGTGTGTGCCCGTGCTCGGGGAGGGGGTCGTCGGAGATCCTTGCTCCTGGGATGGGTCGGTGGTGGCCACCGACAGCTGCGACGAGAACTCGCACTGCTGGGACGCGATGGACATCGATGGCGAACTCGTCGGGGTCTGCACGGAGTTTTGCGGGGGGTCGGCCGACGACCCCGTCTGCAGCTCAGGCACTTCTTGCCTGATCACCAACGACGGCTCGATCACCCTGTGTGTGGAGACCTGTGACCCGCTGCTGCAAGGGTGCGAAGACGGGCTCGGCTGTTTCTGGGCGGGCGGTGATTTTCAGTGCGTGTTCGAGTCCGGCACCGAGATCGCAACAGGCGAACCCTGTGGCTTTGTCAACGACTGCCTGCCCGGCCACTACTGTGCGCCTGCTGAGCTGATGCCGGACTGCCAGGGGTCGAGGTGTTGCTCGAGCATCTGCGACCTCACGGAGGGCGACTGTGGCCAAGTCGGGACAGAGTGTGTGCCCTTCTTCGAGGAGGGCACGGCACCGCCGGAGTACATCGACGTCGGTGTGTGCATCGTCCCCGCGTGACGGTGTGACGCCGGTTTGACCCGGTGTGAAGCCGGTGTGAAGCCGGCGGTCTGGGCCTCAGCGCGAGCGAGCGACGTGCAGCGGGAAGCCGATCGGGCTGAGCTTTCGGTGGTCTGGGGTCTGGGCTCGCCACACGAGCTGGGCGTGGTTGGCACTGGCCGTGATGCTGTCGAAGTAGAGGAACCCACGCATCTGGGTGCCGGGGAGCAACACACCCCAGGGGAGGGCGAGACGGCCGAGTTCACCGTCGTCGGTCCGGACCCGCTCGAAGTCGGTGCTCGCGCCTGGATCGTAAGCGAGCTCGGTGCCCGGGAGGCTCGCCGAAGCTGGGGTCCCGAGGACGGCCTGAAAGGCGCCACCGGCGTCGTAGAGCGAGTAGTGAAAGCCCCTCGAGTCGCGCAGATCGAAGTCGCCGGGGGCGAGCAAGATTGGGCGCTCTCCCATGTTGGCGATCAGGACGTGGACGATGGTGAAGTCGGTCGCATAGGCGGGGTCGCCCGCCCACGACTCGGTGGTGAGCACCATGGTGACGCCGCTCCCAGAGTCGCTGGCGACCAGCCTGTGCGAGCCGTCGCTGGCGACGACCCGGCTGGAGCTCGCGCAGCCCGTGCTCGAGATCAGGGCGGCACACAGAGCGATGACGGCGAGCGGTTCAAAGAGCGATGTCGGCCGCGGACGCACGCCGCGAGGGTACCGCATCGCTCACCAGCGACCACCATCGGCGAGGATCTGTCGGACATCGGGGAGCGACTGGTAACCGTCTCGCAGATCCTGGTCCCGGAGGTCGTCGAGGCGACTCTGGACGGCCTGCGAGGCCTCTGAGAGCAAGATTTGGGCTTCGGATTCGCTGCCCTCGGCGCGCAGCAGCAGCCCCAGGTGGTGGAGGGAGCGAACGCCGTCGAGGGGGGCTGCGCCCGCGCGGATATAGCGGACCGCGCCACGCTCGAGCTCGATGGCGCGGGAGTGGTCGCCGCGGCGTGCGGCGATCTGGGCGAGCACATGGGCAGCCCGGGCCGAGGCCGATCGCAGGCCCTCGGACCGGGCGCGATCGAATACGGTCTCGGCGATGCCCTCGGCCTCCTCGATGGCGACCTCGGTGGGCTGGGGGACGCCCTGATCGTCGACGGGGGTCGTGATCAAAATACGCGCCAGGCGAACCTCCGCGCGCAGCTGGGTCCGTGGATCGCCTCGCCTCGCCGCGACCTTGGCTGCGTCGACGAGCAGGGTCTGGGCAGCCTCGGGATCCCCGAGCCGCGCCACGACGATCCCGAGGCTGACCATGACCTCGTTGAGGAGCCCCGGGTGGCCGATCGCCTCGTGCAGTTCGAGGGCCTTACGCAGGTATCGCTCGGCCCGTCGGTAGAGGCCGATGCCCGTGTAGGTGAGCCCCAAGTTGGCGAGCTTGACTCCGGTAGCGAATCGGTCGCCGAGGTCCCGGTCGATGGCCAGGGCCGCCTTGAAACAGTCGATGGCCTCTTGGTAGTGAGTACTCCGACCGGCGACTTCGCCGATGTTGTTGAGGGCCTCGCCCTCGAGGCGGCGATGGCCGATGCTGCGAGCGAGGTGCAGGGCCTCGCGGAAGGTCTCTCCGGCCCCCTCGAGGCGCCCGGTACCGAGCTGGACCTGACCGATCGCGCGCAGCAGACGGATCCGCTGGCGGACCCCCCGGGGGTCTTGGGCGCAAAATGTCAGGGCGTCCTGGGCGATGGTCTCGGCCTCCTCGAAGCGGCCGCAGGCGAACATCAGCTCGCTCTCGAGCTCACCCAAGATCGCCAGGTGGGGGCGGGGTCGAGGCAGGCCGTGGACCTTGGCCTGGAGTCGGGGGACGAGGCGGGTGGCCCGGTGCGTGCGGCCGCACTCGAGGTAAAAACGCAGCAGGCGGAGGGAGGCGACGACCTGACGCTCCTCGGCCAGCGCCCGGGCAGCCGGGTCTGGACGGCGCGGGTCCGCGTGGGTGTGGGTCTCGGCGACCGCGAGCAGCTGGCGAATGTCGGCGCCCTGGGCCCGGCGTCGGCCCCAGGCTCGGAGGATGGGCTCACGCTCGAGCAGGACGTCGAAGCGGCGTGGATCGTCGTCGTCGAGGGCCCGCAGGGCCTGGGTCAGGTAGTAGTAGGCCTCGACGTTGCCGGCGACGTCCTCGGCATGGTGGGCGGCTCGCATGGCCGGATCGAAGGCCTCGGCTCGACGCCCGGCCTGCATGAGGTGTTCGGCGACAGGGCCGTCGTCTCGACCTGGGGCGTAGTCGCTGCGGGCTTGTTTGATCTCGGCTGCCCTGCCGTGGAGCTGCTCGAGCGAACTCGGGGGGATCTGGGTCTTGCAGACCTCGTGGAGGCTGACTGTGGAGAACTCGAGGGTGTCTGCGCCCTTGCTGTGGGCGTCGGCACGCTCGATCAGGCCGGCTTCTGTGAGTGCGTGGGTCCGTGCTTCGACGACCGCGTCGGTGGTCTCGAGCAGCTCGGCGAGCTCCAGGACGCGGAACCGCCGGCCCAAGATCGCGGCTGCCAAGAGGGTCTCCCTATCGGGGGGGGAGAGTTCGTCGACCCGGGCCTGGAGGGCCTCTTCGATACTCGGTGGGAGCTCGATCTCGGGGCTGCGGTCGCGGACCACGAGGTGCCGAGCTTGGGTGTTCCAGGCGATCGTGCCGCGGTGCAGCAGGGAGGCCAGGATCTCTTCGATGAACAGGGGGTGGCCGCCGGTTCGAGCCAGGATTGCCTCGGTGAGGTCCTCGGCTTCGGTGGGGTCCTCGAAGCGCCGGAGGATCATTTCTTTGGCGGCGGTGTGGTCGAGCTCCCGGAGCTCGACGACCCCGATCTTGGCGCGGGTAGCGAGGGCGTCGGCGCGCGGGCCTGGGCGTGCGGTGGAGATACCCAGGACCGGGAGCGGATGCCGGCCGTCGGCCCAGCGCTCGAGCACACGCAGGCTGGGCTGGTCGATGAAGTGGAGGTTTTCGATGACGATCAGGACTGGGCGGCGCTGCGCCAGCGAGGCGACGAGACGGCGAATGAGCTTGCTGATCCGCTCGCGCCGAAGCTGGGGATCGAGCTCGCTCGGAGGCGGACCTGGAGTTGGACTTTGACCACCGTCGCGGTTTTCACGGTCGAAGACGTAGAGGCCCAGGGCCGAGAACAGGGCCTCGGCGAGCTCGTTCGGATCACGTACGCCGTAGTCCTCGAGTTTGAGGGTGATGGCCTCGACTCGGGTGTCGGACTCGATTCGTAAAAAACGGCGCAGGAGGGTCAGAAACACGCCCAGGGGCTGGTTGCGCGTGCTCCATTGGCAGACGCCGCGGAGCACGGCGCAGGCTCCAGAGGGCAGAGAAGAGACGAAACGATCGATGAGCGCCCGCTTTCCGAGCCCGGGGGCGCCCCGGATCAGGAGGCTGCGGGTGACCGGTCCCCGGATCG
>CAYVJQ010000054.1:18661-44570 GCA_964451725.1 uncultured Nannocystaceae bacterium | reverse complement strand
GGTCTGCTGCGGAGGCAGCGTAACTGAGGTGTCCACCAAACTGGGGGAAGGCCACTTGCTCGAGAACTGCGATCAGGTTGTCCTCGAGTCCAGGGTCGATCCCCTTCAGCGGCATAATGACCGTCGTCGGAGGGTAGTTTTCCCTTCTTGCAGGCGGCAGGTCCCGACTGCGCAGCTTCTCGAGCCTGAACCGAAACCAAAATGAAACAAACAAAGCCCCGAGACCCAAGGTCACGGCCAGCCAAAACACTACGGATCCAATGATAGTTCCCATCGGGGATGTTCACTCGACGGCGAAGGAGAGGGTCCCCGACACCAGAGGACACCGCCCATACGGTGACACTCGTGGTTGTGGGCGATCGAGCCCCTTCGATGGAGAGCCTAACAAATTCGCAGCGCGACGTCGGCCTTCTCGGCAGCCGGCTGGAAGCCCAACATGAAACCCTCGGCGTCGCCCCGCGCAGGTCCTGCGCCGCGGCACCAGGAAATTTGTCACAAGCTGCAGATCGGCTCGAACATCTCTCTTGACGGGTCATCCTCGCAGCAGATACCAAAGCAAATGGCGGATCGGGTTTGCTTTCATTTTTCCTCGCTCCGTGACGTCTCGTTCGAGATCGAGCCGGCTGCCCTGGGGTGGAAGCTCTACGCGAACGGCGAACAGATCAAAGCGAAGAGGAACAAGCTGTCGGTCACCTGCCCAGACGGTACGGTCGCGGAGATCGCAGTACAGCCGAAGTTCGACATGTCCGCGAGCTTCATGTACGGGACCGAAACCCTCACCCCGCTGCCAGGAGTTCCGGTGCCCCTGCTGATCGTGGCCGCCCTACCGATGGGGCTCGTCGCTGTCGGTGGCGCGATCGGTGGCGGGCTCGGCGGTCTCGCGTTTGTGGGAAATATCGCCATCGCACGATCCAAACTTCCGCTGGTCGTGCGACTGATAGCAATGATCGCCGCGGGCTCTGGGGCCGTGGGCCTCTGGTATATGATCGTCTCGGCGCTCCAGGGTTGATCTCTCCTGGGTTTGTCTTTCCTGGGTCTATCCGCCCTGGGAGAGAAGACCGGCCGCCAGCACCCTCAAAGAGGGGGCGAGGATCGTCCACACACATGTCGACTGGGTCTCCGCCACCGGCGGCGTGGAGTTTCAATTTCGGTCCCCCCAGGGTGTTGGACGGATCCACGGGCTGCTAGGCTCCGCGCGACCTCTCCGGCCGACCCCTGCCATGCGCCCCTCGACCCAAGCCCGCCCTGGAACCAGGATCGAGGACGCGGTGCGGGTATGCGCGGGCCACAGGCTCGGCCTCTGTGCTGGCTTCTGTGCTGGGCTCGCGCTCGCGCTCCTGGCCTGCCAGCCGGGACGCCCCGCGCCCGTGACTCTGAACGTCTACGCGGCCTCCTCCCTCACCGAGGTCGGCCGCGATCTCGAGCGCGCCTTCGAGTCCGCGCACCCCGATATCGACGTGGTTCTGAGCTTCGCGGGCAGCCAGGTCCTCCAGCTTCAGATCGAGTCAGGCGCCCAGGCCGACGTGTTCGCCTCGGCCGATGCAGCGCACGTCCAGGCCCTCGCCGACGCCGGTCTCGTGGCCCGACGCGAGCGCTTCGCCCAGGGCGAGCTGGCCCTGATCGTCCCCCTCGACAACCCGGCGAAGCTGCGCAGCCTCGCCGATCTCCCCAGCGCCCAGCGCCTCGTCATCGGCAGCGCGGCCGGCCCGGTCGGCCGTTACACCCGCGAGCTCCTGACCCTCGCCGACACCCACTACGGCCCCGGCTTCGAGGCCGCAGTCTCGGCGCGGGTGGTCTCGAGCGAGAGCAACGTTCGCCTGGCCCGCGCCAAGGTCGAGCTCGGGGAGGCCGACGCCGCGATCGTCTATCGCAGCGACGCCCAGGCCTCCGATCGGGTCCGCAGCCTGCCGATCCCCGCCGAGATCAACCCTCGCGCCGACTACGTCATGGCGATCCTCGAGGCCAGCCCGGAGCCCGCCGCCGCCGCCCTTTGGCTGAGCTTTGTACGCTCGACCCGGGGCCGAGAGATCCTGCTTGCGCGCGGCTTCCTGGTCGCGGCGATCGAGCCGCTCGAGAGCTAGCAACCCGGTGAACCCCCTCACGACACCTCGCTCGACCTGCTGACCCATGGACCTGCAACGCGAGCGCCGCGGGCTCAGCCTGCTCATGGCCCTGCCCCTGCTGGGCCTGCTGGTCCTGCCGGTGATCGCCCTGGCCGTCGCCGCCTCGCCCGAGCAGCTCAGCGCCGGCCTGCGCCACCCCGATTTCGGGCCGGCCCTTTGGCTCAGCGCGCGAACGACCACCCTGAGCCTCGCCCTCGTCGTGCTCGGCGGCACGCCCCTGGCCTGGTGGCTGGCGAGCGCCCGCCCTCGCTGGGCTCACTTCGTGGAGGTCCTCGTCGACCTGCCGCTGGTGATCCCGCCCGCGGTCCTGGGCATCGCCCTGCTCGCCACCTTTGGTCGCAGCGGCCTGCTCGGCCCCCTGCTGAGCGCGAGCGGGCTCCAGATCCCCTTCACCACCAAGGCCGTCGTGCTCGCCCAGGTCACGGTCTCGGCCCCCTTTTATGTGCAGTCGGCCGCGGCCGCGTTTCGCCGCGTCGACCCCGACCTCATGCTGGTCGCCCGGAGCTTGGGCCAGTCGCCTATGGGGGCCTTTTCTCGGGTCGCCCTGCCGCTCGCCCTGCCCGGCCTGGCGAGTGGCGCGGCCCTGGCCTGGGCCCGGGCGCTCGGGGAGTTCGGCGCGACGTTGCTGTTCGCCGGCAACCTCCCCGGCGTCACCCAGACCATGCCGCTGGCGATCGTCGCGGCGCTCGAGTCGGACCTCGACCTCGCCCTCGCTCTGGCCCTGATCCTCGCTGCGATCGCCGTGTTTTTGCTGCTCGGGCTGCGCCTGGTCCGGGTCCTCCGCGGCCCCCTCGGCCGCGACCTCGCCCGTGCGAGCTCAGGCTCGGGCTCGGGCTCGGGCTCGGGGAAAGGGGTGACCGCCGAGTGAACAGCCCGTGGCGCGCGTGTGTGGGGGTCCACGTCGGTGCCCTCACCCTCGAGGTCGAGCTCGCCAGTGAGGGTCGGCCCGTCGCCCTCATCGGGCCAAACGGATCGGGCAAGACCACCCTGCTGCGCACGCTCGCCGGCGCCCTCCCGGCGCGCGGCCACATCGAGGTCGGCGGGCGAGTCTGGCTCGACAGCGAGACTGGCCTCGACCTCGCACCGGAGGCCCGCCGAGTCGCCTATGTACCCCAGGGCGCCGGCTTGTTTCCCCACCTCAGCGCCCTCGACAACGTCGCCTTCGCGCTCGCCTCCTCGACCGGTCCCCGCCTGGGTCGAGCCGCCCGCCGCCGCCGAGCCCTCGCACAGCTCGACGCGCTGGGCTGCGCCGAGTTGGCCGCTCGCGCACCCTCCTCCCTCTCCGGTGGGGAGCGTCAACGGGTGGCCCTGGCCCGGGCGACCTTGGGTGACCCGACCCTGCTCCTGCTCGACGAGCCGCTCGCGGCCCTCGACGCCACCGCGCGCCGAACCCTGCGCGCACACCTGGCCACGGAACTCGAGCGCCGAGCCCTGCCCGCCATCTTGGTCACCCATGATCTGCGCGACGTGCTCGCCCTCGACGCCCGAATCTACGTGCTGGACGCGGGCCGCATACTCCAGTCCGGCTCGGCCAGGGCGCTCGCCGACGCACCCATCAACGACTTCGTCGCCGAGTTCTTCGCGGCGATGACGTAGATCGAGATCGGCGTCCACAATTGGCGACGGGCCCACCAGATGGCGGGCCCGTACAGCTCATCCAAAATGCAGATGAGACTGGAGTGGGATCAGGCCGGAATGGTGCAGAGACCGACCGCCTCGAGCCCAGGAGGAGCCTGGCCCTCGTCGAAGAACTCGATGCACTCGGTCCCCTCGATCACACACACGGGCTCCTCGAGGTCACAGAAACCCGAGCAGCACGAGCTGCCCGCGCAGTTCGGGAATCCGGCTGCGTCGAGGCAGACGTGTCCGGGAGCGCAGTCATTGATGTAGGCGCAGGGTTCCCCCTCGGGGATGTCCCCCGCCGGGTCACAGTTGAACTGATCGCCATCCCAGAAGCAGCCGTTGCCGTCGCCTTCACAGTCCTGCTGCACGGGGTCGCAACTATAGAGACACAGCAGCAGGGAGCCGTCGTTCGATATCGAACAGTTGAAGTCGTTGGCGCAGCTCGGTGAATCGGGTGTGCCGGTACACAGATCGATGCACAGACCCTGGCCCTCGGCGTTGGTGTAGTAACACATACGACCGACGTCACAGTCGTCTGTACCGGCCAGCGCGCCGTCGTAAATACAGTCGTCGCCGGCCTGGCCCACCCCCATCACCGGCACACACTTGTTGGCGTCCCAGGTGTCGCCCGTCGCGTAGGCCACACACTTCTCGCCATCGGGGCAATCTTGGGCCCACGGGTCACAGGTGTTCGCGGCCGCCAGGTCGGTGTCGGGGATGAAGCCCGAGTCCGCCGTGTCTGCCGTGTCTGCGGTGTCCGCGGTGTCTGCGGTGTCTGCGGTGTCTGCGGTGTCTGCGGTGTCCGCAGTGTCCGCGGTGTCTGCGGTGTCCGCAGTGTCTCCCTCTTCGTCGACACTGCCCTCGGTCTCCGAGACCGTGTCGGTGGAGGTCGTCGTCGCGTTGGGCTCATTGCTCTTCCCACACCCGGTAAACACCATCCCAGAGACGGCAAGGCACATCATCGTCAGGTTTCGTTTTGTCATGTTCAGGTCCCTCAGTGCCACCATACATCAGGAATCAGAGGTATACACTTGATCCACCGACTAAATTCCGCAGTTCACGCAACCGCAGACAATGCAAACTCGTAAATGTTAGGTTTGCGCCATGCGCACGCGCTCAACCTGGATTCGCAACTCCACCCTCGCGCTCACCCTCGTCGGCCTGAGCGCGTGTGAAAAACAGCCGACCACCACCCCCGAGCCCGACGCCGCCAGCGCCAGCGCCGAACAGACTGCCGACGTGGAGGCTGAGCCCGAAGCGACCGAGCTGGTCTCGATCTTGTCCAAATCGAGCTTCGACCAGACCATCAACGACAACTTCGGCGACGTCTCGGACTGCTACATCGCTGCGCTCGAGGGCAACCCGGAGCTCGCCGGCACGCTCGAGACCTCATTCACCATCGACGCCGAGGGCAAGGTCAGTACGCTCACGGCGATCGAGGGCAGCACCCTCGACGACCCAGGCATGATCGAGTGTCTCATCCAGCGCGCCCAGAGCTGGCAGTTCGACAAGCCCGCCAGTGGCGACGAGATGGTCCTCGAGTACCCCTTCAACCTCGAACCCGCCGAGTAGGGCCACCTCGGCGAGCCGGGCCCAGCCCTGGTAGGCTGGGCCATGATCTTTCGCCAGCTCGTGGATGGCCGGTCTTCGACCTATACTTACCTGCTCGCGGACGAGGACACCCTCGAGGCCGTGATCATCGACCCGGTCTACGAGCAGGCTCCCCGCGACTGCGCCCTGGTCCGGGAGCTCGGGCTCGAGGTCTCGGCGACCCTCGACACCCACGTCCACGCGGACCACGTCACCGCGGCCTGGCTCCTGCGTCGCGATTTGGGCTCGCAGGTCATGCTCGCCGCCAGCGGTGGGGCAAAGGGTTTCGACCGGGGCCTCGCTCAGGGTGACACCATCGAGTTTGGACGCCACAGCCTCGAGGTCCGCGAGACCCCGGGACACACGGGCGGCTGTCTGAGCTTCGTCCTCGACGGCGGGGTCATGGCGTTCACGGGTGACGCGCTGCTCATCCGCGGTGCCGGCCGGACCGACTTTCAACAGGGCGATCCAGCCCAGCTCTTCAACTCGGTCCACACCCAGCTGTTCAGCCTCCCGGACACCTGCCTCATCTATCCCGCCCACGATTACGCCGGGCGCACCGTCTCGAGCGTCGCCGAAGAGCGGGCCTACAACCCGCGCCTGGGTGGCCAGCGCAGCGCCGGGGACTTCGTGGGTTACATGAACAACCTCGGCCTCCCCCACCCCAAACAGCTGGCCGTCGCCCTGCCCGCCAACCTGCGCTGTGGGGCTCCAGCCAGCGGCGAAGCGCCCCTCCAGGCTCCCGACTGGGGGCCGCTGCGCTACAGCTACGCCGGCATCTGGGAGCTCGACGGCAGCTGGCTCGAGGAACACCGAGAGCAGGTCCTGGTTCTCGACGTCCGTGAACCCGAGGAGTTCGACGGCGCCCTGGGCCACATCCCCGGCGCCCGCCTCCTGCCGATCGGTGAGCTCGCCGCCCGGGCAGACACACTCCCCAAAGACCGGCCGATCGTCGCCGTCTGTCGCTCCGGCGGACGCTCGGCTCAGGCCACGGTGATCCTCCGCAAGGCGGGCTGCGAGCGGGTCGCCAACTTGGCCGGCGGGATGATCCACTGGCTCGACTTGGGTCTGGGCGTCGCCGAGGGTGAGCCGCGCTGCGAAGTTTGAACGAACTGAGGCGGCACCCTGGACAGGGCGCCGCCTCGAGCTCGTTCACCAGCGGCGGAGCCTACTGAGCGATGATCACCTTGGTGCTGGCCAGGTGGTCGTGCAGACAGCGGCGCTCCTCACCGAAGATCATCAGCACGTCGACCAAACCGACAAAGGGAATGATGCTCCCGGCGACGGCGAGGACCCAGCTGCGGAGCAAGACCCCATGCACGAAGTCGACGGGCGAGCCGTCCTCACGGACGATGCGGATGCCCAGCCAGGCCTTGGCTAGGCTCTGGCCGGTGGTCGAGATCAGGTACATCTGGTAGATGGCCAGGCCCAGGAAAGCCACCATACCGAGACCGAGGAGGGCCGCGGAATCAGCCATCGCGCCGGGCACGGCGAACACACACATGACGACCATGTAGAGCGCACTATCGATGATCGAGGCACCGAGGCGAGTGCCTCGCTCAGCCAAGGGCGCAAACTGGGAGGCCGTGGGGTTGGCCCATGCACCGTCGTGGGTCGGCGGTGCGTAGGGGTTTTGCTGCGCCCCCCCATAGGGGTTTTGCGGTGGCCCAGAACCGTAGGGGTTTTGCTGCGCTCCTCCATAGGGGTTTTGCGGTGGTGCAGAACCGTAGGGGTTTTGCTGCTGCCCAGAACCGTAGGGGTTCTGCTGCTGCCCAGAACCGTAGGGGTTCTGCTGCTGCCCAGAACCGTAGGGGTTCTGCTGCTGCCCAGAACCGTAGGGGCTGGGACTTGGTGGGGGTGGTGCGTAGGGGTTGTCGGTCACTGCGATCTCCGGCTCACGTCCAGGGGCCAGAGTGTACCGGATCCGTCGCGAGTTGCTTCCAGGAGACCACAGTCGGCCACACACACCCCACGACTGGCCGATAAACCGAGATCGGGTGTCCCGCGCTGCCAGCGACCGGCCGTTCAGCCCTGGGGCCGAAACCTCCCTGCGGCCCCAACTCACCGTGTTCCACATTGACCTCCCTCAGGGCTCGACCGACTATCTATCGGTGAGCCCCGCTCTCTGGATCCCCGTTCTCGCGGTCGTGGCGTTCTCCCTGACCGCCTGCGCCCCGAAACCCCAGATCCAAAACACACTCAGCACCGGATCCGAGCTGAGCTTCGCCGGACACGGCGTCGACAACCTCCACCGTGAGGACTACGAGGCCCTCGGTATCGCAGAGGGCAGAGACCGCTCGGCCAGTTGGTTTGTCCTGTGGTTCCCGGTCGGGGGGATCCGCTCCAAATCCGAGATCATCGACGGCGCCTACTACGACGCCGTCGAGTCCGTGCCCGGCTGCGACGGTCTCCTCGTCCCACGGGTCAAGTCGCAGCGCTACCTCGTCCCCCTGCTGCTGGTGAACGTGGTCGTCAGGCGCCACGCGGTCAAAGGTCGCTGCTTCCACATCATCAGCGACCGAGAGCGCGCCAACGAGCGCGATGCGGGACCCCCCCCGCCCGAGCGATCCGGTCCTTGACGCCCCCTCCGATTGAAGTCCTCAGAGTTGTCCATCTCACTCGGCAATGCGAACTTGCCGTATGCGCTCCCCTGTTCGACAGTTAGTCCTGCTGACGTTCGCCCTCGTCGCCGTCTGGGGTTGCGCAGAGGAGGGCGACCCCAGCGGCGGCCTCGACCCCAACATCTCCGAGGCGCCCCTGCCCGGCGACGCCTCGGGCTCGGAGCACGCCGGGGCGTGGACCCTCGAACTCTACTACTCCAGCTGCACCGGGGTCTGCTCCTTCGACACGATCCTCGGTGTCGCCTCCGTGTGTGACGTCGGCGAGACCGCCACACAGATCGTCGAGGCCACCCAGACCGACGGCAGCATCCGCTTCGAGGGCAACGGTCTCCCCTCTCGCTACGACGGAGGCGTCGACGCCTCGGGCGACTTCGACCTCCTCGGGGTCGCAACCCAAGACGGGGGCAACATCGAAATCCGTGTCCGGGTCCAGGGGGCCTTCGACGGCGACTCCCTCGCGGGAGCAGCCCGCGGCCGTACCATGGGCACCATCGACGACCAGACGATCAACTGTCGCTACGACGTCGAGGTGACCGGCACCCGCGGGTAGCCCCCGGTAAGCCCGCTCAGTCCCCGAGCGTCGCCGCCCGCGCCTCTGCGCGCTCCCACATGCGGATGTAACCCTCGGCCGAGCGAAACAGCGGCTCGATGTCCTCCTCGGAGAGGGCGTCACGGCGCGCGTCTTCGATCAGCTCGGGCAGCAGGCCGATGTGGACCAGGCCCTCGGTGTTGAAATCGAGCTCCCGCTCCCCGATCACCGGCTGCGTAAACTCGATGTCCCCAGCCACGGAACTGAAGGGATAAGTGATCGGATTCTCCTGCGGGGTCCCGCACACCCCCTCCCCAAAGCGAGGCCCACGAGCGCCGGCGAAGCCGTTGAGGTCAAAGCCGAAGCCCTCCGCCGGGTAGCCGCCGTGGTCCGTGATCTTCTGGATCTTGTCGACGAAACCGGCCACCGAAGACCCCGGGTTCTCCGGGTCTTGGCAGCGTCCGAAACCGGTCTTCGAGATCCCACCGAGTTCGTAGATGCGACCATCGAAGTCGCGCCCGTGGGTGCCCACCGCCGGGTAATCTGCCGCTTCCAGCAGCTCGAAGGCGCGCTGGTAGGACCACTGAGGCAGGTGGTCGACCTCGATGATCATCCCCCGCAGCATCATCTCGTGCAGCAGCGTCTCCCCCAGCGCCGTCATGGTCGCGTTTTGGCAAAAGTCCCCCTCGAGGGGCGGGGCCACGATCTCGGTGAGGTAAAAGGAGACCGTGGTCACCGGCGCCTCCGGGAAACCGCTGATGTTGTTGGGGGGGTCGGAGATATACTCGTCGCGCGGCATGTTCAGGCCGCCGAAGAACAGGTCTCCCTGGTCGAAGCCGTCGGTGACCTCAGGGGGGCAGTCCTCGCTGAAGTTCGACCAGTGGCCGCTGTTGAGGAAGTTGCCGAGCTCGATAAAGGCCCGGTCACCGTCACCAGGGGAGAAGGCGTTGTCGTATTTGTGAACCGGGAACATCGCCCGGATCCCCTTGGTGTAATACTCGTCGAGCTTGGCCCTGATGTAGTCCTCGTCGCAGACCGGACCCCCGTCCTTGGGCACCGCGGTGCAATCAAACAGGTTCGAGGTCTCGATCCCCAAGATCACCGCCATCTTGCCCGCCGCGATGACCTCCCGGGCCGCCGCGGGGGTCTGGACCACCCGGAACCAACCCTCGCCGGGGCCGCCCGACTGGGCGTCGATGTAGCGCTCCATATTGTAGGTCTCTTCGATAATGCGATCGACACCGACCATATCGTTACAGTCGTAGCGGCCCTCCTGAAAGCCCTCCCCGATCGTGAAGTCGCAGATCACCTCATTGGTGGTCGCGTGTTGAACTACCAAGCGCAGCCCCGCCAAGTGGGCACGCTCGAGCCAGCGATAGTATTGAGTCTGGTGTGTCGACAGGGTCGGCCCACTCGGCCATTGGGTGAACTCGGGGTAGCCCGCCGTCTCATGGTTGTCCTCGGCGAGCTCGCCCGCGACCAGATCCGGCAACAGGGCCCCGAGGTCGGCCCCGTCGGCCCCCGCCGTATCGAAGGCGTAGCCGAAGAAGTCCTTGCGCCCCTTCTCGCCGTGGTAGAGCGCGCAGTCCGGCAGGGCGTGCTCGACCCCGAGGCGGTGGAAGGCGCCCCCGTGAAAGATGCCCCCACCACCGAAGCCGTAGTTGGACAGAATATGGGAGTGGGTATCGACGATCCCGTAGAGGTCGCCGTCTTCGAAGGTCGTCTTTGTGACCTGCCCGCTGGCGTCGAGGCTGAGCTCCGGGTGCTCTCGGCATCCGCTGGCGGACTCGAGCAGCAGCGGGAGGCCCTCTTCGGCGAGCCCGGTCGCGGCCAACAGCTGCCCCGTCTTGCGGTTGCGCAGCTGGACCCGATCCCAGTCGAGGATCGAGGTCTCGGGCATCCACTCGGCCCCCGAGACGTAGCTGTCGTCGATGAGCAAGACGTCCGACTGGAGCGTGGTCTGGCGCAGGAGCGGGCCATCGTCGGATACGAGATAGCCCCCGTCTTGATCGTAGAGCAGGTACGTGCCCAGGTCCGACGCCTTCAGGTAGAACTGCGCGGCGTCGGCCTCCACGCCAAAGCCGTAGCCGTCGCCCGATCCGCCCGCGCCCAGCCAGGTGTCGTCGCTGCGGACCGTGAAACAGCCCCCCGCGTAGATGTCGGCGTCGAGCTCGGGCGGCTCCCCCGTCTCCGACTCCCCCGTCTCCGTATCGGTGTCGGTGTCCGAGTCCATCCCGGTCTCCGAGTCCTCGCTCCCGGCCTCGGCGCTGCCTCCCGGCGTGCAGCCCGTGAGGGCGAGCGCGGTACAGACCCAGGTAAACAAACTCGAGCGCATACAGAGCATGCGCAGATGGTATCGAAGCTACCCGTCCGAACAAAGCGCGCACAGCCCGAGGCCGCCGATGCGAGCCGAGCTCGGCTCCCGACAGCCCGCTGTCGCCAGGCCGCTCAGCCCGCGTGTCCGGGCGCCCACGCGGTGCCCTCGAGAACCAGGTCCACCGCACCGGCGACGAAGTTCGCGTCCAACACCGCGCTGGGGCTCAGGGCCCGGTGGACGACCCCTCCAACCAACAGCGCCGTAGCGAGCGCCACGTCCGGCTCCCCGGCGATGGTCTCGGCCTCGACGGCCGCGCGAAACACCTGCCCGAGCTCATTGGTCCCGGCAGCGATCGCCGCCTCTCGGGTCAGCTCCCCGGTCGTCAGACCAACCGAGAACTGCTCGAGCGCCGCGATCAGCTTCTCCCGCAGTGGGTCCACGGGTTTTCCGGTGAATCCGAGGTGTTCACCGACCAGCGCGTCGATAGAGCGGCCTGCGAACGATGTCTGCGCAGTGGGTGAGGTGAACGATCCGGCGTGCTCTGCGACCGAGGCGATCAGCTCGTCCACCGGCGCGTTCGACAGCGACAGGGCGACCAGATCGTCGAGGATCTCGGACAGGTCTTCCCCCAGGATATCGCGGACCACCGCGTCGAGAGCCGAGAGGTCCTCGGCGACCAGGCTGTGCCCGGACTCCGTGTGCAGCCGCTGCGAGACCTCCTGCAACATGCGCAGCGTGAAGTAGGCGTCATCGAGCAGACCCAGGACCCCGAGCGCGTCAGGGACCAGATCCTCGGGCTCGTCCCAATAGGCCACCGCCGCGCGCATCACCACGTGCATCGTCGCCTCCACGGGGGTACCCACCGACGACTCGGACGCCGCCGACAACAGGGTCGGCACGCTGCGGATATAGCCCTCGAAGATGGCCAGGGCCTTGCCGCGCTGCGGGTCTCCAAAGTCGACCCCTCGGGCCTCCGCCAGGTCGTCCAAATACTTGGCGAGGTAGCCCTCCTTCGCCTCGATGGCGACCGCGGTCTCGATCATCTCGTTGATGCTGGGAATGTCCATCGTTGCTCGTGCGCAGGGCGAGCGACGACCCTAGCCCCGACCCGGCTCCGACTCAAACCCAGAGGTGGGTACAACCCACCAAAAGCCCTGCTCTCGATCGTGCGCTAGCCACAAAAATCGACGTGGTGAGGGCCCACCGAGCGTGCTAGGCCGGTTCGGCTCAACCCTCCGCTTCGGGCTCGGCTTCGGGCTCGGCCTCGACCTGAGGCTCCTCCTCGGGTCCGAGCTCCGGACCGCCCCCATCCTCGCGGGCCTGCCCATCCTCGCCGGCCTGCCCACCCTCGGGCACCTCGCCGGCCTGCTCTTCGGGGGTCGGCGGAGGACCGGCGTACATGGTCCCGGGTGTCGGGCACCCGGTGAGCGCGACGGCGGCCAACAGGGGCAGCGCCGCGCGAACCAAGGGCGCAAAGCGACGCTCACAAAATGGGCAGGCCGAGGCGTCGGCGCGGAGATGTCGGTGGCACTGGGGACAGGGTCGAAGCGAATCCATCTGTACCGCCGAGCCTACCGCGAGCCGCGGCCCCAGTCGGTCTCGATCGCCCACGATCGCCCACAATCGCCACTTCGATCTCCGATCGGTCTCCAATCGGCTGTCAGATCACCTCACGCAGCAGCGCGTAGGTGTCCTCCGCGAGCTCTGGGTGGGCCAAGGGCGGGCCGTGAGCGGGCACCACGATCGCGGGAGGGTGTGCCTGCATCTCCTCGAGCAGCCGCCTCATCGCCCCTTTTTTGTCTCTGAGGATGAACATCTGCGCCCCGTGAAACACCTTGTAGCCCGGCGCGCTCTTGGTCAGCTTCATCATCATCCGGACCAGGAAGTTCGAGGGCAGCGCCTGCATATTGGCGAGCAGGTCGGAGAGGTACCAAATGTAGCCGGCCTCCGTCTTGACCCAAGCCCAGCTCTCCCCACACTTGGTCGCCTCGCACTCGCCCACAAATAGATCCGGGCCCAGCAACTCGGCGAGCGCCGTGAGCGGCTCGAAGCTAGGCGCGGCCGGGTTTTTCTTTTTGATCCGGGCCCAGCCCTCGGCGGGCGCGAAGCAGCGCGCCTCGGGAAAGCGGGCCTTCCACTCAGCCTGGCCGAGGTGGTGAAAGCCATTGTTGGCGACCAGTGCCCCGATATCCCCATAGGCGAGCAGATCTTCGAACACTGGGTCGGGCGTCCTCGACGAGGGGCTGACCACCATGAGTTTGCCATCGGCCATGCGGGCGACAAACATGTTCGAGCTCGCCCCGGGCGCGAATTCGTAGCTGTACACCAGCACGCCAGCATCGTGATCGAGGATTGTGATTCCGTTTTGGGTCTTGTTCATCGTGGGCAACTCGATGTCTCTTGGGCTCCAGGACTACGCTCGAGTCGACCGAGCATCGCGTGAATCGACAGACCCACCGAATTAGTCGGCCACTCCTCAAACACGGACGAAGCAGCGAATGACCGAATCCCCGTATGGTCGTCCTTCGTCGATGCGCCACCATCGCATTTCCCGGATGTACGCGGGGGATTAGAGCGTCTCTTCAGAAGATTTTGTCACTTTCACGGCGGTTGCCGATCACGTAGCCTCCGCCGCCGAGCAGACCCGCTCGGTCCCCCCAACCAAGGACGCACCACCAGATGGAAGAAAAAATTCACGGCCTCTCGATGCGTGACTGCGCAGAGATCATGTCCAAGGATGGCGAGCTCAAGGCCCAGCACGGCGAAGCCTCCTACACGCCCCACCTTAACAAGTACCTCGCCGAGCGGGGCGTGGACCAGAACACCTGGGCGAACTCCTGGAACGGCTGGTGGACCCGCATGCAATCCGACCCGAGCGGTCAGCTGCACGCCAAGTTCGCGACCATGCAGCAGGGACTGTCGATGAAGGCGCACATGGCCGACGTGCCCGACGCCAGCCAGGACCAAAAAGAGGGCGTCACCCTCGATCTCTACGCTCAGCTCATGGCCAAGATCGCCGGGGGCGAGGACGCCGAGGCCCTCTTGGCCGCCAACGGTCTGAGCATGGACCAGTGGCAAAAGGCGCAAAAGGGCTGGAACGACGCGATGGCGGCAGACGTCAACCATCACCTCACCACCCAATACGGCACCCTGTACGCCAAATACACCCCCGGCTTCCAGGCCAACATGGAGGCTCAGACCGCCGCCATCATGGCCGCCGACTACGCCGAGCGTGCGGCTGGGCGCCCCGATGAGCCCGAGGTCGAATACACCTTCGACGACATGCTCCGCGAAATGGGCGACAGCACCCCCGACACTCGCTGGTCGGCCGGCCACCACGTGTGCAACACCTGGGACATCGGTGACCACGCCGACCCGGCCCTCGACGCCGCGGCCAAGAAGGCCTACGAGCTCGCCCACGAGTGTCTCGAGAGCCACAACGAATTCACCGTGAGCAACGCCGAGGCCGCGACCAGCGACCTCAAGATGTTTGCCGCCGAGGGCTTCATGACCGCCGAACAGGCCAGCGACACGGAGAACGCCATGGGCCGCTGCCTGGGCCGGGCCCGCGATCACCTCGAGAACCTCGAGGCCGCCTTCGCCCCGATCCGCGACAAGGCCGTGCCTGAGCGCATCACGATGCAAACGGCGATCCAGGACTACACCTCGCTCATCGACGAGTTGTCCGAGACCATCGAAGAGTGGGCCGACAACTACTCGGAGCCGAGCGCCGCTGCCGCCCCCTCGGCCTCGTTCACACCGCCCAACACGGGCGCCATGCAGCCCAGCACCCCCGCGGTCGAGACCGGATTCATCGCCGTGCTCAAGCGGATCCCGATCATCGGGAACATCATCCGCATGCTCGGCCTGTGAACGGGCATCGGGGCCGGGCATAGGAGCCCGCCGCGACCTGAGACCACCGAGACGACACCGCGCTCCCACCTCCCGAGTGAGAGCGCGGTGTCTCTGTGTCCGCCGGCCATCTCGAGTGCGGGCATCGCCGTCGAGTTGCAGGCCCCTGACACAACGCTGTCAGGAGCCCGCTGTTATACGAAGATCCCTGTCCCCTCTGGACAGCGCTCGGAGTCGTCCATGGCCACTACTACGGAAACCAAACACGTGGACTCCAAACCCGTGGAACTCAAACATCGAGTCTCGCGCGTCGGCATCGAAGCCCTGAGCACACACCTCGAGGCCTTCGAGCCCAGCTTCCCCCGCCGGAGCTTTGTTCGGCGTGCGACCCAAGGGCTCGAAGACTTGGAGCTCAAAGCGCGGATCGAGCATGTCGCCGATGCCCTCACCCACAGCTTGCCCCCCGATTTCGACGACGCCGCCCGGATCATCGATGGCGCCAACACCCTGCGAACATCGACCCGAGATCAGACCCACAGTCGAGGTCCGGACCAGGCGACGGACGATGGTTCGGCGTTCGCATTTTGGCCCCTGTGCACCTACGTAGAGACCCGTGGCCTGAGCCGGCCCGACCGGGCCCTCCAGACCATGCACGGCCTCACCCAGCTCGCCAGCTGCGAGTTCGCCATCCGCCCCTACATCGAGCGAGATCAGGGCCGGGTCCTCGCTCGCTTGCAGCGCTGGGCCACGGATCCAAACCACCATGTCCGCCGCCTGGTCAGCGAGGGTACGCGGCCGAGGTTGCCCTGGGGTGGGCGCCTGCGCGACCTGCAGGCCGATCCCAGCCCCTCTCTCCCCCTCCTCGAGACCCTCTTCGACGATCCCGAACTCTACGTCCGCCGCTCGGTCGCCAACCACCTCAACGACATCAGCAAGGACCACCCCCAGCTCGCAGTCGACACGGCCACCCGCTGGCGACGAGCGAAACCGACCCCCGAGGTCGACTGGGTCATCCGTCACGCCCTCCGCGGCCTGATCAAGGCCGGCCACCCGGGCGCGCTCCAGCTCCAGGGCTTTGGGCCGCCCAAGATCGCCGTCGAACGCTTCACCATCTCTCCCGCCCGCCTGCGACTCGGGGGCGCGCTCCAGCTCGAGCTCGAGCTCCGGGCAAAGACCAGCCAGAGCCTGCTGATCGACTACGCCGTCCACCACATGAAGGCCAACGGCACCCTGTCCCCAAAGGTGTTCAAGTGGACCCGCCGTGAGGTCCTGGGCGCGCAGTCCCTCACGCTCACGAAGACCCACTCGATTCGTCCGATCACCACACGGCGCTACCACGCCGGGCTGCACAGGGTCGAGCTGCTGATCAACGGTGTGAGCTTCGGCCTGCGGGAGTTCGAGCTGACTGGGGTCGGCTGAGGGAACTCCTCGCCACGGCCGGTGACTCCGTCCCCCATGCGTCACCTGCCGCTGTGGTGTGTACTCCTGCTCGGCTGCACTCCCCTCAAGACCGCGCTGCCGACGGCACCACATCACGAGACCGCGGATCGAGATGCCTTTGTCCAGATGGTCTCGGGTGTCCGGCACAGCTGCGGGCTGCGCCTCGGCGGCGAGGTCTGGTGTTGGGGAGACAACCGCCTGGGTGAGCTTGGGCTCGGGCCGAGTCCCGAGCGCTCGGTGGCCAAGCGCAGGGTCCCCGGGCTCGAGCGGGTCTTGCAGCTCGCCGCAGGTTCACATCACACCTGCGCGCTGCTCCATGACGGCGCGGTTCGTTGTTGGGGGGCGGGCTGGTACGGACAGCTCGGAACCGGCCGACGCGAGAACCTGGGACGACCGACCCCAGTGGTCGGTCTCGACGACGCGCTGACGATCACCGCGGGCGACGAACACACCTGTGTCCTGCGCGAGACCTCGCACAAGATCGTGTGCTGGGGGCTCGGGCGGTCGGGGCAGCTGGGTGCGGACCACCTCGACCGAGGCTCGAGCCTCCCCGTCGCGGTCGCCGATGGGCGTGGGGTCGTCCAGCTCGTATCGACGAGCACGACCACCTGCGCACGCACGAGCCGCGGCCGCGTGTCGTGTTGGGGAGGCTGGGATACGGCCGCCCTGCCCGAGATCCGCCGACCCCACAACGCCCGCGGAGTCACTCACCTGACTGCCGGCCGACACACGATCTGCGCGCTCGGGACCACCGAAGGCCCCGAACTCGAGCCCCTGTGCTGGAACGCGAACGCCCTGGATCGAGCGCTCGACGACCCCCAGCTGCTCGTGCCCTCCTCGCTCGGTCGCCTCGCCAGGCACTGCATCATCGACGATGGAGGACAGCCGCAGTGCTGGCGCACGACCGCCGGGCCCGACATGCCGACGGTCGTGGCGACCCCTGTGCCGGCGGGCGCTCGCGTGCTGTCGATGACCCACGGCCAGCGCCACGCCTGTGTCTCGCTGATGACCGGCGAGACCCTATGCTGGGGCGACAACGCCCACGGTCAGCTCGGCGGGGCTCGGGTGACGGCTCCGACCGCCGACCCCTGGGCCGAGGCATCTGTGACCCCTGTCGATGACCGCTTCGTGTGTGAGTCCGGCCAGGACCGAAGGGGAGAGGCGGGCGTGCAGCAGTGGTGTCTCGACGGGGCTGGGCTGCGTCGAGGGCCGAGCGTCCGCTATCACGCCAACGGTCAGCTCGCCGAGTCCGGTCGCTTCGAGCGAGACCTGCGTGAAGGGATCTGGCAGACCTGGCATGAGGGCGGGGACCCTGCCATGACCGGGACCTACCACGCCGGCCTGCGGCGCGGCCCATGGGTGGTCCACATTGGGCGAGGGGGATGGCGCGGTGTGTTCGAGGACGACCAGCCCCATGGACCGTGGCGCCACGAAACCGGCGAGGGCGTGGTCTTGCGCGAGCTCGAGTTCGAGCACGGTGAGCAGCAGCGCTGGGTGGTCAACGACCGTGAAGGCAGCCCGCTTCAACGCCTCGAGCGATCGAGCGCCGGTGGCTCCTCGACGCTGTGGGAGGACGCGGGAGGCCGCAGTGAGGCCGAGGTCCTCGTCTTTGAGCACCCGACCTGGTCGTTCACGGACGCCGCCTGGAGGACCCTGCTGCCCCTGAAGTTCATGATGGACGGCGAGTTTCGTCGCTACACGAGCCGCGGCGTCCTCATCGAGCAGGGTCGTCACGATCGGTCGCTGCGGGTCGGCACGTGGCGGCGCTGGTACGACAGCGGCGAGCTCAGCGAGCAGACCCAGTATGCCGCCGGCGCCCCTCATGGTCACTCGCAAGCGTGGCACCTCAGCGGTCGGCCCAGCCACGACGGAGCTTACGAGCACGGCACCCGACACGGCCCGTGGACACACTGGTACGAGAACGGACAGGTCCACGAGCGCGGCGTGCTCGAGCACGCCGCGCGGGTGGGGACCTGGAGGCGCTGGCACGCCAATGGCCGACTGGGAGAGCGCCGGGATCACGATGGTGGCGGGTTCTCGACCTGGTACGAAGACGGACAGCGCCGCGCCACGGGACGGACCTCGGTGATGAGCGACCTCGTCGATCGGACGTCCATGTCTGTCGGGAAGCTGTGCGCGGAGACCCACGTCGGCGGGTGGGCCGGGCAGGCCGGGTGGCCCGGGCAGGCCGGGTGGCCCGGGCAGGCCGGGTGGCCCGGGCAGGCCGGGTGGCCCGGGCAGGCCCTTCCACGCTGCTCGGGGCGGCCCCACGGGCGCTGGCGGCTGTGGTGGGCCGACGGGACACTCGCGGCCCAGGGTCGCTACCACCTGGGCTCAGCCACGGGCACCTGGCGCTACTGGGACCAAGATGGGGCTCGCCTGCAAGACCCCTGCGCGTCGCCGGCCTTGGTCGAGATGTTCGCCACCGAACAGGTCGATCTAGGCTGCTCGGATCCCTGCCCGAGCTATGACCGATCCATGCCCGAGCTATGACCAAGCTATGACCAAGCTATGCCCAAGCCACGCCGAGGGTCCCGCGTCGACCGTCGGCGTCGTGCGGCTCGATCAGGGCTGTGGAGGTCCGCCCCCGAGGATCTCGAACTCGATCCTGCGGTTCTTGAATCGGCCGCCCGCGGTCTCGTTGGTATCGATCGCTTCGTCTGGACCGGCGCCGCGGGTCTCGAGTCGGCTCTCGTCGACGCCGTGCTCTCCCAGCCACCGTTTGACGGCATCGGCCCGGCGCTGCGACAGATCCATGTTGTGTTGGTAGCCACCGCGTGAGTCGGTGTGCCCGCTGATCTCGACCCGGAGGTCGGGAAACTGTTGCAGGAGTTCGCTCGCCCGATCGAGGACCGGGATCGAATCACGGGTGATCGTGTCCCTGTCGGTGTCGAAGTTGATCCCCGTCATGACCCCGCTGAGATCGGTGAGCTCACGGGGAACCTCGTCGGGGCAGCCGTCGTCGTCGAGGAAGCCGTTGTGGCTCTCGGGCTCGTCGGGGCACCTGTCGGTGGTGTTCGGCACCTTGTCGCCGTCGTCGTCGGGGAGGCAGACGGTGGGGCAGCCGCTGGGCGGGCCACCGGGGACGTCCGGACACGAGTCTTTTTTGTCGACGATGCCGTCGCCGTCTCGATCTCGCGGTCCCGGGCGAGGTCGGTCGCGCTCCCTGCCGAGGGTCACCGAAAGGCCGACGAGGATCTCCGGCGAGACGATGACACCATCACCGACGCCGCGTCGGTTGCTGATGATCCCGCGACCGTCGACCCTCAACATGATGTAGCGGTTGATGTAAAATTTGAGCCCGCCGCCGAAGTGGAGGCCGATGTCGACGTCTTGGCCGACCGCGTCGCCGTTGCTGTCGACACCGAGCGCCCCGACACCGAACAGGGCGAAGGGGGTGATGCTCCACTGGCCGAGCTGTGCGAGCAGGTGGGCCCGAGCCGTGTACATCGTGGCCGAGTTTGTGCCTGTGGCGTCACCTATACCCACACGCATGGGCATGGCTGCGCCCTCGGCCTCGACCCCAAAGTGGCGCAGCGGGAGGTACGCGAAGCGAAGCCCAAAATCGGGGCCGACCGTCGACCAGCGCCGGTAGCCGCGCTCGGGTGCGTCGGGGTTGTCCTGGAAGAGCTCGAGATCAGCGTGGGGAAAGACCGCACCGCCGAACACACCGACCTCGAACATGCCTGGCTCGGGGGCCCAGCGGTTGATCCACTTGTCGTTCTCGTTGCCGCGTCGAGGCCCGTCCCTATCGGCGTCGCTATCGCTGTCGCCGTCCGCGTCGGCCTGTGCCTCGGCGTCTCCGTCGGTCGATGCCGACGCCTCGAGCTCGGCGCTCGGTGGAGCGGCCCAGGCGGTGGTGGGAGCCAGGGCGAGAGACAAGCCCAGGCAGGAGAACGCTCGACGGTGAAACCGGCTCGCACCGCTCATGGGTCGATGGCCTCACAGTCGCAGTTCATCTCGATCACGATCTCTCCGTCTTGGATGGCGTCACAGGCCCCGCCCACCAACTCGATCTCTTGGGTATCGTTCAATTTCCAGCCCTCATTCTCGTCGAACGGCACAGGATCACCGTTGATGGTGACTTGGCACAGATCGATGGCCTGGGGCAACAGCGGAGTGTCGAGATCGATCGTGCAATCGCGGACGCCGGAGATGATCTCCGCGAACGCGTCGATCAGCGAGGTCTCGTCGAGGGCCTGATGGTAGGTCGCTTGAGGGTCGCCCGGGCCGACGCCAGCGCCGGCGTTGGCCATGTCCTGGAGGTGGTCCGCCGAGATGCCACCACCGACGGAGACGATCACCGTGCGCACGCCGGAAGCGTAGGCCGCACTGGCGGCGGCCACGGCCTCGGCCTGGCCCTCGTCGGGGTTGGGTTGCTCGCAGGTGTCGGGCTCGCCGTCGGTCGCCAGCACGATGACCTTGTCCCCTGGGGTGGGGTCTTGGACAAAGGTCTCGGCGACCTGGCTGAGCGCCATGCCGGTCGGTGTGTCGCCGGCGGGCTGGGCCGACGCGAACAGAGCGCTCATCTCGGCCAGCGAGTCGAGCGCTGGAATCGTCGACTCCACCCGTGGGCACATCGGTGCTTCATCGGGGTTGTCGTAGAGCGCGAGGCCGAATCGGATGTCGTCCTGCAGCGGGCTGACCACACCGACATCGACATCGAAGAGGGTCTGACCGACCGCCTGCCAGCGCGAGACACCACCGAAGTCGTCGTCCATCGATGCCGAGCGATCGACGAGCAGCACGATCGTCGGCGTCTGCGGTGTGAGCTCGACTTCGGCGACCGGACAGTCGAAGCCGTCGCCCTCACCAGCCTCGTCCTCGTCGACGCTCGTGCCCGTCTCGGGGTTCGTCGTCTCGCCGGCGGTCTCGGTCTCGGCCTCGGGGCAGAACCTTTGGCCGAGTCCGTCGTCGACACAGGGGACGGCACAGCCGGTGGCCATGACGACCGCCAGACTCGTCGAGCCGATAACAAAGCCGATACGTCCCACTCGTCGATAGTGTCCCCAAATCGGCTGCATTTGCGATCAAATCGACCCACCGCGGCGATTATTGTCGGAGTTGTGGGCTCGCACACAATTCAAGCTGCGCGATACGCACGAGACCGCAATCGCCGCTGTGGCGTGGCACTTGTTGCCTTGTACTCGCGGAGGGGCGACTTTCAAGCTGCGCGACGCCGACGGCGGCGCTCCCTCAGCGCGTCAGACAAAGGGGCAGACTCGGGCCATGAGAGAGCAGGCGTGCGTGAGCCTGAGCCCGGGGCAGGCCGCTGTCCGCGACGAGCTTGGCGATCGACTGCCAGCCCGCAAAGTAGGTCAGCGCCTGGGTCGGCACACGCATCGAACGAAGCAGTTCGCGCTCCGCGTCCCCAAGCTCGAGGCCGGCCTCCTCGACGAAGATCTGCGTCGCGCGCTCTCGGGTCATACCCTGACAATGCAGGCCGATGTCGATCCATGCGCGCGCGCACCGAATCGCGTGGAAGTTGGCCGCGGCCACGGCCTGCTCCGGCGCGTGAAACCCCTCCTCCAGCATGAGATCCTCGGCATAGACGGCCCAACCTTCGATCGCCGGCATCGCGCCCCAGTCCTGGCGCTCTGCAGCCAACACGTCGGCGCCCGACACAAAGCTCGGCGCGACCCCAGCGTCACGAAATTCCCGCTGCCACAGCATGCTCTGTAGGTAGTGACCGGGCACACCCTCGTGAACAGCGAGCGGTGCGACCCAGGCCCGGCGGTGGCGCGGACCGTCGTCGAGTATCGAAAACGACCCACCTCCTTCACCGAACAGCGGCGCCGGGAGGTTGCCTGCGTGTGTGACCGCCTCCATCTCCGGGGCCAGGACCGTCAGCGGGATCTCGAACCCATCGGGAAGCTCGAACAGACCATGCTCCCGCACGAAGGCCACGCAGCGAGCATTGGCCTCACGGTAGGCAGGGACGACCTCGCCCGGGGCGAGGCGCAGGTTGGTGATTTCCTCGAGCCGCGGCCTCGCGGCAGCGAAGCTCGGCACGCCCAGCAGTCTGGAGATCGTCTGCTGCTGCCTGCACAGCGAAGCCTCGGCGATCTGTGCGAGCACCGACGGCGAATGCAGCAGACCCATGTTGGCGACGATCCATGTGTACTCCTCCTCGCCGAGACGCCAGAGATCTGGACCGAGCGCCCGCGCAGCCGGAAGCAGCTCGTCGCTGACGAAGCCCGCAAACTCGCACCATGGGCTGTCGGCCCCGACCGAACGGACGATTCCCGGCAACTCGACGGCGCCGAAGTGCTCGACGACCTCGACGGGCCCGACATGACCACGCGACAGGCCTTCACGCAGCAGTGCGAGGTGCTCACGTACATAACCCTCAGGCTCCCGCATGTCACCGATACGTGGGAGCAACATTCGCTCGAGCTCAGCGTGTTCTTTTCCCCCGTCGTAGCGGCGCACCGCGAGGCGAGCGAGGCGGCGCAGCGCGGGGCTGACCTCATCATCACCGAGCTTGCACAAGCTGCGGTAGAAATCGATCTGTTCGTCGAGACGAAGGAGGGACTTGCGACCCTCGGCTTCCCGGCCGAGCATGCGAGCCTCCTCGGGCTCGAACTCGAGGTGCTCGAGCCAGGCTTGTCCGGGATTCACCACTTTGGCTCCGTGTAGGGGAGCTCGAAACCGTCGCTTCTCCAAGCCTGCTCGACTCGGCCAGCCGCCTCTTTGTGGGAGATGAAAGACAAGATTCGGGTTCGTCAGTCGGACTCGGCGGTGACCTTCTCGAGCAGCCCCTGCATCCGTTCGCGGGCGGCCTCTTCAGAGATCGTCGCGGTCCCATCCAGGGACCCGAGGTCGATGTTCGAGAGGCCCACAGCCATCGCGAAGGCCCTCGCATGAAAGACCTCGGCCGTCATGGCCGCATAGTCGTCATCATCGAGTGGTTCGGCGTCGTCATCTTCAGCGCCGCCCTCCACGGGCTCGCCCCCCTCGGCGTCCGCGTCCGGCTCGGCCGGCGTCTGTGCACACACCAACACCCCACCGGCGGGCTCGAGCAGACAGACCTCCAGCTCCCGGCCCGAGCCGCTCACGACCACCGTGAAACCCGCACCGTCGAAATCGAAGCGGGGCGAGTCCTCGAGCAGGGTCGCCAGCCGCTCGGCGACGGGCCCGCTGGCGTCGAGGTCGAGTTTGGCCGGCAGCGCCACCCCTCGGCGGCGGACCACCCCCGCGTCGCGGTGCATGGCCGCGGCGAGGTAGCCGAGGCCCTCGTCGCTGCGTCCCAGGTCGAGGGCCGCCTCCCCAGCCAGAGCCTCGACCCGGGCCCGGAGCAGGGACTCGAACTGGGGGAGCTCCGCGAGCGCGGCCTGGGCAAACTCGAGCGCCTTTTGTTCGTTGCCGCGCTCGAGCTCGATCTCGGCCTCGAAGGCGTCGAAGTAGGGCTCGAGCAGGTCCTCGAGCGCCGTCTCGGCCTCGGCTTCGCGCACACGCTCGAGCACCACAGAGGCCACCCCGGCCCCCAAGATCGGTATCAGATCGCCGAGCAGCCAGGTCGGCACGGGCTCGAGCCCACCCGCGAGGTAGACCCGGAAGGTGTCGACGAGGGCCTCGTCGTCGTTGAGAACACCACGGATGCGCTCGGCGTCGGCCCAGTCGTCGATCCTGCGTTTGCCGGCCGCGACTCGAATGTCGAGGGCCTCGGCGGTGCCCGACCAGACCGCCCGCTCGGCCTCGACCTCGGCGTGGGTGCGGCGCAGCGCCAGACGCAGGAGTGCGTGCGCGCCCAAGGTCTGCTCTTTGGACGAGGTGGTCAGGCCGCGGCGATCCGGGTTGGCGATCGCCCGGTCGACCACGCGCAGACCCGACTCGGTCTCGCCGGCGATGAGCAAGACCGTCGCAAAAGCGACGTCGGTCTCGGCCCTGGCCTGCTCGCGCAGGTTGGGGGGCTGCTTGCGGCGCCATGACTGCATCTCGCGCAGGGCCTCGACGGCCTCTTTGCCCCGCCCCTGATCGGTGTACATGCGCACCAACATCCGCCAGGGGTTGGCCGGCGTGAACTCGACCCGGGTGGTCCCGGCCTTGGCGAGGCGCTCAGCCTCGTCTGGGCGCAGCACACTCTGGGCCGCGAGCGCAGCGTTGTAGGCGTGGACGGTGACGTTGGTGATCTCGTCTGGATTGGCGAAGGGGTCGTCGTCCTGGGCACGCTCGGCGGCGTCGTCGTAGGCGGCCAGGCAGGCCTCGAAGCGCTTGGCCCGGGTCCCCGCCTCGCCCTCGATCGCACACAGGGCGTTGTGTCCCAGGGAGCGCTGAAAGCCGTCGTGACTCTCGAGCGCCTTCTCGGCGTACTTTCGGGCCTCTGCGAACTCACCGCTGAGCATGAGCGGCCAGGCATGCTCGGCCGTGAGCCGCGGATCGTAGAGCGAGTCGTGATAGTCGAGCAGGGCGAGCTGGTAGTCGTGGCGCTCGAGCTCGCCGGCCGTGGCCTGGGCAGCGTAGAGAATGTCTCGATGCAAGAGCCAGGGCGTATCTTGGACGGTGGCGAAGGTCGGCTCGTAGGTGCGCTCGTAGAGCTCACGGGCCTCGCCGAACTCGCGCATGGCCTTGGGCAGGGAGGCCTCGGCTCGACGCAAGACCTGGCCGAACACGTAGTGACCGACGATCGAATCGGGCTGATCCTCGAGCAGGATCTCGACCTTGCGGCGGGCGGTGAGCAGCTTGTCGTCGAGGTAGAGGTTCCAGACCTCGTCCTCGGCGGCCGTGCGCGGAAAGTCCTTGGGCGCCCCCATGGGTCCAGCCATTCCCTCGGCCACTCCCCCATCCGGCGGGGTCGGGGCCGGCTCCTGAGCGAGCACCAAACCCGCACCCAAGGCCAGCGCCAGCCCGGGCGACGCCAGGAGCCGGCGGCGGCGGCCTGCCCGGAGCCGGGCGTGGGCCCGGGCCAGACGGGCAGACTCGCGCCGAACCTGGGCGCGCGCGCGCCATGCCCTCACTGCGCGACCTCGACTGGGGATGGAGCGAAGACGCGAGGGAGGGTGTTCATGCGGGGCCTGGGAGTCGGAGTCGGAGTCGAGATCGAGGGTCGTCAGCCGAGCGAGAACGGGAACAGGAGCAGGAAGTCAGCGCTGCAGGGTCAAACGGGCGAGACGCTCGAGCGCATCTACACTGCACTCTCGGATCACCGACTCCACACTCTCGCCGCCAGGGGCGAGCTCGAGGCGGTGACCAAATACGAGCACGCTGAGCATCTGCACATCCTCCGCGCTGACATAGGCGCGCTGCTGACTCAGGGCGCGGGCCTGGAGGGCCGGGATCATCAGGACCAGGGCCCGCGTGGACACACCTTGGAGAACCTGCTCGTGGGCCCGGGTCGCGTTGGCGATGTCGACGAGGGCCTCACGGATCTCGGCAGCCAGAAACACCTGGTTCTCGACCACGCGGCGGGCATCGATGATCTCGGTGCGGGTCACCCGGGGCAGATCCCGACCCGCGCCAGCTCGCCGGCTCTGGATGCTCTCGAGCACAGCGAGCTCGGCCTCCCGGTCGATGTGCTTCATGATGATCTTGAACAAGAAGCGATCGAGCTGGGCGCTGGGCAGGGGAAAGGTGCCCGCCAGGTCGAGGGGGTTTTGAGTCGCGATGACAAAAAACAGCTCGTCGAGCAGGCGTGTACGGTTGTCGACCGTGGTCTGCTTCTCCGCCATGGCCTCGAGCAGCGCCGACTGGACCTTGGGCGAGGTCCGGTTGATCTCGTCGGCCAAGACCACGTGGGCGAAGATCGGCCCCGGTCGAAAAAAGAAGCGGTTGGTATTGGGATCGAAGATCGTCGTGCCCGTGACGTCGCTGGGCA
>CAYVJQ010000054.1:0-18561 GCA_964451725.1 uncultured Nannocystaceae bacterium | reverse complement strand
TCCGACGGACCCGACTCCTCCGACGGACCCGACTCCTCCGACGGACCCGATACGGAGACCGGAGGCCCCGGTCTCAGCGAGGCCTGCCCGGGCTACGCGGAGCTCGTCGGCGAGTGTTACGGATCCCAGTACACCGCCGAGGCGCTCTCGGAATGCCAGATGGATTTCGAGTATTACTCGAGCTACGGACCCGAGTGTGGCGCGGCCTTCGAGGACTATGCAGCCTGCCTCTCGGAGCTCGACTGTATGGCTTTCGCCCGGTTCCAGCCTTGCTTGGAGCAAAAGACCCTTCTGGACCAGGCCTGCCTGCCCTGATTGGGCGGCTCGAGCCAGGCCTGAAGGGCGACGCCGGCGAGCGTCCCAGAGGTCGCTGCGCCGGCGCACGGTGGAGGTCGATGCTCAGCCCTCGTCGCCGCTATCCGGCGGATCTTCGCCGCCCTCGGACTCTCCCTCCTCATCACACGGAGCCGAGACCGCGGCCTCCTCCTGAGAACAGGGGTAGGACTCCTCCTCTTCCTCTATGTACGCGTCGAGCTCCTCACAGTTCAGGCCGGAGAGGCACATGGTCAGCTCGATCTGTGCATCCAGGCACTGCTCGTCCATGATCTCGGAGAAGAACTCCAGGCAGAGGTTCAGGCAGCCGGGCGGGCCCACCTCGCAGCTGTCGAAAACCTCGCAGCCGGCCTCACACAGGGCAGTCAGATCCTCCCCAGTCTCGCTCTCGCTCTCGCTCTCGCTCTCGTCGGTCTCGCTTTCGGTACCAGTCTCGCTTTCGGTACCAGTCTCGCTTTCAGTCCCGGTCTCCCCAGACTCCCCGGACTCGTCCGTGGTCGAGTCCGATTCGGTCTCACCAGCTGTCTCGTCCGAGTCGCTGTCCTCGTCACCCGGATCTTCCGGACACCCGGTGAGCAGCGCCGGCACGAGCAGTGCGAGCGCGAAGGGCGTGAGGTTTTTAAGTCGTGAAGCCATACCCTGGGAGTCTGGGCGCAGCCCGAACGGTTCAATTCAAAGTGTGCGCTATATTTCAGGTCTCGGGCGCAGACGCGCACCCCGCTGAGCCATGATCTTCGTCTCTGGTACCAAGCGCAGCGGAACCTCCATGTGGATGCAGGTGCTCCAGGCGGCCGGTGTGCCGATCTTGGGGGCGGCCTTCCCCCGTGGGTGGGGTCAGACCCTGCGCGAGGCGAACCCTGATGGGTTCTACGAGAGCGCGCTGCGCCAGGGCGTCTACTACCGGACCAACCCGCACCCGGTGAGCGGAGCCTACTTCACGCCTGAAGATGTGGACGGGTACGCGGTCAAGGTGTTTGTGCCCGGGCTGATCCGCTCGGAGCGGGCGTACATCACCCACCTCGTCGCCAACGTCCGGGCCTGGCGCGAGTACGAGGCTTCGATCGACCGGCTGTACGCGCTCGAAGATGCCCACCGCCTCGAGCACGCCCCCGACAGCCCCACTCCCTTCCGCTTCCCCCCCGCGCTCGAGTGGTGGATGGAGAACTTCGCGTTGATCCGCGACCTGAGCCTGCGCCGCTACCCGGCCCGCCTCCAGACCTACGACGCGGTCGTGACCCGGCCCGAGTCTGCGGTCCCCGAGCTCCTGGCCTGGATCGGCACAGGCGACGTCGACGCGGCCCTGGCTGCCGTCAAACCGGAACACCGCACCCAGTTCGGGGCCGCGCCGGACCCGGCCCAGACCGACAGCGTGTCCCCCGAGCGGGCCCGCGTCTTCGATGCGCTCTACGACGCCGTGGCCGAGGGTGAGCCGCTCTCCGGCGCCCTGCTGACGACCCTCAACGCGACCAACCAAGGGCTGCTGGGCGAGCTCCGGGCGCTCCAGATGAAGGTCGCTGCGTCACAGATGGCCACGAACACGAAGCGCCCCATGGCCCCGATCGAGGGCTTGCCGTGAACGGGTCGAGGACGGACTTCCCCAGCTCTCGCCGCCGTTGGCTCGCGGGGCTCGGCGCGGGCTTGCTCGTCCAGGGCCTCCCGGGAACAGGAACGACCTGGGCCGGAGCTCCGCCCCCTCGCCCCCTGGATCCCGGATCTCCGCCCGCCCGCCCCCGGGATCCGGCCGTGTTGTTCGCGGAGCTCGAGCGCCTCAGCCGGGCGCTGCGGACCGCCAACCTCGACTCCCTCGACTGGCGCCGACAGACCCAGGACCTCCTGAGTCGCTTCGACCCGGCGGCCCTGCGCGCGGCGATCGACGTCGACTGGCGCGCGCTCGCGGCCTCGTGCCGAGCGCGGGGCCGAGCCGACCTTCGGCTCGAACCCAGCGCGACCCCGGCGGGTCCCTCGGCGCCCAGCTTTCGGCGCAAGCTCTACCTCATGCGCCCCGGACGGGCGATCTTGCCACATGCGCACCGCCACATCGTCAGCGCCTTCGTGGTCCTCGACGGGCGCTTCCGGGGTCGGCACTACGACCGGGTCCGGGATCGGCCCGAGGCGATCTTGATCCGCCCCAGCGACGACCGAGAGCTGTCCCCCGGCGACGCGGCGGCGATCTCCGACCGCCGCGACAACGTGCATTGGTTCTCCGCCCTGGACGACGACGCCCTGCTCTTCAACGTCAGTGTCACCTTGCCCGAGCGACTTCGCCTGGACATCGGTGACCCCGGGCGCATCTACATCGACCCCCAGGGCGAGGCGCTCGAGGGCGGCCTGATCCGCGCACCTCGAGTCTCGCGCCTCGCCCTGCGTCGGCGCTACGAACAGGCCTGAGAACCACCCCAGATCCGGGGGGACCCGGGGGAATCCGGCCGAGCTCGACCTACTCGATCGACTGCTCCCAGGCCTCGATATCCTCGAGTTCGTAGCGACCCCGACCATCGAGGCGCACCCGCAGGGGTTCGAAGATGATCATGTGCGCCACCTCGGCGTCCTGATCTATATCGACCTCCTGATCCACCTCGACAACGAGCACACCCCGGGCGGTCCCACGGTGGACGAAGCGGCCCCGCTTGTCGGTCTCGACGCTCCGGCCGCCCACGCGCACGCTCACGCCGCGCATCTGCTTGGCGCGCATGCCCTCACTGGGCACGAGCCGGCCATGCAACTCGTAGCGCTCGGGCTCGTTCTTTTGCTCCGTCCGACCGATCACCATCTGACGGGCATACGCGCCCTCGACCACCAGGTAGGGTCCGGCGGCCCCGCCCACTGGCTCCACACGCAGCTCGAAGGACGAACCGATCTCGATCTCGGCTCGGGTCTCGCCTGTGTCTGCATCGAGGGCCCTGAGCTGGTACGGGTTGCCGACCATGTACACGGCGCCGTGGTCGACGACGAGAACATCGGGGGTGAGGCCCCTCTTCACCGCCCACAGCTCGCGCCGCGTCGCTAGATCGTAGGATCGAAGCTGGCCGAACTCGCCCTCGCCCTCGCCCATCGTGCCGCTGTCGATGGCGTACAGGCGTCCGCTGTCGATCACCCCAGACGCGACGCCATAGCCCCCCCAGCCGCAGCTGCGGGCCGGAGAGTCGGGCAGGCGGCCGAGCTCCTCGCCGAGCTCGGCGTCGTACAAGCGGTGGCCGGCAGAATCCTCGACGACCACCACACCATCACCGACCGCCATCCCACATTCGTGGTCCTCGAGCGGGACGGCCCACAGCTTTTTTCCGGTCGCCAAGCTGAACGCCGTCAGCTGCTTCCTGCTGCTGACCCAGCCCCGCTCACCGTCGGTCCACATCGCCCTGAAGCGGATGGACCCAGCGATATCGGAGTTCGGGCCCTCACCCCCGACCTGCCAGACCTCGCGCCCATCCTCCAGTGCCCAGGCCGTGAGCCGATCGCTATCCGGCCCGTAGTCGAGGGTCACCAGCAAGCGCGGGGTGATGAAGTGACCGTAGCGACGGACTCCCCCCTTCGGCTCGGTCTGCCAACTCAGCACTCCAGTGTTACGCTCGACGACGCTGAACTCGCGCTGTCGCTCGTTGAACAACATCAGGGGCCCCGCGACCGCCACCGGCCACAGCTCGTCCTGCGGCACCTCCCAGCTCGCAGCCAGGGAACTCAGGTCGACGGCCGGACCCACCAGGCCGAGACCCTCGGCGTCGGCCTGGCTGGCGACCACGACGCTCGTCCCCAGCGCCCACGCCGACTTGGCCCCGGAATCCTCGCCGCCGTTCTCCCACAGCAGCTCCAGGTGCGCGAGTGGCCGAGTCGGCGCGAGCTCGGGCAGCGCGGGTGCGACGATCGCCGGCAGCACAGGGCTGGGCTCGACCTCCGCGACGAGCCCGAGTTCGGGTTCCACGATTGCCGGCGGATCGGACTCGTCGTGTCCGGTACATCCGGTCAATCCGGTCAGTCCGCCACAGGCCAAACTCAGGGCGACGGAGCCCACGCCCACGAGGCGGCGGGCGTCGGGCAGCCTCGACTCCAGCGACCTTTTCCACATGTTCGACATCAATCTTCTTTGCATAGCGTCCAGACCTCTCGGTAGCTCTCCAACAGTGTCGCCCACTCTTCGGGTTCCCCCACATACACACCCTCGGACCAGCTGAACACGTCACGGGGGCGGTCGTCCGCGGCGTAGAGCGGGATGATGTGAATGTGGAGATGGCGCGAGCTCTGGGTCAGCTCTGGGCCGCTGCTCCCGGTCGAAGCCATGTAGCAGCGCCGGGGTCGACGGACCCGCTCGACCACGCGCGCGGCGTGGTGTGCGAGTGCGCTGGTCCGGGCCCACAAGCCAGGATCGACCTCGCTGTAGCGGGTCACGTGGCACTTGGGGGTGACCATGACGTGGCCCCAGCGGCGGACGTAGACGGGCAGAGAGACCAGCTGCTCGGCATCTTCGTAGAGCACGTGCACGGGCCCAGCCTGCCGGGCACAGATCGCACACATGAGACACTCGGGGCGCTTGGCCTGGGCCTCGATGCGGACCAGGGCCTGCGCGCGGGTGATCAACGTAGGCATCAGCGGGCCACTCCCACACGACCCGGCTCGACCCGCAGGGGTGGGCCGCCGTCGGTCTCACAGCCCTCCAAGGTCGCGGCGATCGCCGCGAGGTTGGTCCGGCTGGGCTGATATCGGATGTTGTCGAAGGCCAAGGCGGCGTGCCAACGTGCGAGCGGCAGGTTCGAGTCCCCGCGGCGTGTCCAATCTGGCGCCGCGGCCTCGAGCACCGCTGCCCGAGGCAGCAGGCCCAGCAGGACCTCGGTCGCGGCCAGCATCTCGATCTCCGCCCGCACCCGGGCCGCGATCTCGGGCGTGGCGATGGACCAGGCCCGGATCATCGCCGTGCTGCACACGACGTACTCCCGGTAGGCGAGCGCCGACTCGGGCGGGCTGCGCAGGTGATACAGGGCGGCGATGCGCTCGGGCTCGGCCAACACCTGCACGAGCGGGACCTCACGCCCCTGCATGTCCACGAAACGAAGCGGCTCGGGGGTCCCCGGCTCGAAGTGTCCCACCCAGGCCCGGGCTTCGAGCTCGATGCGGACCAGGCTGTCGCCGTAGCGCCGCCCGGCGAGACCCATGGTCGTGGCGAAGGGGCTCGGCCAGGCGTATCGGTGCCGACGCAGACGCGGGTCCTCGACCAGCACACGCGCGATCCGAGCCTGGAGATCGCTCGTCGAAGTCTCGGCCAGACGCGCGAGCGCGGCGTTGAAGGGCGAGGTCCGTCCTCCGCTCGCCGCGTCGGCCACGAGCAGGACACGGCTGTCCCGGAGCGCGGTCAGCTGCTCGACCGTGGTCCACGTATAGAGCTCGGCCCGGGCAAAGTCGTCGTCGTAGACGGCCGCAGCCGCGAGCGAGTCGAGGGCCCTCTCCTCCCCCTCCTGTCCCCTCTGCGACCCCAGCCCGCGCTCGTCCGGCCCTGTCCCCTCTGTGACCCCGGCGTCTTCCCCCACTCCAACCCCCGTCTGTGCGGGCACCTCGACGGAGCGCGGAAGCTCACCACATCCGAGTGTGAACACCTGACACAGAACCCAGCAGCCAGTGGCAACGCCCCTCGTCACAGCCCGCCCTCCTCGTCCGCACGACGGCGACTCGATGCCCACACCAGGCCCTCGACGGCGATCCACGCCAGGAACCCTCCGCCCGCGCCCCACCATGCGGCCATCTCGGGTGCCCCGGAGACATCGGCCAGCACGGCCCCGACCAGCCCGCCCACACCCTGGGCCAGCGAGTGGGTCACGAGGTCCAGGGAGGCCACCCGGCCGAGCTGCTCGTTGTCGGTCAAGACCTGGGTGCGGGTGACTGCCGTGACCCAGTTCGCGCCCACGCCCACACCCCACAGGCCGGCCACCGCGAGCACCAGCCACGGCGCCTCGACCACAGCGAACAGGCCCACGGCCACGAGAGACAGGGCCGTGCTCACCCATAGACCCAGCGTGCTCCCGCGCAGCCTTCCCGCCCACAGCAGCGGCCCCACGCCGGTCCCTACGGCCCGGGCCGCGTGCAGCAACGCCAGGCCCACCGCCGTCGCCCCAAAGATCCCCGAGCCCGCGATCTGATGCAGCAACACCCAGCCCCCACCGTTGGCCAGGGCCGCGGGGACCTTGGCCAGCACCGCCCGCAGAACCTCGGGTCGCGCCCAGGCGATCGACCAGCCACCCTCGCTGAGCGGGGAGAGGGAGCCGCTGCCCGCCGACCCGGGGTCCTGCTGGGAGGCCCCCGCCGATGACCCGGGGTCACCCTGGGAGCCACCCCGAGCGACCGGCAGGACCCCGCTGGCCGCAGGGCGATCGTCCTGATCTTCAGCGCCTCGTCGGCCGCCCGGCAGCGAGCGGGGCAAGAGCCAGAACACGGCGGCGGAGAGCAGGAAGGTCAGAGCGTCCACCCCCAGCGCCCAGCTCGGCCCAACCCCTGCTGTCAACGCCCCTCCCGCGACCACCCCGAGCCCGAACATGGCACTCCACGTGGCTCCGAGGACGGCGTTGGCCTGACCCACCAGCGCCCTGGGGACGATCTGAGGCAGCACCGCCGTGGCTGCCGGATCGATGAACGCGCTGAACCCCACGCGCACAAACACGAGCACCTGCAGGGCCACGAGCGCCTCGGCCTCGGCCGCGAACACCATCGCCACCACCGTGGCCGCCCGGAGCAAGCTGGCCACGACCATGATCGTCCGCCGGTCGAAGCGATCGACGATCCGCCCGGCAACAGGCGCGAGCACAGCCCGGGGTAGAGAGTGGCCCAAGAGCAAGACCGCCACCCCGATCAGGCCCTCGCCCGCGTCGAGGACCAAGGTGCCCACGGCCACATAGGTGAACCAATCCCCAAACAGAGACACCGCGTCCCCGAACCACAACCGGCGAAAGTCCCGGTTGCGGCCCAGAGCGCGGATCGAAGAGGCGGCCGACATGGCGAAGCAGCGAGCTTCGTATGTCGCCGCCCCTATGCCAAGCCCCCAACCGGGGACTCGGTCGAAGACTCGGCCGAAGCTCTCAGGCCCGGCCGAGGACCCTCGCTTCGGTGGTCAGGGGATGACGTAGATGCCGGCCAGGCACATCTCGTTTCGCGTGCCCCAGCCGGGCATGGTCGGCTCGTCGTCGGCGGAGGTGTCGAAGGTGCAGGTGACCTCCAGGCGCTCGCCCTCGTTCAACACCAGCGGCTGATCGAGGAAGTAGTAGAGCTGCCAACCAAAGTCCCAGCGCGGGACGTCGCCCAGACAACCGACCTCTTCGCCCTCCGCGTTGAGCACTCGCGCGGTCAAGGAGACACCTCGCTCGTGCATATGGGGGAAGAATCCCCACAGCGACGTCGAGGTCTTCCCGGGGGCGATGTAGTCGTCCACCGAGATCTCCCAGGTGTACTCGAAGGCGGTCTCCCCCGCCGGCAGGGCATCGGGCTGGCCCTCGAACAGGCTGCCGAGCAGCCCGTCGGGGAGGTCGAAGAAGCCGACCTTCTCGACCTCGTCGGCGTAGGCCACCTCGACCTTGCTGCTGTCGCTCTGGCCGAGGGACTCCGGCGTGTCCATGTTGTAGTGGATCTGTATGACGTAGAGGCTGTCGGCTGCAATACGGTAGCCGGAACCCTGGGGGAACTCGACCACCCCCTGCCCGGGTGCCCAGGTCACGGGCAGGCCGCTGATGTCGACGTTGTCTCCGGCCGCGCCGAAGCAGGGCCATCCGTCTCGGTCGGGAGACTCTGCGTCCAGAGCCTGGATCACCTCGAGGTTGGTCATCCCCGGCGAGTAGGAGGGGATATCGGGCTCGACCGGCATCATCAGGACGTGGTGGACGATCGCCTCGTTTCCGGGTGAGACCGCGTACCCGGTGAGATAGCGGTCGCTCTCGAGTTCGGGGTCGATGAGGAAGCAACGGTACTCGTCGAACTCGGCCAAGACCCCCCCTTGGGGCTCGGGCATGAAGTTCGGCGTGTCGTAGGAGGCATCCCCCTCGAGTGTGTCGGGGACCGGGATACTGAGGTCATCACGGGGTGTGCCCTCGGGCACCCCCTCTTGGGCCCACGTGACGATCATGTCGATCTGTTCGTCGCTCAGGGTCGGTGAGTGGGCCCAGTCGCCGCAGCTTCCATCGTCGGTCACCAGCCACGGCGGCATCACCCGGTTCTCCACAGCCAGGGCCGAGGCTCCCGCCCAGGTCGCGGCATCCTCGTAGTTGTCGAGGGAGAACGGCCCGATGCCCCCCTCTCGGTGGCAGCTCGCGCAGTTCTCGAAGTAGATCGGCGCCACGTCCTGCCAGAACACGACCTCGGCCTCGCCGGTCTCGGACTCCGACTCGGAGCCCGACTCGGACTCGCCGTGTTCACCGTGAGTCTCGCCGACCTCGTCCTCGCTGCTCCCGTCGTCGCCCTTGCAACCCGTCGACGCCACCCCGACGATCAACAGGGGCGCGGCCAAAAGGACGGTGTGGAGCGGGCCACGGGACTTGCTTGCTTGCTTGCTTATATTTTGCATGGTGTCACTCACATTGGACCGACGGCGAAGTCGGGCTGAGGCCGACCAGGTCGAACCCGGCCAGCGTCCACGTATTTTGTCCGTGGTTGTGAAGATGAAAATTGACGATCGCGCCCTCGGGCGCGTCGACGGGGCTGGGGAACTCGAGGCTCAGGACGTCGGAGGAACCGGGGATCTCGACCTCGTGCTCCCAGATCAGTTCCCCGTCGATGTGCAGGGCCAGGTGCCCGACCGCAGGCTCGAGGGCGATGAGACTCTGCCACCACAGCGACACGCTCAGCGTGTCCCCGGCACACACGGGCCGGGCCAGGGGCTGCTCGACACTCAGATAGTTGCAGTCTTCGGTCCTGACCTCGAAGACCCCGAACTCTTCGGCCCAGCCCGAACTCGGGCACACCACCTCCGGGGGCCGATGCCCGGCCATGGGATCAGCGGCCGCCCCGACCTGGGACCACTCGCCGGCATCCACCAGGGGCCCGGGCTCGCGGGGCTCCCCACCGGACTCGGACCCGAACTCGGACTCGGACTCGGGCCCGCAGGCCACCGCACCGAAGACCAGTGCCGTGGCCAGGAGGCCACAGCGAAGCTCCCTGGATCGCCACGGCCGGAAACTATCGGTGAACACGACAGGGCCGAACGCGAAACTCGAAGTCGCTGAACCAAAGCGACTCGATATCGCGATGTCGTCGGGTGCCGGGCTCGGCCCCCGCCCCCTGCGTTCTCCCTGCCGAGTACACATGGACAAATCCTCGTCGAGCCTAATGCAGTCCCTCTCCCTGTCAATAATATGTTGATGAACTTGTGACCAAGGCCGGCCAACGGTATGCGGGTGGCTCAGAACAGGGTTCCTCGTCAAGGAACGGCGTACCCCGCGCCATGTGCCCCGGTTTTCACACGTGTGGCGTCTTGCAACTGTTGCGATTGCCTAATTGTCGTGAGTGCCAGCCTCATCCTGGTCATTGTGCCATTGCATGTAGGCTCTCTACGTAGACTCTACCAACTCGAGTATACATAGATTGCGAACTACACATCGAAGCTCCCCAAGCTCGCGCCTCTGGATAGGTCCCAGCACCGCCGGGACATCTCGCAGCCAGTGGTGAAACCATCGCGTCGCCTCGCTACGAGGTTCACCACGGGCTGCTAGCGCCCGCGCAGGACCGTGCTCGGGTCGAGGCCGCCCAGTACCCGGCGCCAACGTGGCACCGAGTGAGGCAGCTCCCCGCGCACACTCGCCAACCCGCGCTCCCACACGGCCGGGTCGAACTCGGGTCGGGCCGCAGCGGGTACACGAGGATCCCCGAAAGCCGCGGCCACGTGCATGGACGTGATCCCCGCCAGGCTCGGGACCTCGGCGCTCACCCGCCGAGCGAAGCCCTCTCGGGTCTCCCCGTAGCGCCGGCTCAGACCTGCGTCGGTAAGGATGTCCACGACTGTCCGGTAGGCCACCCGCGGGAGCTGCTCCCGGCTGGCGAAGCGCGGGGCCAGGCGCCGCCAGATCTTCAGAACGTAGAGCCCGACCAGCCCGACCAGGAGCGTGAACAGAAAGCCAAAACCGATATCCCGCCCGAAGTTGCGACGCTGGACAGGCTTGCGCTCGCCCTCGCCCTCGTCGTCCCTGCCCTCGTTCCGGGCCATCTCACCCAGCAGCTCGCTGAGGTCGTCGTCCATGGGCTCTCCGGGTGGATCCAAGTTCTCGCGCGCGGCGATATCGAGCACCACCCAGCCGATGCCCTCGAGGTAGAGTTCGGGCCAGGCGTGGGCATCCCCGCCACGGATCACCAGGGTCGAACCCCGGCGCTGGTCTTCGCTGACGTGGTAGCCGACCCCGACTCGGGCGGGGATCCCCAAGCTGCGCCACATGTAGACCGCCGCGTGGGCGAAGTGGACGCAGTAGCCGATCTTGTTGCCGAACAGGAAGTCGGCGGTCGGGTCGGGCACCCCCGCGTGGCGCTCGGCGGAGGAGTAGACCAGCTCTTCGTCCATCCACAGCTTGATGGACAGAGCCTGCATGAAGGGATCGTCGCGCCGATCTTCGGGGAGCTTGTCGACCAGCTCTCGGGCCAGCTCGGTGAAGCGCGCATCACTGGGGCCGCGGGTGTAGAACTCGCGCTGAGCCTCGGTCCAAGCCGGATCGCCGGGCTCTCGGCCGATCAGCTCCTCGAGCTCGTAGTCGGGGGCCAGAGAGACCGTGCTGTAGGCCCGCAGGAAGCGGGCCGGGTTGGGGTTGGGCTCGGGCTGCATCGAGATCGCCGACTCGAGCGCGAACGGCTGGGCGTGCTTGGCCAAGAGCACGATCTCGGCGTGGACCTCGGTATGGAACGCCGAGGGAGGTGTCTCCCGGACCTTGATGGGGCGGGCGGGAAACCGGCGCACGATGTCCCGATCGACGTCGGGGCGGTTGGGTGCGACCAGGCGCGAACCGTTGAAGTGCGACCAGGCGTCTTGGCGAAAGTAGTAGGCCTGGAGTGGCGGGCTGTAGTCGTCGCCCAGAAGGACCACGGCCATGGGCGCGGGCTTGCTGCCCTCACTGGGCTGCTGATCCAGGTCGGGCTGCTGCTGTTGCTGGTTCTGACCGCCGCCTTGTTGGTCCTGCTGTCGCTGGCCCTGCTGTTGCTCGCCCTGCTGTTGCTGACCCTGCTGTTGCTCGCCGCCCTGTTGGCCCTGGCTCTGCTGGCCCTGACCTCCGTCTTCGCCGCCCTCGCCCTCATCCTGCTCCGGCTGCTGACCCTGGCCCCCACCGTCCTCACCGGAATCCTGGCCGCCGCCCTCGCCCTCGCCCTCGTCCGGGTCGGCCCCAGCGCTGTCCTTACCGTTCTTGTCGTCGCTGGGACGGGGAGGATCCCCGACCTGGGCCTCGGTCAGGCCCAGGTCGCTGTTGGCCTGGGGTTCGGGAAGCCCCTCGACCTGCAGCACGGCGAGCTCCAGCAACACGATACCCGCCAACCCCGCGAGCGAGGCCAGGGTCACGCGTCGCTCCGACTCGGCGATCAGCAAACTGGCGAGCACGACCACGGCCAGGGCCCCGACCGTCAGCAGGATCTCCGCGGGGTCATAGCCGTGCTCCCAGGCCCAATCGGAGAGCCACAGGGGCCGAGCGATCACCCCCTCGCGATGACCGGCGAACAACGCCGCGATGCTGGCACCCACAGCTGCGAGCTCGAGCCCGACGAGAGCCCTGTGGCGCGCGGCCATCATCCGCAGCGCGCCCACACTGCACAGCGCGAGCAAGAAAAACCGCAGCATGGAGCTCAGACCCAGGGCTGCCCCGGGACCGATCAGCACCGGGACCAGGCGCCAAGCCGTGATCCTTCCGGTCAGCCACCAGCCGGCCACACCGACCACCAGGGTACCCGCGAGCAGCGCCAGGAGTCGACTCTGCGTGCGGGCCAGGAGCTCGCCGAGGGCGACCCCTGCGACCGCACCGAGCCCCGCCGCGAGCAAGCCCGACCCCGTCGCCACACCCCAGGCCAGCGCCAGGGCAGCCATGCCCATGGCCGCGGCCCGGATCGGATGGCGCACGGAGCGAGCCCACTTCGCCAGGCGCTCGCCCAAGGTCGGTGGCGGTGGACGTCCGCTTCCGCCCGCTCGCCCCTGCCCGGCCCGCTCGAGGGCCTCCAGCTCACGCTTCAGCTTGCGTCGACTCATGACTCGCTCCTCAACCCCTCCGCCGTGACTTGTCCAGGGCCGCCAGCTGCCCGCCCGCGAACACGCGGCCGGCCGCCCGGTCGACCACCAACACCCGACCGACCGCCGACAGGGCCTGGACGACCTCGCCGACCTCCGCCGTGGTCACGGGCTGGGTCTGACCGGGCGCGACCTCGCGGGGGGCGTCGCGCCGGATCAGGCGCTCGAACCATCCGCGCTTGGGGGCCGCTTCGATGCCGTCTGTACCGACCACAAAATCAATCCGACCACGGCGGCCGGCGTTGCCCCTGCACTGCTCGACCACAGACTGCACCCAGGGCCCGGGCCGCCCCGAGACGAACACCACCGCACGGCCAGCGCTACCCAAGCTGCGCCGGGCCAGGAACTCGCCGAGCCCCCGGCCCCCCTTTTCGGCGTCGACCCCAGCCGAGCGTGCGAGCACGTCGACGGCCTGCTCTTTGCGGGTCGCATCATCGAAGCTGCCGTCGGCACCCAACACCCACTCGTTGCCCAGCGCCCCATGCTCGACGGCCAGGCGCGCGGCCCCGGCTGCCGGCTCGTCGCCACCTCCCGCGACCAAGTAGGCGCAGGTCTGTCGGATCGGGCTCAGGGCCCGCTCGGGCGAGCGGACCACCAGCTGCCGGGTCCGCGCGAACACCTTCCACAACACAAAGCGAATCGGGTCGCCGGGGTTGTAGTGGCGCAGATCGTAGAGCTCGCCGTCGGCGGGCCCATCGGGGTGCGAGATGTCGTCCCCGCCGGCCATCCCCCGGATCACGTCGACCCGCTTGAGGTTGCCCACCGAGGGCACGAAGCGGACCTTGCGTTGCTCTCGGATGCGCAGGCGGACCTGCGAGATGCCGAAGATGTCGCCGATCTCGAGCTCCCGGACCACGGCGCTGACCTGCCCACGGCGCGAAGCGATGACCTGCTCGACGAGCCGGCTCCCCCTGGCGACCACCCGAACCTGGGCCTCGGGCTCGAGCCATCGCCAGCTGATGCCGACAAAGGGCAGCCCGCGCAGCCGGGGCAGGGAGAACCCCGTGCTGACTGGAAAGCCACACTCGACATCGAGAGCCGGAGCGCCACCGCCCGGCTGAGCCCCTTGCTCGCGCCGGCGCTTCCGCTCCCCCAGCCAGATCACCAACGTCGCCGTGAGCGTGGCGAGCAGCCCGACCACCCCCGCGCCCAAGCCCGCGCCACCGATCACCAAGAGCACCAGATCGAGCTGTTTGAGCCCGTAGCCAAAAAACGCCCAGCCGCAGCCGAGGAGCAAGATTATCCCCAGCGGCGTCAGGGGAAAGGGCCCCACAGCCCGGGTCATGAGGGCTTTGACGGCCCCCCACCCTCGGCTCGCCCGGCTCTGGCCCCGCGCTCGCTTCACGCGCCTGCCTCCCCATGCCAAACCCCATGCCAAACCCCATGCATAACCAGACCAGAAACCCAGTCGCAGGCCGGACGGCGGAGCTCGAAGTCGGCGCAGCGCAGAGGCACGATCAAGAGGCGAGGTTAGCAGGTGGGCGGGGCTTGCACCAACCGCCGCAGGGCCGATGGCCCGGTCCCGGCCCGGTCGTCAACGGCCGAGTTCAAGCGAAGATCCGGCGTGCGCGGATCAGCCCCCCCGAAACCCACAACCGCCCGCCTCGCCCTCGTCCGGCGGGTAAAAGGGCGGCGGCGCCACACGGATTCGCGGGCCACCATCGACATCCTGGCCGTCGTTGCAGCGCACCCGACGAAACACCACCGGGTCGTTGACCGAGCGCCCACCGTCGTTGTTGACCGACTGGAACTCCATGATCTCTGGGTCGATGCGGCCCGAGAAGTGGTCGAGGTTGTAGCCCATGTTCCAGGACCCGCAGGGCACGTCATCGATGCGCCAGCTGCCCACGCCCCAGACCTCGACGTCGTTGTTGCTGTCGACCGAGCCCTTCGCATCCATGGAGATGATGTAGTGGAGCTCGCCACGGCACTTGGGCGGTGAACTCTCGTGGGCTTCGGCCAGCCAGCTGCTGTTGGTGATCGTGCCTTCGAAGTCCGCGTCGCCGCCGTCGTCGGTGCGCTGGAGCTCGAGTGTGAAGATGGTCCAATCGCCGTGGAGTTCGTCGTAGCTGTGCGACTTCCACACTCCGGCGACCGGGTCCTGGCAGCTCGCGGGTGGCGGCAGGCGAGCCCGTTGCTCGGCGACCGTCGACGCCCGCCCCACGCCTGGAAGCCAGCTCGCGAGCACAAAAGCGAGCAGGGTGACCCCACCCAACAACCCGCGCCACCTGCGGGGCGCACCCCGAGGCCGGCCAGATCCCAGGCCAGATCCCAGGCCAGATCCCAGGCCAGATCCCAGGCCAGATCCAACGCTGAATCCAAGACCGGATTGAGGGTCGATTTTCATAGCGGGAGTGAGGCTCTCCGCCGACGCGAGAGCACTCCGAGACGTTAGCATGTCGAGCCCATTTTCCACCCGGCCCACGGTTTTCCCATCTCCCCCTTCCCTGCACGCGCTCTCCGTGCTCAGCTCTGGACATGGCCACTCCGCCCAAGGGCTACGGACCCGCGCCGCGCCGCGCCATCGCCGGCTGGCTTCTCGACTGGGCCGCCGGTGTCCTGATTGGAATCTTGCTCGCCGCGCTGGTCATCGGTGTCCTGACCTTGTTCATCCCGGTGGGCCCCAGGCGACTCTCGGCCATGTTCATCGTCATGCTGTTCGCCTGGCCTGTCGGCGTCCCTTTGGGCGTGTGGCTGTCGGCGGGCAAGCCCCTCACCCCACGTCCCCTGGCCTACGCCTTCAGCCTGGCCCTGATCGGCGCAGGACTGTCGATGTGCCCCTACTGGCTGGACGTCGACTCGAGCCTGCTGCGAGCGCTGGGGTCCGTCACCGCCTTGCTGACGACCCCCATCTTCGCGCGAATCGGTCACAGTTTGGGCCGGCGTAGCGAAGTCTGATGCTGCTTGAACATGCTCGAACCTGCTCGAACATGCCCTCGAAGGGATCACGACCAGCGCTCGAACTGGGCTATGATAGGGCGTGGTTGAACACAGCGAGCCCCGCGATACAGACGCTCTGTCAGGCCCGTCGAGCCTGCCATTCAGCGCGCGCGGGACAGCGATAGAGAACTCGGCCGACACCCCCACGGCCCGCCGCCTCGACGCCCAGCTCACCGGTCCGGGCAGCCGCGCTGTGATCGAAGCCGAGGACTTCGCGGCCCTGTGCGAGGAGGCCCAGCTCGAGCCGGGACCGGGTGTATTCGCCTGCCTCGCCTGGGCCAAGCGCTGGGCCCAGGCTCCGATCTCCAAGTTCGACGTCGGCGCGGTGGTCCTCGGTGGATCGGGGCGGGTCTACCTCGGCGCCAACATCGAGTTCACGGGCGTTCCCCTCCACAACACCATCCACGCCGAGCAGGCCGCCATCACCATGGCGTGGGCGCACAGCGAGCGGAGCCTGCAGGCCATCGCCACGACCGCGGCCCCCTGCGGTCACTGCCGCCAATTCATGCTCGAGCTGCCCGAGCCTCGCCCGCGCCTCTACACCGGCACCGGCGACTCTCAGCCCCTGCTCGACCTTCTACCCGCGGCCTTCGGGCCCCGCAGCCTCGAGCGCGAGCCTCAGCTGCTCATCGCCGGACCCCACCCGATCGATTTTCTCGATCCCGAGGATGCCCGCGAGCCCACCGCCCGCCTGGCGCTGGGCGTCGCAAGACGGTCGAGCGCCCCCTACTCGGGCGCCCACGCGGGGGTCGCCATCGTCACCCAGAGCGGCCATTTCGCCGCGGGTGGCGTCCTCGAATCGGCCGCCTTCAACCCCACGCTCGGGCCCATGCACAGCGCCGCCATCGTGCTCCACCACAGCGGCGGCATGCTCGATCAGATCGTCGACGCGATCCTCGTCGAGCGCGACGGTGCCAGCGTCTCGCAGGTCGGCAGCACCGAACTCCTGCTCGAGTGTCTGGGCGCCCGCGGGACGCTGCGCCGCCTGTTCATCGGCTGAGCACGAGCTGGGTCGATCGAGACTCGCCAGCGTCGGTTCGAACCGAGCCCCACAGAGGGCCGAGCCCAGGCCGCAGGAGCCTGGCGCAGACCCGGCCGTGGGTCCACGCGGGGGCGAGCATCGACATCGACACGGCTCCCAGGTAGGCGAGGTTCCCGGCCCAGGACCGCCCTGTGGGCCGACGACGCCAGCGAGAGCTCGGCGAACGCAGCCGGCGGCGGCACCAGGCCCACCCTCGATACAGGGTCTGGGCGCTCATCTTGGCGGGCGCAACGACCACGTGCGCCCCGTCCCAGCGATGCAGGTCGCAGTGGACCACGCGCCGCGCATCCACCAGCGAGCGGGTCTGATCACTGCCTGGGTCGGGTGTCCACAGGCGCAGCTCCACGGCGAACAGATGCTGGGCCTCGACCCAGTGCACGAGTCGCTCGAAGCAACGAGGATCATCCTCGTCGAGGCCCAGGGTAAAGCCCCCGTAGACCCGGACGCCCGCGGCGTGAACACGGGCGACCAGGCCCGCGAACAACTCCGCCCGCCGCGAGCCCGCTGCCCCCGCTTCCCCCGCCTCCCCCGCCTCCCCGAGGGTGAAAAAATCAATGTGAAGCTCATTGCAGCCCGCCGAGAGCAGGACCTCGAGGGTGTCCCCACGCAGCAGGGCCTCGGCCGAAACTGCGGCGGCGAAACTCGAGTCAGGTCCGCGCCCCGCCCGAGCCGCACGCAGGAAAGCGGCGAACTCTCGGCGCCCCCACTTCGCCTCGCGCGGGATCCCGGCCAGGTGCCGAGTGGGGCGATCGAGGGGGCGCTGAGGGTCGAAGCTCCGAGCGCCCCCACAGGGGTCCTCGCTGCGAGTCACGATCGACTCACGCCTGAGCAGGGGCGCCGCATTCCATCTCAGGGATTGGCGATGGCGTCGGCGACCAAGCGAAAAATCAAGAACTGGTGTGTGGGGTTGTCCCCTCCACCCAGCGGGTACAAAAAGGGGCTTTCCTGCGGCCAGAAGATCTCGTTCGGCTCCCAGTTGAACCACATCCAGCGGGCCTCAGCAGCCACCTCGCAGGCGAGCTTGAACTCGTTGCCAGACACCGACATCCCACCGTTGTCCGTATCGTTGGTCTCGCCGACCGCCAGCGCTCCGAACGCGGTGCCATCGGCGTCGACCCACCCCACACTGGTGGTCAGTTCGTCGCCCGCCCCATCGTCACAGATATCGAGCTGCTCCTCGATCGTCGACGGGCTCGGGCCTCCGTCCTGCTCGCCTGGATTGAAGGCGAGCCCAGTCGCACACACCTCCCAGTCCTGATCACCCGTGTACACGGGTGCCCCCTCGTCCATCCCGTCGTGGCGTTGAAAGCTGCCGAGCAGGCCCTGGGAGGTCAGGGTGTCGGACCAGGCGGCAATGTAGATGACCTCGACGTCCCCTGGGAGCGAGTAGAACTCGGCTCCGTCCTCGCACCCGAAGATCTCGCCCGCCGACTGGTTCTCGACGGGCTCCTTGAAGACCAGGAAGCCCCCCACCTGCTCGATGAGCCGATAGGCGTTGTCGGCGGTAATGGCCACTTTGATGTCGGCGAGCTCCCCTCCGGTGTCGCCTTCGTCTATCCAGTCCGTCTCCTCATCGAGATCGCTCTCGCCGGAGCCGTTTGTCCCCTCGCTCTCCCCGACGTCCTCGCTCTCTCCGGTGCCCGGCCCATCCATGCTGCCCGCTTCCGAATCCGACCCCGTGTGGGGACCCGACTCGGCGCTCTCTCCCTCCCCCGAGTCCTCTATCGGCCCCGAGTCTGCAGTGTCTGCCGACTCTGCGAGTTCGTCACCCGAGGCCTCGAACTCGGGATTCCAGGTCCCGCACCCACTCAGCGCCACACCGAGCACGACACCAGGGGCCATGAGCCTATCGATCATCCCAAACTGTGACACACAATTGCACCCCGACCAAAGCACACACCTTCTACCTAAAATATCGATATACAGCGGTTCGAATTGCGGGCAGGCCGCGGCGCTGTTCTGAACAGCGGGAAACGCTCTCCCGGCGCGAGCGCACCGCAAATCAACACTGACCGCCCTCTCCCTAGAGCGGCGA
>CAYVJQ010000053.1:31005-46536 GCA_964451725.1 uncultured Nannocystaceae bacterium | reverse complement strand
ACGGAGACGGAGACGGAGACGGAGACGGAGACGGAGACGGAGACGGAGACGGAGCGGCCGGTGTAGACGGCACCTGCTCTTCGACCTCGGGGATGGCCCCTGGCGGAGGACCCCCTGTTTCAGCTCCGCTCACGTCCCAGACCCCAGTCTCGGCGTCGAGGGACCCCGACGAGTCCGAGGCCCTCGGTGGCTCCCCACCCGCCGCTCCGGGTCCGACGATCGAGCCTGGACCGACCGAGTTCGGCTCCGGATTCTCCGATCCGGAGGACAGACTCTCGGGCCCGGAATCAGCCGGCTCCGAGACCGAATCCGCGACCTCGGAGACGGGGTCCTCCAACCCAGACCCCGACCCCACGATCTCTGACTCCGCCCCCCCAGCCTCCTCGGGCGCGAGCTCTACGACCTCGGACTCGAGCTCCACGACCTCGGACTCGAGCTCCACGACCTCGGACTCGAGCTCCACGACCTCGGACTCGGAACCGACGCCGACCGCTCCCGAGTGCGCGCTCCCAGGTGCCGCCGGTGGACCAGCCGATAGCGAGCGCGAACGCGAACGCGAACTCGAACTCGACGATCCAGATGGGGACCCAGCCGACTCTGGGCGCAAGACTCCAATCGGTGCGAGGACCGAGGCCAGAGACCGAAGTTCGCCGATCTCGATCTCTTGGGTCGGGGAGCGACCTCGCAGCGTGACCCCACTGCCGTCCATGGACTCGTAGGGCTCGAGGGCCTCGGACAGCGCCTCGGCCGAGGGGAAGCGGACCGCTGGATCTCGGGCCAGGCAGCGGTGAACGATCGCCTCGAACTCCGGCGGGAGCCCATCGACGAGCCTCGACATGGGGGTGACCTCGTCGGTGGCCATCGACTTGATCACGGCCACCAAATTGGGCCCAGAGAACACCTGCCGACCCGTGATCGAGCGATACAAGATCGCCCCGATCGCAAACACGTCTGCCGCCGGACCGATCAAGTGGGCGCCCTCGAGCTGCTCGGGGGCCATGTACTCGGGCGTGCCCAACAAGATCCCGCTGCGGGTCTCGGCCTCGCCGCTGCCGTCGAGGAACTTCGAGACCCCGAAATCCATGAGCTTGACGATGGCCTCGCCGTCGGGAGTCGAGTGCAGGAACAGGTTGCTGGGCTTGAGGTCGCGATGGACGATCCCCGCGGCGTGGGCAGCCGCGAGCCCGACGAGCGCATGACGGGCGACCTGCACCGCGTAGGCCGGATCGAGGGGACCCTGCCTGCGGATCAGCGCCGCCAGGTCCATGCCCTGGAGGCGCTCCATGACGATGTAGGGGCCGATCGGCGAGTCCCCGAGATCGAAGACCTCGCAGATGTGGGGGCTACCGATGCGCCCAGCGGCCCTGGCCTCGCTGCGGAAGCGGGCCACCACCTCTTTGTTGCGCCCGGCCTCGGGCCGCAGAAACTTGATCGCTACCTCGCGATCGACGCGCTCGTTGACCGCCAGCCACACGGAGGCCATGCCGCCCTGCCCCAGCGGCGACCGAAAGCGAAACTTCGCGTCGAGGAGCCGCCCCTCGAGAGGCAGGAGTAGATCCTTGATCGGACAGCGCAACAGCTCCTCGCTGTGTTGCTCCCCGCAGTGAGGGCAGGCTGGGAGCCCTACCTCCGATTTGCCCGGGCTCATTCGGGGCGACACTATCACGTGCCCGCGCGATTGCGGCCGCTCATGTCGGCGCCCGCCCAGAGCGACTCAGCCCCTGTTCTTCTCAGCCCTCACCCTGCCGAGCTTGGGCGCCGGCAAGGATCGACCATTGAAGAATTCGGCCGATAGACCCCGCCGCCGGAGCTGGCGAGAGAGCGACCTCAGACTGCGCGAAGGTTTGAGCTTCGACGCGCTCCCCTGCACACGGTAGCGCTCCAACTCGGCGGGGTCGCCCTCGAACCACCCGCTGTCGGCGAGCGCGAGGCCGTCCTCGTAGACGAGCAAGCCCTGACCATCGAAGGTCCGCAGCAGGGTCCCATCAGCCTCGATCGCCCACCGCCAAGTCGGATCCATGTCGGCCTCGGCGAGGCGCCCGAGCGTGCGCGCGTCCAGCTGCTCCCCGGCGGCCAGCTCCCCCGTGTCGAGGTCCAGCGCGAGCTCCGGCAGGGGCCGACGCTTGCCCACGTAGAGCACCTCCCCATCTTGACGAAAAGCGATCCCCCGTAGGCTGCCCGCGGTCCAGACCAAGCTCGGCTCGGCCCTGTCGATCCTGAACAGGGCCAGGATCCCGTCCCCGTAGATCGCCACCGAGCCCCCCCGGGGGGAGAACGCGGCGAGCTCGACCTTGCCGGTCCACGCCAGCGCCGGTCCGATCTTCCCGTCCTCCTGACTGACCACGCGCAGCTCACCGGCGGCCTCGTCGGTGAACAAGATCAGACCGACCTCCTCATCCAAGATCGCCCGGTGCAGGATGTTTGCGGTCTCGATCGTGACCTCGTCCCCGTCCGCGGGGATCAGACGCAGGCCGCCCTCCGCGGTCCACAGCGCCATCCCCCTTCCACCGCCCCACAGCGCGTCCAGGGGTGCGTCCGTCCCCCGGCCGACCTCGGAGGCATCCCCGAGATCGATCGCTGCGCCGAACACCGGCATGTCGACCACGAGCCAGCGATCGCCACAGGTGAGCAGCAGCTCGTTCAGATGCCAGTCCGCGTCGATCAGGGTGCAGCCCTCGGGCACGGTCTCGACCGACTCGCAGCCCTCTCCCTCTCCCTCTCCCTCCGCTTTGGGCGAGGGACACAGCAGGTACTCGCTCAACACCCGGCCACGGCCGACGAGGCCGAGGCTCAACTCGTCGGCGACCTGGAGCGCGGGCACGCTCCCGCGGCGGTGGGAAAATTCGACCGAGGCATTGGGGAGGGGCATCATCGAGACCAGCTCCCAGGACCAAGACAGGTCTTCTTCGTAGCCGTATCCAGTCCCCTCGATGCGCCACAGGTTCACACCGACCGCGTCGCTCCACTCGAACTCGGGCCCGTCGGACGAGTCCTGTTCGGAGAAGAACTGGGCGCCTTCGACGACCCCCAGCGCCTCGCCGGTCACCAGCGAGATGCCGGGGATTTGGACCAGGTCACGGCCGTCGTCGGGGATCACCCCAGAGGTCTGCACAAACAAGTTGCGGCGCTCCGGGTCGATCCAGATCTGGAGCACCTCGGAGAAAAACTCAGTGCCCATCTCGACAAACGCCACCCTCTCGGCTCCCTCGTCCAGGCTCGTCCAGACATAGGCGAAGGGCAGCGCCAACACCGTGCCGTCCTCGCTGACCTCGACCTCGACGACCACCGCCAGCGACTCGGGCCGCCAGTGGATCCACGCCTCCTCGATATGGCGACCCGCACGCGCGCCGTCGCCCCCCTCGGGGCCGGAGGCGGGCTTGATGTCCAAGCTGAGGGTCCGTTCGAGGCGGGCCTCGTCGACCGCCCAGATCTCCACAAACCCAGCATTGGCTGTGCTCACGAGTACCGCCAGGCGGGATCCATCCCGACTAAAAGCCGCCGCCCGGTAGCGCCGACCTGCGCCGGCCTCCGCCTCGAGCGAGGTCCCTGGGAGTGCGAAACGACCAGCCTCGAGCTCGAGCTGCCCCTTGGGATCGCCTCCGGTCTCGCCCCCAGTCGCGTCTTTGATCCCCGCTCCGATCCCCGCTCCCCCCCGGGTCACCACCGTGTTTTCGTCGACCCAGGCCAGGATCTCGAGCGCCCCCCAATTTTGGCAGGGCCCGGCGTCGCCCCCACCGGAGAGCGACGCCACAGATCCCTCGCTGTCCATTTCCCACACCCCACACCTGTCGCCCACGGGCGCGGCCAAGCGCCGCCCTCCAGCCTCGATGTGCCATGAGTAGGGCCCCTCCGCCTCGGGGATCGAGCGGCGTCGGAACACAGAGGGACGGTCACCCGACGGGCTCTGAGCGGGGTGCTGCTTCGGCAGGGGTATGGAGCCCGGCGGCCGGGTACCGATGAAGGGGGTCGGGTCGGGCTCGAGTCGAAGATTCTCCCAGGGATCCTCGTCCGGAGTCTCCCGCTCGTCCGGAGTCGCCCGATCCTCCTCGAGCTCCGCCGGCTTCGCCTCCGTAGCAGCGACGTCGTCCGGGTGGGGACTCCCCTTCCCGGTGCAGGCCGTCAGGAGCACACAGATCGTCAGCGGTGTGGCGTATCGCATAGGCGCGGCCCGAGCATCTCAGGACCGGGCGACGCGCGTCGACTGCTGAATTATTCCCGACCTCGACCGAGCGTCCTCGCCCGCACCGCGCTCAGACCTCCCAGCGGGGGCCCTTGGCCGTGTCTTCCACGGCCACCCCCGAGTCTTTGAGCAGATCACGGATGAGGTCGGCCTTGGCGAAGTCCCGGTTGCCCCGGGCCTCGCCACGCATCTCCAACAGCCGATCGACGACCGCGGCCAGCTTCTGCTCACGCAGCGCATCGCCCCCGCCGCCGGCCTGGGCGAAGCAGTCGGCGGCCAGCTCCGGGTACAGGCGCGGATCGACGAGCTCGACCCCGAGCACCCACAGGTGCCGGGTCAGGCAGCGGTAGACCGCCGACAGGTCCGCGGGGGTCAGGGACTCGTCGGTCTCGATCCCGCCCGCGAACAGCTCGCCCACGTAGTCGAACACCGCCGCGGTCGCCTTGGGCGAACCCATGTCGTCGTCCATGGCTGCGATGAAGCGAGTGATGAAGGCCTCACTCTGGGCCCCGAACTTGCCGTAGATCAGGCTCGGCCGATCCCGGGGGAGCGCCGCCTCGCCCTCGCGCAAGCTCGCGTAGCGGCCTTGGCAGGGGATCGTCAGCGCCTCGTCGGGGACCTCGGCCAGCCGACCCTCGAGGATCGAGAGCGCACGCTTGATCTTGTCGAAGCCCTTCGCGGCCTCGTCCAGAAGCTGCCAGTTGAAGGCCAGCGACGAGCGGTAGTGGGTGACGCTGAAGAACCACCGGACCAGGTCGGCGCCGTGTCGGGCCTCGAGCTCGGAGATCCCGATCGCGTTGCCCAGCGACTTGCCCATCTTGATCGGCTTGCCAGCCTCGTCGAGGAGCTGAAGGTGAGCCGGGTGCATCCAGTAGCCCACCCACGGGTGCCCACACAGGGGCTCGGCCTGGGCGACCTCGTTCTCGTGGTGCGGGAACAGGTTGTCGATGCCCCCACCGTGAACGTCGAAGTGGGCCCCGAGCAAGGTCGTGGACATGACCGAGCACTCGATGTGCCAGCCCGGACGGCCGCTGGGCCACGCCTCTTTGCCCGTGGACCAGCTCGGCTCCCCGGACTTGCTCGGCTTCCAAAGCGTGAAGTCGGCGAAGTGGCGCTTGCGTGAGCGCTCCTCGCTCTGAGTCCGACCGCTGGCCCCGTCGAGCATGTTGTCGAGGGAGTTGCCGCTGAGCGCCCCGTAGCGCTCGAAGCTGCGGACGTCGTAGAGCACCTCCCCGTCCACGACGTAGGCGTGGCCCTTGTCGAGCAGGGCCTGGATGGCCACGATCTGCTCGTCGACGAAATCCGTGGCCCGGGTGTAGGCGGCGTAGTCCTTGATCTTGAGCGCCCGGCAGTCGCGGCGAAAACTGGCGATCACCCGCTCGGCGTGGTCGAGCTCGCCCGTGCCATGGGCGGCGGCATTGGCGATGATCCGGTCGTCGATATCCGTGTAGTTGATGACGCTGACGACGTGGTTGCCCCGATACTCGAGCCAGCGCCGAAACCCGTCCCAAAAGCAGTAGGTCCGGGCGTGACCAATATGCATGTCCGAGTAGACCGTCAGTCCGCAAGTGTAGATACGGACGACCTTGGCCTGAGTGGGGACAAAGGGCTCTTTGCGCTTGGTGCGGGTATTGTAGACCTGGAGTGCCACAGCCGGGAGGTTATACGCGCTTCTGTGCGCCCGCGCCCGCGCCCCTACATGCGCACGGAGACCCGGGCCACGGAGACCTCCCAGGCCTCCCTGGCGCCGGGCTGGGGTCGAAACCCGAACACGTAGCCGGGCTCGTTGGCCGCGATCGCAGCGTCGAGCGCCGCTCCAAAGCGGGGCAGGGCGAACACCGTCAGCTCGCCGTCTTCGACCAGCATGATCATGTGGTAGCCGGCCGCGTCTTTCCCCAACAAGCTGCCCATCTCGATGCCCGTCGAGGCGGCCCCGACGACCACGCTCAACTTGCTGCCGCTGCGGGCCGCCGCCCACTGGTGGTCGCTGGACACAGCCAGCCAGTCGACGGGCCCCGTCCACGGCTCGTCGACCCCGCTGAGCAAGCTCAGCTCCGGGTCGCCCTCGACCACCCGCGCGCCGACCAGGGCGTAGCCCTTGGGATCGGCCTGGGCACCCTCGCTCGCCATGCGCAGCCCGATCTCCTCCAGCATGGGCCCAGTCTGGGCGTCCGCCAGGCCACTCGGGCGATCGAACACCGTGTTGGGCTCCCCGCGCTCGCTGAACTCGTCGTAGTCCGAGCGGCTGAGTTCGTACAGACCGTCGAAATCGTTGGCGTGCAGGCCCGGACGCCAATCCAGATAGGCGCGGGTCCCCGAACAGCCCACGGTGGCCGAAGTCGCGGCCAACATCAGGGTCAGCGCCAACCCAAAAACCGGACGGCGTGAGGAGGAGCTCGAGGGGCGACGCATCGACCGACCATGGCACGCCGGATCGACCGTGGCTATCACTCCTCTTCGTCCTCGGTGCTCGGCTCCTCAGCGGGGAGTCCGGTGGAGTCGGCCGAGTGTTCGCGCTGGTGTCCGCTCAGGACCCGCTCGTCGAGCTCCCGCTGAGCGCCCAGCTTGCGCTTGTCGGCCTTGCTGCGCCCGTGCACTGCCCGGTTGCGCTCGGCCTGTTCCAGCTCGGCGGCCCTGCGCTTGCGCTTGCGGAAACGGTTGAGATTGAGGACGTCCGCCATCAGCTCAGCCCGACGATCGAGCCGTCGTCCCCAAAGCCGATCTTCTGCACGGCGGAGCGCCTGGGCATGCCGGGCATGAGCATGAGATCGCCGGTCCGCACGACCACGAAGCCCGCGCCCGCGGACATGCGCAGGCCACCGACACGCAGCCGCCAGCCGGTCGGCGCGCCCCGGAGCTTGGGGTTGTCCGAGAGCGAGTGCTGGGTCTTGGCCACACAGATCGGCAGGGCGTCGCCGCCGTGCTCGCGCAGCAGGGCGAGGTCGGCCTTGGCCTCGTCGCTCCAGTCGACCCCGTCTGCTCGGTAGACCTCGGTGGCCACACGCTCGACCTTGGCCTCGAGGCTCTGACTGAGCTCGTAGATCGGCTTGAGCGGCCGGTTGCCCTCGGCCCCGGCGGCCGCGATCTTGTCCGCGAGCGCTGCCCCACCGGAGCCCCCTCGGGCGAAGCCCTCGCTCAGCGCCCAGTCGACCCCCTCGGCGTCGACCAACTTCTGGAGCGCGCCGAGCTCGGCGTCGGTGTCGAAGGCGAAGCGGTTGATCGCCACGACCACGGGCAACCCATACTTGTCGCGCAGGTTGTGCAGGTGCACGCGGGCGTTGGCGAAGCCCCGGGTCAGGGCCTCGACGTCCTCTCCGCCCACGTCGCCGAGCTCGACCCCACCGTGCAGCTTGAGGGCCCGACAGGTCACGACCAAGACCACGGCGGCCGGGAAATGGCCGAGCTCGCGGCACTTGATATCGAGGAATTTTTCGGCCCCCAAATCGGCGGCGAAACCGGCCTCTGTCACCGTCCACTCGGCGCTGTGCAGGGCCAGCTCCGTGGCCACGATGCTGTTGCAGCCATGGGCGATGTTGGCGAACGGCCCGCAGTGGATCAGGGCGGGCGTGTGCTCGATGGTCTGGACCAAGTTCGGCGCCAACGCATCTTTGAGCAGGACCTCGAGGGCGCCCACACACTCCAGCGAGCCCGCCCGCACGGGCTGCCCGCCCGCCGTCCAGGCCACGACCATGCGCTCGAGGCGGGTCCGCAGGTCGGCCCGATCCCTCGCCAGGGCGAGCACGGCCATGACCTCCGAGGCCGCCGTGATGTCAAAGCCCCCCGAGTGTGGGAAGCCGTCGCTGGCCTTGCCCAGGCCCAGCTCACAGTTGCGCAGCTGCCGGTCGCAGATGTCGAGCACCCGCCGCCACACGATCCGCTGGGGATCGATGTCGCTCGGGCTCGGTGTGGCCTTGCCCCGCCGCAGGGCTCGCTGCTCGAAGTGCGCCTGGTTGTCGACCGCCGCCGCCAACAAGTTGTTGGCCGAGGTGACCGCGTGCAGGTCACCGGTGAAGTGCATGTTGATGTCCTCCATCGGCAACACCTGCGAGTAGCCGCCGCCCGCGGCTCCCCCCTTGATGCCGAAAGTCGGCCCCAGCGAGGGCTCACGCAGGGCCAGACAGTGGCTGCGCCCGGTCGCCCCCATGCCCTGGGCGAGGCTGATCGAGGTCACGGTCTTGCCGTCGCCGAAGCGGGTCGCCGTCATCGCGGTGACCAGCACGAGCTTGCCCCGCGGCCGGGTCGCCCGGCGGTCCTCGACCACAGCGAGATCGATCTTGGCCTTGTGGCGTCCGTAGAGCTCGAGCTGGTCGGGCCTCAAGCCGAGGGTCTCGGCGATCTCGGTGATCGGCAGGAGCTGCGCGGACTGGGCGATGACGGCGTCGGAGGGCATCGACATGGGGGACGTTTTAGCCCCTCCCCGCCCATCTGGATGCGGGCGATCACACCAACCCCCAGACTGTTCTGTTCGCGCCGAGCACCCGAGCGCACACAGCACGAGCTGATTGGTCTCGCTTGGATCAGGCCGAGGTCGGCATACTGAACTACAGTACAGATCATGCGCGCGATCGACCTCGACGCTCTTCGAGCCTTCGAGCCCCAGCCACCCACGCGTCTACGTCCGAGCGACTCCGGCGAACCTCTGACCGGGCTCGCGGCCCCCGGGCGCATCGTCGAACTCTGTGGTGAGGCCCGGACCAGCGCCGCGGTCCTGATCCTCGCTCACCTCCAGCGCCAGGCCGAGACCGCCGCGTGGATCCAGCCTCGACGCGGCGATCTCTACCCTCCCGATCTCGCCGAGGCGGGGGTCGACATCGAGGCCTTGACGACCATCCATGTCCCGCTCCGCGCCCTGGTCTCGACCCCCCTCGAGCAGTGCCGGAGCGCAGAGCTGCTGCTGCGTTCGGGCGCCTTCGGCCTCGTCGTTCTCGACTTCACCCACGAGGAACCCCGGGGCACCGACGCCTGGCAGGGCCGCCTGCTCGGGCTCGCCCGTCGGCACGAGGCTCGGGTCCTGGTCCTGCGTGACGAGCAGCGTGCTGAAGCCCCTTCTCTGGGTCCTCTCATCGGCCTGCGGATCCGTGCGCGCTTCGAGCCTGCACCGGCCGACCTCACGGACGACCCACCTGGCTTCGAACCTCAGACCCGCCACTTTTGGCTGACCTACGAGGTGCTCAAAAACAAGTCCGGTGGGCCCATCGATCCACAGCCCACGCTCCTGCGCGGACCTTGGGGCCTGAACTGATACCCTGTCGAAGTGCCCGCCCCGCGCCCCGCCTGGTCCACACCCCTGCTCGCGGCCCTCACGCTCTCGATCTCGCTCTCGATCTCGCTCCTGGGCTGCTCGACGGGGCTCGCCACCGCCAGCGCCGAACCCACGGGCTGCCCGGCCGAGCAGCTCGAGATCAGCGACGCGCGCCAACCCATGGAGGGACCGAGCTCTTGGAACGCCAGCTGCTCAGCCGACGGCCAACGGTGGTTTTGCTCGCGCGCGCACCAGCGGGTCATCTGTACGACGGACCCACGCCCGCGCGCCGACTGACCGGCTCGACTGGCCCCATCCTCTGCGCCAGGCCGCCCTGTTGTGATCAAAAGCCACGCCCGATGATCGAAGGGCCAACTGACTTCGGACGCTGAAGTGTGGTCAAATCATGCCTACGTCGATATGGAAAATCCGAGCAGCAATGTCGTGCGCTTGGCGTGGAGCCCCCCGCTGCACACCGAGCAGACGGCCGTCACTTCGCTCCCGCGAGAGGACGACATCACGCTCACGGAGCCGACGAAGGACCGAGCCAGGCACCCCACCAGCGCCGACCTGGGCGACCCGGGCGACCTGGGTCAGGGCGACCCAGGCGACGACGATCCGACCATCGCCCGCCCAGCCATCCGCCGTGACCCTGCCCGCGAGCGAGCTGCCCGTGGCGAAGCCGTTCCCGAGGCCCACGGCGATGACGATCCGACCTTGTCTCGACCCGCGCTCGAGCGGGCCACGCCGCGCCCCTGCCCACGCCCACGCCCGAATACGAGTCCCCCGCCCCCGCTCCTCGACAGCCGCTATCAGCTCGTCGCCAAGATCGGTGAGGGCTCCATGGGTCAGGTCTGGGAGGCGCGCCAAGTCTCCCTCGATCGCGCCGTAGCGATCAAATTTCTGACCCACGAAGAGGGCGGCTCGCGATTCAAACGCGAGGCCCAGGCGATCGCCGCCATCGACCACGACGGGGTCGTCGATGTGATCGATTTCGGCGAGACCGCCGAGGGTGTCCCCTACTTCGTCATGGAGATGCTTCGCGGCCAGACCCTCGAGGCGCTGATCCACAGGCAAGGTCCCCTGCCCTGGCCCTCGGTGCGCCGGGTCGCCCTCGAGATCACCGACGCCCTCGCCGACTGCCACGCCCGCGGCGTCGTCCACCGCGATCTCAAGCCCAGCAATGTCCTGCTCCTCGATCCCCCACCCATCCGTGGATCGTCGACCAAGCTCATCGATTTCGGCATCGCCAAACTCCTCGATGAAGAGAACCTGGCCAAGCTGACCAAGCCCGGCTTCATCCACGGAACCCCGGCCTATATGAGCCCCGAGCAGGCGCTCGGCGAGGCCATCGACGGCCGCTCCGACGTCTATGGCCTCGGCTGCCTGCTCTACTACCTGCTGACCGGTCGCCGGCCCTTCGAGCACTCGTCGGTGACCGAGGCCCTCTACAACCAGGTCTACGCCTACCCTCCCCCCTTCGCCGAGGCCGTCCCCGGCCTGCCGATCCCCGCGCCGGTCGAGGCCATCGTGTTCGAGGCGCTGGCCAAAAAGAAGGCCGAGCGATTTCAGAGCATGGAGCGCATGCGCGACGCGCTCGCGGCCGTGCCCGCCGATGCGAACGCCGAGACTTCCATGCTCGGACCCTCGTTCGCCAAGTACGGTCGGAGTCGGCCGCAGGTCTCGGCCATCGCCGAGGGCATCTTGGCCGACAAGGCCAAGCGCTCCTCCGGGCGCAACTCCTCGCTGGCGGTCAACCTCAGCCTGGCTGCCGCGATCATGCTCTTGCTCGGAGCCATGGCCCTCCTGGCCTGGGCCCTGCTCCAGTAGGCACAAAAAAACTCAGCGACCGCGGCGGCCGCTGAGTTCGACGCTGCTAGAGCGGTTGCGAGCTCAGGCCGAGGCCGCCGCGCGCTCCGATCGCTCGATCCCGGCGCCCCGAATGGCGATCGCCGAGATGCTCGCGAGCACGTCTCCCCACGCCGACTCGAGCGCGGGCGACCAGCTCGGACCGCTGGCGCGCTTGAGGGTCTCGAGCAGGCACTCTCCCACCCAGGGGTACATGTGATCCTCGACCTTGTAGTCGATGTGTTTGCGCCCGAGCGCGAGCATGGTCTGCTCGATGAAGCTGTCGTCGTCGAGGTGCATCACCAGGGCGACCAGGGCCTCTGTGAGCATCTTCTGCTGCTCTTTTTGCGAGTTGCGCCCAAACAGGGAGCGGGCCTGTGGATAACGCTCGAAGAGCAGACCGTAGAAGGTGCTCATGAGATCAGGATCCTTTTCAGCGACGGCTTCGAGGTTTTCTTGGAGAAGTTGTGCGGTCGTCATCAAATCTCTTTTTCGGTATTTCCGATACTTGTTTAATGGAGACTTCACCCTCGCTTGTCAAGCGACCCCCGACAGCCCGCGCTCGTTCGCGCTCGTTCGCGCTCGTTCGCGCTCAGATTGGCCTGGGCTCACCCCCATGTTAGGTCCGGAGACATGCGTCAGCTGAAGCAGTTCATCTCGCGTCAGCTTCGCCAGCCGAGCGGCGTATTTGGTCGTCAGGTCATGACCAGGCTGCTCGATCGCGGGAACACAGCGCTGATCGTTGCGACCTCGACAGCCCTCGATCTGCGCCTCGACAGCGCCTACCTCGACGTCGGTTTTGGGGGCGGTCTGGCCCTGCGCGAAGCCGCGACAGTGATCACTCAGGGCTCCCTGTGTGGGGTCGATTTCTCGCCCGATGTCGTCTCCCATGGTCAGCGGCGACACGCCTCCCTGATCGCCGCCGGGCGCCTGACCCTGCTCCAGGCCGACGTCGGTGCCCTGCCCCTGCGCGACCGGCTCTTCGATCGCATCTCGACCACGAACACGGTGTACTTCTGGCCGGACCCACCCGGCGCGGCCGCCGAGATCCTGCGCGTCCTGACCCCCGGAGGGCGCCTCGCCATCGGCTATACGGGCGCAGAGAAAATGGCCCGGTACCCACACCTCAGCGAGGGCTTCACCCACTACCGACCCGAGCAAGTCGAGGCTCTGTTGACCGCCGCGGGCTTCGACCAGGTCCACAGCGAGGCCCTGCACGGCGACCTGCTCGACGGCGACTTCGTGACCCTCGCTACCCGACCCTGACGACCCTGACGATCGAACTGAGCTGCCCACGACGAGCAGTCCACCGAGCCTGTGGGCGGCTCAGTCCCAGCGGATCCCCTGCGCCAGGGGCAGCGTGCGACCCCCGTTGACCGTACAGGTCTGGCGCCGCATGTAGGCCTTCCAGGCGTCGCTGCCCGCCTCGCGCCCGCCTCCGGTCGCCTTCTCCCCTCCGAAGGCCCCGCCGATCTCCGCCCCCGAGGTCCCGAGGTTGATATTGGCGATCCCACAGTCGCTGCCCGCGGGCCCGTGGAAGCGCTCGGCCGCGCGCACGCTGTCGGTGAACAGAGCGCTGGACAGGCCCTGCTCGACGCTGTTGTTCCACGCCAAGGCCTGATCCAGATCCCCATCGGGGAAGCTGCGCAGGTACAAGATCGGCGCGAAGGTCTCGACCTGCATGGGCTCGAACGCGGCGCTCGCATCGAGGGACGCGGGCACCCGCACCAAGGTCGGCTGCACGAAGTGTCCCGGACCCTCGACCCGCTCACCGCCGACGAGGACCTCGCCCCCCTGGGCCCGGAGCTCCGTGATCATCGCCTCGAAGCGGGTCACGGCTCCGGCGTCGATGAGCGGACCGACCAGGGTCTCGCGCTCGCGCGGGTCGCCGATGCGCCCACCCAGCTGGCGGTAGGCCGCGATCAGTTTTTCGGTCAGCTCCTCGGCGATGGCGGCCTCGACGAACAGGCGGCGCGTGCTCGTGCAGCGCTGCCCAGCCGTGCCCGCCGCCCCAAACGCGATCGCCCGCACCGCCAGCTCGAGGTCCGCGCTGGCATCGACGATCACCGCGTTGTTGCCCCCGAGCTCGAGCAGGCTCCGACCCAGGCGCGCCGCCACCCGCGGGGCCACGACCCGGCCCATGGCGCAGGATCCCGTGGCGCTCACGAGCGGGAGGCGAGGGTCGTCGACGAGGGCCTCGGCCACCGGGTCGTCGGCCCCGATGACCAGCTGCAGCGCGTCTCCAAACCCGGCTTTCGCAAACAGCGGCTGGATCAGGCCGTGGACCGCGAGCGCGCACAGAGGCGCCTGCAAGCTGGGTTTCCAGACCACCGGATCACCACAGATCAGGGCGATGGCGGCGTTCCAGGACCACACCGCCACGGGAAAGTTGAAAGCCGAGATACACAGCACGGGACCCAACGGCAGCCACTGCTCGAACATCCGGTGCTCGGGTCGCTCCGAGGGCAAGGTCCGCCCGCCGAAGCAGCGCGACAGGCCGGTGGCGTAGTCACAGATGTCGATCATCTCCTGGACCTCGCCCCGGGCCTCCTCGATGCCCTTGCCGACCTCGAGACAGACCAACTCCGAGAGCGCCTGTTTGTGGGTCCGCAGGCGCTCCCCCATGGCCCGCACCAGGTCGCCGCGGGCCGGCCCTGGGTGCAGGCGCAGCGCGGCGAAGCTGCGGGTCGCGGCCGCGACCTTGTCCGCGGCCGTCTCGAGCGAGTCCAGGGCCAGGTGAGCGAGCACGCAGCCGCGCGAGGGGTCGCTACAGGCCAGCGTGTCGGGGCCGGGTGCAACGGCGGGCAGCTCGACTGCCAACGAGGAGAAGATGCGGGCGAGTTCGCGGTCGACCATGTCCGCGGTCATAGATCCGCCCGGGCCTCGACCACAAGGGCCGCGACCACAGAGCGCCGTCGGGCTGGGTCGGATAGGGTCGGGTCCCTGCTATGGTCACCGACAGTGGCGCGCTGGCTCGATCGACTCTTGTCTCGGGACAAACCCTACGCACCCACTCCGATCGCCGAGTCGAGCCACCTCGAGGTCGGCGATCGGGTCGAGTTCAGCGGCCAGATCGACGCCCTGTCCACGCTCATCGACCCGGTCGACGGCCGACCCGCGGTCGCCATGCAGTATCGGGCCAAGGCCCCCGCCGCCCTCCAGCGCTTCTACGGCATCAAGGCCTACGGAAACGCCATCGACGCCCACCAGGCGACCAACTTCGTGCTCCGGGACGCGAGCGGATCGGCGCTCGTGGAGGTCGAGCCCGGTGGAAACCTCGGTGAGCTGCACCACCAGCTCCAGCGCAAGTATGGGGTCGAGCTCGAGGCCGAGGTCGAGGTCATCGCACCGGGCGAGCGGGTTCGTGTCCAGGGCCGAATCGTGAAGGTGACACAGACAGGCTCCCCGCACCGGCGCGATCCATGGTCGGCCGTGGTCGCGGCCGAGGCCATCCTGCTGGCCTGAGCGCACGCTCAATTGTCCGAATTTCTGCGTTTTTCGCGAACTTTGGGCAGACTGTCGGCAGGGGGTGTCCCCTCGGTTTTTGTATGCGTTCGAAGGTCTCCGTATTGGTGTGTGCGCTCGTCGTGACCACCCCCACCCTGGCCGAGGCGGCCCCCCCTGAAGCGAGCGCGCCCGAGGGGGCGAGCCCTGAGCCGGCGCCCGCCCCCACCGAGTCGAGCCCGACCCAGACCCAGCCAGATCCCGTCCCCGTCCCCTGGCTCCAACGCTGGGCGCCAGTCGCCCATATGGGCGAACTGGGCCTCTACGCGGGGCTCCTGCGCTTCTCCCCTCGACACGAGCTCTTCGAACCCGACGCCGCGCTCCCCGATCAGGGGTACAGACCCCTGCGGCGCAACAACCCGGAGTTCGGCGCCCGCATCGGCTACTACCCGCTGCGATTCTTGGGCTTCGAGGTCGAGGCGGGGGTCGCCCCGAGCCGTATCGACGACGACGGTGGCGCCCGCGCCCTCCCCTTCACCGCCAGAGGCCACGCCGTCCTCCAACTCGGGCTGTGGAGCGTGACCCCCTTTGTGCTCATCGGAGCCGGACTCTTGGGGGTCCAGTCCGACCGCGACGCCCTCGGCCGCGACGTCGATCCTGCCCTGCACATGGGCGGTGGCGTGAAGATCTACATCAACCGCGACCTGGTGTTCCGCGTCGACTTGCGCGACGTGGTCAGCAACAAGCAGGGCGTCGAGGAGACCTTCGAAGCCCACAACTTCGAGTTTCTGCTCGGACTGAGCGCGACCTTGGGCCG
>CAYVJQ010000053.1:25233-30905 GCA_964451725.1 uncultured Nannocystaceae bacterium | reverse complement strand
GCCTGCCCCGCCGTGCCCGGTCCGGGCGCCGACGGATGCCCGAGCGACGACCAGAGCCGAGACCAGGACGGAGACGGCATCCCCGACCCCGAGGATCTGTGCCCGACGGTCCCCGAGACCTTCAACGAGATCGAGGACACCGACGGCTGTCCCGAGCAGCTGATCGAGGGTGCCATCATCGACCGGGACACCCTGCGCGGCATCACCTTCGAGACCAACTCGGCCATCATCCAGCGCAGCTCCCTGCCTAGCCTCGACCAGGTCGTCCGCCAGTTGGTCGAGTACGACCAGGTCTATGTGAAGATCGTCGGCTACACCGACGACCGGGGCGACCCTGAGCACAACATCGATCTGTCTCGGCGCCGGGCCGAGTCTGTCGCCAGCTACCTCACCGGAATGGGCGTCGATGAATCGCGCCTGAGCACCGAGGGCCTCGGCGCCGCAGATCCGGTGGCCAGCAACGACACCCGCAGCGGCCGCGCCGACAACCGGCGGATCGAGTTTCAGGTCGTGCCCAACCCCGGCACGCCCTGACGGCAGCATGCCCTGACGGCGGCGCGCTCGAGGAGAGCCGTCTCGTGGCCAGCCGCCTCGTGGCCAGCCGCCCGCCGCTCAGGCGCCGCCGGCGTTGGCCCGGGCGTAGCGCTGGAGCTTGCGATAGAGGGTCTTGCGATCGAGGCCGAGGGTCTTGGCAGCCAGGCTCTTGTTGCCCCCGACCACCTCCATCACATGGAGGATGTAGCGGCGCTCGATCTCTGCGAGCTCGGCGAGCTCCGAAGGATCGTCGCTGCCGACCACGAGCTGCGCCCGGCTGTGGGTGCGCACGCGCTCGGGCAGATCCTCGACCTGGACCTGATGGCCGCGGCCCAGGGCCACGGCCCGCTCGATGCAATTTCGAAGCTCACGCACGTTCCCGGGCCAGCTGTAGGCCATGAGCCGCTCGGCCGCGCCCGGGGTCAAGCCCTCGACCGACTTGCCGAAGCGGGCGGCGTAGCGCTCGAGAAAGCTCTGGGCCAAGAGCAGCACGTCTCCACCGCGGGCCCGCAGCGGGGGCACGTGAATGTGGATGACGTTGACGCGGAAGAACAGATCCTCGCGAAAGCTGCCGTCTTCGACGGCGGCCTCGAGGTCCCGGTTGGTGGCCGCGATCAGGCGGACGTCGACGGTCGTCTCGCGGTCGGCCCCGACCGGACGCACCCGGCGCTCCTCGAGGGCCCGCAGCAGCTTGGGCTGGACCTGGAGCGGAATCTCACCGATCTCGTCCAAAAACAAAGTCCCGGCCGTCGCCTCGACGAACAGCCCGGCCCGCGATTTTCGGGCGTCGGTGAACGCACCTTGAGCATGGCCGAAGAGCTCGCTCTCGAGCAGCTGATCGGGGATCGCCGAGCAGTTCACGGGCACGAAGGGCGAGGCATTGCGGACGCTGCGGCGGTGGAGCGCCCGCGAGACCAGCTCTTTGCCCGTGCCGCTCTCGCCCGTCACCAACACCGAGGCGTCGGTCTCGCCGGCCCGCGCGACCAGATCGTAGAGCTTGCGCATGGGTGCGGAGGTCCCGAGCAGCCCCTCGAAGCCCCGCTCTTCGGCGACGATCTCGCGCAGCCTCTCGACCTCTCGCTGGGTGTCGTACTCACGCACCACCCGGTCCAGACGGTGGATGAGCGCGTCCACGTCGAGCGGCTTCATCATGTAGTCGTAGGCACCCACGCGCAGCGCGGTCACGGCCGACTTGATGCTCGAGAATGCGGTCATGACCATGACCACGACGCTGGCGCGCTCCGAGACCACCCGCGAGCAGAAGTCGAGGCCGCTCATCCCGGGCAGGTTGACGTCGGTGACGATGATGTCGTGCGGCGCCACCTCGAGCATCTCGAGTGCGCGCTCGGCCGAACCGCAAACTTCGACCTCGTAACCGCCATCCTCGAGGCCAGCCTCGAGCAGTGCGAGCAGATCGACATCGTCGTCGACTACCAATACCCGGGCCTTCTTCCGTGCGCTTGAGTCGCTGGGCATCGACCCATTTATGGCAGGCCGGTTTACGCGCTGACAAGGCCCGAGTGCCTAAACTCGACAGAATCGCTAGTCTGATTGCAAAGATTCAAAATAGGACAGGGGTATGCGCTATTTCGCTGCCCCCAAACGCCCCACTATCCTCTCTCGCCCCGCCACACCGCGGTGGTCGGCCCCCCGGCCGACGGGCATACTTGCGACGCAGTGAGCTCCGACACCCGAGACTCCGGCAGAGAACAACCTTCGGCGACGCAACCAGCGACGCAACCTTGGGCCGACGCCCTGCTCGCCGCGATGCCCAATCGAGCCGCGCTCCTGGATGCCCAGGGTTTGGTCGTGGCCGCGAACCAGGCCTGGCTCAGCTCCGCGGCCTGCGACCCCCCCGACGCCCCACCTCGACAGCCCATCGGCAGCCACTATGTCGCCGAACTCGGCCCTCTCCTGCCCCTCCGGCCGGTCGCGGACCAGGTCGGGGCCTTCCTCGCGGGCGTCTTGGAGGTCCTCGGTGGACAGCGCGCCCGCTTCGACCACGAGCTCGTCCGGAGCGGGCCCCGGGGCCGCTGCTGGCTCGCCATCCACGTCAGCGAGATCGTCGGCGCGAGCCGCATGGTCCTGGTCACCGAGGAGGACGTGACCGAGCGCCGCCGAGCCAAAGAAGCCCTGCTCGCCAGCGAACACCAGCTGCGCACCATCATCACGGGCGCCCCGATCATCCTGTTTTCCGTCGACCCCGACGGCATTTTGTCGCTCTTCGACGGGCTCGGGGCGGCCGGTTTGGGTGTCGGCGCCGGCCGTGTGGTCGGCCGCTCCGTGTTCGAGGTCTTCGCCCACGTCCCCCAGATGCTCTCCTCCGTACGCCGGGCCATGGTCGGCGAGACCACTGTCACGACCGCGCTGATCGGGCGCATGTCCTACGAACTGCGCTGCTCCCCAGCCGTATCGGCAGACGACCGTATCGAGGGCGTGGTCGGCATCGCCACCGACGTCACCGAGCGGGCCCGAATCGAGCGACTCAAAAACGAGTTTGTGTCGATCGTGAGCCACGAGCTGCGCACCCCCCTGACCTCGATCCGCGGCTCCCTGGGCCTGCTCGACGGCGGTGTCGCCGGCAAGCTCGACCCCCGGGTCGAGAGCTTGGTGGGCATCGCGCTGGGCAACACGCAACGCCTGATCCGCCTGGTCAACGACATCCTCGACCTCGACAAGATCGAGACCGGCAAGCTCGAGCTGCGCAGCGAGGACCTCGAGCCCATGCGCCTGGCCGAGGACGCCCTGGCCGAGATCAGCGGCTACGCCGACGAGTGCGGCGTGGTCCTGGTTCGGGAGTTCGAGCCCGCCTGTCGGATCTGCGGCGACCGTGACCGGCTCTTGCAGGTGCTCATCAACCTGCTCTCCAACGCGATCAAATTCTCCAAACCCGGGGACACGGTGACCCTCGAGATCAAAGAAATCTCCGCCCAGACCGTGCGCTTCTCGGTCTGCGACGAGGGGCCCGGGATCTCCGAGCAGCAGCTCCCCAAGCTGTTTCGAAAATTCTCCCAGATCGACGAATCGGACACCCGCGCCGCCGGGGGCAGCGGCCTGGGCCTGGCGATCTCCAAGGCGATCATCGACGCACACGGCGGTGGGATCGGCGTCGAGAGCCAGCCGGGGGTCGGTTCCCGCTTTCACTTTGCGATCGGCGAGCACACCTTCGAACAGCCTCAGCGCCGCGTCCGCGCGGAGTCCAAGCCGTTTCGGGCGACCAAGCGACCCCGCCCAGCGGACCGCGACGACCCGATCCTCGATCTCATCGACAGCGCGATCGGCCTGGTCGGCTCGACCTCGGACGACCGGACCCTGGCCCTCGAATTCAAGCGTCAGGCCAGTGTACTGGCCCGACGACGAGGCCTCGCCGTGCCGATACGGGCGGGCTTGATCCAACTGTCCACCGCCCTCCACAACCTCGCCCAGAGCCGGGACGTGAGCTCTCGAAGGGACCACCGCCAGGCCCTCGCCAACACCCTGCGCGGCCTCGAGCGCGATGCAGAGAGCCTCTCCTAGTACCAAATAGTTCCAAAGTTAGGTCCCAAAGCGCGATTTCAACCCACGCTCGGCACGCCCCGGTCGGTTGTGGTTCCCTCTTTTGGCGCTTCGCGGTACACCGGGAACCCGTGAGCGAGATTCGTTCGATCATGCTCGTCGACGACGAGCCCGACATCCGCACGGTCGCCGAGATGAGCCTCTCGCACGTGGGCGGCTGGAACACGCTGGTCGCATCGAATGGGGCGCAGGCCTTGACGATGGCCGCCGAACACCGCCCCGACGTCATCGTTTTAGACGTGATGATGCCCGAGATGGACGGGGTCGCTACCTTCCACGCGCTGAGCGAGCAGCCCGAGACCCGGGACATCCCGATCATCTTCATGACGGCGAAGATCCAGCCCCAAGAGCGCGAGCGCTACATGAAGTTCGGCGCCGCTGGGGTCATCGCCAAACCCTTCGATCCCATGGGCCTGCCCAAGGAGATCATGCGCATCTTGGCCGAGCCCAAGTCCGGGGTCGCCCTGTCTTCGGACGCCGCCCCGGGAGCCCCCGGCGATCGCATGAGTGGGCTGCGTCAGCGCTACGCCCTCAAGCTCGCCGGCAAGCTCGAGGGTCTCGTCGGCGTACTCGAGACCGCCCGCGAGGCCGACGACGACGAGCACGGCGCGACCATCGAGGCTGCGCAGCGGGTCGCCCATACCTTGCTCGGCACCGCGGGAACCTACGGCCACCACGAGTTCTCCGAGGCGATGGCGATCATCGAGGGTGCCTGCCGAGCCCTGGTCCAGGCCCCTGCAGACCAGCGAGCGCAGCACTGGGTGAAGATCGACGCGGCCCTGATCGTCGCGGCTACGCTCACAGATTGAGCACCGATTGAGCACCGATTGAGTCCGGGCCGACCTCCCTTCCAGCCCACGGTCGTCGCCAGACCACCGGTTTTCGCATAGCGTGGGGTCGATGGCCTCGCACCGTCGACCACGCCTCGCCCCGGCTCTGTTTTTCCTCAGCCTGACCTGGGTCGGCGCCGGAGCCTGCAGCCACGCACGGGTGGAGGTCGCCCAGACCCTCGCCCCCGTCGACGACGCGGACATCCGCGCGCGGGCCTCGCTCGGCCACCTCGATGGTTTTGGCGAGCTCGGCCCGAGTTCGGCCACCCGGGCTCGGGACGCTGCCGAGCTGGCCCTGGAGCTCGGCAACCTCGACGAGGCCGCCGGCTTCGCCCGCGAGCAGCTCGACCTCGCCCGCGGCGTATATGTGGTCGCACAGCTCACCGGCCGGCAGCTCGTGCTCGCCCGGGAGCGCCTCGACAGCGCAGCCGTGCTGGCTGTGAAGATCGGCGACGCCGTCCACGACGGCAAGCTCGTGCTCGAGGCGGGGCAATTCTTGCTTGCGCCCAAGCGCGCCAAGCGGGCCCTCCAGCGAGCCCTGCAAACGACCCGCGAAGCCGACCTCAGCTGGGGCTACGAGACCCTGTGGCAGCTCTTCGACCGGCGCCCGGAGGCCCTCGTCGCCCTCCAGCGCCTGCGCTGGCGGGCCCATCAGGGCGCCGGCCTGCCCGTCGATGCCCGCCGTCTGTCCCCCGAGCAGCTCGCCAAAGTCGGCCCGGAGGCCCTGGACCTGATGTGGGCCGAGGCCAACCG
>CAYVJQ010000053.1:0-25133 GCA_964451725.1 uncultured Nannocystaceae bacterium | reverse complement strand
TGGCCCTCGCCAGGGCCACAAAACTCGTCGGCAGCCACACCTTCGGGGACGCGGGAGAGATCCTCGCCGGCCTCGACATCGGGGACATCGGGGACACAGAGCGGGCCCTCATCAGCACCCTCGGGGCCATGGTCGCCTACGAGTCCGGGACCCCATCCGGGCGCCGGCACTTCGACGGGTGGCGCCGATCGACCGGCGCGACCCGTTCGTTCGGAATCTCGTCGTGGCTGGGAAACTTCGACAGCGACAACGCCCCCAGCACCCACGTCGACGCGGGCGTCGCGGCCAAGCGACGCCTGCTCACGAGCACGGGTGGGCGCGCCATGCCCTTCATCCAGCTCGAGACCCTCGGCGCCATCGCCCTCGACAGCGACGCCCCCAGGCGCGTGCGCGAGCGGGCCTTCCAGGGCCTCACGGGTTACGACACTGCGCTCGGGGCCAAGGTCGCCATCTGCCGAGAGCGCGAGCTCTACGGTGAAGACTGCAGCGACCTCGTCGAGCAGCTCGGCAGGCTCGACGAGGCGAACCCCGAGTACGGCGCGGGCCTCGACGCCCTCGACGGGGCCGCGAACGTCCGCGCAGCGTGGTTTTCCCCCGTGCCCTGGCTCGCGGGTGAACAGCTCTCCGGGGTCCACGGACAGCTCGCGCGCTACGCCGGAACGCGGGTCAGCGCGACCACCGACTACCAGACCGCGGCCGTGTTCGCAGAGCTCGCGGCCAACCGCCCGGACCTGGCCCAGGCTCGGCTCGCGGCCTACGGCGACATCTTGCGCCCGGAGACCCGGCTGGTCGCCGACATGGCCCTGCGCGACCTCGCCGAGGGCCTCGTCGAGCCCCGCAACGTCGGTGACCTCCTGCTCGAGCTGCCCAGCGCCGACATCGAGGCCAGTTGGTTCCTCGACCCGTGGTTCCCGGGCGAGCCCGCCGATGTCGGCGAGCTGTTCCCCGGTCCCTCGCGCCTCGCTCGCTTCGCCCGCGGCCTGGCCCTGGGGCGCATGGGGGCCTGGGACCTGGCGAGCGCGGAGCTCAGCCTGCTCCACCTCGATCTCCAGGGCCGCGACGCCGGCTTGGTCGCGGGTCGCCTGGCCCTGGCCGCCGAGCTCGCGGGCGACGCTCCCATGCGCGATCGAGCCCTGGCCTCCGCCGAGACCCACGACCCCCACGGGTTCATGGTGCCCTTCGTCCGAGCTCGGATCGCCGAAGCTGCGGGCCACGGCGACCTCGCCCACGGCATGTACCTCGACGGCCTCCTGCGCCGGCCCCGGTCGGTCGCCGCCTTCGAGGGCGCCCTGCGGACCCTGCCCGAAGACCGCCGCGAGCTCGAGTCCGTGCGCGCGGCGTTGCTGGGCTTCCCGGATCGTCCGGTCCACTGGTGGGCCAGCGAGCTGCTCTCGGCCAGCCACGACCCCGGCCCCGGCGTCGCCCCCCTCGACGGCGACGCCTTCAGGCAGCTGTGGCTGGCCCGAGACGACGGCGACGCGGCCCTGGAGATCGGGGCCCCAGCCGCCCTCTACCGGCCCACCGCCGAGGTCGGCCTCGCCCGCCTGCTCGAGGCTCTCCAGGCCCAGCCCCTGCCCGAGGGTGCGTTCCCGATCGCCGCGAAAGTCCTCGCCTGGCTCGACGCCATGCCCCCGCAACAGCGCGTCGAACACCGCGACCTCGAGCTGTGGCTGACCTTCCTGATCCGTCCGGACTCGGAGCTCGAGTCCCTGGCCGCGGCCGCCCCACGGATCGCCGGTCGGGCCCACACCGCCGACCCCACCCACGGTGCCCTGCTCTTGGCCCAGGCCCGACGCGAGGGCGCCGTCGACGACCTCCGCGCCTGGTCCCTGATCCGCGCCGAGGTCTGGGACATCCACGACTCCCTGACCGAGCGCTACACCAGCGCCCTGTTCGCCCCGATCGAGAACCAGGCCCTGGCTCAGTTCGCCTGCCTGCACATGTTCCAGCGCGACGAGCTCGAGATCGCCGCAGAGCGCTGCATCCCGCTGTGGAACGCCCTCGACGGCACGCCCTTCCTCGCCGTCGACCTCGCCTACCTGGCCCTCAACCGCGCCGACCTGGCCCAGGCCAACGACCTCGACCTCGACGCCTTCTTCGCCCGCGCGGGCGAGCTCCCCGACCTCGCCCGGGATCCGGTGTGGCTGCTCAACGCCTCACTGTGGGCCTCGAAGCGCGGCGACGACCAACTCGGCGCCGACTTGCGGGTCAGGCAGCTCGCCATCCAGCCCATCGGCGAGGGCCCCGACGACCTCGAGCTCGGCCAGGGTCGCTACCGCGGCCCGCTCTTGCGTCGCCAGCTCATCGACCAATTCGGACATGAAGATCGGCGTGGCTGGGCCCTCGCCGCGGGCTCGGCCCTGCGCAGCGTCGACCTGGTCGCCGCTGCGCTCTACGCCGAGCACCTGCTCGCGTGGCTGCCCGACGCCGTGCTCGACGAGGTCCCTGCCCTGACCGCCCAGGCCCCCGCCGTGCTCGCCGCAACCCGCCCCGAGGGTGAGACCAGCGACGCCGAGCTCCGCTCACTGGGCCTCTACGCCCTGGCCATGACCGCGCTCGTGGGTGACGACATCCACAATGGGCGCATCGATCGCCCGACCATGGTCGAGCTCATGGATGCCTACGGTCGCCCCGGCGCGGCCCACGACTTCGCCGGGGCGCTCGCGGCCAACCCCGAGAGCCACGTCGCCATGCTGCTCGCGCTCGAGGGCTACCGGGAGGCCCGCATGCGCGAAGAGGCCCTGGCCGTCGCCCGTCGGCTCATCGCCCTGCACCCCTTCGAGCCCCTGGTCCTGGTCGAGGCTCTGCCCCTGCTGACCGGGTCCGAGGATCTCCTGGGCGCGCGCCGCCTGCTGGCCGAGGCCCGCGAGCGCAACCCGGGGCACCCCTGGCTCAGCGACGAGGCCCTGCCCTCGATCTTGACCGGCGCCGTCGATCGGACCCCCGTCTGGATGCGCAGCCCCGAGGCCTTCGGCGACCAGCTCGACGCCCTCTCCGACGCGGCCCTCGACGCCCTCGAGCCCACCCGCCTGGTCAGTCTCGAGGTCTCGGCCGAGGCCTTCTTCGCGGCTGCAGCCGAGCCCACCGGCGACGGCAAGCTCGGTACGCGCCAAGAAATCCCGAATTTCAGCGCCCCGACGGGCGACCCCGAGGCCGGATCCGCCGGTTCTGAGACCGACGAACAGCTCCAGAGCCGGGTTCAGTTCATCGTCAGCGAGCCTCGGGCCTCTCGCTGTGAGGGCATGGACTGCGCCGAATCGCTGATCGCGGAGTGGACCGGCCGCAACTACGCCCTGCTGTGGACCCGAGAGATCGAGCTGCCCGCCGGGTCGGGGGTCGAGTTCCTGGTCGCCGACGGCGAATCGATGATCGACAACGTCATCGTGCCCTCGGGCGGAAACGTGTTCGTGTTGATCTCGGGCTCGACCCCCGACGACTTCGAGGCTTTCCTTCCGCAGCTCGCCCTGCTCCGCCAGAGCTTTCGCCCCCTCGACTTCTCGGTCTCGGCGAACACGGCCGAGAGCCTGCGCGTGGCCGGATCGAGGCAGCCCAGCGACGACCTGCGCTGGCGCGGGCGACGGGTGATGGCGGGTTCGGCTCAGGCTGCCCGAGCCCGCGCGCCTGGACCCGTCCGGGTCCAGGGCGGCGCCTGCCTGCTCAGCGCCGACCCGAGCTTCGCCCCCCAGTGGCGAGACCTGCCCTCTGCCGACCGGGGTGAGCTCCTCCTCGACCTCCTGTTGACCACACACTCGGCCCGAGCCCGCGCCGGGCTCCTCGCCTGCACGGCCCCCGCCGCTCCCGAGGCTGCCCGGGTCGCGCTCTTGAGCCTCCTCGATCCACACGCGGCCATCTACGAGTTCGGCCGCGAGGCCACCCTGCACCACAGCCAGCGCGTGCTCGACGACACTCGCCGCGTGCTCTACCAAACTCGGGAGCCCGCGACCTCCAACCCGGCCCTGACCACGAGCGCAGCACGGCCCGAGTTCGGGCTGCTCCAGGTCATCGCCGCCCTGCCCCTGGACGACGCCCGCACCCTGACCCGGGAGATGCTCTCGCGGCGGAACGAACCCCGGCTGCGCGCCCTGGCCCTGGCCGCGAGCGCGACCATGGACTTCTTCGGGGACGCCCGCGACGGTCGGGTCCCCGCGGGTCGCACCGACCCGGCCGCCCTGCGCGAGGTCGTCCGTGAGGGCTCGCCCAGCGATGCGAGCATCGCGGTGCGCTCGATCATGGATCGGCCCGAGCCCGAGGACCTCGCCGCCCTCCGTGCCCGGGCGGACACGCTCATCGCTTCCGGCGCCCACACCCGCCTCGAGCGTGCGCTCGCCCGGTCTCTGGCTTGGGCCCTGGCTCGCAACCTCGAGGCTCGAGATCGACGCCGGATCGACAAGCTCGCCAAGGCCATCGACCTCGACCCCGAGGACGGTGAACCCAAGCGCGCCGCGATGGTCCGCGATCTCCTGCTCGAGATCGCAGAGGACCTCGAGGAGGGCCGTCGCCTGCTCTCTGGCAAGCCGGCCCTCACCGACGAGGGTCCGCAGCGCTGGGTACGACGACTCCAGGCCCGGGGAGCGCCCCGCAGCCGCGACCAGCTGGCGACCGAGGATCTCGCCGATCTGGTCCCCGGCGACCAATGGACCTTTGTCCGAGTGGGCAACGCCGGGCTGTTTGCGACCAGCCTCGAGAGCCTCGTGCGGCGGATGGCGCCCGCGAACCCCGCGGACGCCTACCTCGTGCGCACGATCGTCCACGACATGCTGCTCCAGGGCGGCTTCACCCTGCTCGCCGAGGGCGGTGGCCTCGACCTGAGCCAACCCATCGAGTGCGCCTCCCCCAAGGGCAGCGAGAGCTTCGTCTGTTCAGCTACGGTCCGCGACCGCACCTCCCTGCTCGCCAACTTGGCCCAGCGCGAGCGGGGTGACGACGCCGGCGTGGCCATCCCGCTGAGCATCGTCACCGAACTGGCGAGCCTGCCCCTGAGCATGGGGATCCTGCCCCTGCTCCTGCACAGCGTCATCGAGGCCGCAGAGGAGGAGCTCGGGCCCGATCCGGCCCCCGAACTCGCAGCCGAGCGGCTCCGCACAACGCGGGTGATCGCCGGTCATGAACTCGAGTACTACGCCACTGTTCAGATCCTCGAGGGCCGGGTCACCGTGGACTCGGAGCACTATTTGATCCTCGACGATCGGCTGCTGGTGTTCTCCGGGGCGGATATGGCCCAGCGCGTCCTGCGGACCTTCCCAGGGGCGACCCAGTCCTTGGGCGAACAGCCCGAATATTTGGCGGCGCTCGAAAAATGGCACGACGGTGTCGCCCTTCAGGCCGTCGACTTCACCGAAGATCTCGGTTTGCGCTCCGTCGCCCTCGAGCTCGTGATCGACAACGACGGCCTGGCCTTCACCGCCACCGCCGCGACCGACGATCTCGGCGACCTGGGCGGCCTGGAGGCTCTCCTGCCCCCTGACCCGACCTCCAGTGTCGCCCTGGCCCTCGATGAGGACGGCCTCGGGGACCACTTCGACGACCTCGAACTCGAGCGCTGCGCCAGCCACGGGCTGCTGCCCAAGGCCCCCAAGAAGTCCAAGAAGCTCGAGCCTGGTGCCGACCCCCGGGCCTGCGGGCTGACCAAAGACGACCATCTTCCGCCGCTGGTGGTCGCACAGGCGGCCCAATCGGTGATTTTAGGCTGGTACCCCCAGGACGGAGACAGCCTCTGGCAGCGCTGGGTGCTCGTGCTGCCCCTCGACGCCGAGGTCCGTGCCGCGACCCGCAAGGCTGGGGTGTCCCTGGCCGCCCCAGGAGAGATCGAGCAGTCCGCAGATCTGTACTGGCTGGTACGAGATGGGGCTCTCGTGGTCTCGAGCGACCCGCAGCTCGTGGCAACGGTCCAAGCGATGCCCGTCCTGGCGCCCAATCCCAGGCCCTCGTTCACACATGGGAAGCTCGATGGCCAGGGCGCCGCAGCAGCCATGCGCACACTCGCGTCCCGCTACGACGGCGAGCGTCGGGCCGACTACCTGCGCCTGTTGGCGACCTTGGTGGGCTTGGTGGAGTCGGTCGATTTCGAGGGCCACTGGGGTGAGACGGGACCCGGAAATATTGGCCAGCTATCCGCCAAAATTCGCCTAAACCTCGCGGAGTCTGAGGAGGAGCTGGCGCTCATCGATCGTTGGCTGGCGAGCCCCGAGATCGGCAACGCGAGCCGCCTGCCCCGGCACCTCGGCCGAGCCGAGACCCAGCGCGGGCTCACCTATCGCATCACCGTCGCGGATGCGCAGCACTTCGCCCACAGCAGCGTCCCCGACGACAACCCCCGCATGCGTGTGGAGGTCCTCGGTAGCGATGAAATCCTGCTCCACGTGCTCCCCTCTTCAGCCGTCTCGAGCGCCAAGAAACAGCCCCTAGACTCCGCGGAACGCGAGCGTAGCCTCAAATCGGACAACTACGTCCGGGCCACGGATCCAGACATCGTAGCGATCGCCGACCAGCTCCGGGTACCCGGCGACGACCGGGCCACGGTGGCCGCCGTGGTCGCCTGGGTGCACGCAAAAATCGACTACGAAATCACGCCGACCCGCCTCGACGCGACCACCATTTTGGACCGGGCTCAGGGCGACTGCACCGAGTACGCCCTGCTGACCGTGACCATCCTTCGGGCGGCCGGAATCCCGGCAAAGCTAAAAGAAGGAATGGCAGCTGGAGGCGACGAGATGGTTGCCCACGCTTGGGTGGCCTGGCACGACGGAACACGCTGGCGTGAGGTCGACCCGACTGCTGGAAACGACAGTGTCGGGTCCGGACACCTGGAACTCGAGGTCGTCGACGTACTCGCCATGATCTCTCTGGGTCGTTTTGAGATCACCGAGCTCAACCCAATGCATTGAGGCCAATCGTCTGTTTGCCGGCCTTTCAGGCCATTTGTTGGCTTGTTGCCCCAGGATGTATACCGATTGAGAGCGGGGCATTTCTCCTCATGAGAAGGTTCCTGAATCGGTCTGGGGCACGAACGCACCTTATACGGGCGATTTACGCCCCAATATACAGCTGGAATCAGTCCACAAAAAATCCGGTGGCTACTTTCAATAGTTGCCACCGGACTCGACCCCTCCTACAGTCCCGCCGTTCGGCCACCATTGGCCGCCGTATCCACACCCCTGTGATCATGCGAAACCGCGACTTTCTACCTCTCCTCGGCCTCTTCGTTCTCGCCCCCGCGCTCGCGCACGCGGCCCCACCGGAAGGCGATGCTGATGCTTCGTTCTCCCTCTCGGGTGATGCAGATGGCGTCGATGCCGATGCCGATGCCGATGCCGATGCCGATGCCGATGCCGTCGACACCAACGAGCCCGTCACCGAGACCACGGAGAAGTGGAACAAGCGCAAGGATCAGAAGTGGATCAAGCGCTGGGCACCCGAGAAGAACATGGGTGAGATCGGCATCTACGGCGGCGTGTTCCTGCTCGCCGAGGAGCACGAGCTCTTCAAGCCCGACCTGACCCTTCCCGACCAGGGCTACAAGCCCCTGCGTCGCCTCAACCCCGACTTTGGTCTCCGGGTCGGCTACTACCCGCTGCGCTTCTTCGGCGTCGAGGTCGAGGGCGGGGCCATGCCCTCCAAGCTCGCCGACGGTGGCGACTCGGCCACCATGTTCACGGCTCGCGGTCACCTCGTGGGCCAGCTCGGCCTGTGGAGCGTCACTCCCTTCGTGCTCGTCGGCGCCGGCATGCTCGGGGTCGCCTCGGGTGACGACGTGCTCGGCAACGACATCGACCCTGCGCTCCACTTCGGCGGCGGCGTCAAGATCTACCTCAACCGCTGGGCCATGCTGCGCCTCGATGTCCGTGACGTCGTCACCCACCAGCAGGGTGTCGACGACACCTTCATCTCGCACAACCTCGAGGCTCTCCTCGGTCTGTCCATCACCCTCGGTCGCGCCAACGAGAAGAGCACCCGCACCGACCGAGACGGCGACGGCTTCTGGGACGACGAGGACACCTGCCCGGACACCCCCGGAATCGCCCCCGACGGCTGTCCCGAGTCCGACCGGGACGGCGACGGCTTCCTCGACAGTGACGACACCTGCCCAGACGAGGCCGAGACCGTCAACGACTACCAAGACGAGGACGGATGTCCCGAGTCCGACCGGGACGGCGACGGCTTCTGGGACGACCAGGACACCTGCCCGGACGAGGCTGGCGTCGACCCCGACGGCTGCCCGATCCCCGACACCGATGGGGACGGCCTCGCCGACGACGTCGATCAGTGCATCACCGAGCCGGAGACCAAAAACGGCTTCGAGGACAAGGACGGCTGCCCGGACGAGGTTCCCAAGGCGCTCGCCAAGTTCACCGGCGCCATCAAGGGCATCACCTTCGAGACCAACAAGGACGAGATTCGCTCGTCCTCACGCCGGACCCTCGACAGCGCGGTCAAGGTCCTCGCCGAGTTCAAGGACATCCGCATCGAGGTCAGCGGTCACACCGACAACAAGCCGTGGACCAAGGGCACCAAAAAGCCCACCGCCGCCGGCGCCGAGCACAACAAAGAGCTCTCGCTTCGCCGCGCCGAGTCGGTGAAGCAGTACTTCGTCGACCATGGCATCGACGCGAGCCGGATCGAGACCGCAGGCCTCGGTGCCGACAAGCCTGTCGATACCAACGACAACAAGGCCGGGCGAGCCAACAACCGGCGGATCGAGTTCAAGATCCTCACGGGTGACAACGTGGCCGCCAACGCGACCGGCGGCTGATTTCGGCTGAACAGCCGTCGAGAGGCTGGCCTCTCCCCTTCGTTCCGGGGTATTCCTGGGACATAGAAAAGGGGACGAGGTGACGCCCCTCGGCGGCTGTTCTCGTATTCGCGTCCTCGTTTCACTCTCTTACTCATTCTCCTATTCGACCCTCCCCATTCCCCCCACTCTCTCTCCCCCCACTCTCTCTCCCCCCACTCTCTCACTCCCCCCCCCACTCTCTCTCCTCCTCCGACCCACGAGATCAATCATGGAATTCGACTTCGACAAGATCGGTTTTATCCCCAGCATCCTCAAACCTTGGATGCCCCTCATCGTCGGCATCGTCATCGCCATCGTCATCGTCGTCATCGGCTTCATGGTCGCCGGCATGATCGCTGGCGTCGTCGCCAAGATGATGCGTAAGCGCAAGGTCGACGAATCGCTGGTCAGCTTCCTGACCTCGCTGGTCCGCTGGATGGTGATCGCTGTCGCCGTCATCGCAGCGCTCGGCCGCGTCGGCATTCAAACCGGCAGCCTCGTCGCCCTGCTCGGGACCGCAGGTCTAGCCGTCGGTTTGGCCCTCCAGGGCAACCTGTCCCACTTCGCCAGTGGGGTCATGATCCTTTTGTTCCGTCCCTTCACCATCGATCACGTCATCTCTTGCGCCGGCCACACCGGCGGCGTCAGCGAGATCGGCCTGTTCACCACCACCTTGGTGACCCCGGACAACGAGACCATCATCATCCCCAACGGCGCCGTCATCGGTGGACCGATCGTCAACTACACGACCCGCGGCAGCCGTCGCGCCCACATCGACGTTGGGGTGGCCTACGGCACCAAGATCACGGATGTGCTCCCGGTCCTCGAAAAGGCGGCCAAGCGCTGCGACCTGGTCAAGAAAGACCCGGGCGCCACGGTGGCCTTCGTCGGCCTCGGCGCGAGCTCGCTCGACTTCACCGTGCTCGTGCACTGTGTAGCGACCGACTACGCCGGTGTGCTCCATCAGGTCCGCACCGCCGTCTACGAGGAACTCGAGGCCGCCGGCATCGAGATTCCTTTCAACCAGATCGTGGTGCATCAGGCCTCCGCGGCCTGATGATCTAGATCATTCAGATCACCCTGATCATTCAGATCATCGATCTGAAACTCCGGCTGAACTCCAGCCGACACTCTGGATTGGCCGCTGCCCAGTTTTTTGCTGGCCAGCGGCCAAACCAGGTTCATGCTGCTGACGACCCTGTCCGAAAGACCGCGCCATGACCACTCGCTCTTCCCTCGACCGCTCCTCCTCCCCCACCTGGCTGCTCGCTGGGGCCATGTTCTTGGCACCCAGCCTGGCTTTCGCAGCACCCCCGGCGGACGTGCCCGAGGGCACCTCCTCTCAGGACAATGCCAGCTCTGGAGCCACCGAGCTCGACGGCGGCGGCCAGTTCAAGACCGCCCAGGGTCCCGAGCAGCTCGACGCCGACGATCCCCACGCCAGCGACGTCACCGAGTTCGACATCAGCCTGGGTGGAATCGTGAGCACCGGTAACTCGCGGACGATCGCGTTCACGGGTGCCTCCAACTTCCGTCTGCGCCGGACCATCCACCAGTTCGGCGCCTCCGTGGCCGGCAACTACGGCGCGACCGGGGTCCCCGATACACGCCGCTACGAATCGACCGTCGGCAACGTCCAGGGTCTGGCCCGCTACGACATTTTCTTTGCCAAAGACTGGACCGCATTTTTGCAGGCTTCGGCCCGCCACGACACATTCCAGGGCCTCAACCTGCGTATGAATGTCGACCCGGGCGTCGCCTACTACGCCATCAACGAGGCCAACCACCGCCTGTGGTTCGAGGCCGGCTACGACTTCCAGTACGACCTGCGCACAGACGACTCCCGCACCCTCCTCGACGACGAGGGGCTCCCGGTCCTCGACGACGACGGCGACACCCAGTTCGACCCGGAGATCGAGGGGTCCTTGGCCAACCACGCCGTCCGGCTCTACGCCGGCTACAGCAACAAGCTGTCCGAGAAGGTCAGCTTCGACACGAGCCTGGAGTACCTCCAGAGCGTCATCCTCGGCCGCCGCTTCCGCATCAACTACCTGGCTGGCCTGAGCACCCAGCTCGCGGAGCGCTTCTCCCTGAACGTGACCTTCACGCTCCGCTACGAGAACGATCCCCTGCCCGAGATTCAAAAGCTCGACACGATCACCTCGTTCTCCCTGGCCTACCGGTTCTTCTAGGATCCGAGGTCGACCGCGGGAGACCCCCGCCGAGCCCGAGCACTACCCTGGGATCCAGGCTGGTGTTCGGGCTCTCTCGTTGCTGCCCGAGTCGGTTCGGCTCAGGCGCAGAGGACGTCGAGCAGAGCCTCGGGCGCGTCGACCTGAATCCAGTGCCCCGCGCCCTCGACCACGCCCAGACCGAGGATCCCCCTCGCCGCCAGGGCCTCGGCCCGACTGCGCTCGGCCTCACTCACGGCCAGCGAGCGCCCGCCCACCACCAGGTTCACCCGGGTCCCCGCGGCCGCCTCGGCCTCGAGTTCGGGCCACAGATCCCGGGTCGAGAAGTCCTTCAACAGCGCCCGGGCCCCCTCCAGATCGACGCTGAAGCGCCACCCAGTCGGGGTCAGGACGAGGTTGGTCGCCAGCCACTGCGCGACCTGCATGGTCAACCCGGCGGCGACCAGCGCGGCTGTAAACTCGGAGCGCTCTCGAAAGCGCTGGGGCTGAGCCTCGAGGGCCGCGAACACCTTGTCCGTGCTCAAGTCCTGAGGGTTGCGACGTGGCCCCGGCGGCGCGTCGATGACCCACAGCTCGTCGACGGCCCGGTCCTCGTGAGCACGGCGCAGCGCAGCCGCCCCGACGATCCCGACCTTGGCTCCAAAGCTGTGGCCCATGATCCCCGCGACCCGGCCCCCATGCTCGCGGCCGATCTCCAGTGAGAGGCCCAGCAGGTCGTCCCCCGCCGACGCCAGCGTATGGGGGGGCGGGAAGGCCTGGGAGTCGCCGTGGACCCGCAGATCAACCAGCGCCACGCCCCAGCCCGGGCGACGCTTCAACCACTTGCGCATGAAGCTGCGCCAGTTCGCCCGCCGGCCCAGGATCCCGTGAAGAACCAACATCCAGCGCTCGGGGGACGCCTCGGCGCCGAGAACTTCGTGGGCGAGGATCATGACCGGCATGGTAGCCCGCAGTGCCCCCCGCTCCCACGAGGGCTTCCCTCGGCTCAGCCGTGCTCAGAGCCGAGGATCCAGACCAATTTCAGGCTCCGCGCAATCACATGCGCACCACGCTCGGTTCGCGTATGACATATGGGGTGGAAGGTCTGAACTACGTCGCGTTCGCTATTCCCGTGCTGTTGGGCTCGGTCCTGCTCGAGGCCCGTGTGGGCCGCAAGCGCGGCCTCCAGATCTACAACTTCGGCACGGCGATGTCGGATCTGACGACCGGCACGGTGTTCCAAGCCCTCGAGCTGCTGCTCAAGCTCGCCGCCTTCGGGGCCTATATCTGGGTGTTCGAGCACTGGCGCCTCGCAGGCTGGGAGCGCGCGCCCTGGGTCCCGTGGGTGATCGGCTTCGTCGGCATCGACCTCCTGTTCTATTGGTGGCACCGCTCGAGCCACGTGGTCAACACCTTGTGGGCCGTGCACGGAGTCCACCACCAGAGCGAGGACTACAACCTCGCCGTCGCCCTGCGCCAGCCCGCCTTCGAGCCCATCACCTGGTTCCTCTTCTATATCCCCCTGGCCCTGCTCGGGGTCAGCCCCGGCATCTACCTCGCCGCCTACGCCCTCAACCGGGGCTACCAGTTTTTTATCCACACCCAGCTCGTGGATCGGCTGTCCCCGGCCCTCGAGTGGGTGCTCAACACGCCCTCCCACCACCGGGTCCACCACGGCGTCCAAGACCAATACTTGGACAAAAACTACGGCGCCATCCTGATCGTCTGGGATCGACTCTTCGGTACCTTCGAAGTCGAAGACGAGACCGTCGTCTACGGCACGACCGTCCCCCTCGACAGCTACAACCCGGTCTGGGGCAACCTCCAATACTTCGTCCACATGGCCGCGCTCGCCCGCCAGGCCGATCGCGTCCGCGACAAGCTCTGGGTCTGGTTCGCCCACCCGGCCTGGCTCCCCGAGGGGGTCAGCCGCGATCCGAACGAAAAGAAGCGCCTGGCCTCTCCCAAGTACGTCCGTGAGGTCTCCCCTGCCCTCACCGCCTATGTCATCGGGCACTACGCCATGCTCGGCATCGCCACGGTCCCCCTGCTTCTACTCGAGCAGCAGTTTTCGATCCTCCAGCTCAGCATCGCCGCGGGCTTGATCATTCTCAGCTGCGCCGTGCTCCTGGGGCTCATCGAAGACAAGGCCTGGGCCCGGAACTTCGAGCCGGTGCGCGGACCGCTGCTGGCCGTGGGCATCGCGTATCTAGCGAGCACCTGGTGGAGCCCGGTCGTCGTCGCTGTGCTCGGGGCCCTGATCTTGGGCGCGAGCCTGGCCGCGCTCGCAGCCTATCGGCGCACGAGCGCCCCCGTCGGCGCCTGAGCGGCCGGCCCGGTCCTGCCGAAGCTCTGTCCGGCTCCTTGGGTCCACGAGCATACCGGTCGCCCTGTGGCTGGTGTAAAAACCTGGCAGGAGCCGAGCAAGAAGATGGGTCGAAATTTCGAGAATCGTAAGGTTGCGATGGCCAAGCGCAGCGATCGCGACGCAAAGGCCTTCACCCGGGCGGGGCGCCAGATCAGCATGGCGGTCAAGGCTGGCGGCCCCGACTACAACAACAACCCATCCCTGCGCCGCGCGGTCCAAAACGCGCGCGCGGTCAACATGCCCAAGGACAAGATCCAAGGCGCCATCGACAAGGCCGCCGGGCTCGGCGACGAGACCCACTACCAAGAGGTCATCTACGAGGGCTACGCCCCCCACGGCATCGCCCTGATCGTCGAGACGACCACCGACAACCCCACCCGCACCGTCGCCAACGTCCGCTTCGCGTTCAAGAAGGGCGACGGCAACCTCGCCAACTCGGGCAGCGTCTCGTTCATGTTCGACCACCTCGGCCTGTTTCGCCTGCTCGCCGAGGGCCTCGACCGAGACGAGCTCGAGCTCGAGCTCATCGATCACGGCCTCCAGGACCTGCTCGACGGGGAGACCGAAAAGGGCGAAGCCCTCCTGATCTTGCGCTGCGATCGCGAGGACTTCGGCAACCTTCAAGCCGGCATCGACGCCAAGGGTATCGCGCTCGTGTCCTCCGGTTTCACGTGGGTCCCCAAGACCAGCACCGAGCTCAGCGACGATCAAGAAGAGGCCGTCCTCAAGCTCATCGATCGCCTCGAGGCCGACGACGACGTCGAAGAGGTCTTCCACAACATCGCCTGAACCGGGTCTAGACCCGGGCCCGACCGCCATGGCCAAGAACAAGCCCCGCCCTACCCCACCGTGCATCCCGGGGCTGATCGACAGCCACTGTCACCTCGACTACGCGCCCATGTCTCCCGATGTGGAGGGCACCCTCGCGCGCGCCCGGGCGGCCGGCGTGGTCCAGGTCGTGCACATCGGCTGTAGCCCCGAGACCATGGCTCCAGCCGTCGCCTTGGCCGACGCCCACCCCCAGGTGTTCGCGGCCATCGGTCTGCACCCCCACGACGCGCGCCACCTCGACGACGCCCTGCTCGCCGAACTCGAGACCCTCGCTCGGGGCGCGGACAAGGTCGTGGCGATCGGCGAGACCGGCCTCGACTATCACTACGACCTGTCCCCGCGGGCCGACCAGATCGCGGCCTTCGGCGCCCAGATCGAGCTCGCGCGGGCTCTCGACAAGCCCCTCGTCCTCCACATTCGCGACGCCCACGAGGACGCCTGGGACGTGGTCGCTGCCCATCCTCCCCGCGCCGAGCCCGGCGTCGTCCACTGTTTCACGGGCACCCCCGCCGAGGCCGAGCGCTGGCTGGCCATGGGCTGGCACATCTCCTTCTCCGGGATCGCCACCTTCAAGACCGCCGTCGAGCTGCGCGAGGCGGTCACCTGTGTGCCCCTCAACCGATTCATGCTCGAGACCGACGCCCCCTACCTGGCGCCCGTGCCCCTGCGCGGCCGCAAGAACGAGCCCGCCAACGTCGCCTTCACCTGCGAGGCCCTCGCGGCCCTGCGCGGCGAGGACCCCGGCACCCTCGCCGAGGCCGCCGCTCGCAACACCCGCGCGCTCTTCGGCCTGCCGCTCTCGCCCTGGACGAGTTGAACCCCACCGATATCTGGTGAGTCGAGTCACGCTCGGACCCTTTCCCCGTCTTGACCCCCGCGGGCAGCTCCACCATCATCCCGGCCCGGTACCGCTGCGGCCCCTCGCAATCTCGCGACGCACGCACGTGCCCCACAAACGAAAGGAGGCACCCAAAATGAATCGTCAAATGGGACTGCTTACCAAGAAAATCGGCATGACCGAGTACTTCCTCGAAGACGGCACACGCGTGCCGGTCACTGTGTTGCTGGCCGCAGGCAACGTCGTCATGGGCCACCGCACCGTCGAGCGCGACGGATACAGCGCGCTCCAGCTCGCCTTCGACGAGCAAAAACCCAGCCGCCTGAGCAAACCCAAGCTCGGCCAGTTCAACAAGGTCGAGGTCGCCCCGCGACGCAAGATCAAAGAGTTCCGGGTCGACGCCGACGTCGTCGCCGCGCACCCCGTGGGCAGCGAAGTCCCGCTCTCCATCTTCGTGGATGGCCAGTCCGTCGACGTGACCGCGACCAGCAAGGGCAAGGGCTTCCAGGGCGTCATGAAGCGCCACAACATGCGCGGTGAGAAGCGCACCCACGGTCAACACGAGGTCTACCGTCACGGTGGCTCCATCGGTTGTCGCCTGACCCCCGGTCGCGTCCTTCCCGGCAAGCGCATGCCCGGCCAGATGGGCAACGAGACCGTCACGGTCCAGAACCTCCAGGTCGCCAGGGTCATCGAGGACAAGGGCCTGATCTTGGTCCGTGGCTCCGTGCCCGGTGGAAAAAAGGGCTACGTCCAGATCCGCCACGCCATCAAGTCCGCGATCCGCAAGGGTCACGGCCGCTCCTAAGGAGCCGCACGCCAGCACCTGCTGGCGAGCTTCCAAAGCCCCCGAAAGGGGGCTTTTCCAATTGGCGCGGCTTTTCCGATTGGCGCGTTCGGGACCCTCGACTATGGTCCCGCGATGGTACGCAAGGGCCTCGGCGACAAGCGGAATCGACACGACCCGGCCTACCTGCGCGCAAAAAAGGAGAACTTCGCCGGCCGAGCCGTCTACAAGCTCGAGGAGATCGACAAGCGTTTTCGGCTCATCAAGCCGAGCACAAAACTCCTCGACCTCGGCTGTTGGCCAGGCGCGTGGCTGCAGTACGCGGTCAACAAGGTCGGTCCCGAGGGCCGGATGATCGGCATCGACCTCAAAGCGGTCGAGCTCGCGTTCCCGAGCAACGTCGAGACCTTCGTGGGCGACGTCAACAAGCTCAAGATCGGGCGGATGGTGGAGCGCTTCGGCGAGTTCGATCTGGTGATCAGCGACATGGCGCCGAACACCACCGGGGTCAAAGACTACGACGTCCCGACCAGCGAGGATCTGTTCATGCGCGCCCTCGACATAGCGACCGCGACCCTGCGCCGGGGTGGGCACTTTTGCGCGAAGGTGTTCCAGGGTGGACGCTTCCCCGAACTCATTCGCGAGGTCCAGCGCCGCTTTCAGATGGGCCAGGCCTATCGCTGCGACCTCACCCGCAAAGCCAGCCGCGAGCAGTACATCATCGGCCGGGGGCTTCGGTCTTCGGTCGCCATCGCGGCCAGGCTGGCCCACCCGCTCGCGCCCGAGCCGTCGGAGCCCGGTTCCCTCGACTCCCCCGAGTCCGACTGAGCCCGGGTCCGACTGACCCCATTAAAAATGCCCGACTCTCCATCCTTGGAGGGCCGGGCAGAGTTGTGTGCGCCGCGGGCTCTCAGGAGAGCAGCGAGAAGGCGTCCTCGCGCAGGCGTGCACGTGGGGATCGTCCAGACCGGCTGGCAGCCCGGCTGGTCCGTGTTCGCGTGACCGACGCACCGCTCTCCTGAGCGCGCTGCGCCCGATATTCGTCGTGCAAGCGTTGAGTGCGGGCGGTGGTGCGGCGGAACAACAAGTCGGCGATCAAAAACATGGTGGGAACCTTCCGTGGCTGGGTCTGCGACCCGATTACGTAGATACTGTAGTCCCAGGTAATTACACCGTCAACAGCCACAGTGGAATTTTGCGCAGCTACTGGATCTTGAGATTTGCTCTTTCGACCGCAGCAATTACCCAAGAAACCGCGTCTCACGCAGATCTAAGCCCACCAAGCCAGAAAGTAGCCCGATTTCACCACGGACATTTTTTACAGATCTGGCGGCGTTTCTCCTGACGGAGCTCAGAATCGCACGAAGCGGGACCCTCGAAATTCCAGCAGACATGGAAAGCGGCGCGAATACACACCCGCCGGTTCTCCGCCTCGGCGTACCATCGAGGGATGCTCGCGCTCGCGTCCCTCCTGGCGGCCCTCGCCTGTGGCGTACCCGGCCTGGAGGACACACCGGCGCCCGTGGCCTGCCCCGATCTGCCCACAGACCTGGCGACCTTGGTCCCCGAGGGCGCGAGCGTCGCGCTGAGCCTCGATGTCGACGCCTTCGCGGCCACCAGCGTGGGTCGAGCTGCGCTCCCCTCCCTGCGCGCCGACCTCCAGATCGGCGAGATCCTCGAGGTGATCGACGACTGTCATATCCAGCTCGAGCGCACCTACAGCCTGCTCGCCGCGCGCGACCGAGGCGATGGCCGGATCGTGGTCCTCCAGGCCCGCGGGATCGGCGAACCAAAGACCCTGGCCTGCCTGAGCGCCGAGCTCACTGCCCGCAACGACGGAGTCCGTCCCTGGGCCCCCGCCCCGGCGGCCTGCGGTCGGCGATTCAAGCTCGACCCGACCCTGTCGCCGACCTCCAGCTCGCTCTGGGTGGTCAACCCCTTCTCCCTGGTGTGGGCTCAGGGGGCCTTCGAGCAGCCGGTCGGCACGCTCGTCGCGGGTGGGGGCAGCCCTGCCCTACCCGAGAGCCTAGAGGCTCCACTCGCTCGGGTCGATCGGAGCGCCCAGCTCTGGCTCGTCGCTGCCCTCTCCGACCGAGACCGGCGAGCCCTGCCCCCGAGCTGGACACAGAGTTGGGCGGTCGAGACCACCTCCCTGAGCCTGGCGGTCGACTTCTCGAGTGGACTCTCGGCTCTCGCCACCTTCGCCACGGCCGACATAGCGACCTTGGCGAGCCTGCGCGAGCGGGTCCTCGGAGGTCTGTCCGGGCTCGCCCAGCGCCTCGATGACTTCGGCATCGAGCACGAGCTGCGCGAGCACGCCCGGGTCGGCATCGTCGAGCAGCTCGTGATCGCAGAGGTCGAGCTCGACCTCGCCGAGCTCGCGGCTATCCGCGCCGAGGTCGGCGAGCGAATCCAAGGCCGCGGACCGCTCTGACGGTCGGGCAGCCGGGTCAGGCCGGAGCAGGTCGGGTCAGGTCGGGTCTTCCTCGCCCGGGGCCCGCACTTCACTCGAATCCTGGAGGTCGCTCGGATCCTGCACATCACTCGAGTCGACCAGCTTCGGATCCCGGCCGCGTAAGCGCAGCGCCAAACCTTTGAGATCCTTCTCCATGATCACGTACAGGGCCGGGACCGCCAGCAACACCAGCGTGGTCGAGATCCCCAGCCCAGCGGCGATCGAGATCGCCATCGGCGCCAAGATCTGGTCCTTGCCCCCGAGCCCCAGGGCGAGCGGGCCGAGCCCGAAACAGGTGGTCAAGGTGGTCGAGATGATCGGGCGCAGACGCTCGAGCGCGCCATCGAGCGTCGCATCGAGCACAGTGGCGCCATCGCGGCGACGGCTGTTGATGAAGTCCACCATCACCAGCGAGTCGTTGACCACGATGCCCGCGAGCCCGACAACCCCGAACAGGGCGAAGAGAGACAGATCGTAGCCCATGCCGAACAGGCCCAAGACCGCGCCCATGATCCCAAAGGGCACGGCGCACAGGATGATCAGGGGCTGGAGGTACGACCGAAACTGGAGCGCCAGCACGATGTACATCAGGCTGATCGCCAGGCCGAAGGCGCCTGGAAGGTCGTTGAGGCTCTCGTTGATCTCCTCGGTGTCGCCCCCGAACTGGAGCTCCAGCTCCGGGTAGCGCGGGGCGATGGACTGGTCCCAGAACTCGCTGATCTTCTCGCTCGCGTCGAGAGCCGTGAGCTTCTCGGGTTGGACCTCCGCCGTGACCGTGATCGTGCGCTGCCGGTCTCGACGACGAATGGCCCCCAGCTCGCGGATCCGCTCGAGCCGGGCGACCTGATCGAGGCGGACCACACGGCCATCGCTGCTGGCGATCGTCAGTCCGCCCAGGCCAGAGCGGTCGAGGCTCTGGGCGCCCTCGGTGCGGACCACGATCTCGACCCGCTGCTCGTCGATGGACACCTCCACGGCGACCAACCCGTCGATCGCGGCCCGAGCAGCGTTGGCGATCTCGAGCTCGTCGAGGTTGTAGAGGGCGGCCTGGTCGGGATCGACCCGAATCACGAAGGTCTCTTTGCCGACCCCGCTGTCGTCGTCGATGTCGCTGACCCCATCGACCCCCCGCAAGAAGTACTTGAGGTCGCGGACCGCAATTCCGATCTGCTCCGGGTCCCGACCTCGGATGCGCGCGGTGATGGCCGGCCCGGCGGGCGGTCCCGCCTGCGGCAACTTGGTCGAATAGCCGGCCAGGTCCGGGTTGGTGTCCAGCGACTCCTCGAGATCGGCGATCACCTGCGGGAAGCGATCGAGCACCTCCGATTCGATCGCAAACTCGAAGCGAATGATGCCCATGTTGGCCCCGGTCTCGAGTACCTGGGTCTGCGGGTCCCGGACCGAGCCCACGCGCAGCTTGCTGCTGCGAACCAGGCCGAGCTTGGACTCGGCGCTCTCGCCCATGCCCTCGAGGACCATGGCGCGGATGGCCTCGCCCTGGGCCAGCGTGGCCTCTCGACCCACGCCCGCGGGCAGCTCGTAGGCAACCTGGAGCTCGGTCGGCTTGGCGGGCGCCGTGTACTGAAAGGGCATGTTCTTGGCCAACACCAAGGTCCCCACGAAGCTCAGAAACACGAGCAGGGCGACCATCTTCCGGTGGCGCAGGCAAAACTCGAGGATCGGTCGATAGACCCGCTTCATGCGCTGGGCCAGGCGCGCGGTCCGTCCCCCCTTCGCATCCCGGCTGGCGTAGTGAGCCAAGTGCCCCGGGAGGATGAAGATGGCCTCCACCAGCGAACCGATCAGGCAGAAGATCACCGCCAAAGGCAGGATCCGCATGATCCGGCCCATGGTCCCCCCGACCATGGTCAGGGGCATGAACGCGAAGCAGGTCGTGATCACGGCGACCGTGACCGGCAGCAGCACTTCCTTGGCGCCCGCGATCGCGGCCTCGACCCGGTTCTTACCCATCTCCAGATGGCGCTGAGTATTTTCGATCACCACGATCGCGTCGTCGACCACGATCCCGGTGGCGATGAGCAGCCCGAAGGTCGAGATGACGTTGACCGTGATGCCGGTCTTGTCCATCAGGAAGGTCGCCATCAGATAGGACACGGGCATGCCCCACAGCGCCAGCAGGGCCTGCCGAAAGCCGGCGACGACGGCGAGCACCAAAACCACCAAAACCGCGCCGGTGAGCCCGTTGATCGCCACCGTCCGCAGCCGATCTCGGATGACCACTGTGTAGTCCTCGGAGATCACCGGCGTCACGCTGGGCGGCACCATCAGCTGGAGGGCCGGCAAAACCTCGATGACCTGATCGCGGATCTCGAGCGGGTCGGCGCTCGTCTCCCGGTTGACGACCAGCTGGATCGCCGGCTGGCCGTTGACGATGTAGCGCGTATCCGGGAGCTCCTCGAGCTCCCGGATCTGGGCGATGTCCCGCAGCCGCAGCGGCGAGCCGGGGCGCAGCGGGATCGCCCCCACGTCGGCCGCCGAGCTCAGACGTTTGTCGGTCTTGACGAAGATCTCCGTCCCTCCGCTCTCCACTGTCCCTGCGGGCACGCTGACGTGGGCGTTGCGGATGGCTCGGCTGATCTGCTCCGGCCGCAGCTGCAGGTTGCGCATCTTGGCCTCGTCCAGCGCGACGACAATGCGCCGCTCCGTACCGCCGACCATGGTCACCCCTGAGACCCCAGGCAGATTCGAGAGCGTCTCTTTGACCCGGTCGGCGTCCCGACGGATCGCCCGATCACCGAGCAGGGCGACCGCCAACACGGGCAGCTCGATCTTGATCTCGCGGACCACCGGCGTCTCGGCGTCCTCTGGCAGGTTGGAGACCGCGGCGACCGCCTTCTCGACTTCCGCCCGAGCGTCGCGAAGATCCGTGCCCGCGTTGAAGGTCACGGTCACGGCCGCCACCCCCTCGTTGGCCAGGGAGTCGATCCGCTTGATGTCCGAGACGTTCTCGAGCTCGTCCTCGATCGGCCGGATGATCAGCTCCTCCACATCCGAGGCCGTGGCCCCGGCGTAGATCACCTGGACCGCGACCGCATCGAGGCTGACCTCGGGGAACTGCTCTCGGGGCAGCTTGCTGGCGCCCAACACTCCCGCGGCGACGATCAACCAGAACAGGAGGTTGACGAAGACCGAGTTCTTGACACTGAACGCGACGATCTTTTCGAACATCTCGGATTCCTCAGACCACTAGTTGTTGTTCGCCCCGGGCTCGGACCCGGCCGGAGCGGGAGGGGCGGCCTTCGGTGTGACCGGTTTCACATCTGGCTGGAGTTCTTCTTGTTCGAGCTCGCCTCTCGCTTCGGCGCGGGGCACATGAATGACCACGTCACCGTCGACCAGAGTCGACAGGCCCGAGCTCACCACCCGGTCGCCCGCACCGAGCTCACCGTCCACGGCGACCCCACCCTGGACGTCCTCGTGAACCCGAACATCGACGCGCTCGAGGTGCTCGCGCGCCGCCTCCCCCTCCCCCTTCGACGTCGCCCGCAGCACGTAGGCCTGGGGCCCCTCCCAACGCAGAGCTGTCGACGGCACGGTGATCACCGAATCGGCCAGAACGCCGCGGACGCTGACCCTGACCGACTCTCCCGCGCGCAGGCGCTTGTCGCTGTTGTCGACCGAGAGCCGGGCCTTGAAGGTATTGGTGCCGGGGTCGGCCTCGCGGGCCACCCAGGCCAAGGTCACGGGGGTCACAGCACCGCGGATCTCGACCTCGAAGCGCAGACCCCCCTCGTCGTAGACCACGAGCTCCGCCTCCGACAGGGGCACATCGATGGCCAGTTTGTCGAGTTGGGAGAGGGTCGCCAGCCTTGCGCCCGGGGCCGCGTACTCGCCCAGGTCGGCCTCGAGGCTCGTGATCACACCGGCGAAGGGAGCGAGGATCGCGTTGGCGCTCCGCCGATCTTTGGACTGGATAATCTGCCCGGCCGCCTGGCGCACCGAGGCCCGGGTGGTTCCGATCTCGGTCTCGAGTCGCTCGACCTCCCGGCGTGTGCCGGCCCCTGAGTCGTAGAGACTCTGGGCGTCCACGAGCTGGCGCTCGAGGTCACGCAGGCGTTTCTCCGAGCCCGTCCTGCTGGCCTGGGCGCTCATCAGGGAGCCCCGGGAGTCGGCGTCGGCCAGCCGAACGAGCAGGTCCCCCTCGAGCACCTCGTCCTGTTCGTCCACAAACAGAGTCGCGATCTGACCGCCGTAGCGGGGGGAGAGCTGAGCCCGACGCCAGGGATCGAGGAGCACCAGGTGGCGCGAGCTGACCTCGGGGGTCACCTCGCGGGCGATGGAGATCCGCACTCGGGGCACCTGCCGCTCGGCGCTCTCCTGCTCGTCGGCACAGCCCATGGCCGGTGCCGCGAGGGACAGACAGCTCGACAACAACAACGGCGAGACCACGCGTTGAAACGACTTGTGCACGGTTTCGCGGTTTTATGCGGGTCGCCCCGGCGCGGCAAGACCAAAAACCTCTCGTGGCCTCCCCCATGACTGAGGGCGCACTCGGGGCTGGCGGCAGCCCGCAGCGCCCCCACACCTCGCCTGGCAGTTCTGGCGATGGCCGCGTCGCCAAAACTTCCAGTACGCCCGGTAGTACAGCACAGCGGCGGTACGGGTCCTGGCCCTCGACGAAAAATCCGGCGCGAGGTGACGCGATGGGTTCACCACGGGCTGGTAGTATGGCTCCGCATGTCCGCCCGCGCGTGGTTTGGGGTCTTGTCCGGGTTCAGCTTCGCACTCGTGGCTGGGCTGAGCTGGCTGTGGCCATCGGCGGCGTGGGCCCTGCTCGTGCTCGTGCCCGTGTTTGCCCTGGGTGTGTACGATCTGCTCCAGCCGCAGCACGCGATCTTGCGCAACTACCCGATCATCGGCCACGGCCGCTACCTGCTCGAGGCCGTCCGCCCCGAGATCAACCAGTACTTCGTCGAGTCGAACACAGATGGCATGCCCTTCGATCGCGAGCAGCGCTCGGTCATCTACCAGCGTGCCAAGGGCGTCAACGACACCACTCCCTTCGGTACCCAGCTCGACCTCTACGCGCCGGGCTACGAGTGGATCGAACACTCGCTGCGCGCCCGAGCTCCGACCGGCGAAGACCCACGCCTGGACATCGGTGGACCGCGCTGCGCCAAGCCCTACTCGGCCTCGCGCCTGAACATCTCGGCCATGAGCTACGGCTCGCTCAGCCGCAATGCGATCGAGGCTCTGAGCCGCGGCGCCGCCAAGGGCCACTTCGCCCACAACACGGGCGAGGGCGGCGTCAGCCCCTACCACCGCGCGGGCGGGGGTGACCTCATCTGGCAGATCGGCACCGGCTACTTCGGCTGTCGGTCCACCGACGGGGGCTTCGACGCCCAGGCGTTTACGGAGCAGGCGACCCTCGATCAAATCAAGATGATCGAGCTCAAACTCAGCCAGGGGGCCAAGCCCGGACATGGAGGCATCTTGCCGGCCGCCAAGCTGACCCGAGAGATCGCCGAGATCCGCGGCGTGCCCATGGGCCAGGACGTGCTCTCCCCCCCGGGGCACGCGGCCTTCGACACCCCCGAGGGCCTGCTCGAGTTCCTCCAGCAGCTGCGCGAACTCAGCGAGGGCAAGCCCGTGGGCTTCAAGCTCTGCATCGGCCGGCGCGACGAGTTCTTGGCGATCGTCAAAGCCATGCTCGAGACCGAGCTGCTCCCCGACTTCATCGTCATCGACGGCGCCGAAGGGGGCACGGGCGCCGCCCCCCTCGAGTTTTCGAATCGGGTCGGCACCCCCCTGACCGAGGGTCTCGTGTTCGCCCACAACGCGCTCGTCGGCGCCGGTCTGCGCGAGCCCATTCGCCTGTTGTGCAGCGGCAAGATCGCCAGCGGCTTCGACCTCGCCCGGGCCCTCGCTATCGGCGCGGACGCCTGCTACAGCGCCCGCGCCATGATGTTCGCCCTGGGCTGTATTCAAGCCCGGCGCTGCAACCACAACGATTGCCCGACCGGCGTGGCGACCCAAAAGCAGTCGCTGGTCGTCGGCCTCGACATCGGCGACAAGGCCGAGCGGATCTACCACTACCACCACCGCACCGTGCACGCGTTTTTGGAGCTGCTCGGGGCCGCGGGCCTCGACCACCCTCGAGAGCTTCGCCCCCACCATCTGCATCGGCGCATCGATTTTCAGACCACGCGCACCTACGCCCAGCTCTTCGACTACCTGGAGACCGACGCCCTGACCGGCGACCGGGTCCCCCCGAAGGCCTGGGCCACCGACTGGGATCGGGCCCGCGCGGCCAGTTTCTGACGCAGAACCCGGACCCGGCGGGGTCGTCGGTTTTCGGCACGCAGAACCCCGACCCGAGGTTGGGGGAACCCGGACCTGGGGTCGTCGGTTCTCGGCTGGGGGAACCCGGACCTGGGGGCGGGAACCCGGACGGGAACCCGGACCTGGGGTCGTCGATGCTAACCAAATAGAAATCACAGACCGTCCCAGTCTGGACCTCTGGCGACCAGAGACCGGGCCATCCGCACCGAGATGAAATGTAAGTCCTCCAGTCCAAGGCCGACACCGCAGTTGTGACGTCGAACAACAGTGCCCCACGACGGGCAGCCAACCGCGCCCCCTCTGTTCACCCAAGTGCCCGGGTTCGTGCTCGACCCATCGTTCCCGGCACCCGCTATAAGGTCACACGACGCTGTTTTGGCCGACATTTCCTGCTCCTGCCTTCGCAGGCAGTCAATGAAATCGTCGGCTACTGGCTCGCTGTTTGCCTCGAGCGACATGGTTTGCTGCTGCACTCCGCCTGCTTCATGTCCAACCACTATCACCTCGATGTCACCGATCCCCACGGGAACCTCCCGGCGTTCAAGAACCACTTCAATGCCATATTGGCCCGAGCACTCAACGCCCTTCGAGGACGTTTTGACAAGTTTTG
>CAYVJQ010000052.1:36639-47708 GCA_964451725.1 uncultured Nannocystaceae bacterium | reverse complement strand
CAGCGGCGTTTCAGCGCCTCGCCCTCGACGAAAAATCCTGCGCGAGGCGACGCGACGGGTTTCACCACGGACTGCTAGGGAGGGCCGCCGACGGGGGGTCGCGCTCCTCGCTGCCGGGCTCAGGACGAGCCCGGCACGTCGGTGTCCGCGGCCGCCACGACGGGCTCCTCGCCGTCTCCAGCTCCCTCCCCCGGACCGAGGACCCCTTCGTCGCCACTCTTGGACCTGCCGATCCGAGCGCTCAAGTACTTCCCCAGCCACCCACCTTTGGCGCGAGCGTAGATCTCACGCATCTCCACGGCCATCTTGTTGTGGCTGACACGGTAGTGGATGAGGTCGTCGACCAGCCGCCGAGACTGGCGATAGCGGACCGCCCCATCGATGAAATCGATCCACCCCTCGATCCACGTCCAAAACCACCCGCCTTTGGCCGCGGCCCCAGAGACCCCACTCTCGAGACCGGCGAGCTTTTGAGCGTGGATCTTGCTCGCCTTGTCGAGCAAGGCCGCACGCAGGGTGAGCTCTCGGGCCGACCCCCCGCGAAACTCGCCGAGCCTGAGCGCCATGGTCCCCGTGTCCGTGAACCCGAAGTCGCTGTGTGAATCGAGGGCCCGAAGCGCGTCGAGGCGAAGCTGCTCGTCGCTCGATCGAAGCTGCTCGAGGCCGATGCGCACGGCGTCCAAGGCCAGCCAGCGATAGATGAAGTCGAGGCCCGTCCCCTTGATGTTCTGGGTCCCGAGGACGGTCGCGTGCACGCCCGGAGGCACGGACTTGGCGACCTGATCGATGATCTGATCGCCGGTCGCCGCGGCGTCGGTCACGACCACGATCTGGGCTTTGAAGAGGGTCACCCAGGCCCGGGTCAGAGCCTCGCTCAGGCGGGTCAGGGCCCGCGTATCCCGAGTTTCGAGCACGCTCTCGAGCCGGGCCTCGAGCCGACCCGCGATGACCACCCGCGCGACCCGATCGTAGAGGTGGCGCTCGAACTCGGCCCGGCTCGGGGCCACGCCGACCTCCCATCGCGCGCCTCTTTGAGGCGCGTCGGAGCAGGCCCGCACGAGCGCCGACAGGGCCTCGTCGAACACCCGGTCGTCCCGCACTTCGGCGCACACACTTCCGAAGTCGAGGCTGCCGTCCGCGCTCGTCCGCAGCGCCTGCACACGAGCATGGACGGCCTCGGATGTTTCAGAGCCCCCCGTCCCAGTAGGGTTCGAGACCGAGGCCTCGAGTCCGGTCGGAGGCTCGAGCCCGAGGGCGTGGAGCCCGAGCCGGAGCTGGGTGGCCACCCGGGGCCACCACCCCTCGATGGGCGCACGGACCCGCATCATGGTCGCCCGCAGCCGGTCTCGGGCGCGCTCGTGCCCGGCCCCGGTCGCCAGGCCATCGGCGTCGATGGGCGCCAGCCCGACGACGAACTTGGCCAAGGCTCGATCGATGAAGATCTGGAGGCCCGCCAAGTTGGTGCCGATGAGCACGTGCGCGTCGACAGTCACGTCTTCGACCAGGAGGCGTGAAAACACCTCGGATCGGCTCACCCGGTCGTCCCGGTTGTTGACCACCGTGACCACCATTTGGGCCGGGTCGGCCACCCTGGACAACTCGCTGCACCCGGTCCGATGCCAGTTGTTCAGGAATCCCGCGCGCTCGTTCGCCGAGCAACCGTTGACGAACTCGATCCGGCGGCCGTGGACCTCGACCTCGGGGTAGCGCTTGAGCACGCCGAGGTCCGGGTAGACGTAGTCGGCCATCGTGACGATGGCGAGCTCCGGGTCGATGTCGAGCTGGCGGGCGAGCTCGGTGACCAGGGCGATGTTTCGCGGGTGCTCCGAGTAGGGGAAGAGGGCGAGCAGGTCCTCGGCGATCAGGTCGCCCTCGTGGTCCCCCAGCTCGATGAACTCGGCCCCCCGGCGCTGGGCCGAGTCGCGCAACACCGGGTTGAAGCCGAGCTCCGAGCTGATCACCTGGTTGCCCTCGGGGACGAAGCGAGCGATGACCTCGGCGACATCGATCCCGGCTGGGCCCTGGATGTCCTCGTGGTCCGGGTAGGTATTGGTGATCGTCGCGTAGTCGTCCCGCATCCAGCCGTTCTGGAGGATGTCGACATACTCCGGATTCAGGGCCATGCACTCCCACAGGAACACCTGCGCGCCCAGGCCCGAGGCCAACTCCAGCAGGTCTCGCTGCTCCCAGATCGTCGCCTTCCCATAGGGGCGGAAGGTGAAGATTTCGACCTGTGGGTTCCCGGGCGCGGCGTGGATGAACATGGCCTCGCAACCGGTGGTCTTCGAGAAGGTCCGAAACCCCAGCCCGTGAAACAGACCGGCCTTGAGCCGCTCCGTGCCCGATTTTCCGCGTGTGCCCCACCCGCCCACAGACAGGGGGATCGATCGGCGGGCCGCCGCGATCCGCCGCCGCCGCCTGTAGGCGCCGCCGAGGAACAGGGCCGAGAGCCCCAGCCCAAACAGGCCGAGCGCCTCTTGGCTGTTGCCCTCGAGGCTGAGGAAATAGTGGAGATGGTCCCGGGCCCAGGCGTCGAGATTGGGGGCCATGGATCCGAGCCCGAGCGAAGCGGCCATGGCTCCCAGTCCCACCTGGCCCCTGACCTCCGAACCCGACTTGGGCCTGGGCTTGGATTTGGATTTCGACTTGGGCTTGGGCTTCGGCTCGGGCTTGGGAAACAGGGCCTCGAGCCGCGAGGGGACGGGTCGGGGACCCGGGCCGGCGCTCCCACCCTCGCTCGCCCTGACTCGGCGCCCTCGCCCCCTACCCTTGCGCCCTCGGCCCCCGCCTTTGCGCCCTTTTCTGGCGCCCCGGCCCTTGCCCGAGCTCGCGGCTTCTACCCCGCCCAGTGACAGGGCGGGATAGGCCTCGAACTCGAGCTCGATCCCGTAGTCCTCGCGCAGCGTGTCCGCGAACCGACGCCGCTCCTCGGGCTCGGTCGACAACAGGGCCCGCCGACGCTGCTCCGCGAGCTCTGCGTAGCGCAGGTCGAGACGAAAACGCCGACGCAGGCGCTGGCCAAGGGAGCCGCTCAGGCGCAGGCGGGTCTGCCCGAAGCTCGAGTTCAAGGTGACGCCCTCGGGGCGCGGGCGGATCCAAGCCATGCCCAGAAGATCGTCGATCAGGGGCAAGTGGCGGCTCCACCCGCCCTCGGGCTCGAGGTGCAGGCGCTCGCCTGGAACAACCGTGGCCGTGACCTCGTCGAGGCGCCCGGGGTGGGCCCGAAGTCTGCCCACATAGCGCCGGCCCGTGGTGTGCCGAACTCCCTGACGCTTGTTGTTGGCCGGGTTGCGCAGCTCGTGGAGCAGGCGCCAAAACCGAGTCACGCGTCGGTCGCCCCGGTGCACCCGCAGGGATCCCCCAGCCAGTGGCTCGACGTCGAGCCCCCAGTCGTTGCGGGTAATCTGGGCGAAGATCCGACCCAGGTCGTCCTCGCTCGGACACGAGTCTTCGCGCCGCGGGACGCTGATACGCCGGGCTTGACCCGCAGGAATCTCCCGGACCGCAGCCTCGAGCGCACGTGTCCACGCCTTGCGATCGGGGCGCAGGCAGGCATCGATCCCCTCGAGCGCGTCGGCGGCCGCCTCGTGGATCGAAGCGTGGCGCGTATCGTCGAGTAGGCAGGCGTGCAGGGCCCGCTCGAAACGAGTCACCTGGGCCTCGAGGCGCTTGCGGGCCCGCTTGTGCCCGCCGACCCCCGTCGCCCCATCGAGGAACTCGAGCACACACACCGCCTGCTCGCAGGCCACCTTGGCGACCAGAGCCGAGGCGTCCGTCGCAATGCAGCCAGCCAGACCCTCGACCACCGCATCGATCACGCCGAGGCGCTGCTTCGCGCTCCAACTGCCCGAGCGAGCGACCTGGCTGGAGCCGGCGCCCAGCCCCAGGTACGCCCCGGAGCTGGCGTAGCTCCCCGATCCGGACAGGCTCAACCTCATCCCGGACGCGCTCGCGCCCGGGCTGGGCCCGAAGCTGAGTTCGAGGACATCGCGGAACGCCTCGCCCAGGGCCAGGCAAGCCCGCGCCCGAACCCGCGGGGTCTCCCCGGCGTCATCCCGGCCTGGGTCGGGACCCCGGGTCAAAACCCGAGCCCAATCCGAGATCGCTTCGGGGCGGACCCGGGCGAGCGCGACCAGGGCCTCGCAGTGAGCCATGCGCACGTGTTCGCTGGGGTCGCCCTGCTCGACGGCGCGCAGCAGCAGCGCCAGGTCGGCCTCGTCCTCCACCCCCGAACACAGCTGGGTGATCAACAGGCGCCGGACCAAAAAATCTCGCACCGGGAGCGGGTCGGGGCGGGCTCCCCCGAACCCCAGGCGCTCGGCGATGAGCTCGCGCGCCCGCCCCAAGTCCACCTGGCGCAGACAGGCGATGGCCTGGGCCTGGACCCACTCGTGCTCCCCCCGATCTCCCCCGATCACGCTCAGGGCCACGCTCAGTTCGTACTCGAGGTGCTCGGGAGACGCATGGCGCTGGCCCGCGCTGGCCTCGGGCAAGCCCAGGGTTCCGAGCAACTCCGTGAGCGCGACCAGACAGGCGAGGCGGCTGGGCCAACGCCGCAGGGCCTGGAGCTGCGAGAGGGAGAAGCCGACCGGGTCGGCCTGATTGAGGAGCTCACGGACCTGGGCGCTGGCCGTGGCAGACGCCGAAGCGGTCTCGAGGGCCTTGCTCGCCGCGGGGGCCATAGCCATGACCGCGAGCTCGATCGACACCAGCAGGTCGTCGCGCCGATGGTCGAAGCGCTCCCGGAGGGCATCGAGATCCAGGTGCCGCCCCAGCGCCCGACGGTCGCCCCGGACGGCGCGCTCGCTGGCCGCCGTCTCTTCGATCATCTGCTCGAGTCGCCTTCGGCGAGCGGCCTCCGTCTTCGCCCGCGCGTAGGCCTCGACGTGTCCAGCGACGACCAGATCGAGCTCCCCGAGCTCGGCCTGGAGCTGCTTCGCCACGCGGATCAAGAGCACGGCGAGGCTGCCCAACAAGATCGGTGTGTGTGGATCGAGGAGCCCGTCGTGCCAGCTCTCCGCGGCCATCGCTGCGACCTTCGTACCCTCGTTGGGATCGGCGATCGCCAGCACGCGCTGCGCCAAAGCCTGAACCTGATCCCGACGCAGGCGGGCCTGAAGCGGAGACAGGAGCCCATCCAGAAGCTCGACGATCCCCTCGATCGTCATCGAGTCCGGCGACTCGGGCACGGCGTGTGGCGGGGCGAGCATGGCGGTGACGGGAACGAAGCGGAGGCGAGATCAGGGCCGAGGGCAGGTCAGGAGCAGGACAGAATGTGATTCATTGGGAGCGTTTTCAAGCCGCGGCCCCCGAGCAGGGCGAATCCGACGACATCGGGGCTCGATTCGCGCTCGACCCGCGCCCCTCGCTCTCATCCTCCTCACCCTTCCTCAGCGGCAGGCGGGCTCCCGGTCGACGACCGCTGCCGTCCCCAACACCGCCGCCGTGAACCGACGCTGGGCGACGAGGTCCTCGACCAGACGCAGGCGCAGACCGTCGGCGATCTCGATGTGGACGAAGCAGCGTCGACGCTCGTGCGCGGCGTGACCCTGGACGTTTGTGAGCGCACCCAGGCGGTCGACGTCGACCCCGAAGTGGCCCACCGCGACCTCGGGCATGGCTCGTTGGAGCCGGTCTTTGACCCCCCAGCTGGCCTGGACCTCGAGCTCGGCCTCCCGCCGCCCACTCGAGACGATGACCTCCGGGTCTCCGGACGCCGCGCTGCGTTTGAATCCGTGCAGCTGAACCAGCTGTACGTTGCGCTTGGCCACGACCTTGGCGCTCACCCGGGCCAGGGGATGGTCGAGATCGTGGGCCGCGTCGGCCGGGTCGTCCCCGTGGCCCCGCTTTTTGGGACTTTCGCTGTGTTCGTGCCGGTAGCGGTGAACCGTGTTGACAAACAGCGCTCGACCCTCGCGCTGCTCATCCGCGCCCGGCTCCCCCCGGACGCCGCTGAGGAACAGCGCCAGGGCCAGCTCCCCCGTGTGACGATCGAAAAACACGTGCGGAGCCTCGATGATCAGCTCGCCGCGCGCGCTCCCACGCACCGGCCCGCGCCGAACCAAGTACGCCCCGCGCCCGCGAAGCGGCGACCCGATCTCACGCAGCACCCACAGCGACACGGCTCGGCCTCGGCCCTCCGCGCGCACCTCCACGCTGCTCAGTTCGAGACCCACGAGGGTGGCCAGGGCCCCCGCTCGCCGGCGCTGTGCGGGCCCGAGTTCCCCGGCCTCGGCGTGCTCGAGGAGCAGTAGAACCAGACGCTCGAGAGCCACCAGTTCGTGTTCCGCGAGCGGCCGCCAACGCTGCTCGGCACCCGCGGGCCACAGCTGCTCCTCCAGCTCGCCGGCGCTCATGAGTTCGGTCTGCGCCAGAGGGTCCGGGATCCCGTCGTGTGCACAGGCGAAGCTCGAGCCACAGATCATCACTAGCGCCAGCGCCAGCAATCTCGTCCCCGCCCGGCTCGGCACCCGGTCCCTGTCGGCGCTCATCGTTCCCCCTGGAGACTGTCGCTGGTGTCCACGCGCTCGCTCCAACTCGAGGCCGGGCGCCGCGTCTCTCCGATGCCACGGTGAAAGGCCCGCACCCAGACTCGGCCTCCATCGACCAAGGTCACGCTGATCTCGTGCGGCCCCGGGACCACGTCCTCGCCCATGGTGATGCGCAGATGAACGACCTCCAAGGACAGGCCGGTGCGGCTCTCGAGGTCGACAAAGCGGACTCGCTCTCGCTCACCCACGACCTTCCCCGAGCCCTCACTCACGACCGCCGAGTCCACGCTGAAGTCGCGCGTCGCCACGCTGAACAGCTCCAGGGGCACGCCGACCCGACGCTGAGGCTCGCCTCCGTCGACCCGCAGCTCGAACTGTGCGGTCCCTCGCTGCCGGGGGATGTAGGCCACGACGTTGAAGATCACGGCCTCGCTCCCCGGCTTGGGCACGGGAAACACCAAGGTATTGAGCAGTTCATGTAGGGTCCGACGACGTGAAGTCGGAGGGCTGCCCGCGAGCACGGGCCGGTCGATCCACATTCTGACCTCGCCCACATCGCTCGAATCCAGGCCCTCGAGGCCGACCTGAACTCGCCGTTTTCCATCTTCGACGGGCAGGCGGAAGCGGCCACGGCTCTCGTCGATCGCGTGGCTGTAGGTCCGACCGTCGATGCTCACCTGCCACTGCCCGCCGAGCGCCTCCGGAGCGACCTGCCAGTGAAGCTCGGGCGCAGCGGGGCCGGTCGCGTCGAGACCGACCGTGTAGGGCTGGTCCAGGCGCAGGCTCGTGAACAGACTCGCCGACCAGTTTCGGCGCAGGCGTCGGGCGGCGTCGTCGTCGAGGCGCTCGAGGATCGAGCGCCTGCGGTGGCGCCCCCGCGGATCGACGGTCACCCAAGGACCCGGGTCCCACCCGTCTTCGGCGAGGGTGTTGGACCAGCGGTGGCCTCGCTCGGGGCTCTCCCCCGCCCAGGCCTGCCCCTCCCCCAAGCCCCGCGGCTGGAGGCGAACCTGAGCGACGAGGTCCGCGAGCGCCCGATCCTCGCGCAGCGCGTCGTGGTTGACCGGTCGCATGGGAAACCAGGTCCGGGTCTCGAGCGGCGAGTAACGCCAGATCGTGTCCTCCCCGCTGTGCTCGCGCCACGGAAGGGCGATGCGGGTGCGGACTTCGGGCCAGTAGCCGTAGCCGCGGACCAAGACCCTGGCTTGGTCCCCACCTTGATCCCCGACTTGGTTCCGACTGGGATCCCCGTCGCCGGCTGCAGCCGACAACACCACCGACCTCGCCCCCTCGGGCGCGACCACGCGCAGACGCTGGGGTTCGGAGAGCGGGTACCAGGGCGCGGTAGCGTCCGCCCCCCCGCCAGCCTGCGCGCCCTCGCGCAGACCCTCGAAGTGGGAGGGCAGGACCGGCGCCCCAGTCCAAGTCTCGCAGTGCAAAGGCGCATCGAGGGCGTCGAAGAAACAATATTCAACGCTCGGCGTCGGCGCCTGTGTGGGCCAGGTCGAGGCCTGCCGAGCGACCGTGCGCACATCGAAGCGCAACATCCGGGCGGCCTCGTCCTCCGAGTCCACGATCGTCCAGCGTGGGCGTTGATGCCAATTCTCGCCGAGCCGAATCAGGGGCACCCGCCGCAGATCAGGATCGAGGCGCTCGTCCCCCTCGTCGTCGATCCGCGAGGGGCGCTCGGCCTCGGAGAACCACACCCGGTCGCGGCCCGAGCCCAAGACCTCGAGCTCGAGGTCCAAGGGCCCGCGCTCGGTCTCGAACACCAGCGTGGAGACACCCGCGGGCACGCTCAAAATCCGGTTGAGGTCGCCCCTGGATGTGTACACGTCGCTCGATCCGTCCACGCCGTAGCGCCGAATCTTCAGGTCCTGCGGGTCTCCGACCTGAGGGCGGATCCTCAGCTCGAGGTCCGCCGGCCCGACGGTGTTGAAGGCCAGCCAGCGCGTGGGCTCGACGCGCTGGCGCTCGACCACGGCCGAGGCCCCCCGGGGGAGCCAAAAGCCGGTCTCGTAGATGCTCATGATCTTGTAGTCCCGGCCCGGCCGGCCGTCGGCCGCGAGCCGCATCCAGACCCACTTGAGCTTGGCGTTGCGCTCACTCTGCGACAGGGACTCCCACTCTCGATCGGTGACCCGGTCGACCAGCGCACGCCCGGCCCCGTCGGAGATCGCCAGCCTGTTGAAGAAGCGCTCATCCTCGGCGCGCAGCTCTCGGAAGTAGCCCCGCATGAGCCCGCGGACGTGCTCGTGGGGCTCGTCGGGGATCAGGCGCAGCTCGAGCCACCGGTCCCCGAGGCCCTCCGCCTCCGGCAGCTCGATTCTGGTCAGGCGATCGTCGGTGAGCTCCCGGCTGCCGTCGGGCGTGAACGCGTTCTCCAGCAGCCAGACCCCGTCCTCCAGCCCGGCCTTGCTCTGGCGGGTCTGAATGTTGACCCTGCGCCGCCACAGCTCGCGACCGTCGCGGCTGAACAAGCTCAGCTCCACCCCGTAGGCGTACTCCGTGTCCGGGTCGTACTCGGGCGTGCCCTTGGGGAGCTCGAGGTGGGTGATGATCTTGATCGACGTGTCGTTCGGGCCGAGGCGAAAGCGGGGACCTTGGTCGGCGTCGAAGAGGTAGTAGGCCACGCGCTCCGAGCCCGCGATCTTCTCGGCCAGGGCCGAGCTCACGGCCCTGGCCAGCGGCGCCCGGCTCTGCGTGAGGACGACCAGACCCACGAGACAGATCGAGAGCACCGCCGCGGCGACCACCCCCTGACCCAGACCCCCTCCATGCCGAGAGGGTCTGCGCAGCCGGGCGGCGATCTGCTCGGCCTGCTGGGCGCTCGGTCGCCGACTGGGGACGCTCACGGCCTCGCCTCCTCGGCCGGAGCTGGCACGTCTTTGGCCGGAGCCGACAGATCATCGACAGCCGCCGCCACGGGAATTCCCAGGATCACCAAGGTCTGAACCCGGGCCAGGGCCTCGGCCTCGAGTCGCGCTCGGGGAGCGTCGGCGATCTCGGCCCAAGACATGTGCGTCGTGCCCTCGAGCTCGTGCTCGAGGAGCACCATGGCGCGCCGACCGATCCGATCCCCGACCAGCTCGACCACCAAGAAGGGCTGCCCCCAACTGCGGCCCACGCCGACATCGATCCGAAGATCCGGAGCCCCGAGCTCGAGCGAGTAGAGCTCCCGCAGCTGATGGAGGTTGTCGGTCTCGGCGTAGGCGACCGCCAGCGCCACGGCGCGCTCGAAGCCCTCCTCTCCGACTTCGGCCGCCTCGACCAGCACGGCCGCCTCGGGATCGAGGGGTGCCGACGCCCGCAAGGGAGCGAGCAAACGATCGACCTCGTCGACCTCGGCGAGCCCGCCCGTGGGCCCGAAGCCGACTTGGCCCAGACCCCGGAGTACGCCGGTGTTGCGGTCGGTCGAGAAGCGCTCGCGGATCCGGGCGCTGAGCCACAACACCCGGAGCTCACGCTGCTCGCTCAGCTCGCGTGTGTACTCGAGCTGGGGGACGCCGGCGCCGGTGAGGAGGTAGAGGTCCGCGCTCCCGCCGGCGACTCGACATCCCCCCCACGCGTGCATCACTGCGTCCAGGGGCGGGTCGAAACTCGACGCGCAGCCCTCCAAGCCGGGGTCGGTCAACACCGGATGGCCGTGCCCCACGATGACCTCGTCGCTGAGCTCGCGGTGCGCAGCGATCCCCCGGATCTGTATGACAGGGCCGGCGTCGGCCGTGTTCGTCGCCCGATGCATGGCCTGGTGCATGGCCTGAAAGGGGGTCCCGAGGTTGCCCACTGCCACCGGGTTCGGCCCCTGAGCCACGCTCCCCCGGCCCCTCGCCAGCTCGCGCAGGCGCTGCTCGGTGGCGACGGCGGCAGTCGTCTCGTCGGGACGACCGTCGGCGCCGGCGATCAGCAGCGCCCGCGCGTCGCTGACCTGCCACAGCTCGGCCCCGATCCTCCAGGTCTCGCGCTCCCGATGGGGGCGGGGCACCTCGACCAGGGCCGAGAAGCCCTCGCCGCTGCGCAGCACCAAGGTCCCCCACCCCGCAGTGATCGTCGTGTGCACGTCTCGGAGCACGGTCAGACAAGGTTCCAACCGCGGCGGCTCGAGCCCGATCCTGCGTGTCTCAGACTGCCTCGAGTTCACTGCGCAGCCCCCGAGCTGAACAATTTCGTAGTCGAGCAGCGCCGCCCAGGCCCGGATCTCCACCGGCGGCTCCCCGGACACGTCCGGCTTGGAGACCCACCCGACCAGCGGGCCGACCACGAGGTTCTCCAACACCCTGAGCTCGGCCGCCGACGGGGCTCGGTAGCCCGCCCCGGACATCCCCGGTGGCTCTCGATCCTCCTGCATCCGAGCGAGCTCGGCGACGAGTTCGCTCGCGCCCAACATCGGACCTGGCGTGGACCCGGGGTCCTCTGGCGCCCCCCGCCGTACCGGAGCGAACTCGTCGAGCCCGGCTACTACCATTGCCTCGAGGGCGACCCCTGTCGTCCGCAGGAGCACGAATTTGGCCTCCCCAGACGGGAGCCGGACCGAGGTCTCGCGCGGCTCCCAGTCGAGCGCGTAGCTCGGCCACGGCG
>CAYVJQ010000052.1:30514-36539 GCA_964451725.1 uncultured Nannocystaceae bacterium | reverse complement strand
AGCCGGACCGAGGTCTCGCGCGGCTCCCAGTCGAGCGCGTAGCTCGGCCACGGCGTATCGATGTCGAAGCTCCCCCGCAGCGGTCGGATCTCGGCCTCGACTTGGGGGGGAGGCGACTCCCCGCTCCGCGCGGCCCCGGACTCGAGCCAGGGCACCAGATCCGCGACCTGCAGCGCCGCCTGCTCGGCGCTGAGTTCGGGCTCCAGATCACCGCGCAGCACGATCATAGGGTGGTCCCCGAACGCCGCCATCGCCTGCTCGAGCGGCCGGGGATGAATTTTGGTGCCGACTGCGACCTGCTCTCGACCGGCGACCAGGATCGCACGGCAGTCCAGACGCCGGCACAGGACCACGGCCGCCTCCGCCGCGGGGGCCTCCGTGCCCGGCATGGGCACCACCAACACTGGGCCCTCGGCGCCCGGCGCCAACATGGCTGTGGGCCACCCCCGGTGTCCAGCCTGCTCCTCTTTGACCAAATACCAGCTACGGGCCTCGCGCAGGTCCTCTCCACCCGGTGCCGGCATCGGGCCCACACGCACGGGCCTCGGCTCACCGACGTCCAGACCGACTCCCCACGACAGGGCCCCGACCTCGGCGTCGATGGGCGAGCGCTGCACCACCCCGGCCAGGGTCGACGCCAGCCAGCCCGGTCTCGCCCCGTCAGCGGTGACCCAGCGCTCGGTCGCCGCCCAGAATCGGCTCAGGCGCGAGAGTTCGGCCTGGGTCGGCGCCTCTGGGTCGTCTCCCCACTCACGGCTCTCCATGCGCGCGACCGCCATCGACCCCAGCGGCGTCTGGTCCAGGCGCGTGCTCTCGACCACCGCGACCTGGGGCGGTGAGGCCACGGGCGGTACAAACAGCTCGAACACGAAGCCGATCACGCTCCCGATCACGAAGCCCCCCGCCGAGGCCGTCAAGGCCGGCAACATCACCGCCCGCACGCTCCCCTTCGAGAGCATCTTGACCGCCAGCAGGCTCGACAGCAGATAGCCGAAGCCATAGGTGTCGCTGACCTTGATCTCGGGGACCCCGGGCACCCAGGCCAGGCCCATGGTCAGGGCGAAACCCAGCGCGACCTTCCATAGAAACGCCAGCGCGAACACCACCACGATCTTGCGTGGGCCCTCGAAATCCATATGTCTGATCTTCGGCAGGCTCAAGAAGCCGCGCGTCAGGTACAGGACCACCACCGCCTCGACCAAGGTCGCTACCAGCTTCAGGGGCGTCAACCACAGCATCGCCAACAGGGCGGGCACCAGGATCCCGTTGAAGTCCCAACCAAAGCTCAGGTTGAGGCGAGCGGCCAACAACGCGGCGCTGAGCAAGATGATGTGGGCCTTGGCGTGGGCCACAAAGTCGATCGCCGCGTCCTCGTAGGTCAGCTCCACGCTGCTCAACGAGAGGTTCGTGTACGGCAACAACACGTACAACACGATCAAGTAGGTGATGCCGACCTCGACCGTCAGCTGGGTCAGACCACGGCGCAGGGCCGGCTTCCACAGCATGTTGGCCGTCAGCGGCACCAACACCAGGCCCACGCTGTAGAACTCTTGCTGGAGCTCCAGCTCCAAACCAAAGGTGTGGTCGAAGATTCGAATTGCCCACGGGGCGAACCACGCGTGGTTGTGCATTCGAACCACCAAGCTGACGATCAAGATCAGGAAGAATCGGTCCCGACCAAAGAAGCGAGTCCAGGCGTCCGACTTGCTCAGGACCTTGGCCATCCCCACGGCCACCGCCAGGGTCAGGAGCGACTCGAAGATCACGATCACCCCGGTGACCGGCTGGATCACCAGTACGGAGGCCAGGTAGCCGGGCACGACTGCCCCCGCGAACACCCAGCCGAACACTTCGGTGAAGAACAGCACCACCAGCAGGCCGACCAGGACCGGCAGCAGCATCGACTGATCGAGGCCGCGCGCGGGGAGCAGCTCAAAGACGAGCGACTCATCCATGGGCTAGCGACCCGCGCCTGGAAGGCTCGAAGCCAGATTGCCTGGAGGGCTCGAAGCCAAAACCGCAGGTGGGCTCGAGGCCAGATTGCCTGGAGGGCTCGAGGCCAAAACCGCAGGTGGGCTCGAAGCCAATCCGCCGGGTGGGCTCGAAGGTCGGGTCTCGTCGAAGATCAACATCGCTTACTGCCCACCAAATTTTCCGCTCAAGACCTTGAGGAAATTTCCACTGCGGGTTCGGACCGTGGTCGGTGGGGCGGCGGAGCGCGCCATGAGCAAGATATGCTCGTGGACGGCGGGCTTGAAGCCGGGCAGCTCGATGCCCCGTTTGCTGCGGATCCTGGACATCACCCAGATGTCCTCTCCGGTCCCGTCGTCGCCGGGGATCGAGTCGAGCTCGACCTCCACGCCATCGCTGACGACCTTGCGCATCAACCTGTGCACTTCGTCGAGGCTCTTGCCGGTCAGGCGCGCGACGACCCCGCGGATATCCTTGGTATCGGCCTCCCCGAACAGGCCCGGGTAGCGCCGCGAGAGAGTCAGCTGGAGGCGAGGATCGACAAACTCGATCTCTCCCCAGACCGTGGCGATGATCGCCCGCACGGGCAGCTGCTCCAGCAGCTCGAGGGCCCAGCGGTGCTCGTCGTTGAGCAGGCGCAACCCTGCGACGATGCTCCCGAGGTGGTCGCGCATACGCCAGCGCCCGCCCTGGTCCCGCAGCACGCTGCGCTCACGGCGACGGACGATCGCGGCGGCCATCTGTCGACCCAGACGCTCGAAGGTCTCGACCGCGTCACGCTCGACCTCGGCCTCCACAGGTACGTGGATCAGCCACAGGCCCAGGAGCTCGCCCTCGTCCTCGAGCGGGATCAACAGCGTCCGCCGCTGGCCCAGACGATCGCCCGGGGGCAAGAGGTCGTCCGCCCAGTTTGCGCGCAGCGTCATCCAGACCGCCCGAAAGGGAGCCCGGCGCAGGTCGAGGTGCCCGCGCTCGAGCAGGTAGGAGTGGCTCTCCGGGTCGAGCTTTGCGCTGGCCTTGATGTCGAGCTGCCAGCGCTCGGGCTCGCGCTCGATGATCGTCGCGGCGGCGGCCCCAGCCACGACCTCCTCGCCGTACTCGGCCCCGAGCGCCGCGAGGTCGTCCCAAAACCCCTCGTCGCCCTCGTCCGGGCCCGCCCCGCGCTCCGCCGTCGCCTGCTTGAGCACGCGGACCCGGAGCTGGCGCAGCCCGGAGAGCGCCACGATCACCTGCGCAACCCAGTAGCCGAGCGCAACGAACATGATGATCATGAGCGGGCGGGAGGCCCCGAGTCGGCCCCAGCCCGCGTTGAGCAGCGCGAGGTCGAGGCCGACGACCGCCGCCCCGAACACCGCGATCAAGGCCAGGGAGCCGAGGCCACCGAGGCGCTCGAGGCCCCACACGACCACCAGCGCCAGCAGGCCGCAGCCCGTGTAGACCCACAGCGGACTGACCCGCCGGGCGACGGCCCCATCGGCCATGCCCGTGATCGCGTGGGCCTCGACCTCGGCCGTGCTCATGGGACCGATCGGCGTCTCGATGCGCAGCGCGTGCTCGCTGTCCGTGATCCCGAACAGGACCAGGCGCTGAGTGTAGGTGTCGCTGGGGATGTTCTCCGTGTTCACGGCCCGGTGCGCGGGCACCCGCTGCAGGCGGGAGTCCGGGACCAACCACTGCACGGGCAGCTCCTCGCCCAGCGACCCAAAGTTCGCCCGGGCGATCACCTGCGCGAGCCTGCCCTCCTCGCTCGCCGGCAGGGCGCCGAGCCGCAACCCGCCCTCCGACCAAGGCGAGACCCAGTCGACCTGGGCCTGCAGCAGCAGGGCCCCAGCCCAAGGCTCGACCGCCGCGTCGAGGTCCTCCCCGCCACGAAACATGCGCTCGTGACCGACCTCGACCATGAGCAGAGGCCCGCCGGCGTCGACCGCCGCAGCCAGCGCGGCGAGGCGCTCCGGGGGCCATGGCGGCGGTCCCCACGCTGCGACCGTATCGGCATCGCCCTCGATCAGAACGACCCGCTGGACGCTCGAACGGCTCGAACCAATCGCATCACTCGCGAACCATCGATCATGAATCGCATGGTCCGCCAAGGGAGTCAGACCCGAGAGTTCGAACAGCCCGGTCAGACCCAACGCGAGGACAACCAAAAGAACACCCCGCGCGAGCATGGAAAACTCGCGCGGGTTATTTGCTCGACCCTCAGTACGGGTCTGTATCCGGGGCTTGGCCATAAGCTGGCTAGCGGCCCCCTAGTTTAGCGCGGCTCAGGGAACGGCGCCAGCCAAGGCTAGGGCGTCGGGTGTTCCCCAGCCCGTGGGCACGTCCCACCCAGACCCGGCCGAGAACATGTCGGTTCCGCCTTGGGTGATGTCCCGGAAAGTCGCCTGCACCGCGGGCACGGTGTACAGTGTCTGATTCAGCGATCCGAGCGGACCCATACCGTTCTCTGCACGGTATTGATTCATCACAGCCGCGATTCCCGCCCACACCGGGGAGGCGAAGCTGGTGCCGCCGTACAACATCCAGGAGGAGTTGTAGTAGACCCAGTAGGGCGAACCGGTCGAGGCGGAGGCGGAGACGTCGACGACCATGCGCCGCTCACCAAAGCCACCGGCGACCTCGACCTGCCAATCGGGCATATCGAAGCTCTTGGCCTCACCCGAGCCGGAGCCACCCCAGGTGACCTCGCTGGTGACATCGCCGTTGCCGTTGAGGGTCAGGCGGGTCCCACCGACCGCGGTGACCCACGGCGAGGAGCTCGGCGTGTCCGGGCGGGCCGAGTCGCCGCTGGCGGCGAAGAAGGTCACACCCAAGGCCGCGCTGAGCAGGCCCGTGTCGTTGTAGGCGTCCCGGACCACCTTGGGCTCCGAGTCCTCGCGGTGCGCGAAGGACGTGGTCAAGACGCTGACATCGTCGCCGGGCGCCCGCATCACGGCCTCGTTGGTACCAAAGACCATCGCGGTGTTGCGCGAGTCAGGGACCGCGTAGTCGACCAACTCGGCGCCTGGAGCCAGCGCACCGGCCCAGGTGTTGTCGAGCTGAGACTCCACGTAGCGGGTGACCGGCGGCTCCATCAGGTTGTGGGTCTCCGGGCTCTGCCGGAGGATGCCCCAGCTCTGCCAGAAGGTCTGCGCCCACTTGCTGTGGATGGCCGCACCCATGATCACGCCGATGCGCTGACCGCTGCCGTCGTAGCCCATGTCGTAGAGAGCATCGACGTTGTAGGCACGCGCGACCCGGTCGGGGGTCAGGCGCGAGCCCGAAGTCGCGCCGTTGGGCGGGTCGGCCATGATGCTGCCGGCCTCGTTTGGCAGGTTGCCCTCGACCGCCGGGAGGTCGGCCGCGACGATGCCCGGGCTGCGGTCGGCCACAAACAGGGGCAGGGTGAAGCTCTCGTTGGTGCAGTAGACCGGGATCGGCGGGTTGCCCTGCTGCGGGTTCTTGCGCAGGCAGACGTTCAAGATGGTGTTGAAGGCCTCGTTGAACTGGCCGACCGTGCCGCTGAACTGAATCAGCTGGCGACTGGTGGCCAGGTAGTTGACCTGAAGCCCCTCGAACTCGAGCCAAGCTTGGAGCAGCTCGAAATCGGAGAGCTCTGGCGCGTGGTTGTCCAGGAACTCCTGCGGGCTCATGTACTGGCCGTAGATGTCGCTGATCGGGTCCGTGACCTCGTGGGCGAAGTCGACGAGCCCCTCCCGATCACGCAGGTCGAGGCCGATGAGAGCCCGGAAGCCATCGTTCGGATCGGCCGCGCCCTGGTCGTCGTAGACGCCCGGGAGCGGGCTGGGGATGCCGTCTGGATTCGGGACCGGAATCCACTCCTCCTCGGGGATCTCATCGAGAGGGTTGCCCGTATCGGTCTCCTCTTCTTCGTCTGTCGATTCGTCTGTCGACTCCGACGTCGACTCCTCGGTCGACTCGGTCGACTCGTCTGTCGACTCTTCCGTCGACTCTTCCGTCGACTCTTCCGTCGACTCTTCCGTCGACTCGGTCGTGTCACCGATATCATCGTCGGTCGAGGTGCCGGTGCCGGTACCGGAGCTCTCCCCGATCG
>CAYVJQ010000052.1:24679-30414 GCA_964451725.1 uncultured Nannocystaceae bacterium | reverse complement strand
CCGATATCATCGTCGGTCGAGGTGCCGGTGCCGGTACCGGAGCTCTCCCCGATCGGCACGACATCATCCGTGCATGCAGGGGCGATCAGGAGCAGGGAGAGAAACCCTCCCAAAGTCAGTAGGCTGGTGCGCATCATCGTATTTCCTTCACTTCTTGCTTCTGATCTGGCTGCTGTTGTCTGAATGACTGACCTGAATGGTCTGAATGGTCTGAATGGTCTGAATGGTCTGAACTAATCTGCCTCGCTATGCGAGTGAGCGACCGGCAGGCCGGTCAATCACCACTGCAACACCGGAAACCCATGTTTCCACTCCGAGTCTCGCGCGGGCGGATGCTGTTGATTCCACAGCGCAACACGGTGCCCGTGCTGAAGTAACTCCCGCCCCGGCGGCGGCACTCGTTGTCGTTGTCGTCGCCCTCTTCGTTGCAGGCGTTGGTCCACTCCCAGACGTTTCCACTCATGTCGAACACGCCGTCGTAGCCGCCCTCGCAGCCGAGCATGCTGCCCACGGGGACAAGCGCGCCGATCTCGGCGTCGACCCCGTTGCAAGCTTCGTCATCGTAGAGGAGGCCATAGGGGAAGTTGCTCAGACCGCCGCCAGTGCAGGCCCGGAACCACTCGTTGTTGCCGACGTTCTCGAGGTCCCCGAGCTCGGCCGGATCACCACCGATCTCGCCGCAGAGGTGGCCGCCGGTCCATTCGCAGTAGGCGTGGGCGTCACACCAGTCGACGCCCGAGACGGGGCGGTCGGCCGGAGGATTTTGGCCCCAGTTGTCGGGGACGAACGAAGCTTTCCAGTCGCAGGTTTCCGGCATCAGCGACGCCGAGAACTCGGCGTCGAACTCGACGTCGAGAAACACGCCGTACTGGCCATTGGTGACCTCGGTCGCGCCGATCGAGAACTGGCCGACGTCGATGAGGTCCGGCCCGTCGGGGCAGGGACCGCAGTTGAAGGTGCCACAGCCGCCCTCACAGGGCTCACCGTTGCCGGTCTCGGTCTCCTCGCCCATGGACTCGGACTCGCCCATGGTCTCGGTCTCACCCATGGTCTCGGTCTCACCCATGGTCTCGGTCTCGCCCATGGTCTCGGTCTCACCCATGGTCTCGGTCTCGCCCTCGGTTTCAGTCTCGGTCTCGCCCTCGGTTTCAGTCTCGGTCTCGGTCTCAGTCTCGGTCTCAGTCTCGGTCGTGCCGGTGACGCCGACATCGTCGTCGGTCGACGTCTCGGTCGCGCTCGTGTCTCCCGTCCCCGTGTCGGAGGCCCCGTCGGCCTCACCGATATCGTCGGTGCATCCGAGCGCAGCGACGGCGCCAGTGAGAAGGAGAGCGAGGGTCGATTGATGAAGTGAAAGCATGTTTTGGGATCCGGAGAAGGTCATGCGATTCGCAATGCGATCGAGGGGTCATGTCCAGCAGATAGTGGCGCCTTCAGGCGAGTTCCGCGCATAAACCGCGGTATCTCCGACTCAGTTTGGAGGCGATAAATCCAGTATCTGGCTGTATTTGACGTAGTTCATAGCCCAAATTCTGCAGCAGCGCACACTGTAGGAAACTCCAGACCCATTGAGCGCCCTCACACTCCATTTGCCACTGTAACCATTTCGAAACTCGATTTTACGCCGGTCCCGAACCCTGACATGAATGTCAGGCGGAGTGTGCACTGACACCAGATGCAGTGACCACCAAGAGCCCAGAACTGCGTTCGTAGGCCCCTCCCTCAAAGTCACCGAAGAATTCCACCCGGCCCAACCCCACGGCCTGGAGGTAACTGCGCAACTGTTCGGCGAGCAGATAGCGCTGCTCGACGAGCCCCTCTGTCCCCGTCTCCTCGCCGACCACGACGTGGAGATATGTGACGTCGATCCGCTGTTTGTCCCGGTCCCAGCGGCTCTTCTCCAGGACTTCGATGCGCTGGCCATCGACCTCGACGACCTTGACACGCTCGAGCCAATCGGGTTCGAGGTCCTCCGGTGCCGCATCGGCGTGGAAACTATCGGCCGCCCAAACGTCGAGGATCAGCTCTCCCGTCGGCGAGAGATGACGGGCGACGGCCCTGAGTGTGGCGGTCAGGGCCGCCTCGTCGAGGAGGCAGTAGAGGCCGCCGTAGGGGATGATCACCCGATCGAATTTGCGCTGAAGATCAAGCGCGCCGAGCTTCGCCATGTCGGCCTCGACGAACTCGAGCTCCAAGCCCGCTGCGAGCGCAGCCCTCCGGTTTCGGGCCATACCGAGAAGATCACCGTCGATATCGACTCCGACGAGGCTCCGGCCCGGCTCCGCGAGTGCGGCGAGGACCCGGGCGTCGCCACAGCCCAGCTCCAAGATCGAGGCCGCCCCCTCGCAGCGGCGACGATAGAATTCGATGTCCCCCGGGTTCCCGTCGTGGACCGCGACGTAGAGTTTGGCGGGGTACTCGGCACTCATGGCCGACTCATAGGCGGCGCTGCTCAGGCGCGCAACCCAGGCGCCTGCCGACTCCGACTCCGGGTTCAGGCCTCGCCCAGCAGTCCCAGCGAGCGCATGAGCTCGAGGGCGTTGGACCTGTTCACCACTCCCGAGCGCATCTGGTAGTCGAACACGAGCTCGCCATCGATGAGCTCATCTTGAAAATGAACGTTCTTGGCCTGGGGTTCGAGCGCCTGCGCAGCCTTGGCGAGCGCCAGGTCGTGGGTGGTCATCAGACCCAGGGCCCCACGCTCGAGCAGGCTGCGCAGCAGGGCTTCGGCCCCGATTTGGCGGTCGTGGGAGTTGGTCCCATGCAGGATCTCGTCGAGGAGAAACAGGGTGGGTCCAGCGTCGGCGAGCTCGCTGACCGTGCGCAGACGCGTGAGCTCGGCCCAAAACCGCGACGCCCCCTCGCGCAGTGAATCTTGGATGCGCAACGTGGCGCCGATGCGCAGCGGGCTCATGCGCAGGGAGTCCGCGCGCACGGGGGCGCCCGCCAACCCGAGCACCACGTTGGTGCCGACGGTTCGCAAGAAGGTGCTCTTGCCGGACATGTTGGACCCACTGATCACGTAGGCGCGGGTCGGAGCCGCCAAGTCGATGTCATTGCGCACACAGCTCGCCCGGGGCAGGAGCGGGTGGCCGAGGCGCTCCCCGACCAGCACCTGCCCGGCTCCCCCGGCCTCCCCGCTCGCCTCCCCGCCCGCCTCCCCGCCCGCCTCGACGATCTCGGGGAAGGGGTCGCCCGGGTTCTCGTACGCGTAGTTGGCCAGGGACAGGAGCGCCTCGAAGCGCCCGAGAGCCTCCGTCCACCCCCCGATGCGGGGTCCCTGGATCGCCCGCCAGCGCTCGATTGCGAGCGCGAAGTTCGGGCCCCACATGAGGAGCAGGGCGATCGGGAAAAACACGCCGTTGTGTTGGGCCTCGTACCAGCCCAGCAGACGTCGGAGTTCGGCGATGGCCCACGAGGCCCCGGTCCGGGCTTCGCTCGCCCCGACCTCGGCCTGGAGCGCGCAGACCGTGGGATCGTCGAAGGTCCCCTGCTCGAGGAGCACGAGCAACTCGACCATGATCGCCAGTTCGGCGCCCTGACGCAGGGCCGGACCGGCGACCTGCGCAGTCGCCTCCCGGGTCACCCGGTAGGTCAGACCCTCCGCCAGCAGCCCTGCACACATCAGCCACGGCCCCAATCCCACGGCCCACACGACCACGCCGGCGATCGCCACCACCGGCAGGACGACCCCGAGGATCGGCAGCCAGCGCTGCTGCCTCGGCGAGAACGCGACCGGACCCCGGCCCCAGGCGTCCAGCGCTCCCGGGTGGACCTCGACGCGCCCCGCGCCCCCCGACACGGCGATGGCCTCGCGTAGATCGACGGCCCCGCGCAGCGACTCGACGGCGCGCTGTCGGGCCTGGAGTTCGTCCGCCGTCGGCAGGGTCACCCGCTCGCCCGCAGCGATCCCCGGGCTCAGCCACCGAGCCAGGGTCTCCTCGCCGCCCCGCGTCCGGGCTCGACACAGAAGCTCGAACAGCGAGCCCTCCCCAAAGAGATCGAGGTCGCCAGCGAAGGGGTGCTCCCCCTCGAGCACCGCGTAGTCGCTGTCTCCGATCCCCTTCCCGGCCCAGTCTCCCTCCAGCCGGGCCACCCCCTCGAGGTAGTGGGCCAGCCCCCGCTCGACTCGAGCCCGCCGCCGAGACACGCGGTCGTGCGCGACCAACAAAGCCAAAAACCCCGCGACCGGGAGCGCCAGAGACCAGAGCGGGATCCAGGCCTGCCAGGTTGTTATGCCCATGGCCACAAACACCAAAAACACGGCCACCCGGAGGTTGGAGATCAGCGTGTCTCTGGCCTCGAGGGGGACCAGCTGTGCGCGGCGTTCTCGCACCCGTTCGGCGTACACCCTCATCGGCTCGGAGCCCGCCTCGGACTCGGCGCTCATCGATCGACCTCGCCCCCGGCAGTGAGCGCAGCCTTGGCGGCCTCGAAGCTCTCGAAGTGGAGCGCGACCCGAGCGACCGCCTGCTCCGAGAGCAGCGCTTCGTCCTCGAAACGAAGTGTGTCTGTTTCCACCAGAAAACGCCGCGTCGCCCCCTCCCCTTCGACCTTGCAGCTCCCCGGCTGCGACTTCCAGTCGTCGAACATCTCCGACCACTCCGCACACGCTCCCGCGTCGAGCACATAGACACGGCCCCCCGAGCAGACCACGTGGGTCTCGCCCACCCGGGTCCCGGTCGCGGCGGCGAGACTCACGTGCAGACGCTCACCGGCGAAGGCGAACGGACGAAACTCGGTCAACCCCGCCTCCGTGTCCGTCAGGGAGACCTGACAGGGGGAGTAGACCTCGAAGCGACGCGTGATCGTGGCGTCCTTCCCGGGATCGTAGGACAGCACCCGATCGCCCTCGACCAGCCAAGCTTCACCACTGGGCAGGGTCCAGGCCCCCTGCCACCGGGCTGTCGCAGCCTCGAAGTCGTAGTCGGCGAACGGCCCGGTCGGCGCGTCCTTGGGAACCTCTGGTGTGGGTTCGACGGTCCGTTCGCCGCTCGGTTTGGGCTTCGACGCCTCGTCTTTACACCCCAGACAAAACACCAGGGCGACGACCGCTAGCGGTCGAGCGAGAGAGGGAAGGAGCGAGCGAGTTCGAGCCATCGAGCGCGGAGAGTAGCAAAAACGCCCACCCTCACAGACTCTTGGGGGCCACCCACGGCCTGGGCCGACGGCCGCCTCGAGCACCGATGGACGCTCGAAGGTGGACATAGTCCGACGTGGCTCGACGTGCTAGGCAGGGCCTCGGGTGTCGACGCGGCGACGTCACACCTCGAGAGCAAACGAGCTTGGCAGACGACCCGGACATCGAGATCACCCGCACGGCCACGGGACTCATGCTGGCGGGAGAGCTGGGCTGGGCGCGACTCGACGTGATCGGCCCCGGCGTGGTCCGCATCGACCTCGAGGGTCACGGATACACCGATTTTGTTCCCGTCCTGCACGAGCCCCTCGACGCGTCCATCCGCGACCACGGCCAGGTGTTCATCGGCGTCGACGCAGAGGGCATGCGCAGCTTCGAGCGCCGCTTTCGCTACCTCTGGACCGAGTGGATCAAGTGCGAGCGCGATCACATCGAGACGCTCCTGGTCCTGACCCACAACCGGGCGGTCGAGGGTGCGGCCGTGATCATCAACGCGGTGACCAACACAACGAGCGTCGAGACCTGTCGCCAGCGCGACGATTTCGAGGCCCGCCTGGACGCCGCCGTCGCCCGCTCTCGCCGCGGCTCCTAGAGCGGT
>CAYVJQ010000052.1:0-24579 GCA_964451725.1 uncultured Nannocystaceae bacterium | reverse complement strand
CCTCTCCCTCTCCTCTCCCGCCAGCCGGGCTCGCGCGCTCCTGATAATGTAGGGACGCCATGGCCGACGCCTCCACGTCCAAAGACACCGAAGACGACCTCTCCTTCGCGCGCCACCTGTTCTTCGGCTCGGTCGAAGACGAGGAGGTCTTCCCCTACCCCGACTCGCTCAGCGAAGAGGAGCGAGAGACCTTGCAGATGCTCCTCGATCCGCTCGACCGATTCATGCGTGAGCGCATCGACGAGGGCGACGTCGACCACGACGCCCTGCTCAGCGAGGACCTGCTCGAGGAGCTCAAGGGTATGGGCCTGTTCGGCCTCCAGATCCCCGAGCAGTACGAGGGGCTGGGGCTCTCGAACACGGGCTACGCGCGCCTCTTCGAGCGTATCTCCGCGAGCGACGCGAGCATCGCGGTGACCCTGGGGGCCCACCAGTCGATCGGGCTCAAGGGGATCCTGATCTTCGGCACCGACGAGCAAAAGCAGCGTTATCTGCCGGCCCTGGCCAGCGGTGAGAACGTAGCCGCGTTTTGTCTGACCGAGCCCAGCTCGGGCTCGGACGCGGCCAGCATCCGGACCCGCGCCCGCCTCTCCGAAGACGGGGAGCACTGGGTCCTCGACGGCGGCAAGCTGTGGATCACCAACGGCGGCTTCGCGGAGATCATGACCGTGTTTGCGCAAACCGAGATCGAGATCGACGGCGAGCCCCGCGACCGGATCACGGCCTTCATCGTCGAGCGCAGCTTCGGAGGGGTGGAGAGCGGCCCAGAGGAGCACAAGCTGGGCATCAAGGGATCGAGCACCACGGCGATCCACTTCGACGGCTGCAAGGTCCCCAAGGCCAACGTCCTGGGCGGAGTCGGGGGCGGTTTCAAGGTCGCCATGACGATCCTGAACAACGGCCGCTTCGGGCTCGCGGCGGGCTGCGTCGGTGGCTCCAAGCGGCTCATCAAGGCGGCGGCGGCCTACGCCAACGAGCGCACCCAGTTCAAACACAAGCTGCGCGACTTCGGCCTGATCAAAAAGAAATTCGCCGAGATGGCCCTGCTGACCTACGCCGCCGAGTCCATGACCTACATGACCTGTGGACTCATGGACCGAGGCGGCCGCGACTACGCCATCGAGGCGGCCATGTCGAAGGTGTTCGCCTCGGAGGCCATGTGGACCATCTCCAACGAGTGCCTCCAGGTCATGGGTGGGCTCGGCTACTCCCGCGAGTACGCCTTCGAGCGCTTCGTCCGCGACGCTCGCATCAACCTGATCTTCGAGGGCACCAACGAGATCCTCCGCCTGTTCATCGCCCTCTCCGGCATCCAGGCGCCGGGCGAGCACCTCCGCGAGTTGATCTCGGCGCTCAAAAACCCGCTCGAGAACTACGGCATGGTGCTCACCGAGATCGTCAGCCGGGTCCGCAACCGGGTGATCAGCGAGGAGCTCGAGGCCGCCCACCCCAAGCTCAAGCGCGCGGCCGTACACATCGAGGACAAGGCCGACGCCTTCGGCCAGACCGTGGAGCGACTGCTCCGGCATTTCGGCAAGCAGATCATCGACGAGCAGATGCTGCTCGAGCGGGTCGCCGACGTGGCCATCGACCTCTACGCCATGGTCGCCGTGGTCGCTCGGGCCACCCGTGCGCTCCAGCAGGACCGACGCGGGGCCGCCCACGAGGCCAAGCTCGCGTCCGTGTTTTGTGAACAGGCCAACCGGCGCATCCGCAGGCGTCTGCGGGCGATCGAGCAAGGCCGGAAGAACGGCGATGCAGAGATGCGCGAGATCGCCGACGAGCTCCTCGATCACGGCGCCTACCTGCCGACCCACCCGGTGCTCTGAGAACCAAACAAAGACCCCGCGTCGGACGGTCCGACGCGGGGTCTGTCTCAAAGCGGTGTCCTACTGGCCCGGGGGACGGTAGCCACCCTGGGGCCGCGGCGGGCCCGAGGGAGCCTGCGGTGCCTGAGGTGCCTGGTACCCGGCTCCAGGCTGGGGTGGTGCCTGGTACCCAGCTCCCGCTTGGGGCTGGGGCACCTGGTACCCGGCCTGCGGCGCTTGGGCTTGGGGCGCCTGAGCCTGCGGTGCCTGGTAGGCCGCCGCCTGCGGGGCAGGCTGCTGGGCGACCGGCTGCTGGTAGGCCTGGGCCTGGGCCTGCTGTTGGTAGGCCGCCTGGCCCACAGCTTGACCCACGGCCGCAACCCCGGCGGGCATGGGAAGGTCGGGCACGGCGATACCGACGAACTTGGCGAAGAAGTAGCCCGAGCCACCCAACACGGCGACCGCGGTGACCAGCGAGGTCAATGCGCCGGCCACCGAGTAGTAGTCGGGCCAAGCGAAGAGCGTGGCCAGGAAGTTGTCCAACGCCAAGACCGTGGCCACGGCGCCCGTGAGCGCGATGGCACCGGCGGTCATGCGCAACACCTTGGGCTGCGTCTCGTGATTGGTCTGAGGGACGGCAAACATGATCGCACCACCGAGCACCACCGCGCCCACGAGCAGATCAGGCAGCACCACCTTGAGCGTCGGACCAAAGTTCTTGAACGTGGTGATGAGGTGCAAAAAGCCCTGCAAGCCGGCGGCGAACAACCCAGTGCCGACCAGGATCAGCGCGCTCACGATGACCTTGAGACCGATCTGATCGTCGTCCTTCCAGCTGCACTCTGGAGAGAACACCTTGCCGACGGTGCAGATCAAATAGATCGCCGCGGCGATCGGCAGGGCCCAGAGCCCGGCGGCGAGCGGGCCGAGTATGCCGCCACCGCCCATCGGAGGCATGGGCAACGAGGGAGCGAGAGCGAGAACGGGGGACATCAGGCCAATCCTAGTGCCACGGGCGCGGGCTCCGCAACGCAAAAGACTGGGCGCGTGCAGCGGAGCCGGCAGCACCCCCCAGCGCCCGACTGACGCCTGAACTCCCCACTACGGGCGCGGCGCGGGTTTTGGCCCAAGTCGGCATCTGCGCGGGGGAGAGCGCTCCCGTGTTCAAGCCCGGCCTGCGCGCCAGCCTCCCCCCGGCGCGAACGACCCGGTCACCGCTCGGCGATACACCCCCACTGGAATCACTACTGCCAGACAGGATTTACAGTACCTGCCTACGATAGACTACCTGTATTTGATGTCCTGTCCCGAAGGGCGAATGTATGACTACCTGCGGCATGAATGCCTATAGTTATAAGTGTAAATCGCGCAGAATCGTACAAAATCGCCCATCCGCCCTCGGATCCGCCGGGATGTGCAAAAAATCCGCCCTCACTGAATCATATTTGAATCGACATTATAGTGTTGTGTTTAGGGCAATAAATTGTAGTGTCTTTTTGTGGACCTCCGTTCATTCCGTTTTCATGCGCAGCGCGGCGAAGTGCGGTTGAGGTTCTCGAACGGCCACATCATCGAGCTTCAGGGCCAGGCCGTCATACCGATCCTGACCTTCGCGGCGGAGCTCGTCGCTCAGGTCGCCAGCCGCAAACGGGGTGAGCTCTCCGGCCTCGACGTCGATCTCGGCCTCGCCACCCTGCACGCGGCGGTCCGAGGTCGAGACACGAAGCTCACACAGGTCTACATCCAAGGTCGGGATTTCGAGCGCCTGGTCCGGCCGGCCGCCGGCGCCGTGGTCCGCTGGGCGGAGGCTCGCCTGGCGCGCGATCTCTCCGAGCTCGCGTTCGCAGCGGCCCGCTGAGGGAACCCCACCGAACCTGTCGCTGTCGCGCAGCCTTCATGTTGGACCTGGGTCGGGCCCAACCCGGGTCCAACCTCGGCGCCGTGATTCATGTGTCCATGCGTCGTATGCGAGAGTCGGTCCATGCATCGCCCTCGCCTGCAGGTCTTCGCCCTTGCGGTCCTCGTCCTCGGCGCGGGCTGTAAAGACACGGCTGCGTCCGTCGAGCCCGCCGCCCCTGCGCCGGACCGGGACTCAGACCCGGATCCAGACCCGGCTGCGCAGGCCGCAGCGTTGGCACAGCGGCTGATCATTTTGGATGGCCACGTGGACATGCCCCACCAGGTGGTCTCCGCCCAAGATCGAGAAGAGCCTACTCCGCCGGTCCACGCGCACACCGAGACCGACTTCGACTATCCACGCGCCAAAGCCGGGGGTCTCGATGCGCCCTTCATGTCCATCTACACCCCCGCCAAGCTCCAGGCTGAAGCCGGCGCGAGCAAGCGCTACGCGGAGCGAAACATCGATCTCGTGCTCGCGCTGGCCGCGGACCACCCCGAAAAATTCGCCCTCGCCAAGATCCCCGACGAGGTCCGGGCGAACTTCGAGCGCGGCCTCGTCTCGCTGCCGATGGGCATGGAGAACGGTTCCCCCATCGAGGGCGAGCTCACCAACGTCGCGTACTTCTACGAGCGAGGGATCCGCTACATCACCTTGACCCACAGCAAGGACAACCTGATCTCCGACTCCTCTTACGACGACGCCCACACCCACGGCGGACTCAGTGAGTTCGGGAACCAGGTGGTCGCCGAGATGAACCGCCTGGGCATCATGGTCGACGTCTCACACATCTCCGACGCGGCCTTTTGGCAGGTCATGGAACGCAGCGCCGTCCCGGTGATCGCCTCTCACTCCTCCTGTCGCCACTTTACGCCGGGCTTCGAGCGCAACATGAGCGACGAGATGATCGAAGCTCTGGCCGCGCACGACGGCGTCATCCAGATCAATTTTGGGGGCAGCTTTCTGTCCCAGCCCTACCGGGACGCCGAGGGCGCAGGCTGGGAGGTGCTCGAGGCCACCATGGCCGAGCGCGGTCTCGAGTGGGGAGACGCCGAGACCCAGACCCTGATAGAGGCCTACCAGGCGGAGCACCCCATCCCCAAGCTCGACCTCGGCGTGGTCGCCGACCACATCGACCATGTAGTCTCCCTGGTCGGGGTCGAGCACGTCGGCCTCGGCTCCGACTTCGACGGCGTCGGCGACAGCCTGCCCACAGGGCTGTCGGACGTCTCCATGTACCCAAACCTGATCCGGGTCCTGCTCGAGCGCGGCTACAGCGAGGTCGACATCGAGAAGATCTGCGCGGGCAACGTGCTGCGGGTGTGGCAGACCGTCGAGGACTACGCCGCGCCCCGCCGCTGACCTTCCCGTACTGTGTAGTTTCGAACACCATGGGCCTGACACTCACGACCCTCGCCTGGTGGCTGCCTACGGCGCTGGGCCTCGACCCCAACGCCGAGCAGAACCCGGAGCTGATGCGGCCCCCCGATCCGATCGTCGCGTGTGAACAGCGACTGACGAACTCGGGGGTCGAGTTCGACAGCGGCCGCATCCCCCTGCACGAGGGCAAGGCCGGGTTCACCTGCGGGGCGCCCCAGGTGGTCCGCTACATCCGCGGCCCCGGCGACATCAGCTATGGGGGCCGGCCCAAGATGGCCTGCCCTCTCGCCCTGGCGATGGCCGACTTCGAGTCGATCCTCCAGGACGAGGCCAAGCGTCACCTCGGCTCGACCGTAAAATCGATCCGCCACGTGGGCACCTACAACTGCCGGGAGATGGCCGCCTACGACGGCTGGATCAGCGAGCACAGCTACGCCAACGCGATCGACATCAAGAGCTTCACGCTCGCAGACAAACGGGTATTGACGGTCAAAGACACCTACCTGAGCGACACCCCGGAGGGGGAGTTCATGCGCAGCATGGCGCAGCGCGCCTACAGGGAGGTGTTCAGCGTGGTCGTGACGCCAGCGACCCCCGACGGCATGCACAAGGCCCACCTCCACTTCGACATGGCCCACTACACTTTTGACGGGAGCTGAGTGGGAGCTGGGCGGGGCGCCGTTCCACCACCAGTTGTCAGGTGAGAGCGCCTGCTCCCGCATCCCCGTGCAGCGCGGCGGTGACCGTATAGGCCGGCAATACGTTGAGGCGCTCGAAATCCAGACCCATGCTCTGGACCAGGGTCACGAGGTCGTCGAGGCTGACCTCCGCCTCGGAGAACGCGGCCTCGATCGCCAACGGCCGGCCTCGCTCGTGGCGCTCGTCCTCACACACGGCGACGGCCCGGCGTCGGCCGTCGCCGAAATAGACCGCGAAGGCCCGCATCCCCGGGTCGGGCTCACCGTGGATCACGACTACGCGCACGCCTCGCTCGACGGCCAGGGCGGCCCAGCGCCCCGAGGGCAGGGTCGCCAAGCGCCCCGATTCATCGGCGAGCACGGTCCACCCCTGGTCGTGGCAGTGGCGCAGAAACTCGTGCTCGGGCCGGCCCGCGCGCTCGTCCTCGACCACGCCGAGCACGGCGATCCCAGGGACCGGATCGCCGACCACCTCGCAGCTGCGATAGCCGACGTCAGCGTAGATAGCGTCGATCTCCGACTCCGAGAGATCGGCCTGAATCATCACGAGGCTCAACTGCATGGTGTAATCCAGCCAGGGTCCAAACGCGCTCGAGCGCCGCTTTTGTCCCTGGCCCGCGATCATGGGACCACGCCTGCGCGAGGCCGGCAAAGATCCGACGCAAGATCGCTGAAACGACGTCCAGGGATCTCGTTCGTCGTTTTTTTGCCCTTCACCGGGCCCCGAACGGACCCGATAACTTGCCCGCGCCGAGGCTTCGTGCACCCCATGATCAGGGGCGGATCAACCCGGAGTGGGGCCGCCGCCGTCACCGTGTTCGGGCATCAATCCGCGCTCGGAGACCAGGCCGACCAGGCGAGCGGGATGGTCCGTCATGATCCCATCGACCCCCAGGTCGAGGAGAGTCCGGATCTCGCCAGGATCGTCGATGGTCCACACGTGGACCTGCAGGCCGCGCTCGTGGGCGGCGCGCACAAAGCTGCGGTCGACCACGCGGATGAACTTGTGGTGGAGGGGGACCTGCAGGGCCTCGTACTCCAGGGGAAGGTGGGCGCTCACCCCCAGGCGGACCGCGGCGACAAAAGCCGCGATCTCGCGGGTGCCGGCAGAGCTCGCCACGCGGCCCCGTCCCCGTTCAAGATCTCGAAACGCCCGCACCGCCCAGTCTGCCGCGCTCGCCACCAACACCCGGTCGTGGATCTTGCGATCTTCGATAAAGCGCCACAGCGCGAACACGGCCGCCGGCGCGCTCGACTTGATCTCGAGGTTGAACCTGAGCGCGGGGTCGAGGTCCAGGGCCTCCTCGAGGGTCGGAATCCTGATCCCCTGCCCGCGATAGGGGTGACCCTGGGAGGCCCCGAACCGGTAGCCCGCGTCGAGGCGACGCAGCTGCGCGAGGCTGTGCTCCGCGATCGGACCGCGCCCGTCCGTGGTCCGCTCGAGGGTCGAATCGTGAAAGCACACGATATGGCCGTCGGTGGTCATGTGCACATCGGTCTCGATCCAGGCACAGCCCGCCTCGAAGCCCGAGCGAAATGCCTCGAGGGTGTTCTCGGGCCGCTGCGCCGCACCGCCGCGGTGTGCGAAGCAGGCGACACCCGTGGACTGGAAGTAGGACCGGGGCACGAGAGTGGTTTTCACCCTGGAGGGCAGCGGTGGCAAGCACCGTCCTCCAGCGACTCCAGGGCGCCCGCCGAGGCCCCGGTCTCGAGTCGTGGCGAGGCGAGGCGAGGCGAGGCGAGGCGAGGCGAGGTGTCTCGAAGCCCTCACTCGCCGATGGCGGTCCATCCTCGAACCAGCCCACGGTACTCACGACCGCTCGGGTTCCTCGGGCTCAGCGGTGGGTGGCAAGGGCGCCGTCGCTACCCACCGACCGGGGCTCGCCTCCGTGACCAACTGTGCGATCTCGGCCTCGCACAGCCCCACAATCGCCCGATCGGGGTCTGCCAGGGTGTCGACACACAGACCGCTCGCGCCGACATCCTCGAAGTGAGCGGCCAGCCACCCCAACCCGGCCCGCGCCCATCGCCCGCCCGGGTCCAGCTCCGGTCCGAAGCTGGGTGGCCCCTGTTCCTGGTCTTTCGCACATCCCTCCCCACATCCCTCCCCACATCCCTCCCCACATCCCTCCCCCGGCCGGAGGCTCTCGAGCCAAGCTCTCAGCACATCCGAGACCGGGCCCCGGGGATCACCCGAATCACCAGACCTGTCGTCGCCCCGCGGGGGCTCGGGCAGAGGCTCGGCCCCCGCCCCCACCAACACGCCGCAGCCGCGCGTCCCTGTGAACACCGCCAGCGGCACACCGCGGCGCAGGGCCATGCGCCCGGTGATCATGGATCCAGAGCGGAGCCCCGCCTCGGCCACGAGCACCGCGTCGGCCAGCTCCACGACGATCGCGTTGCGCGAGGCGAACATGGCCCGGACCGTGAGCGCGCCGCGGGGCTGCGCAAACAACAGGGCCGCCTCGGGAGCCCGGAGCATGGCGTCAAACAGATCTGCGTGCCTCGGCGGATAGAGCTGGTCGCAGCCACAGGGCAGGACGGCGACCTGGGGAACCCCGGCCGTGAGCGCGGCCCTGTGGGCGCCCCCATCGACCCCCAGCGCCCCACCGGAGATCAGCGACCAACCGAGCGCCGCCCCGACCTGGACCACACCCTCGAGCGCGCGCAACACGTGGCCGTGGGCGGCCCGGCTCCCGACCACGGCCAGCCGGGGCCTGGGAGGGAGGACCCCAGCGAGATCGAGGGTCCGGTCCAGCTGCGTGCCCAGGCCGAGCATGGCCCGGGACACAGGCGTGACGGTCGAGAGTTCGGGAGGCAGATGTCGGTCGCTCACAGCGGTGTGTCGGCACCCACGCCCGCGACTTGCAACGGCCACCCCAGGAGGGCCTCACGACCGTCCCAATCCAGCTCAGAGGTCAGTCCGGTCAGTCCGCCCGGGACGAGACCCAGCTCTCCGAGTCCTCCTCGGCTGAGCCCAGAGGCGGAAACAGGGCCCGAAACACGACCCCCCGCCCCGGCGAATTTTCGACCAGCAGCGCGCCCCCATGAGTCCGGACGATCGCCCTCACGGCCGCCAAGCCCAGGCCTCGGCTGGTGAACTTGGTCGAGAAAAACGGCTCGAATATGCGCTCGACTTGGGCCTCGATGCCCCCCCCCGTGTCGCTGACCTCGACCCAGACGTAGCGGCCCGGATCGAGGGTGCAGCCGGGCGCCAAGTTGACGAGTTCCTCGACGCCGAAATCGTCGACCCCGGTGGTCAGAGCCAGCTCCCCGCCGAGCTCTCCCATCGCCTCGGAGGCGTTGCGCACCAGGCCGAGCACGAGCTGCCGGAGCTGACCGACGTCCACCGAGATCTGGGGCAGCTCGGGGTATAGAGACAGGCGCAGGTTGATGGCGTCGAAGATCACGGCGTGGATCGCCTCGGCACAGCCGACGATGATCGCGGACAGATCGGCCTCCTCCGGCTCGTCTTTGCCGCGCTCGCTGAACGCCAACATCTCGTGGGTGAGCTGCACTGCGCGCTCGGCCGAGGCCTCGATGTCTTGGACACACACGGCCGCCAGGCTGTCCGGGTCGAGCTCGTCCAGGGCGATGCCCGCATTGCCGAGCACCCCCACGAGCAGGCCGTCGAACTCCTGGGCCATGGCCCCGGTCAACACGGCCAAGCTGTCGAACTCGTGGGCTCGACCTTCGAGGGTCAGCCGCGCGCGCTCGAGCACCCGCTGCTCGGTCACATCGTGAACCACCGCGCTGACTACCGCCCCCGCGTCCCCCTCCCGCCGCACCCGACCGACCACGGAGAGCTCGCGGACCTGTCCCCCGACCAACAGGCGGTGCTCGAACACGAAGCGCTTGGTGCCGGCCCGGGCGGCGTCCTCGAGGGCCAGGCGGGTCGGCTCGACGTCGTCGGGATGGAGCAGGCCCATGAGCGTGTCCAGGGTGTGCTCGTCCGTGCTCGGCAGGCCGCAGAGGCGCTCGAAGTGGGCGTCCCAACCGACCCGGTCCCGGCCGACCACCCAGGTCCAGCGTCCGAGCCGGCCCAGGTCCTGGGCCTCGGCGAGCTCGGCCTCGCGCTCGCGCAGGGTCTCGGTCATGCCCACGGTCTCGGTCACGTCTTGAGCGAGGCTGCCGATCATGGGCTCGCCGCCGGGGCCCTCGACCGGGAACTTGGCGCCCTTCCACCAGTGGATCTCGCCGTCTCCGCCGACCGCCGGCTCGAGGACTTCGACGATCCTCTCGCTCTCTCGGACTTGCTCGTCGATGGACCGGGCGCGCGCAGCGACGCTGGCAGGGAGCAGCTTGTGCTCGGGCCGACCCACGACCTGCTCACGATCGACGTTGAACTGACGGCCGAAGGCCTCGCTGATCCAACGGATATGTCCCTCGCTGTCGCTGAGGTACGCGACGAAGCGCGACGCGGTCATGAAGCTGTCGAAGCGCCGCTGGGCCCGCTCGAGCTCCCCCCCCATCTCCACCAGACGCGCCCGCATGACGAACTGTTTGAGCACCACCTGGCAGCCCCGAACCAAGGGCGCGAGCGACTCGACCATCGACTCGTCGAAGCCCCCTCTTCGATTCGAGAGCCCAAACAGAGCGACCAGCTCCCCGTCGACACACACGGGGACGCTCATGAAGTTGTCGATCGCCGAGAGCAGGGGCTCGTAGTCCAAGATGATCGCTGCGGTGGAGGTGGCCAGCTCCGCCAGTGGCCGGGGCAGCCCCTCCTTGGGGATGACCTCATGAAAGAGGTCGTAGACCCACAGCGTCATGGCTCCGCTCGCATCTTCGGAGGTCGCCTTGATCGTCCCCAGGATCAAACTCGGCGGTCGATCTCGACGCCGCTCTCGGGACACGAGGCAGATGTAGCCGAGGTTGGCACCGGTCACCGCCAACAGGTCGGGCAGCGCGGCCGCGAGGACCTGTTCGCAGGAGTCGAGGCGATGCTCGACCAGGCGGGAATGCATGCGTTCGAGCGCAGCACAGACCCCCAGAGGATCGACGTGAAACGAGTCGCTCGCGGGCGGGGCGCTCATGACGGCCAGCCTAACAGGCTCCAGGCGTCACCAGTTCTCAGTCTCTCAGTTGCCGACGCGCAGCTCGCCCGAGGCCTCAGCGCTGCCGTCCCCAGCAGAGGCCGAACCTGAGCGCTCGGGGCGCCGTTTCGAGTCGTAGGCCTCGAAGTCGCTGGCCTCCTCACCCGACGCGGTGATCTCGACGTGGTCGCCGACCACGACCTCCTGGAGCGACTCGGTCATCACGGTCAGCGCGCTGTTGCCCTCGAGCTGGAGCACCAAGAGGCGCCCGAGCACCCGCCTGGGGTGGCCCTTGTCGTAGGGCTGGTGGAGGCGGTGGTCCGGGGTGTAGGCGTCGCCCTTTTGTACGATCTCCAAGGTGTTGCCGCGGCGGATCCCATCCTCGGCGCCCAAGTTGATGATGACGAACTGGCGCTCGCCCGTGATCGAGGCGTTGCGAATGGTCTCGACCACCAGGCCGTTGGCGGAGACTTCGTTCGTGGTCGGCTGGACCCGGACAAAGCGAGTCTTGAGCTCGCCGACCCGCTGGCCACGCTCGATCGGTCGCACCGACTCGACGACGGTGGCCTCGGCCGACTTCTCCGCGACCTTCTCGACATAGACCTCGCCGACGACCTCGACCATCCAGCCGATGCGCTTGCCCTGGCGGTGGCGCTGCTTCTTGCCCTTGACCTTGATGTCGTAGACCGGCTTCTTCTTCCGGTACACGCTCAGGCGCTCGCCGGGGATCGGAGGGTTGCTCTCGCTGTAGCCCAGGTAGACCGTGTCCGAGGTCGCCATCATGACCATGGCGTTCGCCCCACCGACCACCTCCATCGATTTGTCGAGCTCGTCCTCGTCGATGAAGGCGTAACGCTCGAGCAGGTAGCTGTCCTCGATCGCGTCTTTGGGGTCGTAGGTCTCGGCGTAGCCCAGGCCCGATCCCCCGCTGCCCTCGCTCGCGTAGGGGTCCGTCAGGCGGACCCGATCGCCAGGGAAGATCCAGTGCGCGTTGGTGATGTGCGGGTTGAAGGACCACAGCTTGGGCCACAGGTACATGTCGCCGTAGTAGTACTGGCAGATCTCCGAGAGCGTGTCGCCCTCTTGGACGACGTGGAAGTCGGGCACGCCCCCATCGCTGCCGTCGCTATACAAGCTGGAGTCGATGATGTCGTGACCGGTCCCGGTGGCGCGATAGGTCTGATCGGCGGTCGCGCCACTACGACGATCGAGGAGTCCGGGGTCGGCCGTGGTCCCCGAGCCGAAGGTCGCACCCGAGGGCGGGACAAAACCTCCGGCGCTGCCCGTCCCGGCACCCCCGGTCCCGGAGTCGGGGCGAATGCCGCCGCCGGCCTCCGTGGGCGGGGCCGCGTGGGCCTCGGAGATCAGAGCGAGAGGGGCCAGCGCGGCCAGCAGGACGAGACGGGAGCTTCGGCGAGACATGGGGTTGTTCTCCTCAGTCGAGGTCGGCCAGCTTGCGCTTGGCGATCTTGCTGGCCTGCGCCCGGGGATAGGCGGCGATCAGCTGGGTGAGGACGTCGCGGGCGTTGTCCGCGTCGCCGAGGCGGCCGTAGCAAAGGCCGATCTTGAGTAGGGCGTCCGGGGCCTTGTTGCCGCCGCCGTAGCGCTCCACCACCGAGGTGAAGGCCGCGAGCGCGTCGGCGTAGTGGGCCTGGTCGTAGGCCGCCTCGCCCTGCCAATACAGGGCGTTGTCGGCGTAGTCGTGGTTGGGGTGGGCCTGGACGATGGCCTCGAAGGCCTTCTCGGCGTCGGCGTACTTGCCCTGCTCGTAGACCGCCCGGGCCTTGTCGTAGTCGCGCACGGCCTGGCTGGTCCGGTCTCGGCGGGCGCCCGCGGGCCGGCTGGGGGCCGCCCTGGTGGCCTCGACCAACTTGCTGCCCACCAGGCGGTAGCTCGCCGGCGAAGCGCCGTCCCCCTCGGGAGCGGAGACCAGGTCGCCCTCGTACTGCGTGGTGTCGACGTAGTTGGTGCCGTAGTACTCGGTGCCGTAGCCCTCGGGAGCGCCACTGTTGGGCAGGGGAGACAGGGAGATCGATGTCTTGGGTCTGTGCTTGGGCTTGGGCGGCAGCGCATCGGCAGGCCGGCTGCCTATCGAGCTGCCCTTGGGGGTCAGCTTGACGACTGGGAGCTCGCGCGGGCCTGCGCCCTCCCGGTCCTCGTCCCAGCCCTCGCTGTCGACGCGGTACTCTTCTCCGGCCGCCGCGACCGGATCCGACCACTGCCCCCCCGTCCCCCGCTCGAGCAGACTGAGCTGCTCTCGAAGATCGTGGACCTGGCTGCGGAGCACCGCGTTGTCTCGGCGCAGGGTGGCCAACTCGGCCGCCTGATCGCTGATCGCGGGTGCCTCGGTCTCGGCCTGCGCACCCGCGCAGCCCACAGCCACGAGGGAGAGAGCCGGGAGCAACAGCCCCAAGCAGGCGATGCGCACACGTGCGCCGGTGATTGTGGAGCGTCCCTGAACCTGCATACAGTACCTCTGGCCAAAGCTGGCCGGCGTGTGGGATCAGGCTAGCAAGGCCCGCGCTCACGCAGAAAAAACCAACAAGGGCGAGGCTCTGGGCCCCATGTCTGTGTCCCGCCGCCGAAGGACACAGACAGCGGAAACAGCGCAGTTTCTTCCGGCCACGACCGATCTAGAGCAGCTTGGCAGCGGACGCCTGGGGTGGCAATGAATGGCCCTACCGGGGCTCCCGTCTTTTGGCCAGTTCCCAGGAAGGACACCAGTTTTTGATGCGCGTACGCCGTTCCCTCCCCGCCTTGTTGACCGCCGCTCTCCTCGCCCTCCCCGTGACGGCGCTCGCCGCAGACTCGACCGGGACCCGGGGCGCAGTCGACTCGGTGGAGGTCTTCTCCCCCTCCGCCAGCACCTTTCTCAAGTATCACGGGCGGATCTTCGTGCTCTCGGGGTCCAAGAAGCAGGAGTACCGCTGGGGCGGGACGAGCTGCGGCAACAAGACCATCGACACCCAGATGGTCGATCTCCTCTACCGCGCCATGAGCTCGAGCAAGATCGAGATCACCCCCTCCTACAAATCGGGCCAGGGCAAGACGCGCTGCCTGGTCGGCTTCAAGCTCAAAAAGAGCAAACGAACGCCGCCCCGACCGACCTGACCGACCTCGCTGACCTGACCATCCGCGCTGACCCGACCATCCGCGCTGACCCGACCATCCGCGCCCACGCAATTGCGTGGGCGCTCGCGTTTGGGGCCTCGACCCTTGTTCGACCCGGCAGTACGGTGTGGCGGTGACTCGGGGTGTTGCTGGGCTCGCGGCGCCCGAGCGCCGGGACAGTTGGATCAGTTGGATCAGTTGGATCAGTTGGATCAGGAGGATCTCCCTCCAACCCGGGCTGCGCCTGCTGTCGACCATGCAGGACTTCGACCCGGATCGCCGCGCCGCCTACTGGCGCGGCGCCAACCGGGAGATCTCCGCGCGGCTGGTTTCGGCGGGCGTGCGGGAGCGCCTGTGTGCGGGCGGCCTGCGGGGCGACGCCCTGGTCGCGGACGACCTCTTCGACCGCGACCACGGTGGCCCCCTGAGTCTCCCGGTCCGCGCCCGCCGGGGCTTCGAGCTCCACCGGATCGACCTCGACCGTCACGGCGCCGACCTCGACCCGCGCCTGGACGACCCTGGGCCACTCATCGACGCGCTCAGCCTACGGGCCCGTTGCAGCCCGAGCGCGCGACTCCGGGTCCGCGCCGAGATCCTCGACAGCGCTCGAAATCTGGCGACCGCGCGGCTGGCCTGCGATCTGCGCTGGACCTTGGCCCAGCGCCTCGAGGCCGGTTCCCTGCCCCCAGAGCTCGCCGGCAACCTCCGGGCAGACCCGCGCCTCGAAGACCCGGAGCACTTCGTCACTGATGGCCATCCCTGGCATCCCATGACCCGCACACGCCTGGGTCTGGGCCTGGCCGACGGGCTCCGACACGCGCCCGAGCTGCTCGCGCAGGCCCGGCTGGCGAGCGTAGAAGTCAGGGCCGAGCTCGCCCAGACCACGGGCGCCTGGGACAGCCTCGCCCCCGCCCTCGGGCTCGCCGCCCCGACCGGATGGGTCCGACTCCCGGTCCATCCGGTCCAGGCTCGGCGCCTGCCGAGCCTGTTCCCGGCGCTGTGGGCCAGGGGCGAGCTCCGACACGCGCCTCCCCCCACCCTCGACCTGCACGGGGGCCCCAGCGCGCGCCCGCTGCTGAGCATGCGAACGCTGGCCCTGGCTGCGCATCCCCTGCACCTCAAGCTCGCCCTCGGTGTGCTCACCACCTCCGCCCGGCGGACCGTCTCACCCATGAGCGTCCACAACGGTCCAGAGGTCAGCGCCCTCATCGAGCGGATCCAGGCCCGCGACCCGGACACCCGCGCACTCCAGCTGATGGCCGAACCTGCGGCGGCTGGCCTCGACCCGAGCGCTCCCGGGCTCCTGGCCCACGGCCTGGGGCCGCTGGCCCGCGAACTCGGGGTCATCGTGCGCGCTGCTCCGGGGCTCGGACACCGGGGCCCCGGGCCGCTCGGAGCTTCGGGACGGTGGGTCTGCGCAGCGATCGGCGAGCGCTGGCCCGGGCGAGAACAAAGCGTCCTGGAACACGCCTGCGCCGGCTACCCGGGCGGGCGCAGCCAGCGGGTCCGCGCCCTGCTCCAAGCCTGGATGGAGGCGCTCGTCCCCCCAGCCCTGCGCCTGCTCAGCGCCTACGGCGTGGCCCTCGAGCTGCACCTGCAAAACACGCTGGTCGAGATCCAAGCAGGGCGCCTGATCGGGCTTTGGGTCCGCGACCTGGGCGGCATCCGGATCCACGCCCCGCGCCTGCGGGCGGCCGGGCTGGACCTCGAGCTCGCCCCGGACTCGTTCATCATCACCGACGACCTCGACGAGGTCATCGGCAAGCTCGAGCACGTCCTGTTCCACGCCCACCTCTCGCACCTCTTCGAGGTCGCCGCAGCGCTCGGCGTGCCCGAAGCCGAGAGCTGGGCTCGACTCCGGAGGCTGATCTCGCGCTGTCTCCTGGGTTGGGCCGGGGATCCGACCCGGCCGCCCCGAGAGCGAGACGCCGCGCGGGCGGACCTCGCTCGGCTGACGCAGGCCAAAGTTCGGGCCAAGGCCCTGCTCAGCATGCGCCTGCACGAGCGGAGCTCGGACTACGACTACACGCAAGTCGACAACGCGCTCGCGCTCTGAAAGCCGGTCGCGCCGGAAGCACCCGCCCCTAGAGAGTATGCGTGCGCAGATCTGGGGCGACCTCGCCGAGCGCCCGCGACAGCGCACGCTGACTCTCCTCCGAGCGACCCGGAAAAATCAGCAGCAGGGGCCCGTCACAACTCATGGTCTGGAGTCGCTCGAGCTGCGCGCGACGTCCACGGTAGTGCTCGGTGAGCAGATTCCGATATCGAACCAGGTGCCAGGCGTCGCCGGGGTTTGGATCGGCCAGCTCGAAGAGGTGCTCGTAGCCGACCCCCGACTCCGCCAGCACCGCGCAAAACGACTCATAACGCAGGTTCAAACGCCGAAACGAGGGCGCGAGCCTGAGGTCGACCACAGTCCGAATGTGGTGGTTTTGGAGCGCCCAGACGAGACCGACCTCCGCCAAGCCGGCGAGGCTGGCGAGTATGAGCCCGGGCAGAGCGGGATCGAGGGTCGGGAGAGACAGCTGTGCCCCGACCGCAGACGGAGCACTAGGCGAGTCTCGGACTGGCGAAAGCAGCGAGCGGGGAGGGGTCCGCCGGACTCCTCCACCCTCGAGGGCCCGCAGTCTTGGCTCGTCGTCACGCATCGGATGAAGACTTTTCTAGCCTAGAAGTGACGCTCTCAGCCACTAGATTCTCAAGATCGAGGTAGCTGCCCGTCAGCACCGGATCCACGTGCACCGGCATATCTGCCGGCGGGACAGCGTGCCCCGCGTCGTCCTTGAGGTTTTGGCGACCCTCGAACAGGGCCGCGTAGCGCCGCGGCGCGACCCCGCTGAACAGTTCGAACACAACGCGCTCGTCCTGCTTGTCCTGTCCAGGTTCGAGACCGACCTCCGCGACGGACGCGTCACGGATGGCGTCGGCGTGCAGCTCGATCGCCAGGCTTTTTTCGTAGGGCTCGATGTACACGACCCTGCTCAAGCCCGCCGCCACGATATGGCGCGCACAGCTGTGACAGGGGTAGGTCGTGCAGTAGAGGGTACTCCCGGAGGGAAGCGCCTGTCCGCTCCGCGCGACCGACAAAATCGCGTCCATCTCGGCGTGCACGGCCCGCGAAAACTCGATCAGATCGCGCACCGGCGTCTGGAGGAGCGCAGCTTCGAGATCGGCCTTCGAGGTCCCCCTGGCGAGCAGCTCCAACTGGTCGAGGCGAGCGTAAATCGCCTCATAGATCTCCTGCTTCTTTTGGTCGTTCCGGCATCGTCTCTCCCAGTTGAAACATCGCTTGTCGGGCTCGGAACCCTCGGAGTACAGGCCGCCACCAGGACGAGGAGGATCGTTCGCCCCGCTGGCCACGACATCACCCCGAGGCCCCAAGATCGCAGCGCCCACCTGCCGGGACAGGCAAGCCGAGCGCAGCGAGGCCGCCCACGCGACCTGCATGCCCTGTTCGTCTCGTGTCGGCCGGACAATCTCACTCCCGGTCACGGCGTTGAGAAAACGCGCGAGCGAGTCGCCCAACACGGCCGGTTTCGTGTCCTCTCGATTGGCCACAAAGAAGTCCGACAGCTCCAGAGTCTTCCCGACTTGCTGTCCGTGTTTCACGTCGCCCCGTCGGTCTCGATCCATGATCGCACCAATGACCTCGGGATCGTTCTCACCCTTGAATTTGAGCCGCAGTCGCTGTCTACGTGTGTCTTCGCCACAGACGACGCCGATCAGGTAGAAGCTCGATCCATAGACTTTCCGCAGCACCTCGACCTCACTCGGATGTTTGATCGAGTCGAGTATGAAGACCCTCCCAGGGTCGCTTTGAGCTTCCCTCAGCGCCCTTACTCTACGAATTCCGAGACCCGCGACGAAGCCCGTCCCATGCTCTCTCCTCAGTCCGTCACCCGCGTCCTGCAACTCGCTGCAGCTGTCTGCGGTGCGCTTCCCCGCCTCCAACCCTCGCTGCTCGGCGAGCAACTCCGACAATCGAATAGAGTGGGTCGTGAACGCGTGCCCTCTCGAGGTCTCTGCGAGCGCCGACGCGACGTAGGACGCTCCCGAGCCGATGTGCCCGGTCACCGCAAACACCAGGTCGGCGCTCTCTCGCTTCGACAGTCCCACTTTCAGCGTGTCGGAGACCCCCCGCCCGACAACCGGCAACCCCTTCTTCCACTCCCGCTCCCCCATCCGTGTTCGAGTCTGCCCGAGCCGGCGGCCGGACGCCAACAGCGAACCCGGCCAGCTCCCCGGCCACCCGAGCCGTACAGACGAGAGACACCACTGAGTGGCCGCCCCTGGGCCGCTCCATGCTTGCGCGGGCCCCGAAACCATCCGACCCTGTAGGGAGCTCCAGCCCCAGCTCTCGACCCCGTGCACGCCAGCCTCGACACCCGCCGTCCCCTCTGCCGCCCGTCGTTCCGGCCGGCTGCCCGTCCTGGCGCCTCGCGCCGGCCCCGAGATGGAGAGCGAGGCGCCGGCGCCACGATGAACCGTGCCGGCGACGAGTCTCGGGCACGCGGCCATCGACAAGGCCTGCGAATACAGCGAAACACAGGGTCTCGCCGCGGGCTGCTCGGGACCCTGCTGGCTGTCCTGCTCTGGCTCGGCTGCGCGGGCACAGCCCGGGCCGAGAGTTGGGGTCAGTACCTGGTCGTCATCGACGACTCGCTCAGCATGGACAAGAGCGATCCTTCGCGCCTGGTCATGATGGCCTCCCTGGCCCTGGCCGGGGCCCTCGGCGAGCGTGATCAGGTGATGATCGTCGGCCTCAACCAGCTGGCCAGCGGCGAGATCGATCGCGCCCGTTTCGTCTCGCCCGGCGAGCTGCTCTCGCCCCGGGACGGACCCGAGGGCGAGCGAACCCTGACCGGCGAGCGCCTCGAGCTCATGGCTCACCACGGCGGCGGTACCCCCTGTCGGGAGGCGCTCGCCGGGGCTCAAAAAATCCTCGAGTCGGTCGGTCGAGCCGGGACCCCCCAGACCCTGCTCCTGCTCACCGACGGAGAATGCAGAGGCCCAAAAATCGAGCCCGCCGCGCGCTGGCTCGAGGGTCTGAGCAGCTACGCCGACGGCCGGTTCCGCTTCGCCCTGCTGACCAAGAGCAGCGGAACAGGCAAGCGGGACGGGGTCGACCCGGCCCTGCTCGCGTATGCGACCGGGACCGGCTGGACCACACCGGCCGCCGTCGACTTCAATGCCCGCGCCCTGCTTCGGGCCTTCGCCGAGGTCCTGTCGTTCTCCCGCGGGCTCCACTTTGGTGATCTGGGGGGCGATTCGGGCAGCAACTCGGGGCGCAGCTTCGCGGGGGCCCGAGAGCTGCGGGTGTTGGCCATCAGCACCGGAGGTGAGAGCCCGATCAAGCTCGGCCTGGCCGACATCGCGGCCGACTCGAACGCGGATCCGATCGTCGGGGGGCCGACCTTCAGCCACCCGGACTACGGCTGGAGCATGCGCTCGGCCAAGGTCGGCCCGCGCGAGCGCCCGTTCTCGGTCCAGGCCATGGAGGCCGTCGGTGTCGAGGTACTGGCGATCCCCAGCTACGGTGCGCTCCAGGTCGAGGCCGTGGTCGGCCCCTGTCCCGCCCCTGACGAGACCGAGGGGACCGAGGGGACCAAGGCAGAGACCAGCCGGCGGCCGCCTTTACCCTGGACCCGTGAGCGGGCCGTCCGCTCGGGCCAGCCGGCCTGCGCCTGGGCCCGGCTGGTCGGAGACCGGGGCGCGACCATCCACCCGGTCCGGTCCTTCGGCTTCGACCTCGAGCTCTGTGAAGACCAGGCCTGCTCGACCCCCACGGTGATGCAGCCGGCCGCCGACGGAACCTTCAACGCCCAGCTCGGCGTGTTCGCGGAGGGCCGGCACGAGCGCTGGTTTCGGGCCTACGGCGGCGCCCTGGTCGAGCCGGTCGTCGCCCGGCGGTCCGTGCAATCGCTGGCCTTCGGGATCACTTCGGTCGCCCGGGCCGACTCTCCCGATGTGCCCATCGATGCTCTGGACCTCGGCGTGCTGCCCCAGGCCCTCCCGACTCTGCTGACCCTCGAGTATTCGGGCAGCTTCCCCGAGGGCAGCGAGGCCGAGGTCGGCTGCCGCGTATCCGGGGACGCGGGCCGGGACGAGCTGCTCAGCGGCGAGCTCGCGTGCCTGCGCTGCGTCGCCACGCCGGCCACCGTCACCCTCCAAGATCCATTCTCGATCCAGGTCGAGATCTACGCGGCGAGCTTCTGTCCCCTGCTCAGCGAGAGTGTCGGCGAGCTCCCGGTCGCCCTCGAGGTCGTGGTCGTGGGGGTGGGCGCGGCCGAGGCGGTCGGCAAGCGCCGGGTCCCGATCGCGGTGACCTTGCGCCACGCGGTCATCGAGGCCCAGACCGCGGAGGTCACCGGCGGCCGAGCGGCCACCGCGACGCTCCAATTCCCGAGCCCGGTCAACGCCAAGGTCGAGCTCGAGCTCGAGCCGGACCCCGACGATCCGGACGCGGCGGCGGCCCTCGAGGGCGATCTCGAGGTCGAGCTCAGTACACACGAGCGCCGACTCGCGGGGGCGGCCGGCGGCGTAGCCACGGTCGAGCTCGAGCTCTCGGCGAGCGACTGCTGCGGCGCCGGTGGCTACGACTTCATCCTCCACGTGCGCGACGCAGCGGGTGGTCCGAGCCTGGCCGTGCCCGTGACCGTGACCGTGACCAAGCCCAGCTTCTGGGTCTGCCCGGGCAAGCGGATCGCCAAGTGGACGGCCGCAGCCCTGAGCCTGGGGCTCCTGATCTGGCTGCTCCGCGGATTCAGCTCGCCGGCAAAGTTCGGGGAGACCGCCGTGCTCGCCCGCGCCGAGAGCCACAAGGCCCTGGTCAAAGTCGGCGAGGGCGACGAAGACTGGCGTCTCGTCCGGTCTCTCGACCCGAGCAAACGAGGATTCTACAAGCCGGCGACCCTGCACCTCGGTGGACCCAAGGCCGCCCTGCCCAGCCTGCGCGGGCTCGGCGACGACGCCCGCATCGAGGCCCGCGACCACGGCAACGCGACCTTGGTGGTCGACGCCGAGGGCGTGGAAGGGTTCCGCGAGTCGAGCGGGTGGACCCTGCTGAGCCCCGGGGAGCACCCCATCGGCTCCAGCGTGACCCTGCGCCGAGACGACACCTACCTGATGTTCCGACGCTGAGCCTCGCCCTCTCGCCCTTCCCCCCTCGCTTTCCCCTCCCCCCTCGCTTTCCCCTCCCCCCTCGCTTTCCCCTCCCCCCTCGCTTTCCTCTCTCCCTCCGCTTCCGTTTTTCTCGATCTCTACGCCCCCGCGCGACACTAGACCCCCGGGCACCGCCCGCGGGCACTCCAGCCGCCGGGCGCTCGCCCCCCCACACACAATCAGGACACGACGATGCCGATCAGGATCATGCCAGGTGAAGTCACCCCCACCCTCTTCGTCGGACTCGGCGGCTCGGGGGGCCGCGCCGTCGGGCGCATCGCCAAGCGCCTGCGGGCGTCGAACGACTTCGAGCTCCAGTACCGCAACCTCGTCCGCTTCATCGGCATCGACACCAACGACGCCGACCTGGCCCGGCTGCGCAAGGGCACGGGCGACTTCGGCAAGGTCGACGAGACGATCTTGATCAGCGACTTCGACAAGGTCGCCTACTCCAACCTGCGCCGGGGCGAGAGCTTCGCCGACGCCGACTCCTACTTCACCCAGTGGGTCCACGACTGGTACCAATTCCGCGAAGAGAGCGGCGCTGGTGCCGGCCAGATCCGCATCGAGAGCCGAATGAGCATGTTCCGGGCGATCGAGGCCGCCGACATGGTCCGCAAGCTCCAGTCCACGGCCCAGGAGCTGCGCAGCCACGCCCACGGCATGCGCCACCAACAGGCGTCGATCCAGGTGTTCGTCTACTTCTCGGTCGCCGGAGGCACGGGGTCGGGCGGGTTCCTGCCCTTCGCCTACCTCATGCGCGACATCCTCGACGATCGCTCGGCTCGCATGATCGGCTTCGCCATCTTGCCCGAGGCCTTCGAGAGCGTGGTCGGCATGAACCGAGACGGGGTCTACGCCAACGGCTACGCCGCCCTCAAAGAGCTCGAGCACCTGATGAAGCTCGACACCCAGCATCCGGTGGACGAGCAGACCTTCCACTACGACCCCCGCAACAAACACAAGACGACGGTCACTCGGCGCCCCTACGACCTGGTCTACGTCGTCGACCGACCCCAGACCTTCAGCCTCGACGACGTCGGTGAAGCTCTCGCCGACGCCACCTACGTGCAGATCTTCTCGCCCATCATCGGCGACCAGCAGGCCGACTACGACAACTACACCAAGGAGAACCGGCGCCTCTTCCCCGACGCCCTGTGGGAGCGAAAAGACGGCTACTCGGCCTTCTATGGGACCCTGGGCTCTTCGGTGATGGTCCTGCCCCGGGCCGACCTGCTCGAGTACTGCGGCCGGCGCTACGCCGCCACGGCCGTGCGCCGCTACGTCCTGCTGGACGACCCGGCTTTGATCTCGCCAAAACAGCGCGAGCAGTTCAAGCGTTTTGCGATCAACCCCGAGGAGTTCACCCAGCTCTCCGACGACGCCAAAGCCCAGCGCATCGACGACGCCTTCTCCAGCAAGATCCGTCTGTTGGCCAGCCAACAGGACGTCGAGGGCGGGGTCTGGCAGCGCATGGCCCAGCTCCCGGAGATGGCCGGAAGTAAATTCCAGGCTGCCTGCGAGAAGCTCCAGACCGACCTGCGCGACCAGACTGCGTGTGTACGCGAGATCTCTGCCGACCGGATCTTGGATGGGTCCTGGACCCCCGCGGCCAGCCTCAATGCGCTCCAGCGCCAGGTCGCAGAGTCCCGGGAGAGCATCGAGCAGCAGCTCCAGCTTCAGCTCGACCGGATCGCCACCGGCGACTGGTGGACCGAGTTCTTGGCCGAGGCCGGGCCCGACCAGGCCCCGGAGCTCAACCTCTACGAGCAGCGCAACGTGTTGATCACCTTCCGGGAAGCCAGCGATGGGCCGCTCGCACCCACGGCCATCGACGAGCTGCGCGCCCAGGTTCAGCGTCTCCAGGCCGAGAGCGACCTCAGCAGCGAGGGCCGCTTCCGCGGGGAGATGAACACCCAGGCCGCGGAGATCAAGCGGACCTACGGCGGCTGGGACAAGCTCCTGACCCGCAAGGACAAGGACTTCGAGGCCGCCCGGGATCGGGCCGTGAGCCTGTTCAACGACTACGTCGACAAGATCCGCGCGTGGCTGGTCAAGTCGGCGATGCTCGAGGTTTTGAGCGGCCTGGGTCGGGCCGCCGAACACCTGCGCCGGACCTTCCGCGACATCGAGGCCTCGGCCGGTCGCCTGGCCCGCAACCTCGAGGAGACCGCCCGCCGCTACGAGTTCGACGGCGGCGTCGAGGGCCTGCACAGCGAGGCCAACGAGTACGCCCTGGATGTCGAGCTGCTCCAGCATCCCTCGGCCCGGATGCGGTTTTGGAGCTGGTACTACACCGACCAGATCGAGAGCCGCCCCGAGCTCCAGAACCAAGACGCGGTGCTCGTGGCCCTGCGCGAGGCCCTGCGACCGCGCTTCGACGAACGCGGGGTCACGGTCAGGCCCGACGCCCGCGAGATCGTCCAGGACATCGTCGATCGCCTGGTCGCTATGGCCAAGACCCAGCTCGGGCCCGAGATCATCGGCGATCCCACGGCCGACGATCCGAGCCGGCGCGTGGGCCTGCGCATCGACGATGCCATGGCGCTCGAGGCCGCCTACTACGGGCGCCACAGCGAGGGTGCCGACCGACCGCCCATCGATCACCTCGCCGACCGGCCCCTCGATCCAGCGGCGCTGTGGCGGGACGAGAAGGTCCGCACCTACGCCCGGCGCAAGATCGATCTGGCCATCAACAAGGCCCAGCCCCTGTGCCGCTACCAACCCGAGATGCGCGGGGGCATCAAGCACCCGAACATGCTCTTGGTGGGCATGCACAGCTCGCTCCAGTCGGGGCCCTTCCACGAGGTCTACCGCGAGGCCACGGGCGAGGAGTCCCAGGAGATCGATTGGCCCGACTCGCACCGGATCGTGTTCTATCGCTCGATCCTCGGGGTCCCTCTGTACTGCTTCCCGCACATCAACGAGGACATGAAGGCCGCCTACCGCCGGTTCCAGAGCCAGCGCGAGAAGGCCTGGCCGCTGCACATCGACCACCACTGGGAGGCGCTCCCCGATCTCGACCCGGTCGACCGGCGCGCGGAGCTCGAGTCGGTGGAGGCCCAGCGAAGGGTCTCGGTGATCGGTCTGGCCCTCGGCCTGGCTCGGGGGATCATCCTGGCCGTCGAGCGGGACGGCTCGCGCAACTACGAGCTCCGGATCCGCGAGGACCGAAGCCTGCCCCTGGGCGCAGGCTTGCTCCCGGCCGCCGATGCCCTCGTGGCCCTGCGCCACGACATGCCTGCCGTCTACGACAGCTGGGTCGCCCCGCTCCTGGCCGATGTCGCCAACCTCGACACGGGCGTCAAGGCCGAGCTCAAGCCTCTGAACCGCAACTGGAACGTGCGCGCCCAGGACCTCGAGCTCGACGGCCAAAACCGCAGCGAGGAGTATCGGGACCTCCACCGGGCCCGCACGCTGCTGACCGACGTGCTCGGCGAATGAGCGCCACACCGCCACGCCGCCACTGCGCGACGAGCTCCTAGACC